>CAVUGP010000008.1:0-100080 GCA_963741015.1 uncultured Chloroflexia bacterium | reverse complement strand
ATTGAACTAGCCGATGATCTCTCCGATCTCGTGGTAGAGTGGCTTCAAGCGCTTGTACATTCGCCTGTAGACCCGTTCATAAAGGGCTGTATAAAGCCGGTGCCGGGCGGGATCCGGATCAAAAGTCTCACCAAGGTGAGTCATCTCTTCGACGGCAGTCTCAAAGTCTGGCTGCAAACCCAGCCCGACGGCAACATCGATCGCCGCGCCCAGGCCTGAGGCTTCATAGACATGCGGTTTGGAGACCGGCAATCCAAAAATGTCGGCTGTGGTCTGCATCACACCCGGGCTTTGACTGCCGCCGCCTGCCACCCGCAAAGCCGTTATCGGGATATGCGAGCGTTTTTCAGTGCGCTCTGCGCCTTCCCTTAGGGCATATGCCAGGCCTTCAATGATCGCACGGTAAAAGTGCGCCCGGCTGTGAACGTCACCGAATCCGATCACCGCCCCCTTGGCTTCCGGACCGGGAATTTTCAAACCGGGAGACCAGTAAGGCTGCAGGATCAGACCTTCGGCACCAGGGGGGACTGATTGCAGCAGTTCATCAAAGAAGGTTTCCGCTTCGACGCCCAACTCTTCCGCTTTCTTTTTCTCTACCTGGCCGAATTCTTCTTTGAACCAGCTCACCATCCAGAACCCGCGGTAGATCTGCACTTCAAGGGAATAAGCGCCCGGGACGGCTGAAGGATAGGGTGGAATCAGGGGGATCACTTCGATGTATTTTTGATGAGTGGTATTTATTGTTGCGGTAGTACCAAAACTTAGGCAGCCGATATGAGGGTCAAGGCAGCCCGCGCCGATCACTTCGGTCGCTTTATCCGCCGCCGTGGCAATCAACGGCAGGCCCTCGGGGATACCGGTGGCTTCCGAAGCGGCTTTGGTGATATGGCCCAATAAACCTGTGGGAGGGACCAGTTCGGGGAGCATCTCACGTTCCACCTGGACGGCTTCCCATTTCCAGTCGGAAGGTTTCGCCCAATCCTGGCTTTTATAATCGAACGGCATGTAACCCACCTGGCAGCCGACCGAATCGATCACCTTGCCAACAAGTTTGTAGGTCAGATACCCGGAGAGGAACACGTACTTATCGGTTTTCTTCCAGATTTCCGGCTGGTAGGTCTTGATCCAGTTGGCTTCCGCTTCCGCCTGCAGGTAATGCACGGTGTCCTGCATACCGGCGATTTTGAACAGTAACCCCCACATGCCGCCAACCGGTGCGAGGTCTTCGGTCCGACGCTGATCGAGCCAGACCATTGCAGGTCGCAGCGGTTCATGATTGGCATCCAGGTTGAGAACAGTAGAGCGTTGGGTTGTCAGACCGACCCCGACAATAGCGTCTTTCTGGACTCCTTCCATTTGCCAAAGTCCCTGACAGGCTTCACAGACACCCCGCCAAAAGACTTCCGGATTCTGTTCGGCCCAGCCGGGCTGAGTGGAAAAATACGGTTCGATCGGTACACGTTTTTTAGCGATCAGGTTACCGCGCAGATCAAAGATCAAAGCCCTGACGCTTTGGGTACCATTATCTATTGCCAGGATCTGTTCTCCTGCCATCATCCCTCCCGAATCGAAATAGAATATTTGAGTTGATTCTTTATATCACGGAATGCGTGAATAAGGATAATTATTAATGAGGCAGATGATAATACTCTTTAAGAAGATTGCGGTAGCGTGTGACCTCGTTCTGCCAGGTGCCATTTGTCCAGCCTAATCGCTGCTGTGTGAGAGCACGGATCCGGTCTTCCTCATCCAACCCACCGTTCGGCATCAGCAAACCAAGCCTGACACGGCGCAGAAGCAGGTCATCCAGATGCACCACAGCTTCATTCTCCGCCGCCCAGGCCAATTCCGCCCAAAGCTGTGGGATGGGATCAATATTTTGCAAATCCTTTGGATCGGCGCTAACATAGAAATCACTCACATCCCTGCCCAGCCGGCCGGCCATCATCATCCAATCCGGGTTTTCGAGTGCTTTCGATGAAGGCGGCTCGGGGTGAATAAAACAAGGTGCGTCATGCTCGAATTTGGGGATATCCGGCAGTCGTTCACGACAGAAGTTCAGGACATCGGCGGCCATGATCCGGAAGATGGTCAACTTCCCGCCCGCAACGGTGACCAGGCCGTCTTCTTCCCAGACTTGATGGGCTCGGGATTCTTTGGAGGGCGTCGGGGCGTTGGTGTTGATCACCGGGCGGATCCCCGAAAATGAAGAAATCAGGTCAGAATCCGTAACCGGGAAACCAGGAAAAGCATATTGAGCGGCTTCCATCAGGTATTCAAATTCCAACTGGTCGATACGGGTTTCATCTTCGGTGGAATGGTCGTCAAGATCGGTCGTCCCGATCATGGTCCGGCCTTCCCAGGGGATGGCGAATAAGGCCCGGTTATCCCGTGGGTGAAGCATGGTCACAGCGGCATTGATCGGCAGCTTCTCATGTGAAAAGATGATGTGGCTGCCGCGTAACCGCCTCAGTTTGGGCTGACCGTCGACTTCCCTGCGGAGTTCATCCGACCAGGGTCCGGTCGCATTGATCACCACGTTACCGCGCAACTCCATCTGGGTTGGGGATTGTGTGCCGGTTTCATCCTGTACGAGGACGCCTTCTACATGTCCGTACTTTGATTTACAGAGCTGGATGACTTTGGCGTAATTGACTGCTAAACCACCGAACCGGATCCCATCGGAGATCACCCGCAGGACCAATTGGCTATCATCCAGACGGGAGTCATAATATTGAATGCCGCCAATCAGGTCGTGTTTGTTCAAAGCCGGGAGGAATCCCTCAACTGCATCTTCGCTAAGATAAGCATGCTGCCATTTAGGTGCCATCAGGTCATAGGCAATCACGCCTAAACGCATTAACCGGGTTTCGTGGGTGTTTTCTTTATAATCAGGAAAGATGAAAGGAAGTGGATCAACCAGGCTGTCCGATTCATGGATCAACCGCTCCCGTTCAGTAACCGATTCCCGGACAACATCGAATTGTCTGTTTTTAAGGTAACGGATACCGCCGTGGATCAGTTTGCTTGACCGGCTGGAAGTGCCAAAGGCGAAATCGCGGCCTTCCAGCAGGACGACTTTCAACCCTTTTTGCGCGGCCATATTGAAAATCCCGGCACCGGTAATACCGCCGCCGATCACAATGATATCCCATAACTGGTCCAGGGAAGACCAGGTACTTTCACGCCATTTTCGATCGAGCATCCTTCCCTCCGTCCTGTTACTCGAGATCAACCAGCTTGCCCCGGTTCATGATCTGATCCGGATCAACATCCCGAATGATGCCTTTGATGATTTCCATACCGAGAGGACCTTTTTCAGTGGGCAGATAGGGTTTGTGATCCAGCCCAACGCCGTGCTGGTGGGTGATCGTGCCGCCATGGGCGACGATCTGCTCACTGGCAGCACCTTTCAATTTCCGCCATCGAGCCAGGGTTTGTTCGGGGTCTTTGGCGCGTCGGAAGAGGTAGGTCACATACATTGATCCACCGTTAGTGTAGACATGCGAGATGTGGCTGAAGACCAGGACGATTTCGTTTTCATCCTCCAGGCCGGTCCGGATTGATTTCAGGATTGCATCTCTTCCGGATTGGAGTTTATCCCAGGGTAGGGCGGTTTCAAGCGTATCCAGCGCATAACCCAAATCCCAAAGGGTATTGCGAAGGTAAGGTGTGAGGAAGCGTTTTTTCATCCAGGCTTCACCGAGATAAAATTTAACCAGCATGCCTTGATGTTTGCGGATGTAATGCGCCAGTTGGCGGTCGGCAAGGGCATTCTCCGCCCGGTTACCGGTCAGTCCGTAAATCAGCATGGATCGCTGCTCACCCTGTCCAAAAAGGTTCAGACCTTTCTTGGCGATGTCCACCAGTTTTTCTTCGCCGGAGAGCTGGAAGGTCGTTTCCGTTTCGAGTGGATCGCTCAACCGCAGCATTGAAAGGGGAAGTTCCGCTTGCGCGATTTCCCGGACCGCGGCTGCACCGATTTCAAAATTGGGGAAAAACGCTGAATAGAAATGCTCCTGTTCGGGAAGACGCCTGATCCGCATGGTAGCCTGGGTCAGGATTCCCAAACGGGCTTCTGACCCCATGACAATATGCCGCAGATCAGGACCGGCTGCGCTCTTGGGGACATGGGTCAGGTCCAAAGGGCCGGAAGGTGTCTCAAGGTGACCGGTGACAAATAAGGGTTCGATCCGGCCGTAATGATAGGACTGCTGGCCTACAGAATGGGTCACGACCCAGCCGCCGAGGGTTGAGTATTCCCATGATTGGGGGAAATGGCCCAGCAGGTAACCATGGGATTGGAGCTGTTCTTCAAGGTCCGGCCCGCTGACACCCGCTTCAAAGGTCGCTTCATGGTTTTCTTCGTTGAGGTCGATCAGGCGGTTCATTTTGGAAAGGTCAACACTTAGTGTCGGCGGTCCTGAATCGGGAGGGGTGAGATGGCCAACCACGCTGGAACCTCCACCGTAAGGTACGAGGTTGATCTTGTGTTTTTGGGCAAGGGCGATCAACTCACGGACATCTTCATCATTTTCCGGGTACGCAACACCATCCGGGAAAGAGTTCACCAGGCCGTCAAACATATCGATCCAGTCATTGAGTGACTGGCCGCGGGCATGACGGAGGCGCTCTTCCTGATCAGTTGTGATCAAGGAGTGGCTGGGTAATTGTGATGCTGGGATCTTCTTTAGTAAATTTTCAATGGACGCATTTTGGAGTTTGAATGGTTTACCAACCACACTTTCCAGATAATGCTGCGCGGGTTCCGGAACAGGATAATCCGTTGTAATATTTCCCCAACCCTGGATTCGTTTCATGATATCCTCCAAAAAATTAATCAGGCGAGATTGGTTTGTTTCCAAAAAGTAAGGCTGTCGCGCATGATCGATTCGGTGAGTGATCGGGCGCGAAATGTGTCATGGGTGAGTGCGGCGTTCGCTAATTCCTCATAAAAGAAGCGTGAGTGCTGGCGGGCATCCGGGATCTCGAAATAATGCGGAGCGAGGTTCAGGTAAAGGTCCTTGAATCCGTTGAGGATCATGATAAAGACCGGATTAGTGCTGAAGATTGTCAAATGGTGGTGAAGCGACCAGTCAAATTTGGAAAATGCAGCGGGGGAATCATCCAAATCATGCCGGGCTTCCAGAAAGGTGATCAAATCCTCAGGAGCATTGCTGACAGCCAATGCGGTGTACATTGGCGCCATGGCCAATCGGACAGTGAGCAGATCGGGGATGAAATTGTCGGGGATGTGATCGGTCCGCTCCGAAAGGGCATTAAGGACTCCGAGATTCCCTTCCTTGAGGTAATCACAGACCCGGGTCGGTTTTCCCTGGTGGATCTCGATCCAGCCATCCCGCGCCAATCGCTGCAGCGCTTCCCGCAAGGTTGGCCGGGTGACTCCAAGTGATTCGGCCAGTTCACGCTCGGCGGGCAGGTGGCTGTCGATTGGGAAGGTCCCGTTGAGAATGGCTTCGATCAGCCGGTTCTCTGCAATTTCAGCCGGTTTTTGAATCGGTTTCCAGGATGGATTTGCGGAAGTTTTTGACTGGTAAGTGGTCATACCAGTATGATAATATGGATTTACCGAAATTACAAGAGAGGGGGAATGGTGAATAGGGGTAGGGAATTGAGATTCGGTACAAGGTAATAGGTATTGGGTAATAGGTTTTGAGTAACAGGTATCAGGAATTAGGTATTAGGAAGTAGGTATTAGGAATTAGGTATCAGGAAGTAGGCGAGAGGTATTAGGAAAAGGTGTGAAGAAAATTAGGTGGATTTTGCTAATGCACAATAGATGATATATAGAAGATAGGATTGAACCCTTAGTAAAAATTTTCAAACAACTGGGAATTGTTTCTTCAATAATTCTTAAGCGTGATGATGGTAGATGTGACATTATCCCCAAATAATCAATACCCAACACCTAATACCCAATACCTAATAACCAATATCAATACCCAATCCCAGGTACCTAATACCTAATTCCAAACCACCATTCCCCATTCACCCAATCACAGCTTTTTCTCATATTGCCTGTGAGTTTTGTGGAAATCGATATCAAGGTTAGACGCTTCCAGCAGGATTTTGATGTTTTCTTCGCGCATCTGGAGCAGTTCAGCATAATCATATTGGGTATATTGCATCACACTCTTATAAACCTCGTTGTAGAGGATCGCCGTCCCACCCAGGCGCTGGTATTCTTCAACGATCCCGATGCCGTTGAGGTCAATCCAATGCGTGCGTTTGCTTTCCAGCATGATTTGCAGCCACCCGAAAGGGAACAGACGGCCTTTGCATTTCTGCAGTGCTCTGCCGATATCCGGATAACCGAGGATCCAGCCAACCGGCCTTTCATCCTTATAAATGATCTTTACCAGACGTGGATCGGCGATCCACAAGAGTTGCGAGACCATGTTCTCCATGTCTTCGTCAGTCAAAGGTGGATTGCCTGCCGGAACTGCCAGTGATTCGTTATACAACTTCTTGAAATCTTCGATAACGGTCTTCAATTCCTTCTTGGTGTGGAGTTCGGGAGCCTTGAATCCAACCCGTTTCTCAACCAGTCTGGCCGCTTTAAGGAATTTCTCGGGCCATTCCAGGCCGCGGTCAATCCGACCTGTAAAGATATCTTTAACTTTGGTGAACCCCTGATTTTCAATCAAACCCGGGTAGTAAGCCAAATTATAAGGCTGGCCGAAAGCGGGTTGGTATTCAAAACCCTTGATCAACATACCGAAGCCGTCGAGAACGGTCAGCCCTTTGGGGCCGAGCACATGGTCCAGTCCCTGTGACCGGGCCCAATCGAAACCGGCAGTAAACAGGCCATCTGCGACTTCCGAGTCATTGATGCATTCGAAATAATAGAAGAGCGCTGTTTTTGTGCCGTGGAAATTGTTATAACGGTGGTTGTTCGCCATGACGAGACGGCCCAATATACGGCCTTCTTCATCCTTTGCAAGCAGAAAAGCGGCTTCGCCATAACCGTAAAAAGCGTAACTCGGTTTGAAGATCTTCCGCATTTCCGTCCTCAGCGGCGGGACCCACTGCGGTGTGTCGCGGTATAAATCAAATGGAAACTGGATAAACGCCTGGCGGTTCTTTCGGTCGTCCGGGGAAAATTGAATAATTTTCATAAGATTAACATTCCTAATGATTTGCTCAGGTGAATGCCATAGTGATTTAAAAAGACCTCCCCGAGGTCTTTTTATGTTTTGAAAATTATAATGGATTATCCCCAGAATTAGGGAACGTTCCAGTATTTCAAATCATCAACCCGGACGGTGAAGCCGGAATTATTAACAAAGTCGATCAGGAAACCGGTATACCCTGCATTAGACAGGGTTGAATCTGACGCAGTTCCGACTTCTTCACCATCGATGTAGAAAGTGAAGTTTGAATCTTTCATCCAGATCCCGACCCGGTGAGGATTATTTGTGCCATTGCTCAATTGTGTCGCGGTTTGGTAAGGCTTGATTTCATAGATATTGACATCCGGCGCCATCCGATAGAATCCCCATTGGCCGTCACAGGTGACGCTCATGTAATAGAATTGCTGGCCGTCAGAACTGCCGCGGACGGCCAATCCGAAATGATCTGCACCGGAGCAATTCGACATGAGGATGGTGGCTTCAACATAAGCATTTTTCAACTTTGGGACTTGACACATACCAGCTGTTCCAGTTGGGGTTAACTTTGGCGGTTATGTTCAGGTAGCCATTGGCTGTCTGGAAGGTCGCTTGCTGGTAATCGAAATCCCAGGCACTGGTGCTCCCGCTGAAGTCCTGGGTAAAAGCCGGCGATCCCAATTGCTGGGCGGGATCGTTCTGGTTCTGTGTGGCTGTGGGTGTTACAGTAATGGTTGCCGAAGGGGTGGGAGAATTCTCAACAGGAGGTTGGGTTTCTTCGGTTGGCGGGGAAAGGGTCTCCGAAGGAGACTTCACTTCTTCTGTGGCACCTTCCGTCAACATACGCGCAACCTGAGTGGCGATGATATCCACGGTAGGTTCACTGCTGCTCCCGGGTAGATTGCAGCCGGCAAGTGAAAATGCCAGGATGGAAAAGATAAATAAGGAACCTAACTTCTTCATTTGGAGACCTCCTGAACCAGTAAGAATGGGATCGATGTGTTAATTATACGGTTGTAGGTACGTTGACGCAACTTGAAACCTTGAATAAGGTTAATAGTATAGACAATTATTAACATTGGTTTTTACCGGGGAAAAATAAACTCATGTATAATGACCGATGTTATCGAAAATTTATCAAGGATGAAATTATGGATATTTTCAAGAAATGCTACGAATTTTCAACAGTAAAGGAAGCCAAAGAATCGGGGATCTACCCTTACTTCATCCCCCTGGATGAAAATGAGGGGACAGAGGTTATCTATAACGATCAACGGGTGATCATGTGCGGCTCGAATAATTATCTGGGTCTCACCATGCATCCCAAAGTGCGCCAGGCTGCGATCGATGCCATTGAACGCTACGGCACAAGCTGCACGGGTTCACGATTCCTGAACGGCAATATGAGCCTGCACGAACAACTGGAATCCGAAATGGCGGAATGGGTTGGTAAAGACGCCGCTCTGGTATTCTCTACAGGTATGCAAGTCAACCTGGGTACGATCAGCGCGATGGTGGGTCGGGGAGATTATGTGATCCTCGACAAGGAGGATCATGCCAGCATTGTGGACGGGGCATTCCTGAGCAGCGGAAAGATCGAACGCTACCCGCACAACGACATTGAACACCTGGAAAAAGTGTTCAAAAGCCTCCCGGAAGACCGGGGCAAGCTTTTGGTGGTTGACGGCCTGTTCAGCATGGAAGGCGATATTGCTCCGCTTCCGGAGATCGTCCCGCTCTGCAAGAAATACGGCGTACGCCTGATGGTGGATGACGCCCATGCGATGGGCGTTCTGGGCGGCGGGCATGGCACGGCTGCTCATTTCGGCATGACGGACGATGTAGACCTGATCATGTCAACCTTCAGCAAGTCTTTTGCTTCTCTGGGCGGGTTCATCGCCGGTGAAGCGGATGTGGTGGATTACATCAAACATAAAGCCCGCAGCCTGATTTTCAGCGCCAGCATCCCCGCATCCAATGCTGCGGCAGCTTTGGCAGCTTTGCATGTAATGCAGGAGGAACCGGAACGGATCGTTCGCGTCAATCAAATCGGGGAGTATATGCGTAAGGAATACAAGCGTATGGGCTTTGATACCGGCGATTCGGTAACACCCGTGATCCCGATTATCATCGGCGATGATGAGATGACCTTCCTAACCTGGAAGCTGCTCTTTGAGAACGGCGTCTTTGTGAACCCCGTCATTTCCCCGGCTGTTTCGAAGGGCCGCCAGCTGCTGCGTACGAGTTATATGGCAACTCATACCGATGAACAGCTCGATCAGGTTTTGGAAACCTTTAAGAAAGTCGGAACTCAATTAGGATTGATCTGAAACAAGCCAAAATTTTTAGTTAATGAAAAACTCCCGGGATTTTAAGATCCCGGGAGTTTGCTTATATGTTTTGATAATTTTTATGGGTTTTCCCAATACCGGATTTGATCTACCCAAACGGTCACATTATCGTCAGCGTTATCACTCCCGACGAAGACTCCGAATGAGCCTTCCAAATAGCCGTTATCCGTGATCTCTTTCACCAATTTACCATTGATGTAAAATGCGAGATTTTCACCTTTGGCCATGACGCCCAGTGTATTCTGAACGTCCTTTCCCTTGAGGATCAGATCGCTGGCAGTCCAGTTGATTGGATAGTGCATGGTGGTTCCATCCCAGCGGCGCAGGCTGTATTTTCCGTCGCAGGTGATCCCGAACAGATAACCCTTATTCGCATTGGCGTTATCAGGCACACGGAACATCAAGCCATAGTGGTCAGTTCCTTCGCAATCCGGGGATTGGAACTTGCCTTCAAGATAGAAATTTTCCAGGTAAGGCCAGGAGAGCCGCCAACCGTCCAGATCGGTTTCCGCGGTCAATTTCATGAAGCCGTTGTTAAATTCTATCGAGGTGTAATCGTTATAACCAGTCGGCCAATTGTCGCCATTATCCATATTGTCAACCCAGTCCGGTGTACCGAGGGTCAATGCCGGGTCGGTGTCTGAGAGGGTTGCCGTCGGAGTGACAGTTGGCGTGAGGGTTGCAGTGGGTGTTGCGGTGGCTGCCTCGGTTTCCATACTTTCCGGGGTTTCCGTCACATTCCCAACGGGCGGTTCCTGTGTTTCAGGCTGTGATTGTTCGCCTTGCGCAGTGGGGGAGATCAGGATCTGGACGGGTGTCCCGGTCAGGATCTTAGCGATCTCGGTTGCCATGCTGTTGTCGTCCTGACCGGAAGTTGACTCGTATCCGGGCATATTGCAGCCTGAGAGCAGCAGGACCACCACTAAAATAATGGCGATTAAGGTGAATTTTTTCATGATTTACCTTCCATTCTTCAATTAGTTAAGAGCTTCAGGTTAAGGACGTGCCAATCAGTGCTAAAGTTCCGTGATAAATAGCAATTGATACCCCAAAAACCTTGTTTTCGTATAAGCGTGCAAGATTCCGGCCATTTTTGAACGATATCTAAGGATTTGCCAGCAAATAGACATGATATAATCCGATCAGGGTCAGGGCCTGTCAGTTCACTGACGGCCAATTTTATTTTAATCCGGAGAAGGCTTATTTGTGGAAGCATTTATCGGAATATTTTCGATCCTTTATGCCTTATGGCCCCTCACACTCCTTTTTGGATTCCGACCATTATTTACAAGGGGCGAACCTTTTATGGATCGGGTCAGCAAGGCCGCCAGCCGGATCTTCCTGGGATGGCTGGTTTGGGCTGGTTTCTGGTTGTATCTCCACTCCAAGGGATTAAAACCGGTTTCGTTGATCCCCCAACCGATTAATAACGAATTGTTTTTTGCCCTGGGGGTGATAACCGGAGGGATTTCACTTGGTTTTCTGATTCATCAATTCAGGAAGCATCGGATCCGCCTGGAGGATGCCCACACAATGGATGACCTTTTGGCGATGTCTCCCGACGATTTTGAACGTGTGATTGCGGAAATTTTTCACACCTACGGTCATCAGGTTGAAGTTCTGGGCGGCAACGGCGACCATGGCGTGGACGTGGTCGTGCAGACTGCTCAGGATGAGAAATGGATTGTCCAGTGCAAGCGCTACAACGGGTCTGTCGGGGAGCCGGTTGTACGCGATCTCTACGGCACGATGGTGCACGAAGAAGCACAGCAGGCTTATTTGATCACAACCGGCAGTTTCACCCGACAAGCTCAGGAGTGGATATCAGGTAAACCGATTGTGCTCTATGATGGAGAAAATCTGCTCCGGTTGATCCGCATGACTCAATCCGCTAAATTAAGAAAAGCGATCTAAATCTTATTCAGCAGATCCGCAATCTGCAGTACCAGTTTTTCGACCTGAATACCGTGGGCGAGGTCGGGAATGAAGCTGATCCCCTGCTGACCGCCCAGGAACAGGTAATGATTGTGCACCAGCGCTCGCAGCCATCCGGAAGGGACATAATCCGAGCTGAATTTAGATGCCGGCAGATAATCACTGAAGACATCGTGACGCTCCCAGCCCTCACCCGGCAGGGAACTCAGATAATAATCGGGGTTCGCCGTATCGAACAGGAGTGAACCTTTTGTCCCATGCAGTTCCAGTTTGAGTTGATCACCGGTCCCGGCTGTGATCCGGCTGGCGGTCATTGTCCCGATGCCTCCCGTTGTGACCTCTTCCATCAATGCTATCGTACATAAATCGGTCACAATACCTTTTTCAACCAGACCGGCATTTGTGAAACTCACTTCTTTAACACGAAGTCCATTTCCGAGAAAAGCCGTCAAAAGGCTGAGGACGTGCGATCCCAGGTCTACGACTGCGCCGTCCTGGGGGATGGGGAGCAGGCGAGCGGTATGACTCTCGCAGTATTCGGGATTGAGGTAGCTGCTGTGGAGGTATTCCGTCCGGAAGTGGACCAGGTCACCGAATGCTCCTGAACGCCAATGGACCAATGCCTTGCGGATGGGTGATTTTTGCAGGAACTGGAACCCCATCATGATGATTTTCCCGTGGTCCTGTTTGAGAACATCTTCCAACTGCTCAACTTCTTCCTGAGAGACGGCTACCGGTTTTTCGATATAAATTCTTTTGATGGCTGGATTTTCAACTGCTTTCAGAAGCTGAGGCGTATGGGTGGCATTGGATCCCAGGATGTAAACAGCGTCGAGATCATCCCTTTCCAATAGTTCTTCGGGAGAAGATGATTCACGAAAACCGAACCGGTCAGCAAAAGCTTCCCGATGGGCAGGGGTGGGAGAGGCGACGACAACGCGCTCGATGTGAGGGACATTGGCATAATAATACTTCTGTGCATCCAGGGCATAAGCGTGCGCCCGGGCGATCCCGCCTGAGCCGAGGAATCCGATCCTCAATTTTTCAGTCATATCTGCCTCCAATATAATTCTTCATTTATTATACGTAAGAACCGCCATTGTTGATGGCGGTTCACTGAATTTCGCATTTCTAAAAACCAATCAATTGAGATGCAGGGATAGTGACCATCCTTCTCCCAGTACTTCAGCGCCATCCTGTAGGGGAAAACTCGCTTCAACCTGCGGTGTTCCAACCCAGGGGTAGGTCGTTTCCATACCTCCAGCGACGATCACAACTGTTTGTTCGCCGGCCATCTCAACCAGGAAATTCAACTGGCCGGAATCAACCGCTGAGGTGCACTCACCGCTGACAGTTGTCTCTCCCTCAAATTGTACCGAGAACGACCCCCAGTCCGCGGTCAAGGACGTCTTCATAATAATCGACCGGACCCGCGGCTGTTATCCGGTATGAATCGCCTTCCTTGACCACCTGAAACGGAATTTCTGCGAAGGTATACGGTTCGAGACCGACCGCTTCAGACGGCCCGACCAGCAACTGCATTTCAAGTTTTCCGGAGATACCTTCGCAAGGATTTTGACCTGGCATGAAAGCCCCGCCAGTAACAGTAGGTGTTTGGGTTGGGTTTGTGGTGTTGGTGAACCCCGAGCCGGAAAATAGCCTACAGCTTGAAGTAATGAAAGCAATTAAGAAAAGAAGTATCCATAAACTCCAATGATGCTTTCGTCCGAACATTTCCTCCTCCTTTAAATATTGAAGATCAGAGTTATCCAAATGATGAATACCAACAATAAACGGGACCGTGAGGGTTGTTGTAGATGGGTTTGAGGCACGGAGACAATTTCATCATAGGTTAATTACTTTCTCCTGTCAATTGAAAAGAGACTAAATCGGGTGATTTATTGACAAATTGAAAGTTAATTGTTGTTACGCCCAGGATGAATTTAGCAGAGGAATAAAATTATCACCAAACAGCAGAATAAGATAATACTAAGGGTCAATAGGATTAATCAATAATCTTCCAAATGAAGGTCCGCAATAAACTTCGACATGACCAACCCTGAGATTAATGGAAGGGGAAGCAAAATCCACCATGTGAGTTTTATTGGAGGACAATCCATCCACCTGCACACGAAATTATACAAGATGAAGATCCCATCCAGGCAAAAACCTACAACGATGCCCATGATAAAACCGGTAAGATATTCTATGGAACGCTGAGGATTCAAATTACGCACCTCTAATTCTCCAATTCTTGTGCGAGAATACGGAATGTCCTACTCCAATCTTCAATATTTTTACCTTTATTTGTTATTGTATCATTTCGTATTTAAGTTCTTGTAAAAGAAAAACCACCATTTTATTGGTGGTTTTTTGAAAGTCGGGGCGCTGGGATTCGAACCCAGGGCCTCTTACACCCCATGCAAGCGCGCTAGCCGGACTGCGCCACGCCCCGATTTCAGAGTGATATTATAGTCGTCTTTGCAGGTTTTGGCAAGCAATCTTCATTTTTGGTTGTCACCCAACCCAGCCGATTGCGTAAAACGTTGGGATGAACATAACCCTTTCGCCTTTCACCCAGGCTTGCCGGTCCACAGACTTAAACGCTTCAAATTCCTCCTTAGAAAGCACCTGCGTTAAGTCGGATTGCAGGACAGCCAATTCTTCCGAATTTTGCTTTTTATTCTGATCCCATTGTGCGCCGAGAATGCCGGTTGAGATATTTAATAATTCGGACTGGTGAAAAAGAGCTTTGATCCGTCTGCCGATTGAAACGTCCGCACCCTGTTTTGCAAGTGCAGCGGTCTGCAGGCGACCCAGCTCATCCAAGGGAGGGGGGTAGTCGATCCGAGCGGCATGGTCCGGCTCTGCCAGCGCGATCACCGCACTACCCGGCCGTGTCACCCGCTTCATTTCCGCCAGCACCCGCGCCGGGTTGGCGACCCACAATAGAAGATAATGACAGTAAACGGCGTCAAAAAGGCCATCTGCAAAGGGCAGCAGATGGCCGTCAGCTTGAGCCAATTTATAATCTTGCATTTTGTTGTTGTGCAAACGCCAGGCTTGCCTGGTCGATATCGATTCCAGTGAGAGAAAGTTCCATCTTACCGGCAATCTGGCTGAGCACCGCACCGGTCCCGCAGCCGACCTCCAGCACCTTACTCCCGGGTTTCAGTCCGGCTTTTTCGAACAGATGCTTGCGGATCTCTGCCGTCCAACCCGCCTGCTGAAGATAGCGCTGGTGCCAGTCTATCAGACTGAGATCAGTTTTCCAGTTGGGCATCTTTTTCAGCCGACCAGATCTGCTCCCAATCATCGGTCAGCATGTTCCCCAGGATTTGGTCATACATCCCCTGGGCTGGGAGCACATCGCCATCGGGTTCCACATACAGCCAGGCTTTCCCAGCTCCTTCCGGTGCTGATTGATCTTCATCGCGTGCCAGTTCAAGTGAAACAGGATTATTGCTGGAGTAGGGCACGGGTATATCCCAGACCAGTTCCAGTTGATGGACTGCAGCATCGTCCCGCAGGCTCTGTAACTGCTCCGCCATTTTTGGATCCGCCGCGCTGAGTGAGACGGCATTGGCACCCATTTTCGCCAGGCGTTCGATCACCGGGTGCAGGTCGCTGCCGTTCTTCAGTGTCAGATGGACGGTTGTGAAGAGGTCTTCGGGGAGCACGACTTCCAGTACCTGCCAATCCTTCGGATTGTCCGGATCGAAGATCATCATCAGGTGGTCCAAACCGCTGGCCAGAAGTTTGTCCAGGTAGTCCTTATCGGCAAGTTTGAGCCCATCGGAGAGCAGTCCCGTGACCAGGCCGAGGTCCTCCGCGGTCTGGAGCAGTTCCGGCAGGTCCTCCCGCAAGGTGGGTTCGCCGCCCGTGAAAAGAATATGGGGGATGCCAGCATCATAGGCTTTGTGCAGGATAGTATTCCATTCATCGGTGGTCAACTCACGGTCCACTCGATCAAGTGGTGCATCTTCCTGCTTGCTGCCTTCGCCAACGCGATAAGTGAGGGCGCAGTCCAGTCGGTAAGGTGCGGAAAGGTCAGAATAGGGCTCCTGGCGCTCGATACCCAGGTAGGTGACCGGATCAAGGTCAGGTGTATGGATCAGGGTGTTGATCTGGTCCTGGAAGGCTTCAAAATCCTGACGGATTTGTTCCTGGTCCACGTTATACCGCCGGGCGACTTTCTGGATGACGTCATCCATGGGGGTCCCTTTGACGATGTAATAGGCATACTCCACAGCGGATTGATTGAGATGCAGCACGGTTGAGGCGTTTATCACCAGTATCCCGCTGCCATCCTTTTCAATCCGAAGATGGAGCCGGTATTGATCCTCCGCATCGGGTGGTGTCAGGTAGGTGTACATTCCGGTGGGTAAAGGTTCTTTTGGTGAGAAAAATTGCTTTATCGATTGAAAGAGATTGGCCATATCCACTCCGTTCAGGTCGTAAATATTGGATTTTGGATGGGATCGATCGTTTGGTGGTCTCTTGCCAGGGGGCAGCCTCCGCCGCACTCCGGTAAGAATTCACAGGTCCGGCAACCCTCCGGTACATCACTCCGGTTACGGAGCTGCACCGCTAAAGGATGTTCCCAGATTTCCTCCCAGGAATTTTCGAGCAGGTTTCCTAATGACTGGTAATAAGACTGACAGGGGATGACGTCCCCGTTCGGTTCCACACACATATTGTACAGCGCGGCCGTGCATCCTTTGACTCCGAGGTCCAACTGCAGGGGGTTGAAATGGCAGTATTGGGTCGGGGTATACCAGATCAGGCGCTGTCCCTGGTTTTGCGTGATCTCACGGGCACGTTCCAACAGGGCAGGGAGCTCTTCTTCGACCAAACCAGTGCCGACTGCTTCACCCTTTCCCGAATAGATCAGTGCATTGATTCCCACAGTTGGGACACCTAATTCACCCAGGAACTTGAGAGTCGCATCAATAGTTGGACTGTTGTGCGTCAGCAGGGTGGTATTGGTCATCACGTAGAGCTTTGAAGCCAGTACATTTTTTATCCCGGCAACGGTTTCTTCCCAGGCACCTTTCGACAACACCATCTTGTCGTGGATGGATGGGTCGTGCGATTCAAGCGTGATCTGAACGTGATCCAGGCCGGCGTCAACCAGGGATTGGACGAAATTGGCATCCGCAAGCTTGCGGCCATTGGTGTTCAGTCCGGTGATCACTCCCTGCGATTCCGCATAAGCGATCAGTTCGGGCAGGTCAGCGTTGAGGGTCGGTTCACCACCGGTGAAGACGATGTGGGGAATGCGATGCGCCCAGACCCGGTCGATCACCCGTTTCCATTCTTCAAGATTCAGTTCCGGGTACTGCCGGGAGCGGGCATTGTAGCAGTGGCTGCAGTTATTATTACAACGATAGGTGATTGCCAGGTCCATCCGGTAAGGGGCACTGGGTTTGGCGCTGAAAGGTGCTGTCGTCTCAAGGTCAAGTTCACAGATCGGGCAAGCGCCATCGGGCTTCAGGAGCTCCTCCAACTGGAAGGTGAAATCCTGGAAATCGGTCTGAGCCTGGGTTGGGGAGACTTTGAACTCACGCTGCAGCGCACGTGTGGCACTCTCCGGCGTCAAGCCTTCCAGATGGTAGAAGGCCATTTGAGCTGCTGAAGGGTTCAGATGCACCACCCGGTTGGCGTTGACGATTAAAGCCCGCGCCCATCCGGATCGATCCGTAAATGCAATCGCGTTTTATCTCCTTCTTCCTCACGCCGGTAGTGATAGAGTCCGGGTTCAGGAGAAGGTGTCCGATGAAAAAGATTCGAAAATTTACCGATAAAGTTATTTGATTGGGTCATAAAATTTGTATGCGCCTGGCACCTGAAGTGCCAGGCGCTGATCAGGTTTGAATTAACGTCCGCCGCCGGCACAGGCACAGGCGCAACCGGCACAGGCGCAGGCACAGGCGCATCCGCCGCCACCACCGCCACCTCGGAACCCGCCGCCACCGCTCTTGGTGGTAACGGGGATCGGATTGGTCCGATTGGTCACGCCGCTGGTGAAGGTGGTCAGGTTTCCAACCACGCCGGCCGCCACGCCGGTCACACCGTTGACAACGCCGGCTGCAAAGTCGGAGCCGGGAATATGTGGCAGAGAAAGCGAACTTCCACCGGTGGAGACTTTCCCGCCAGAAACTGCTGGTGTTCCCATCCGTCCAATATTACGGCGATAGGACGGTGAGTAACGGGGCCACCAGATCGGAACGAAGACCGGACCGCCTACGAATGTGCGACGGGTGCGATCGGCGTAGTCATCATCCAGCATGGTCCATTCCATGGTCTGCTCGTAATTCGAGCTTTTAACTTCCGGTGTGTTGGCATCTTCGACCATCTTCCAGGCTCGACGCATGATGTCTTCGTAATAGGCGATCGTTTCCTTGCGGCTGAAGCCTTTCATTTTCTGTGAGACGCTGTTCACCAGGTCTATAATCATCTTCTGAAGAGCAGCCCGGCGTTTAGTTTCAGGTTCCTTGAAGGCTTGCAGGAAGTCTACTTCGTAAGGATGTAATCCCTCGGGCAGCGGGTCGGTGACGGTTAATTTCAATGGGTCCTGTTGTTCCACTGTTGCGGCTTCTTTTTTAAGCGTGCCGAACAGGATCATGGTCATGATCTTATCCATTGGTTGTTCCATCAGGATTGCAGCTTCCACAGCGGTCAGACCGCGTTTGATGCCGTGGCCTTCGATCTTCATCTTGGGCGGCAGGTATTTCATCTTACGTTTCTGTGCACCGACCGTCCCCTGGTAGATGCTCCATCCAAAGATGGCGACAAAGATCAGCCCAAAACCGAAACAGCAAATATTCCCGCCAAAAGCGCTCAGGAGTGAGGCGATGATACCTGGTGTGGAACTGCTTGATGAAGCTGGTTCGGTATTGACAGGAATCGAGGTGACGATTGTATCCGCGGGCACGTATTGATCCGGGAAGGCGACACCGAAAATATATTGACCATGACTGGTTGCATTTGTGGAGTACCAGGAATAATAGACTCGGTCTTCCGCCTGGGTGCGGCCGATATCATCTGGTGTGGACGATCCGGGCCAGCCGGAGGGGTTGTAATATACCCCTTCATCATTGCCGACCCCGGGGGGCAGGATGATCGTTACACGATATGCCGTTCCGCTGCTTTTATCAGAAGCTGGATCGAACCAGGAAGGACTGAACTGGAAATTCGCATAGTTTTGGCGGTCACCGTTGTCATAAGGCGTTAGGACGTCTTTTATTCCGGTGATCCAGGCAGTTACCGTCCCGGTCTGTCCGGGTGGGATGGCCGCGTCGCCCAGGTTCAGTGCAAACCCGTTCGCGACATATGGAGAACTTTCTACGCCGGCAACGGCATTACCATCAATCTCACCCTTGACTGCGCTGAGTTTGTAGGATGAGGATGGCATCCCAATATCTACAAATTCAATTGGGGCGCCGTTAGGCAGGTTTTGAAATTCAAACAGGTACCACAGCGACAATGTACCGTCATCTTCAATGTAGGCTTCCACCTCCATTGAGGTCACCGTGAAACTGTAATCCTGCGCGGATACCGGTGCAGGCAGTCCAAAGACCCCTAAAATAACCAGTATAAGGAGGATTAATCTAATCTTCTTCATAGTAAATCACCACTTTGGTTCTTCAGTGAGTTGATAAGTCGTGCCGCAATTTGGGCATTCGACAACCGGTGCACCTGCAACCATCTTGATATCTTCAGGGCCGAGCGGGGCACCGCAGGCTTTGCATTTGATTGTTTCCATGTTGACATCACCGGGCAGGTCAACCTGAAGGTTAACGACCTGATCGCCGGGTTTTTGAGGTGGTTGGAGTTTTGTTCCAACAAAGATCAACACGAACCCGATCAGCAGTCCAATAATGCCTACAATGATCCAACTGGGTGAACCTTCAGAACTGAACGCACCCAGGATGAACAAGAAGGCGAAAATAATGAAGACTGCAGCTGTTATGAACGCAATAATCCTTCCTGCACGCATAGAACCTCCATTTTTGACTTGATTAAGTTTTCTATAATTATTCTAGTCGAAGATGAAGACCTCGACCTGAGAAAATCAGAGGTTTTCGGATATCTTATGAACGAATTTCTAATCTTATATAGCGTATAATAAATTTGCTTCATAAAGATGGACCATTTAAGCTAACATTTATTATACAGGATACTGACCCATGACAGAAGAAGCTGTCCCCGATATTGTTATCAGCCGGTTACCCTGGTATTTACAAACCTTGAACCAGATGGCCAGACAGGGATTGCATACGGTCTCTTCCCGGATGTTGGCAGAACGGCTGGGAACCACAGCGGCCCAAATCCGCAAAGACCTTTCTTATTTTGGGGGTTTCGGTAAACAGGGGACGGGATATTCTATCTATTATTTGATCGAACAGCTTCAAATGATCCTCAATCTCGACCAGGTCTGGCAGGTGGTCGTGGTTGGCGCAGGCGATCTGGGTCGCGCATTAACGCATTACCAGGGTTTTGCAAGCCGGGGGATTGAAATCGTCAAGTTGTTTGACGTGGACCCGAAAGTGATTGGGACGAAGGTTGGGTCGGTGATCGTGCAGGACATTCGTTTTTTAGAGCAAGAGATCAGGGATTTGGGGATTAAGATCGCCATACTGACCGTTCCAGCCCAGGCGGCCCAGGAGACCGCCGACAGGTTGGTGGCTGCCGGGATCGAGTCAATCCTAAATTACGCGCCAATCACATTGATTTTGCCGGTATCGGTCCATGTACAGCACATCGACCCGGTTTTGCATTTACAACGAATGATGTATTACCTGGGTGATAAAAGAGGTTAATTACGAGGGGGATTTTCGAGGAATGCCAATAAAATATCCGTGTTTTGGAAGTGATTAAAATTATCCTTGAATAGAATTTTCTGGTCTGATAATTGACGTATGGCAACCCCACGATTCATGATGATCGGTTCGATCCCTTCCCAGGGGTGCGGATGACCTTTGATGATCAAAGAATTAATATTGGCAAGTAAATAAGGATGGAATGTCAGTTGTCCTCCCTCACGCAGTGTTTGCACGGATTTCTCATACAACCGCGGTAAAAGCTGTTCCCGGCACTGCTGTACGAGTTCGCGCATATCTGCAATCCGGTCCGTAATTTTAAACGTTTTATTTTCTTCGGTTTCCAAAATGATTTTTGAACGGACATCCATCACGCTGGTTGCAAATTTGATGAGTTTGATCCGGGTATCAAACCGTTTGATCGAATCCCACGGAATGAAATTTGATTTCTTGCCTTGATGAATGGTAATTCCGGAGGGATAAATCCCCACGCCATCGTTCCAATGACGGTTTGTTGAAATCAGAACGATAAGACCGGTGATGAAAGCCAATCCTGAAATCAGGACAAACAGCGGGAAAGTTTCGAGGGTCATTGCTCGGCCATGACGTTCAACCTCCGACCAGGTAGTGAAGAAACCGTACAGCAGTGAAGTGAGCGCCAGCAGAAGCAGCAAAATGCCCGTTGGGATGGCGAGCCAGTGCTTGAGTTTTTGATTCCGCAGAGGATGGAACCTGATCAAACCATCATTCGGTCCAACAGCAGCGGGTTTATTCTGATTGGCCTCAAGGGAAGCATTCATCAACGATACCCTTCAATGTTACGCCCTCGGCGGCAGGTTGCGGCTCAATTCGTCGATCATCGAGAAGGCTTTGGCAGCGCCTTCAACCACGCAGGTGGTTGGGTTATCGACAAGATAGGCTGGGATGCCCAGAGCTTTGGTTAGATATTTATCCATCCCGCGCATCAATGAAGACCCGCCGCATAAGGCCACACCACGGTCAATAATGTCAGATATCAATTCGGGAGGTGTCTTTTCAAGTACATGCCGGACCATATGCACGACGTCATCAAGCGGCTTCTGCAAAGCCTCCACGATCTCGTCAGTGGTCAGAGTAACTGGTCGGGGGAGGCCGGAAACCTGGTCCTGTCCCTGGATTTCCATGGACTGCTGGTCATCCTGTGGGATAGCAGCGCCAATTTTTAACTTTAACTGTTCTGCAGTGGGTTGACCGATAATGAGGCCATACTTTTTCCGGACGTAATCAACGATTGCCTGGTCCATGCGTAACCCAGCCACAACGGTGGTCTCAGCGGAAACGATCCCGTTCATTGCCAGGACGGCCGCCTGTGAAGTCCCACCACCTAGACAGATGATCATGTTTCCTGTTGGGGTACTGATTGGAAGGTCCACGCCGATGGCGGCTGCCAGCGGCTGTTGGATCAAATTGACATCCCGGCTGCCTGCACCCAGCCCGGCTTCATAAACCGCCCTGCGTTCAACGCTGGTGACCCCGAAGGGGACTGTGATCATTAGCTTAGGCCGGAAAAGGAGCATCCGCCCGGTCACTCGCCGGATCAGTTCTCGAAGCAGGTTCTCGGTGATCTCGTATTCGGCGATAACACCATTGCGCATTGGCCGGTTGACTTCAATATTGTCCGGCACCCGGCCCAGCATATCCAGGGCGGATTGGCCGATCTCAACCAGTTTCAATTCATCGAGGAGAATTGCCACAACGGTGGGTTCCTGGATCAGGATATCTTTTCCTTCAACGATCCGGGTATTGATTGTCCCGAGGTCGATACCGAGTTCATGTGAAAGTCCTGCCATAATGCCTTCCTTGTGTGTCCACGGACGAGCGCATTGATTATCGTTTTATTGTAATCTATGTCGCTTGAATTAATTCAGAAGCTATCCAAATTAGGATAGGTTTGATTTCGATCCTACCCGATAGTTATACCGATATTCTATCATTTTTGGAATGTAGAGCCACCAAACCCTGAAGAAGAATGAAAATGCATGTAACTTATTTAATTGTTACTATAATTTGACCAAGGTATAATCAAATAAGCTCATTCATTGATGAATGGAGAAAAAAGGATGGCAGAAGAAAAGCGTTTTGATTTTGAAACAACGATCCATGCGCCGGTTGATTTGGTTTATCGCGCATTTACTTCAGCGACAGCACTACGCGAGTGGCTCTGTGATTTCAGCACTGTCAATCCGGTTCAGGGTGGACGGATCTACCTGGCATGGGACAGGGGATACTTTGCCAGCGGTATGTTTCTTGAGCTAAATTATCCCAAGCGGATCAGTTTTTCCTGGATTGGGAAGGCGGAACCCGATTGGACCGAAGTGGATGTTACCATTACGCCAATTGATGAAGATACAACCCATGTGAAACTGGAACATCGCGGTGTAGGGGACGGTGAAGAGTGGCAATCTGCCCGGATGGAAATTGAAAAAGGCTGGGTCGCCGGCATGGAAAACCTAAAATCCATTTTGGAGGACGGGAAAGATCTACGAGTCACCGAACGTCCTTTGATCGGCATTTACCCGGAAGAATTCAGCGGTCTCAGCGATCAGCGCAAGACGGAATTGAGTATACCGGTTGAAAGCGGTGTATTGGTTGCTGAACTGTTACCCGATTATGGCGCTGCCAAGGCAGGCATTGAGGCTGGAGATGTGATTGTGGGCATCAACGGTCAAAAGGTTGACCGGATCAAAGCCCTTGCTACGATCATGTCCGAGTTAAAAGCTGGTAATGAGATCGATGTTGACGCTTATCGCGGTCAGCGGAAAATGACCTTTGTCATCCATACCAAAGTTCAAAAATTCCAAACGCTTCCCGATACGCCTGAAGAATTGGCAAAGGAAATCGAAGAACAAAGCAGCAAGGTTCTGGAGACCCTTGAACAGGTGTTAAACGGCGTCAATGATGCCGAGGCTGCTTATACTCCCGGCGAAGATGAATGGTCCATCAAGGATGTGCTGGTGCACCTGATTCATAACGAACGGGATACCCATACCTGGATCAACGATCTTGTGGCGGGGCAGGAGCGGGTATACGATGATTGGGCCGGTGACAGTCTCTTCCGAATTCGGGCTACGTTGGCGGCTTATCCCAGTCTGGATGATCTGGTTGCGGAATTTCGTCGGAGTTTGAAAGAGACCGTTGCCTCGGTGGCGTTCATTGATCCTGGATTCACCCGCAGAAAAGCAAGCTATTGGCGCCTGGGGACAGAACTGCTGGGTGGAAGTAAACACATCAAAGAACATATCACTCAGATTGAAAATAATATCCATGCCGCACGTTTAAAAAAGACCAAGTAGTTGAGTTTAGGTACTAATCTTGCCCACCGGCTTCCTGTCTGGTGGGCTTTTTTTATCGGGACGATGAATACGGAATTTTAATAAGATGGATCATCAGGGGTTTTCAAAATTCCGGGAATCCCGGGTAAAACCGGAAAGGATGAATCGATTAAGGTGTTCCCCAAGGGGATATAATAATCCCACAAGAAATCCAGGCCCGATCAAAGATAAGGAAAAGATCGTAATGCAGGAATTAGAGCAGAAATATCAGGAATCGCTTGATTTCCTTATACAGTTTTATTGATTACAGCCTGAAACGTAATTTCCGGAACGCAGCCGAGAAATTCAACCTGGGCCGGATGCGGCAATTCATGCACCTGTTGGGTGATCCTCAAAAAGATTATGGCATCATTCATGTTGCCGGGACAAAAGGAAAAGGCTCTGTTTGCTCATTCTGCGCCAGCATCCTAAGTGCTCAGGGTTACAAAACCGGCTTATATACTTCACCGCATATGGTGGAATTTACCGAACGGATCCGAATCAACGGAGAAGAGATCAGCAGGGCAGACCTTGTTGAACTGGTCAACGACCTCAGACCGGCGACCGTGGAAGTGCCCGAGATCACGACCTTTGAATTGACCACTGCGCTGGCATTCCTCCATTTTTCACGGCAGAAAGTAGATTATGCGGTGTTTGAGGTCGGTCTGGGCGGCCGGCTGGATGCGACTAACATTGTTGACCCCATCATTGCCGTCATCACCTCTATTTCATACGATCATACCCAGATCCTGGGTGATACTCTTACAGAAATCGCCGGGGAAAAAGGCGGGATCATCAAACCGGGGGTGCCGGTGGTCGTTGCACCGCAAAAAGAAGAAGCGAGATTGCGGTTGGAACAAATCGCAGCAGAGCGCAACTCTCCACTGATCCAGGTTGGACGGGATTATCTTTATGCCGCAGATAGTCATAATCTGGATGGGCAGACTTTCCTGGTCTGGACCCCCGATGAACAGCCAATGGTGGACGAGTTCATTGAAACCGCTGGGAGACATGTCTGGAGTCCACTAAGATTCCATATTCCCCTGCTGGGATTTCACCAGGTGGAGAATGCGGCTACTGCTTATGCTGCATTGAAAACTGCAGAAAAATATGGGCTGAAGCTATCCCTGGAAGCCTATGTCACAGGTTTTGCTGATGTCGTGTGGCCCGGAAGGCTGGAAATTTTACGCCGGAATCCACCGGTTGTGATCGATTCCGCTCATAACCGTTATTCCGCACTGCGTTTACGCCAGGCTATGGACGATTACTTCCCCGGACTGCCGATTGTACTGGTTTTTGGTGCTTCGGAAGATAAGGATGTCGATGGGATGTTCCAGGAATTGCTTCCCCGGGTGCGCCAGGTGATCACCACCCAGTCTGTCCATCCCCGGGCATATGATGCCAATCAATTGGTTGACCTGGCACATCGCAGCGGACGCTCGGCCAAGGCAATTGTTCCGATTGAGGAAGCGTTGACACAAGCACTTCAGGAAGCCGGAAGCGAGGCGGTTGTCCTGATCACTGGCAGCATATTTGTGTCTGCTGCTGCAAAGGAGGTTTTAGCAGCCCTCACAAATGGAAACGGCCAGTGATAAAATGTCCATTAGCATAATTTTATTTTTGTATTTATTTCTAAACTTGGAGAGATTATGAGCGACGAGCAATGGTTCCCGCCATCAGACGATGATAATGACCTGATGGGGAATATCCATCAAAGAACAGAAGAACTCTACCGGATCAGCAACCGAGATTCAGATGAGAATGGGTTGTTTGTAAGCCCTGCATTTGTGTTGAAGGATGTGGTTGTCTTTCCCAAGATGATCTCTCCGATTTTTGTCAGTAATGATATCAGTCCAAAGGCCATCGAAGCCGCCCAGGGTCAAAATAAGACGGCAGTCGCACTCTTCCTTTCCGACAAAGGTGTCGAAGAAGACCTGATAAGTCAATACTTACCGGTGGGAATAGAACTGGCGGTTGGGCGCATGCTTTCAATGCAGGGTGGCAACCACTCTGCCCTGGTCCAGGGCCGGCGCAGGGTGGAGATTGTCAACATCCTTGAAACGGAACCCTACTTTATCGTTGAAACCCGTCCGATTGATGATGAATTCAGGACGACACGCCAATTAACTGCACTGATGCGGACCACTCGCAGTTTGTTCGAACAATGTGTTGAACTCAATGATTCCATTCCAGATGAGGCCCAGCTGTTCTCAATGAATATCAACGATCCTTCCTGGCTGGCTGATATGATCATTACCTCGCTTTCATTGGAAAACGATGTTCGCAAGGAACTTATGGTCCTGACCCATCCGGCAGACCGCTTGAAACGGGTTAACCAGATCCTGGCGGAAGAACTGGATGTGCTTGAACTGGAAGACGAGATCCAGGCACAAGTCCAGACGGAAGTGGACCGCTCGCACCGGGAATATTACCTGCGGGAACAGATGAAGGCTATTCAAACGGAGTTGGGTGAAGGTGATATCTGGACCGAAGAAATCATTGAACTGCGCGAGCAGATTAAAACCAAGGATTTACCAAAGGAAGTCCGGATCCAGGCGGATCGTGAACTCCAGCGACTGCAGCAGATGCCGCCAATGGCGCCGGAAGTTGGCATCATCCGTACTTACCTCGATTGGTTATTGGAACTGCCCTGGATTGAGTCGAGTGAAGATAACCTGAATGTGGTTCACGCCGAACAGGTCCTTGAGCGTGACCATTATGGGCTGAAAAGGGCCAAGGACCGCATTATCGAATATATTGCCATCCGCAGCCTCAACCCTTCCCGATTGCGCCAACCGATCCTGTGCTTCGTCGGGCCGCCCGGGACCGGGAAAACCTCCCTGGGAAAATCAATTGCCACCGCTTTGGGCCGGAAATTCGTCCGCCTATCGCTGGGTGGAGTCGCGCGATGAAGCGGAAATCCGCGGCCACCGGCGTACTTATATCGGCGCGATGCCGGGTCGGATCATTCAAACCATGCGCCGGGCTGAGACCAATAATCCGCTCTTCATGCTGGACGAGATTGATAAATTAGGCGCAGATTTCAGGGGAGACCCTTCGTCTGCCCTGCTTGAAGTGCTGGACCCGGAACAAAATTATGCCTTTTCGGACCACTATATGGAAGTGGATTATGACCTTTCCAAAGTGATCTTTATCACAACCGCCAACACGCTCAGCACCATCCCGCCGGCGCTGCTGGATCGCCTGGAAGTGATCGAGTTCTCGGGTTACATCGAGGAAGAAAAACTGGAGATCGCGCGACGGTTTCTGATCCCTCGGCAATTGGAAGAGACCGGCCTTGAAAATGAAGGGATCGTTTTTCAGACTTCAGCTCTGGAAAAGATCATTCGGGAATACACGTTTGAAGCTGGCGTTCGTAATTTTGAACGTGAGATCGGCCGGGTATTGCGCAGAACTGCCCGGTTGAAGACTGAGAACAAAGAACATCCCAAACATATCAGCCCTACAGCGATCCGCAAATACCTTGGACCTCAGCAATTTTTTGAGACGGAAGCAGAAGGCGAAGATGAGATCGGGGTCGCAACCGCATTGGCATGGACAGAGAACGGCGGAGAGATCATGCCGGTGGAAGTCCTGATCCTGGATGGCAAAGGTAATTTACAGATCACCGGACAAATTGGGGACGTCATGCAGGAATCCGCTCAGGCTGCTTTATCCTACATTAAGATCTCGGGCGGAAATTTTGAAGATTGATCCGGAAATCTTCGAGACTGTAGATGTGCATCTGCATGTTCCGGAAGGCGCCATCCCGAAAGACGGCCCCAGCGCAGGTATCACCATCTCAACCGCGATGATTTCTGCATTCACTGAACGGCCAAGCTATCATATGGTTGGGATGACGGGTGAAATCACCTTGCGCGGCCGGGTACTGCCGGTTGGTGGGATCCGTGAGAAGGTACTCGCTTCACACCGAGCAGGACTAAAGAAGGTCATCATCCCGGCTCGAAATGAAAAAGACCTTGAGGACATTCCCAAGAGTGTCTTGAAAGAGATGGAATTGGTCTTTGTTAAACATATGGATGAGGTTTTACCGGTTGCTTTGCATGCCCCAAAACCGGAGACGAAATCACCCAGGCGCAAGGCTCAAAAGAAAACAGCATCTGATTAATCAGATGCTGCTGGCGATTGAAGTTAGAGGGAGGATTACAGCAGGCCGTTATCGACCGGAGGCTGAGCGTTATCTTCGGGCATCGTGGTTAATGAATCAGCCTGAAGGGTTGTGATGCCATTCCGGACCTGGCCTAGAAGCTGTTCCATTTCCCTTTCAAGTTTTGTCAGCGAATCGAGAATGTATTTATCGGCTTCATGCTGTGTGCCTGCAGCTTCCTGATGGGCGCGTTCGATGATTTGGTTCGCCTGAGTTCGAGCGGTTTGCACCAATTCGTTATCCTCAAGGCGTTTCTCAGCCTTATCACGCGCCAGGGCAATGGTACGATTGGCTTCCTCTTTTGCCTGCGCCATGATCCGGTCGCGCTGGGTGATGATCTGTTGTGCTTTTTTGATCTCCTCCGGAACGGCAACCCGCATCTGGTCAATGAGGTCCAGCATCCGGTCCTCATCCACGATGACACTGTGGGTCAGCCAGATCGGGCGGCTCTCATTAAAGAGTTCTTCCAGTCGATCGACGAGATGTAAGATATCCATACCATCCTCCGCTTAAGTTTTCACTTATAAGGGTTGCAAGCCTTATACCAATATTAACATAATTTGCTGTTAATTGTCAGATTAATCTCTTAAGGAGGTGAGTGGAACGATATCCTGATTTTTCCCCAATTCTGAAAAACGGGCTTCCAATGCCTTCCGGACATGTTCCGGGACCATGGTTGAAACATCACCGCCCAGGGCAGCGATCTCACGGACGGTCGTGGAGGAGAGAAAGGTGTGTTCCTCACTGGTGATCAGGGCGATCACATCGATATCGGGTTCAAGCCTGTTATTGGCTAAAGCCATCCGAAATTCATATTCGAAATCGGAAAACACACGCAGACCGCGGATCAACGCCCGCGCGCCTACTTTTTTCGCAAATTTTACAGTAAGACCTGAATAAGTTGTGACGCTGATGTTTCCGACGTTCTTGAAAGCATCTTCCACCATTGCCAGGCGCTCTTCCGGAGAAAACAGGATATTAGACTGCTCGTGGGCATAGACCGCGACAATGACTTCATCGAAAAGGTCAGCAGCGCGCCGTGCAATATTGATATGCCCATAATGGATGGGATCAAATGTTCCCGGGAATAATACGGTTGTCATTTCAGCTCAAATCTCCTTCAGCCGAAGGCCAGAAGTGGTTTAACGCGTCCAGCATGAGTTGGTGCTCCGGCGCGGATAAGTTTTGATCGTTATTGAAGACTTCGCGGGCATAATGTGCGGCCTTTTCGATCATATGAATGTCTGTCAGGTTCGCCAGGCGTAAATCGGTATAACCGGATTGGCGTGTCCCAAGGAATTCGCCCGGCCCGCGCTGGTTCAGGTCGTGTTCTGCCAGTACGAAACCGTCATTGGTACTTTCCATTGCTAAAAGGCGTTCGTTCTCGGCTGCATCCTTGGTCTCAGGGATCAAAATACAGTAGGATTTATCCGAACTCCTGCCAACTCTTCCACGGAATTGGTGTAACTGGGCAAGGCCAAAACGGTTGGCGTTTTCGACCACCATCACCGTAGCATTGGGGATGTCAACGCCGACTTCAACGACCGATGTTGAAACCAGGATATCCAGCTCACGGTCACGGAAGTTGCGCATTACGGATTCTTTTTCATCAGGCCGCAATCGACCGTGTAACAGACCAACTTTCAGTTTCGGGAAGATCTCTTTTTGCAGGCGCTGCTGCTCTTCTACTGCTGCCAAGTTCTCGTCATTATCCCCTTGCTCCACCAGAGGATAAATAATGAAAGCCTGGTGACCTGCTTCGATCTGGGCGCGGATCAGAGTGTAAGTCCTTTCACGCTCGGTGGGGTAGAGGATGTGGGTATCCACAGGCAGGCGGCCTTCCGGCATCTCGTCCATTATACTGAGGTCGAGGTCACCGTAAATCGTCAGCGCCAGGGAACGCGGAAATCGGTGTGGCGGTCATCACCAATAGGTGAGGGTTCTCGCCCTTTTCGCGCAAGGCTGCCCGTTGGGCAACGCCGAACCGGTGTTGTTCATCAACGACCACCATTTGGAGGTCCTTGAAGGTGACCGGGTCTTCAATGAGCGCGTGTGTCCCCACAATTAGTTTGATGGACCCATCAGCAAGGCCGGTGAGGATTTCTTCCCGTTCTTTCGCCGGCGTATCACCGGTCAATAAACGGATCTCTTTTTCCTTCAATACAGCATCCTCATCCTGCGGGTTAGCCAGTAATTGTCTCAGGCTGGCATAATGCTGCTCTGCCAGGATGGAAGTCGGTGCCATAAATGCTGCCTGAGCGTCATTATTGACGACCACTGTGATCCCAAGGGCTGCCACGACTGTCTTTCCAGAGCCGACATCCCCCTGCAGGAGCCAACTCATCGGGTGACCGCTGAGCAGGTCTTTGCGGATATCCGTCAGTGCTCGAAGCTGCGCCTTGGTCAGTTGGAAGGGAAGGTGCGTGGCGCGCTCGGCCAGCCACTCATCCGAGACTTCGAATGTGCGACCAGCTTGGCTCGTCCAATCGTATTTTTGTCGTAGAACACCCAATTGGAGCAGGAAGATCTCATCGAAAGCCAGCCGGTAGCGTGCTTTCTTCAAGTTGGACTTGTTTTCGGGGAAGTGGATTTCCATTAATGCCGTTGAGAGGTCCATCAATTCAGCATCTTCCAGGATGTATTTTGTGATGAAATCCGGGATCTTGGGTGCCCAATAGCTGACGACATTATGCATTGATTTGCGGAGCCAGCGCTGGCTTAACTTTGCCGTCAGACTGTAAACCGGCACAATGCGATTGGTATTGAGCTGCTGTTTCTCGACTTCTTCATAGTCCGGGTGATACATCACCAGACGGCCCATATATTGTTCAATCTTGCCGGAAATGGACAGGAACATATCTTTGCGCAGGTAGCGCATCTGGTATTCCTGGTTGAACCACATCAACTGGATCGCGCCGGTGCTGTCGGAGACGATTGCCTGGGTGACCTTCCGGTTTTTGTTCGGGATTTTGAAGGTCTTGACACTCTTTACCCACGCCAGGATGGTCACTTCCTCCCCATACTTTAAATCCTGGATCGGTTTCAACTCCGAGTAATCATCATACCGATAGGGGAAATAATACAGCATGTCTTCAATGGTATTCAGACCTAATTTTGCCAATAGTTCAGCCTGTTTTTCACCTATCCCCCGTACCATGGTGGTCGATGCGGTCAGGCCTTGAGGCGCGGCGACATCCGGAACGGGTGCCGGCCCGGCGCTGCGTTTGCGAGTGGAACCGCGCGGTTTTTGATCAGGTTTTGCTGAACTTTTTCTTTTCGTTGTTTCATTTTGAGGTTCTGCGGAAGTCTGGGTTTCAGGTGAAGGGGAAGCAGGAAGATATTTGATTCCTGCCACATCCAGGATCATTCCAATTTCTTTCAATACGCTTTCACGTTGAGCAATTTCCAGACTGGGATACTGCCTGAGATGATCGGTGACTTTCTGAATATGCTCTTCAGAGATACCTTCTGCTCTTGCCTCACCAGTCCAGGTTTCGGTCAATTTTTCCAAACCGCCAACAACCGCTTTATTTGAATAATTGAACTCAGCTTCCAGTTTGAAGATTTTGTAGAGTTTTTCGATAGATCGATGCATAATTTGAAAATACCTTTTTAGGACGTTTGTCCATTCATTTTAACGCAATTCATTCAATAATCATATCTTATCCTGCCTGAGGAGCAAGAAATCCTCAAAAATTCAAATTTCTCATTCCTTGCTCGTTTTTTTACGAAAGAACCCCGGTGTAATCGGGGTTCTTAATCATCATACAAGGATTGATCATTATTCAATGGCAATAATTAATTGGTAATGAGGCTGTCCACCTTCATGGACTTCGATCTCATGGTCCGGATAAACCGAACGAATCTTATCTGCCAATTGGTTAACCTGTGACAGTTTCATGTTCTCACCATAAAACAATGTGATCCGTTCGAATTTATTAGCACCGGCAGCCACCAGGAGCTGCTCGCAGGCTTCGTCGATCGAGCGGGTGGCAGCCACCAGTTTGCCGTTGTGCAGTGCAATCACCTGTCCCTTTTCCACCTTGACCCCATCAATTTCGACTGTGCGGGTAGCGGTTGTGATTTCACCTGTTTCCACTTCTTGGATGGCATCATTCATTTCCGAGACTATTTCATCATAATCTCCGTCCGGGATCAAACGGAACATCGCAGCAAGTCCCTGGGGAATGCTGATCGTTGGGATCACGGCCACATGTTTAACCGTCATGGATGCCGCTTCTTTGGCCGCCATAATGATGTTTTTATTATTGGGAAGGATGATTATCTTATCTGTGGGAAGATTTTCGAACGATGACAGGATCTCTTTTATGGAGGGGTTCATTGTCTGCCCGCCGTGAACGATGGCAGCAACACCAAGGCTGGCAAAGATCCGCGTCAGGCCCGGGCCGGGGGAGACGGTCACGACAGCAATCTCGCCGGGTTGTACCGGGGTCAGTTTGATCTTCAGATTCTTGTTGTCTTTCCTCTCATCTATTTGAGCGATGAGGTTTTCCATCATCACTTTCTGGATGGTTCCCATGACCATGGTATGGTCGATGGGGAGATAGCGGCTATCGGTTGGGACGTGGATGTGCATCCGGTATATCCCGTCACCCTCGCCCACCTGGATGGACGTTCCGATCTTTTCCAGGTCGGCGTAATAATTTTCCAGACTGAAGGATTCATTTGGCGTGAAGTCAATCACGACCTCATAATCCTGACCGGGTTCCACCGTTTCCATGGCATCATCCAAATCCATCTCGGATAAGGGCAGGACTTCGGTCAATGGCTTGTCCAGTGGGTCGCCGTTGATGAATCGCCACATGCCTTCAAAAATGCACAACAACCCTTTTCCGCCCGAATCTACAACGCCGGCTTGTTTAAGGATCGGCAGGAGGTCCGGTGTCCGTTCCACAGACGCATCTGCGGCTTCCACGATATCTGCGAGCACATCGGTGAACGATGTTGTCCGCTGCACGGAGACTTCGGCCTGGGCGGCGATATCTTTGATTACCGTCAGGATAGTCCCTTCAACCGGTCTTACCACGCCTTTATAAGCTGTTACCTTAGCTTCATTGAGTGCGTCCGCCAGGAGGTGGACATCCATTGTTTCTTTACTGTCAAGCGCCCTGGCAAAACCACGCCAGATCTGCGAGAGGATTACGCCTGAATTGCCCCTGGCGCCCATTAATGCGCCCCGAGCAATCGCATGACCCAGCTCGCCGACGTTTTCGATGCCGGAATTTTCCACCTCATCAAAGGCGGCTTGCATGGTCAGGATCATATTCGTACCGGTGTCGCCATCGGGAACAGGGAAGACATTCAAACTATTTACGATCTGCTGATTGGTCTTGAGCCAGACCATACCGGCCTCCAACAGTGTTTTCAGCCCTCGTCCATCGATAGGCACTGAAACAAGCTGATGGCGTTCTTCAGCACTCAATTTTGTTAAATCAGCAGCACTCATAATTCTCCAAAGATTAAAAAACGCGATAATATCAGGCTTTCAATGAAAGAAAGCCGCTTAGTCCATATTACTGATCCGCAAACCGCGGACATGAACGTTGATCCGGCGGACGGGTAAACCGACCGTTTTTTCGACGTTGTATTTTACACTATTAACAATACTATTGGTGATGGATTTGATCCGGGTACCGTATTCGACAACAATATAGAGATCAATGACCAGACTATCATGATCAAAGGTGACGTCGACGCCATATTTGGCATCTCGTTTCAGAATTTGCCGGATATTCTCAATAAGGTTCTTCGGTGCCAGGCCAACCACACCGTAAGATTGGAGTGTGGATTGACGGGCGATGGATGCGATTGCATCCTTCTGGATCAGGATGCTTCCCAATTCATTATGTGTATTTTCCGATTCAGACATATTTTCTTTTCACCTTGACTTGCTTGTCGCTCTTGTTAGATTATGGTAAAATAATTCGCTGTTTGGAAAGAGAATAACCAAACCTGGTCAGTCATTATAACTTAAAGATGTGAAAGGACGACATCATGGCAATCTGCGAGAATTGTGGAAAAAAGACCACATTCGGTCATAATCGAAGCCACTCGATGCGGGCAACCAATCGACAATTCAAACCGAACCTTCAAAAAGTCTCTATATACGTGAACGGCCGAATGGTTCGTAAGACTTTGTGCACTCGCTGCATCCGGACGCTGGTCAAATCCTCTAATTAGGTTTAACCCAATCGGAGTGCAATAGTCGCGGCAGGCTTGCCGCGATTTTTGCGTTAATGGGTTAATCGATTAATGCATCCCGTAAAGCCTGGATTCCGGCCTCGATCCCATCCGGATGCTTGAAAATGGATGACCCTGCCACGAAATTTGTTGCCCCAGCCTCATAACAGGCTTTGATGTTGGATTGATCGATCCCACCGTCGATTTGGATCTTCGCGTTCGAACCGGTTGCTTCCAACAGATCTTTGGTCCGTCGGACCTTATCGTACATGGTCTCAATGAAGGTCTGCCCGCCATATCCGGGATCAACGGACATGATAAGCACCTGATCAAAGTCATGGGTTAATTCACGAAGGCAGGCGACCGGTGTGCCAGGATTGAGTGTGATCGCCGGTGATACGCCTAATTCCCTGATTGTATGTAAAGTACGATGGATATGTGGGCAGGTTTCATAATGCACAGTCAGATGGTTCGTCCCAGCTTCGGCAAAGGATTTCAGGTGGCGTTCGGGATTTACGATCATTAAATGGGTGTCTATGGGAAGATCGGTGATCCTCCGAACCGCTCGAACGATATCCGGACCAAATGAAATGTTCGGTACGAAACTGCCATCCATCACATCCACATGGATCCAATCCACACCGGCATCAATGGCCTGCTGGATAGCGTTTCCCAGTTGATTTAAATCCGCTGCAAGAATGGAAGCAGAAATTTTATAAGTCATCTTCATCCTGTTTCTACTATTATTTATTGCATTATGGGTTGATCGAAAAGTAGATGAACAGCCAGAACGGGATCAACCCGAGAACTGCAGTGAACGCCAGTAACCCCAATCCCCAGGTGATCCAATCGATTCGCGGGCTTTCCTCGGTTTCATCCTCTTCCGTTTCCGGATAGTATTGGCTTTCAACCGGATCTTCCTTTGAAACAGGTATTACATAAGGTTTCTCAAGCGCAGGATGTTCGTTGTTTTTAGCCTGGGGAAGAATGATAGGTCCGGTCTTCTCCTTATTGTGATTTCCGAAAGCGAGCAAGACCCGGCCTAACTGGTCGGCCGTACGGTAACGGGCTGAAGGTTCCTTGGATAGGACCTTGAGGGTGATCTCTTCCAGCACTTCCGGGATGGCGGGGTTGATCCGCCGGGGAGGCAGGGGAATTTCCTCACGGTGCATCCGGGCCAATTCTGTGGAATCGCTGGCTTCAAACGGGAGCTGTCCGGTCAGCATCTCATAAAGGATGATCCCCAGGGAATAAACATCTGATGCCGGGGAAGGCGCACCCCCGCTTGCCTGTTCCGGTGAGAAATAATGGGGAGACCCCCAAACGATTTCACTGCGCTCGTCTGGATGGATGGTCGCCAAGGCGCGGGCGATCCCAAAGTCGGTTACCTTGAGTCGGAAATCTTTTGAGACCAGCATGTTATGCGGTTTGATATCGCAGTGAACAAGTCCAGCCCGATGCGCGTAGCCTACTCCTGCACAGGCTTGTGCCATCAATCCGACCGTATCTTCAATGCTGAAATGACCCTTCTGACGGATCAGAGATTTTAAGTCGGTCCCATCGATATATTCAATTACGATGAATACCTGGTCTTCATCAAAGCCAAAATCATATACCGTGACGATATTGGGGTGGGAAAGGTTGGCAGCCGCTTTGGCCTCCTGCTTGAAGCGCTCGCGGAAATCTTCATCTTTGGCATAGTCTTCGCGCAGGATCTTTACTGCTACGACCCGTTCGAGCATGGTATCCACTGCTTTATGGACGACAGCCATGCCGCCGGAACCAAGTGGTTCAAGCAAACGATAACGCTGATTTAAAAGAGTTGGTTCTTCCATAATTAATTGCGGATCCCTACGAAATTATAACATACGCACTTTCCAGTCATTTTACCCGCCTGACGCATATAAAGAAATCTTTGGGATTTGAATCAATAAGGATGGGCTATAATTATAGAGGAATTTAGTCTGATTTTTAATCAAAATAAAAACTATGGCAAAAACGCCCGAAAAATTAACGCTAAGATCATTCATCAATCCCATTACGCTTGCCGCATCAGTGATCCTTTTAGCAGGACTGATCATGGCAGGTCTGGCGGCATTGTTCCTCGGACGCAGCCAGGGGCCGGTGGTCGGCGCGACACCCTTTGTGACAAAAATTGCTGCACCGACCCAAACGCCCGAAAACACGCCGGCCGCGGCGACGCCAACACCAACGGCAACCTCGATCTTTTTCCTGCCGGATGGCGTAATTGGTGTAGGGGCATACGTGCAAGTGGCCGGCACTAATGGGGCCGGGCTCCGGATGCGGGCCGAACCAGGTCTGGCCGGTGCGGTCAACTTCACCGCGCTGGATTCGGAAGTTTTCCTGGTGATAGACGGGCCGGAGGAAGCTGATGGGTACACCTGGTGGCACCTCGAGGCGCCGTATGATAAGACCCGGAATGGTTGGTCCGCAGGTGACTTCCTGACTGCCATCGAAGAAGAGGGCGCTCAGTAACAATGGAGTTCAGCTTTGAATTATTCTGGACATATCCAGTAAAATAAAGAAGAATAACAAATGAAATCCAAATGGAGAATTACCGGTGTTTGATTTTTTCAGAAGGCTATTCCCGGAAAAGGAGGAGGGCGAATTACAGGATGATTCCCCGACCATAAGAGGAACATCTATGGAACTGCCGATGGTCAAACCAGTGCAATCTCAACTGCCTTTCCAGGTGGTTTCCTGTCAATCCACCGGTTTGGAACGTTCTCATAACGAGGATACACTTTATATTTTCCAGACTTACCTTGATGGAATTGATAATGGGATGTCGCTCGGTCTTTACCTGGTGGCGGATGGGATGGGTGGGCATCAGAACGGAGAAATTGCCAGCCACCTGGCCGCCCAGGGTGCAGGGCAGTTCCTTTCAGACCAATTGGTCAACCCATTGATCTTTGAACACAAAGGTTTTAAGGAAGAGGATATATTGGCATTATTGACCAAATCCGTGGATAAGGCCCAAAGCCTTATTCGGCAACGGGTACCGGGTGGTGGGACGACCTTGACATTGGCATTGGTCATGGGTGACCGGGTCTTCACAGCCCATATTGGTGACAGTCGATTGTATTTGATAAGAAAAGATGGTTCACTTTCACTGAAAACCAAAGATCACTCTCTGGTCAAGCGGTTGGTCGATCTGGGCGAGATCACCGAAGCCGAGGCTGCCGTTCACCCACAGCGGAATGTCCTTTACAAAGCGCTGGGGCAGAGTGATGATTTGGAACCCGATCTGGATCAATTCAGAATCGCGCCCGGAGAAGGGCTGCTGCTCTGTTCGGATGGGTTATGGGGGTTGGTCAATGACCAAAAAATGAAGGCGATCCTTGGTGGAAATGCTGATTTAAATAAGGCGGCATGTGAACTGGTCAACGCGGCAAATGAAGCCGGTGGACCGGATAATATCACTGTGATTTTAGTGAAAAGGATTTCATAGGGAGAAAAGCAGGAGCAGCTATGTTTGACACACCTTCAAGAAAATATCGTATTTTGGTTGTGGATGATGAACGCCGCATGGTGGGATTCATCCGGTTGAACCTTGAACAGGATGGCTTTGAAGTGATCGAAGCCTTTAACGGCACCGAAGCCTTGGACCGGCTGCGGGATTCACTCCCGGACCTGATCCTGCTGGATGTCATGATGCCGGACATCGACGGTTTTGAAGTGTTGAAGATGATCCGCGAGATTAGCCAGGTGCCGGTGATCATGCTGACTGCCAAGGGTGAAGAAGACGATAAGGTCAAAGGTCTGGAATTGGGTGCGGATGATTACATCACCAAACCATTCAGTCCCAGGGAATTGGTCAGCAGGGTGAAAGCGGTCCTGCGTCGTGGTGCATCCAAGGAAGAAGATGAAGAGGGCGTCATCGAGGTTGATGACCGGTTGAAGATCGATTTTGGCCGGCGGGAAGTTTGGGTGAACGGTGAACTGGTCAAGCTGCGCCCGACGGAATATCGCCTGCTTTATCACCTTGTACGGAACGCAGGTTGGGTCCTGACCCACGACCAGATCCTCACCAAGGTTTGGGGTTATGAATATCGGGATGAACCTCATTACGTTCGACTCTATATTAATTATTTGCGAAAAAAGATCGAAGAAGACCCCTCAAACCCAAAATATATCCTGACGGAAAGAGGTGTGGGATACCGCTTTGTGGATTACAAGCGGGATGAAACGCCCTGAGAGAAGGCCGCTGTTTATGGAGAAAAAAGACATTCTGCTGGTTGACGATCATGAAGTAGTCCGGTTGGGATTGAAAGCCCTGCTGGAACATAATGACAAATTCGAGGTGGTTGCCGAAGCCGGCACCGCGAAAGAAGCGGTTGCCATGGTGGAGAAATATCACCCGGATGTGGTCCTGATGGATATCCGGCTGCCCGGTCCTTCCGGCATAGAGGCCTGTGAGGAAATCACGGAGCGCTGGCCGGATGTGCGGGTCGTCATCCTGACTTCCTATGCCGAAGATGAGATGTTGTTTTCTGCCATAAGGGCTGGCGCCAGCGGGTATGTGCTCAAACAGATCGGTGCGGAAGGATTGATCACGGCGATCGAGGCTGCCTGCCGGGGCGAAGCGCTGCTGGACCCCGCTGTGACCCAGCGTGTCTTCCAGGAAGTACGCCGGGCGGTCAAAGAGGAAGAAGCGGCAGCATTTGTAAGCCTCAGCCAGCAGGAGAAATATGTCCTTGCGCTGGTTTCGGAAGGTAAAACCAACCGAGAGATCGCGGCAGCATTATTCCTCGGGGAAGGCACGGTACGCAATTACGTCAGCAGCATTTTGAGTAAATTAGGCGTCAGCAACCGGGCGGAAGCCGCAGCCTATGCTGTGGAGCATAATTTAAAGGAATATATCGACCGGTAAGAATGACGATTGGGGAATTGTTAATATTGAATGGGCTGCCAATTTGGACAGCCCATTTTTCTTCCTTGAATTAATAATCCGCGTGGATGAAGGGGAGAGCTGGCGGGAACATACGCCGCAATACATTTTGTTGTTCCTCGTTTGGGTCCCCCCAGCCCCGCCAGACAAATTCCTCCGGGTCTTGCACGCCGTAGACCAGTGCGGAAAAACCCTGGATGGTGAGACGGCAATCAGGGTTTTGAGCTTGAGAAACTTCCAGGCTCCCATCCTCGCCATTCAAGCGCCAGATACCGTTATTCCAATCGCAATCCGGATCTTCGAGCGCCACTGTAATCTTTCCTGGACCCACAGGAAGGCCCTGAAGCGCCTCAATATTGATAACCCGACCCATCGGTGCAAGAAAGAATTTTTCGATCTCCGGTCGCAGGTCAGTAAAAAGCGTTTCGCCAAACTGGTCAGGTTTGAGAGTTAATTTAACGCTTGATGCCTGGTCGATATGGCGGGCGATCCAATCCAGCAGCAGATATTTCCCCACAGCATTACTGAAAAAGAAATCATAACCAAGCATTTCCTGTTTCATCATTTGCCCTTTCAGGCGGTATTGCAGGATACCCACGACTTTTTGCTCTTGCCTTGCGACTGCCAGCCAGGTGTCCCTGCTTCCGACAGCTTCGGCCTGGGGAATACTGAAGATTGCCATTCCGTGCGTTTGCTTTTGCAATTCTTCAAGGTAGGCGCGGTAAATTGGGTAACCATCTTTGATGCTGAGCAGTTCAACCGTCCCGGGAAGTTCAAGTTTAAGGATTGGACGCAGCCTTTCGGGAGAAAAAGTGATCCGTTTGGCCTGTGGAAAAGTGACGTAACCCAGACGTTGGTAAAAGGTTTCCTGAAATGGATAAAGACAGGAGACGCCTATACCGTCATCTTTGAAGATCTGATAGATATGGTGCATCAGATTTCGGACATAACCTTTCCGCCGACCTGCGGGGTGCGTGGCAACGTCAGCAATGCCGCCCATTCGAAAGTTCTTCCCGCGGACATTTTGGATCATTGTCGCCGGTGTACCGGCAACCGCCAGCGGCCGGTCTTCTTCAAAGACGGTATAGAACTCAAACCCCTCATGCTTGCGCACCTTTTCGGTAAATTCATCCAGTTTCGGTAGAGGGGGTGTTGGCGTGAAAGCGTAATTTGTCAGGAAATTCAGGACTTCAACACTTTCATCAAATGGCAGGTGGCGGATATCTATTGTCATTAATTACCTCGTTAGTTCAGGATTTCCAGTTGAAAAGTCGCTGTGCGTTGATGGTTGTGATTTCGGCGACTTCCTTCGGACTGACGTTATGTAACCGGGCGATCTCTTCAGCGATCAGCGGGATATAGGAGGGTTCGTTGCGCTTCCCGCGGTGTGGGTGCGGGGTCAGATACGGCGCATCGGTTTCAAGCAGGAGGTGATCCAGCGGCAGGTTTCGTACAACCGCCTTCCGGTCGGCTGCGTTGGAGAAGGTCACCGGGCCGGTGATCCCCAGATAAAAGTTCATCGCAATCGCTGATTGAGCGGTCTCCAGGTCAGCGCTGTAACTGTGCAGGGTTCCCGGCCGTTCGGCCAGCGGATGGCCGGCACGGACCAAACCGGCATGCCACTCGGTTAGGATCGCCATCAGGTCTTTTGTGGATTCGCGGTTATGAATGATAACCGGCAGAGAAAGTTCTTCTGCCAGCTTGAGCTGCTCCCGGAACATCATCCGCTGCTGGTCGAAAGGAGTATGCTGGCGGTAATAATCCAGACCGATTTCCCCGATTGCGACCACTTCCGGTGCCTTCGCTTGCTCGCGCATGGTTGGAATGACCTCAGCCGTCCAGGGCTTTCCGATGTTCGGGTGGATCCCGATGGCAGCGCTGACCTTACCGGGGTAGGCTTTTGCCAGATCAATGGCGGCCTGGTTGGTCTGCAGGTCGATCCCAGGGTTGAGGATCCAAACCAGCCCGTTCTTCCAGGCGCGTTTAATGACCAGGTCGCGGTCTTCGTCAAAACGGGAGAAATCCAGGTGACAGTGCGTATCGGTATAAGGGATCATTCAGTTATTCCATTCGTTCCTTTTTGTTTCTAATTATAGCAGGCCAGTCCGGTTGAATAAGGTAAAATGGATGGCATGAATTCTCGTGGACATTCCTTTGTGGCAATGAGCGGGGGTGTGGATAGTGCTGTTGCTGCTGCAAAGTTAATCGAACAGGGCTACCGTGTGACCGGTATTCACATGTCCACCTGGGTGGACCCCAAGTGGCAGGATGCCATTCAGGGCCAGCCATCATCTGCTTCACTCGCCCAGTCCGTCGCCGATTCACTCGGTATCCCTTTTATCGATTTGGATGTCCGCGATCGTTTCTATCAGCAGGTGGTTCAATCATTTATCCAACAGTATCTGGCCGGGATGACGCCTAATCCCTGCCTGTTCTGTAATCCCCAGGTGAAATGGGGTATCCTGCAAACCTATGCTTTGGAACAGGGTGCGGACTATCTCGCGACCGGGCATTATGCCCGTATCGTTAAGTCAACTATAGATCGAGTTCGTTTATTAAAGGGTGTGGACCCGACCAAAGACCAATCCTATGTCCTGTCAATGCTTTCCCAGGAGCAGCTCAGCCGGACCTTGCTCCCGTTGGGCGAGATGACCAAAACCGAGGTACGCGAACAGGCGCGCCGGATGGACCTGACTGTCGCTGACCGCCAGGACAGCCAGGACCTCTGTTTTCTGGGAGAAGGTAATTATCGTGATTTTTTGGAACGTTTCGCACCGGAGTCCAGCAATCCCGGGGAAATCGTGGACCAATCCGGGAAAGTGCTTGGACAACATGAGGGTTTGGCTTTCTATACCATTGGCCAGCGCAAGGGGATTCGCGTGGCCGCTGCAGAACCTTATTTTGTGGTCAGTAAAGATATAGAACATAACCGGTTGATCGTCGGGTTTGGGGAACAGGTTGGCAAGCAGGCTTTGACTGCAAATGAAGTCAATTGGATCAGCGGAGAACCACCGGAACCAAACAGATTCTATGATGTCATGATCCGCTATCGGACCAAACCGGTATCAGCCCAATTAATTGCTGTAGGATTGGACAATTTTCGGTTAGAATTCAGGGAGAAAGTTCGCGGGATCACGCCCGGCCAGGTGGCCGTATTGTATCAGGGCGACGAATGCCTGGGCGGCGGTGTGATTCAAAATGCCGTTTGAGCTTTGTAACTGTACGGGTAGAGGAGCGTGTTGATGACCTTTCCAGCAATTATATTTTCTTTCTTTGTCGCCAGTTTATTCGGCAGTTTGCTGCATCTCTGGCGAAATGGGGGGTTATTCCGAATGGTGCTTTACCTTGTGTTGAGCTGGATCGGTTTTTTTGGCGGGCAATTAATTGCTCAGTCTTTATCGATCCATTTCCTGGATTTGGGCACGATCCACCTTGGGATGGGGATCCTTGGTTCCTTGTTATTGTTAGGGCTTGGCTATTGGCTGAGCCTGATTGATACCCAACATACTTAGACGGGAGAGTTTTGAATGTATCGGATCGAAGCATTGTTATCTGCAAGGTTATTCCTGCGCCCGGAAAGAGTGGGCGACAGGATTTTCTTTTTATCCAACCTGAGCGGCCATAACAGCCTGTATGCCATGGATTACGGCGGCAGTGTTCCGGAACCGCTCCTGCCTCCGAATATTGTCCTGCAAAACCCTCACCTGATCGGCGGTGATTCTTTTGCGGTCCTTGATAAACTCGGGCAGATCATTGTGATGATCGACCGCGATGGCGATGAGAATTATTTGCCAATGATGGTCCCGGTTACGGGAGGATTTCCAGAACCGGCTTTCAACAATTTCTTCGAAAACACACGCTGTCACCTGGGGAATGTGGACCCGGATTTGAACCTATGTTTGATCATGGCTGAATCCCGCGAAGAAGGCATGATCCGCACCTACCTTTGCAACTTTGCCACCAGTGAAGTTGAGGAGCTTGCTGCCAGCCCATACGGATATTATCCTTCTGCAGTCAATGAAGATTATTCCCGGATGGTCCTGGTTGAAGGGTATATGGTGGGTGATACCGTTGCCTATCTCTGGGAAAAGGGCAACGGCATGAAGCTGCTCTATGGCAAACCGATCACCGAACGCGAACCTGGAGAGGAAGTACCCCTGGCGGCTTTTGGAGGTGGTGCATTTGTGGAAGGCGGCAAGGGCCTGATCTTTACTAATGCAATCTTCCAGGATACTTACGGGCTGGGTTATATGAACCTGGATCATCCCGAAGATGTCGTGGAAGTTCCGTTTGAGGGCCTGGCGCACAGCGGCGCAGGTGAATATGAAGGGATGGAACCTCTTAAGAACGGCTGTTACCTACTCCATTTCAATATCGATGGCGCAAGCTGGGTTTATGAGGCGGAATACGATCCTAAAACCCGGCGAATGCACGCTGTGAACATCCTGGCAGGGAAGGGCGTTCTTTCCGATGGCGTTCTGGAAGCAATCAATTATGACCAGGAAACGAACTCTTTCGCGGTTGCTTTTTCAACCGCAACATCACCCACTCAGATCTATACGATTGAAGGTAAAGACCGGGACCGGTTGGTGAGGCATACCAATGAATCCATTCTGGGTATCCCAAAGGAATTGCTCTCGCCTGGTGAAGACCTATCCTTCGTTTCTTATGATGGATTGCGGGCATCAGCACAGACTCTATCTGCCGTCACCGGAACTCGGTTTCAAAGGTCGCCGTCCTGTGATCTATTACGTTCACGGCGGTCCACAGGGCCAGGAACGGCCGGATTTCTCCTGGTTCTCCATGCCCCTGATCGAATTTCTTACCCTACAGGGATTTGCAGTTTTTGTCCCCAACGTACGGGGCAGCACGGGGTATGGTTTGAGCTATACCAAATTTGTGGATCATGATTGGGGAGGTCGGGATCGGCTGGATCACGTGCATGCGATGCGGGAAGTCCTCTCGAAGGATGATCGGCTGGATGTCTCCCGTGCAGGCGTCGTTGGCCGCTCCTATGGCGGTTATATGACCCTGACCCTGGCGGGGCGGCATCCCGAACTGTGGTCAGCGGCTGTCGATATGTTCGGACCGTATGACCTGATCACCTTCCTGGATCGGATCCCGCCCACCTGGAAACCTTATTTCGATGTTTCGATCGGAAACCCCGAAGTGCCGGAAGAACGTGAATTCCTGGTTGACCGCTCTCCGAAGACCTATATTGACAATTTGAGTTTCCCAATGCTGGTCATCCAGGGACGCAACGACCCCCGGGTGGTCGTCGAAGAATCGGAAGACCTGGTGGCCCACTTGCAGGAGATCGGCAAGGATGTCGAAATGCTTTTGTTTGAAAATGAAGGTCATGGCGTTGAGAAATATGAGAACAAAGTCATCTGCTATAATGCCATTACTGACTTTTTCAAGGAGACTTTGAAGCCTTGAGGTAAAAATGGGGTAAAATCTCCCTGAATGCATAAGGGCAGTGATGACAAACTGCCCTTTTTTCATTAGAATAAATCCAAAAGGAGAAAGACGTTGACCTGGAAGAATTATGGAGCTGTTGCACAGGATGGCGATTTGGTCCAACTGCTGGGCAGAGGACATAAAAGCCATTTCCTCCGGCTGAAAGCCGGGGCGGTCTTCCAGACACACCGGGGGGAACTGCAGCATGACGAAATGATCGGCAAACCCTGGGGAAGCCGGCTGACCAGTCACACCGGCAGCCCGTTCTTCCTGATGCGACCCGGCCTGGCAGACCTGCTCAAGGAGACCAAGCGCAATACCCAGATCATGTACCCCAAGGACATCGGGTATCTCGTGATGGTGATGGGGATCGGCCCCGGAGTGAAGGTCCTGGAAGCAGGGACGGGATCCGGCGCGCTCACCACAGCATTCGCTTTCCTGGTCGGCGACAGCGGGAGGGTCATCTCCTATGAGCGGCGTGAGCAGATGCAGAACCTGGCTAGGAATAACCTGGATCGTCTGGGCTTGCTGGATCGGGTAGATTTGAAGTTGGGTGATGTTGAGGATGGGTTCGAAGAACGGGATATGGATGCCATTTTCCTCGATATCCCGAACCCATACGATTACCTCCCTCAGGTGAAAGCTTCATTGAAAATGGGTGGGTTTTTCGGCACGATCCTGCCTACAACCAACCAGGTGAGCAAGGTCCTGGCTGCGCTGCATGCCAATGATTTTGCTTTCATTGACGTTTGTGAATTAATGCTGCGCTTTTATAAGCCGGATTATGAGCGGCTGCGGCCGACCGATCGGATGGTAGCCCATACCGGTTATCTGGTCTTTGCCCGGACGGTGATGGAAAAGCCTGAAGAGGAAGATGGAGGCAAATCGTGTTCCGAAGAAAACCCCTAGGCTCCCGCGCACGTCGTCCGTTCAATAAGACCAATTTTCGCCTGAGACAGGCGCATCAGTGGATGGAAGCGGGTGAATATTTACGCGCCGCCGCTTTATTTGATGAAATGGCTAATGGCGCACTGCACCTTCAAATTCCCAGAGCGCCTTTTCTTTTCATTCAGGCCGGGAGAGGGTATCTGCTGGGAGGCGATCATACCAGAGGCTTTGATCTTATCAAACAGGGGTTACACCTCCTGGTTGATTCAGGGCGCTGGATGGAACTGCAGCGGGTGAGCCGCAGGATCATTGAGGAAATGGACGGAAGAGGGTTTGTTAAAGAGAATCAGGAATTAAAAAACTGGCTCACGACTGTATTACACGATCACCTGGGCGATCCGAACAGCACTTCAACTCTTAAATCCCCAGCAAAAGTCCACCTGCCAACACATTGCCCCCAATGCGGCGGGATACTTGACCCCGGGACAGTGAACTGGCTGGATGAGTTGACCGCTGAATGTTTGTATTGCGGGAGTCCGGTCAGGTCAGAAGGATGATGGTGTTGGAGGTATGGTGAACCTGAACGACGAGAAAATCACAGAGGCTTTAAGGACTTATCGTTTTAAAGATAATCCCCGTTTCAGTCACATCATTTCCGGTGAGAACGGCACCAGGCTACGGCCTGCCGCGATCCTCATGCCGCTGCTGGTTTACCAGGGGCATTGGTATTTGCTTTTGACCCATCGATCGGAACACCTGGTTGAACACAAGGGCCAGGTTGCGTTCCCCGGTGGAGGAATGGAGCAAAAGGACACTGATCTCAAATTCACCGCGCTGCGGGAGACGCAGGAAGAGATCGGGATCAACCCCCGGGATGTCCGGATCTATGGTGATTTGGGGGATATGCCGATCGTCACCGGCTATATGGTGCGGGTCTTTGTTGGACGGATCCCCTGGCCATACGAGCTTCACCTCAACGTGGATGAAGTGGAATCAGCCTTTATCATCCCTTTGCAGTGGCTGACCGACCCCGACCATCGGACGATCCGCTACCGTACTTTTGCCGGCCGGGAATTCCCCGTGATCTATTTCGACTTGTTTGAGGGACACCAGTTATGGGGTGCCAGCGCAGAAATGACGCTCGCCTTATTGGAGGCGCTTGGGTTAGGAAAATAAACCCAAATCGATGTGATTGTGAAAATGAAAAATCCCGGGACCTTTGAAAGTCCTGGGATTTTGTTGTATAAGTTGTTTGTTGAACGGAAGTGCAAGCTTACTCTTCGTCTTCTTCCTCTTGCTTGCCTTTCTCGATCACTTCGGGTTCGGCTTCTTCTTCGAGCAGCTCGGCCAGTTCGCCTTCGGCTTCCTCTTCCGGTTCTTCTTCAATTGCGACATAGGTCACACCGGCGATCATTTCATCCGGGTCGGTGAGGACTTCGATATTATCAGGCAGGACCAGGTCCTTGACCAGGATCACGCTGTCAATATCGACCAGCACGCTGGCGTCAACTTCGATCCGTTCGGGCATGTCCTGCGGGAAGCATTCGATCTCCAGTTCGGAGATACCGGTCACCACGACTGCGGCCATGGTGGTCTCGGCGGGAGCCTCGCCGATCAGCTCGATCGGAACGGCGGTCTGCAGCTTCTCGGTCAGGGAAACGGCCATGAAATCGATGTGTCGGAGTGTGCCGTAAATGATGTCCTTCTGGACCTCACGCAGCACGACCGGGTATTGTTCACCTTCGACTTCAACCCGCACCAGGCTCGAACCGGTCAGGGTGTTGATGATCTTGGAGGCTTCATGCAGGTTCAACTGGATCATGATGGGTTCCAGTTGCTCCTTGCCAATTCTGCCGTAGATGATTCCGGGCAGGATCCCCTGGCGGCGTAATGTGCCCACCTGCTTGCCTTTGATTGTTCGTTTATCTGCTTGTAATACAATTTGATCGGTCATTCTTCCATCCTTCGAGCGCCTCTCACCCCTAAAGCATGGGTTACCTTCGCTCTCTGATAAATTGGGTCAATTGCTGGGAAATGCCAGCGGCCGGATAATTCCAGCGACCTTGAATTCTAGCCTTTTATAGGAGGGACGTCAAGAGAAGGAGGGAACAGGTATCAGGTGGTTGGGGATTACATCATTCAGTATTCGGAAATAAGGACTTTGGGAGCAGCTTTAATTTTTGGATTCACATAAAATTGTTTTCCTGATGTGAAAAGTAAAAAGTGCGGCCAACGGCCGCACTCCTAATACTTAATACCTAATACCCAATTCCCAATTCTTATTCCTTCATTGCCTCATCGCGTTTCTTCTTCCAGACCTCGCTGAAATCATAGGTGGGATAGAACTCGGTGCTGAAAGCGCCCCAGGCGCTGGTTTCGATTGCGAGGTTGACCTGCCGCAGCTTATCAGGGGGAACTCTCAGGGTCACGACCTGGCCGATGCCCATCATCACATACCAGGATGCCACTTCCACACCCTCTGGTGGGAATTTCTTCCAGAAACCGGTCTGCGCCAATTTCTCATTGATTTGACTCCAGGTTCATAGATTGATGGTGTTTCAGGAAGATCGTGATCAATACTTTTTCGTCAGACATTGAAATTCTCCTAGTGGTTAATAATGAATATATGTTTTATCCGCGCATCGCGATGGCTGCTGCCAGTTCGGGATGCGAAGCGGCGTAGTCTTCCAGCGGGATATTGTTAATGGCTGCTTCCCAGCCTTGCAATAGGGCCTTCGCGCCTGCGCCGGGCCCCATCGGATGGGAAAATACCGCCCGGCCCGGGACGATAGCGAAATCCTTATTCTCACCGAATATGTGATAGAGTTTGCCCAATGACCCGGCCCACTGACTGCCTGCCGGCACAGGCAGGATCGGTCGCAGGTGCCCCATCGGCGCCAGACAGGCGTCAAACCCGTCCAGCACGTCCTGCACGGTGGTGCGCATCCGGTCGCCCAGGCCCTGGTAGATCATCGCGTCGTAACCGGCCAACCGGTGGAGCTTGATCGTGGCTTTCAGTGAGACGCCGAAATAACGGTCCTGGGTAAAGGGCGCGATAAAGTCGAAGTGAGAATAAAGCGGCACCCGGCCTTTCTTTGCCAGCACCCGCACGATGGACAGCCCGGTGGTCATGCCATTGATCATCATCGAGTTGACGTGGTTTTTTAACCCGATGTCGTAAAGTTCAAACATCCGGTCGACTTCATCGGTGATGTTTGCCAGGTAAACCTTGGGCATCCCGGTTTCCTTTTCGGCTTTCAGCCGCAGTTCACCGAGGATCTCCGTACGGCGTTCGAACGGGCTCCAGGGCGTGTCGCACAGCAGCTCGTCATCCTTGGCGATGTCCAAACCCTGCAGCCAGGCTTCGTAAGCCAGCGCGCCGAAGGGCTGCGGGTCAAGGCCGATGTTGGGTTTGATCACGCCCAGGGTCAGCGGCCGGTCGTAGACCTGTAATTGCTCCCTGATGCCCTTCCAGGCCGAATTGGGGACCTTCGAAACCTTCCAGATAGGCATCCGGGAAGTTAATATCCATTAGCTTGATGGTTGTCATGTGGGGGGAGTGGAACGCACCTTCGCCGCAGATCGCGGTCAGCATGTTGGGGATGCGCGCACCAAAGTTCACGTGGGGGTAAGCGATATCGACCAGCCAGCCGTCCTTTGCCCGCTCCACACCTTCCGGGTTGGCTTCATCATAAAAAGGCGCAGTGTCTTCCACTTTGCGGATTTGCAGCACCTTTGAGGCGTGCTTGGGGCGGAAATCTTCATTGACGTCCACCCGTTTATACTGTGCGGTCGATTGCTCCTGGCAGAGATGAGCGGCCGATTTGTAAGGGTCGTGGTCCGTCTCGAAATAATAGGTCAGGTTGATATAACCCGCCGGATCAATTTCGTATTCTTCGGCGAAGAACTTTCGTAAGGGATTATCTGTTTCCAGAGGGATCATTTATCATGCTCCAGCAGCTTGTCGTTCGGGGTGGGATAGACCTCAACATTGAGCTGCTCGATCTCGTCATGGGTCAGCAGCAGGTAATCCGCCCGGTCCATGACCTTTTCCATTGATTGCCAGAGCTCCACGAAGTTGGCGAAGCGGCCGGGAGGCGTCATCGGCCAGCCGTGTTTTTTATCCGGCTGCAGGCTCAGACGGGAGATCATCAGGTCGCCGATCAGATAATAGATCCCACGGGTGGTGTTTACCGCCACCGAAATCGAACCGGGGCTGTGGCCCGGTGTGGGGACCATGGTGATCCCGTCGAGGATCTCCTGTTCGCCGTCAATTAATTTAAATTCCACGCCAACAAAAGGCGGGGTCAGGCCGGCTTTGGGATGTTCGTAGGAGCCCCAGTAGGGCGGGATCGGGTCCATAGCGAACTCGTATTCCTTCCGGCTGACGTAGAAATCCGCCTTTGTGAACTGTTTCATGTTCGAGCAGTGGTCCCAATGCAGGTGGGTGAAGATCACAGCTTCAATCTCTTCCGGTGTGATGCCCAGCTTGGCGAGTTGTTCGTGGATCGCGGTGCCGGGTTCCTGCAGACCATCGTGGTGATATTTTTTCGACCGTTCGGTGGATGCCATCCCGGTATCGACTAAGTACTTGTGTCCGCCGCCTTCCAGCAGGAAGGCGAAAACCGGATGGTCGATGATTGTGCCCAGCCCATCCCGGAAGGTTGCATAAAGCCCCTTGTCGAGGAACTGCCAGCCGGTCAGGATCGGGCGAATGGTATAGGTGGTTGTCATGCGGGGATGGCTCCTTAATGGTTGTAATGAAAAAAACTGCTTATGAATTCACATACTGGCTTCGTTGATTCTACCAGCCTGTACGTTCGTCATGAAATACCCGATAAATGATATCTGACTTTTTTATAGTCAGTTGATTGAACAATATAGATGATTGAATCGGAAAAGGGAGGGGATGTCGAGAGGGGGAGTGAGCGTCTGGGGTGAGTCCGGGCATGAGAAGCCGTTTTGTTCCTGAGCCTGTCCGGACGCAAACCCAATCGTGATGATGGGGATATAAAGGCGATTGGGTTTTGCGTCCTTTCAGTACCTGTAAAGGGAGACTGATGAAAAAGAAAATCATCATATTGGATAAAGGATATTGTATCCAATAAAAGGTATTATATTCACATTAATTCATGACGTCAAGGGAAGCTATTCATAACGAATTAAGAGGAGTGTCATGATCATTTTATTGATGACACCGGTTGGGTAATGTGATGGGCGTTTGGAAGGGTTTTTTAGAAATATTATCGTAATTGCTGAATGACCTCAATTAAGTGTAAAATCGATCTTAACGACCATCAAAATCAATCTCAAATTCAGGATGGAAAAAATGAATAAGCTTGCGAAGGCTCTCACCTTAATTACCGCATTCAGCATGCTGCTCGTCACACTTTCATCATGTCAGCCAGCCCCCGACCCGAACATTTTATATGTCAACCTCACCTGGCATCAGCACCAACCGCTGTATTACCAGGATGAGGATGGCATCTATACGCGTCCCTGGGTACGGGTCCATGCCACCAAAGATTATCTCGATATGGCGGAGAAGGTTGCGCAATATCCGGACGTCCATGTCACTTTTAACTTCACACCGACCCTGATCCGCCAGTTGAATGATATTGCTGATGGCGCCAAGGACATCTACTGGGTTCTGGGCGAGAAACCCGTCGAGGACCTGACCGTTGAAGAAAAACGCTTCATCCTGGAACGCTTTTTCGACGTCAGCTGGACGAATATCATCCCGCGCTATCCGCGTTTCCAGGAACTCCTGGAAAAACGGGGCGGTACGGATGCCGCATCAATCGATAATGCTCTGACCGCATTCACCGATCAGGATTTCCTCGACCTGCAGGTCTGGTTCAACCTGGCCTGGTTTGACCCGACCTACTTGGCGCAGGAACCGCTCCTCTCACTGGTTGAGAAAGGCCGGGATTTTGAACAGACTGACAAAGCAGTCCTGTTTGAGCAGGTTCTGAAAATCGTTAAGGAGGTGATACCCTATCACGCCAAACTTCAGAAGAAGGGACAAATCGAAGTCACCACGACACCTTACGCGCATCCAATCCTGCCGTTGATCTACGATAACCAACTCGCGCTGGTCGGTAATCCCAGCGCTGTGATGCCGGAAGAGCCCTTTGCCTATCCCCAGGATGCGGCTTCTCATCTGGCGTTAAGTGCCTCAATGTATAAGGAGAATTTTGGCCGTAACGTGCGCGGCTTATGGCCGGGTGAAGGCGCAGTAGCTGAGGAGATCGTCCCGCTTGTCGCTGAAGCCGGCTTCACCTATATGCAGACCGGTGAACCTGTCCTGGCGAAGTCGCTGGGGATCGATGCATTCACCCGCGATTCGACCGGCCTGGTGCAGGAAGCGGACATGCTTTACCGGCCATATTACGTCAACGACGGTTCGGGCAACCAGGTGGCGATTTTCTTCCGTGATTGGACCCTTTCCGATAAGATCGGATTTGATTATTCCGAGATGAGCGGTGAGGAAGGCGCCCAGGATTTGATCTCTCGCCTGGAAGCGATCCACACGCAATTTATAGAGAGCGGCGAAGCCGGCCCGCATATCGTCAGCATCATTCTGGATGGTGAGAACGCCTGGGAAAATTATCCCAATGATGCGAACGAATTCCTAAACGCCCTCTATCAGAAATTTGCTGAAAGCGAAGTCCTCAAGACGGTCACGCCTTCCGAATATCTGAAGATGTTCCCGGAACAACGGACGCTGGATTACCTCTTCCCCGGTGCATGGTTCAGTGCCAATTACGATACCTGGATCGGCGAGGAAGAAGAAGCGATTGCCTGGGATTATCTTGCGATGGTCCGACAGGATTTGGCAGCCTATGAGAGTGGTGAAAAGACCGCCAGCAAAGAGGCATTGGATTCGGCTTTTGATTTCATGTACCTGGCGGAAGGTTCGGATTGGTTCTGGTGGTATGGCGCTGATCAGGATTCCGGTCAGGACAGTTACTTCGATGAAGGCTACCGCGCGCTGTTAGCCGGGGTCTATGACTCCCTCGGTATGGAAGTTCCGCGCTTTGTGGACGTCCCGATCGTTCAGGCACAGGCTGTTTCGCCAACCGTCCCATTTACCGGTATCTCAACACCTGTGTTGGACGGTGTGACGGATACCGCCTGGGATACGGCCGCTTATTACCAGGTGGCAGGTGCTTTACCGGTGACCGGGTTTTATGCAACGATGGATGAAGAAAACCTTTATTTACGGATAGATTCCGAGACCGCGCTTTCAGGAAACCAGCTTGGCTTCTATTTCAGCGTGCCGGGTGCTGAAGGCGGCAAGACACCGTTCGCCCTCGACTCAGATCAAGTCCTGGGAATCTTTGCCAACAAATTAGTTTCCTGGACAGGTTCATCAAAGGTGGATGTCTATCAGGCAGTCGATGAGGACTGGACTGTCGCTGAAACCGGTGTGGGTGAGGCAGCAGCGGGTGAGAACAGTGTGGAAATTGCTTTGCCGTTACATCTTCTGGGTGACCTTTCCGCCGGGGACTCCCTTAAGTTTGTCCTGTCTGTGACACCCGAAGGGGTCTTGTTCCCATCCGGTGGTCCGGCGAAAATCCTCATTCCGAACTTAGGGGATATCGAGATAATTTTAGAAGTTCAGGACCCGGTTGGTGATGATTACGGCCCCGGAACTTATGAATATCCAACCGACCCCGTTTTCCTGGAATCGGTATTCGATGCGAAGACTTTCACGGTTGGATCTGACGGCTTGAACCTGATATTTACTTTTGACCTGGTCGGGCCGATCGAGAATCCCTGGAATTCGCCGAACGGTCTGTCGGTTCAGACGATGGATGTATATATCGATACGGACCCCGGCGCAGGAACCGGTGCCAGGATGTTATTGCCCGGTCGGAATGCAGCTCTGGAAGAAGGCTTTGGCTGGGAATATGCGGTCTGGGCGGAAGGCTGGACACCTCAAGTGGTACAAACGGATCCTGCAACGCTGGAACCCAAAGAATATACCGAGGCGACGGGAGGGATGACCATCGTCGTTGACACCGCCAGGAACGAAGTGATCATACGAGTACCTTTAGGTTTCCTGCCGGAAGGTAACCCGGCTGACTGGGGTTACGCGGCAGCTATTCTCGGTCAGGAAGGCTATCCCTCGGAAGGCGTTTGGCGTGTCCGCAACGTTTCCCTCTTTGCAGGCCAGTATATCTTTGGCGGAGCGCCCGGTGACAGCAACCATACCCGGATCATTGATCTGATCCTGCCGGAAGAAGTCTCACTGGACCAGGCAGAACGCCTGTCGGATTACCCTTCCATTACCGGTTCAATTGATTCGATGACGCCGGATGACTTCGCCCAAATTCCTATCCTGCAGCCTTGAGTTTGGGTTTCGCGGTAGAATAAAGACCTCACCACGATGATGTCGCCGCGCGATATCTGGAAAGACAACATAGATAATGGCTAAGATACAAATCGAAGAAAAACTGCGTGATACAGTTGAGATCATTATGCCCGATGGCAAAGTGCTCCGAGGTCCACGCAATACGCCTGTAGGCGATTTTATGAAGGTTTATCAGGACCCCAGGAAACCTCAGATCGTCGGCGCGATCGTGAATTATGACTTGCGGGAATTAACATTTCCAATCTCGATGGATGCTCATGTCTCCCCGGTCAATATGTCTGATGCAGATGGCGCTCGGATCTACCGGCGTTCGTTGACCTTCCTTCTGGAAGTCGCCTTTATGATGTTATTTCCCAAGTTCTCTCTGACAATTGATCACTCGGTCTCGTCAGGTGCCTATTATTGCCATGTGCATCAGGAAGAACCTTTCTCCAAGAAACACCTTGATGAATTGGAAGCTCAAATGCGAGCTTTGGTGGAAGCCGACGAGCCCATGGTCCGACAGAAAGTCAGTCTGGAGGAAGCGAAGCGGTTCTTCCGTGAGCATGGACAGGAAGACAAGCTGCGCCTGCTCAATTACCGCCAGGGCGACGACCTGGTGCTTTACACCTTGCGGGATCAGCGGGATTATCACCACGGTTATATGCTTCCTTCCACCGGTTATCTGAAATGGTTCGATCTCCAGTTGATCGGTTCAGGTTTTGTGCTGCGGTTCCCGCGCCGTCATGCCCCTGATAAGTTATCGCCGATGCCCAGTTACCCATCCCTGTTGGCGACCTTCCGGCAATATGGCGAGTGGCTGGAGACTTTGGGGATCCAGAGCGTCGGAGCACTGGATGATGCGATCAGTGAAGGCCGGATCAATGAGGTTATTCTGGTATCCGAAGCGCTCCATGCCCAGCAAATCTCCCGGATTGCCAGCCAGATCCGTGATCTCAAAGATGAATTGAGAGTAATCCTGATCGCCGGCCCCAGTTCTTCCGGCAAGACCACTTTTTCCAAGCGTTTGGCGATCCAACTCCTCACCGAGGGGATATCACCTTTTGCTTTGGAGCTGGATAATTATTTTGTGGATAGGGAGGACACCCCCAAAGATCAAAATGGCCATTATGACTTCGAACATCTGGATGCCGTCAATCGGGATTTGCTGCAGGATCACGTCCAGCGCCTGATAGCCGGCGAGAAGGTCCAGCTCAGGCATTATGATTTCCGTAAGGGGATCAACGAGCCGGGCGATGAAGTCCAGCTTGCGCCGGGGCAGATGATCATTCTGGAGGGGATCCACGGGCTGAATCCCAAGCTAATGGAAAGCATCCCAACTGGAGAGACCTTTCGGATCTATGTGTCCTGCCTGACCCAGTTGAACCTTGACCGGCAAAACCGGATTTCAACAACCGATACACGTGAAATTCGCCGGATTGTCCGTGATGCCCGTGACCGGGGATATACCGCCCAACAGACGATTACCAACTGGGAAAATGTTCGCAGAGGTGAGAAACGGCATATCTTCCCGTTCCAGGAAAACGCGAATGTGATGTTCAACTCCGCCATGGCTTATGAACTCACGGTGTTGAAACCGCTGGTCGAACCGCTCTTGCGGCAGGTGCCCTATGGTACGATGGAATATATTGAAGCCAAACGGCTTGTAAAATTCCTTCAGTGGTTCCTGCCGACAGCCCCGGACCTGGTTCCTGATAACTCAATCCTGCGGGAGTTCATCGGTGGGTCGATCCTGAGTGATTTCAAGATCTGGCAGCATACGAACCGGGAAGATTATTGAGCGAAATGCAGCTATCGTCATGTGCTTCCTGAGGCATGTAATTCACAAAAATGAAAAACCCCCACATTCACCATTCATGATGTGGGGGTTCATTTTTATTTCCTTTACAATTACAAATTATTCTTGATCACCTTCGCAAGACGATTGATCCCTTCAACGATCATTTCCGGTTTGGAATTCGAGAAATTTAGCCGCATTTTGTTCTCTCCACCACCTAATGGATGGAAAGGGCCACCCGGGACAAAGGCAACTTTAGCTTCCACGGCCTGGTTAAATATTGCATTGGTGTCGATCCCTTCAGGCAAGGTTACCCAGAGGAACAAACCGCCTTTTGGATGGGTCCAATGAACGCCTTCCGGCATGTATTCTTCAAGTGCCGTCAACATCGTATCACGGCGTTCTTTGTAGGTCTTTCGGATCAGCTGGATGTGAGACTTCATCCAGGGTGTGTTGGCCATTTCGTATGCCACGTATTGGTTGAAGGTCGCCGTATGCAGGTCACAGCCTTGTTTAGCCTGGACCAGCTTTTTAATGACTTCGCTGGGCGCAATCACCCAAGCCAGGCGCAGACCCGGCGCCAGGATCTTGGAAAAGGTGGAAGTATAGATCACGTTACCGCTGTAGATCGGCACTTCCTTGGCACGCATTTCATCATCCAGAACGACCACAGGGGGTAGATGCTCACCTTCGAAACGAAGCTGTCCGTAGGGATCATCTTCGATGATCGGAACGCCGTATTCGTCCGCTAATTCCACCAGAACCTTACGCCGTTCCCGTGACAAAGTAACGCCGGTGGGATTCTGGAAGTTGGGCAGGACATACATGAACTTGATCCCGGTGCGAAGTCGGGATTCGAGCAAGTCCGTTTTCATGCCGTCTTCATCGGAGGGGATTGTGACATATTTCACGCCGTAGGCATTCCAGGCCTGGATGGCACCTAAATAGGTGGGTGATTCCACCAATACCCGGTCCCCACGGTTGATGAAGATTCGTCCGAGAAGATCGAGCGCTTGCTGAGAACCGGAGGTTATCATCACATTGTCTGCAGAAATCTGGATCCCATATTTGGAAGCATTTCGAGCGATCATTTCTCGCAAAGGCTGATAGCCTTCTGTGGTGCCATACTGCAGGGCTTTATCGCCCATCTCAGTCAGGACCACATCGCATGCTTCTTTGAATTGTTCGATCGGGAAGACTTCCGGGGCAGGCATGCCGCCCGCGAATGAGATCACATCCGGAAGGGAGGTGAGCTTGAGTAGTTCGCGGATGGCAGAGCTCCCAATATTATCCGTTCTCAGGGCGTAACGTTCGTCCCATAACGTATGCATAGAAAGTTCTCTCCTTATTTAGGAAATCTGCTAATGACGGTTGCCCGGGCAGGTAGTGTTACCCGGTCACCGATGGATAGGTCCGCCGGCGCTTTGCCGGCACTTTCGGGTGAGCCTTGATAGATATAGAACGCGGTGCCTTCAACTGCATATTTTTCCGAAACATAAGCCTGGCCGGTGAGCGAGCCTTCGGAATCGATCGCGCAGCTTGTCACGGTACCGATCACTTTCCCGCGTTCGTCCACCACCGGATCACCAAGGTGGGCCATGCGGGTCCTTTTTTCATCAAACCGGAAACGCACCACGACCGCGTTCCGGTCACTTTCCTGTTTTATGAATGCCTGGCGTCCAATGAACCAGGGTTTGTAGATTTTTACAAAATTGCCAAAACCAGCCTGCCCAACACCAAGGTTGAGCTCCCCGCCCATTTCATGACCGTAGAGGGGGAGTCCGGCTTCAGTGCGAAGGGAATCACGGGCACCCAGACCGCAGGGTTTGAGACCGAAAGGTTCCCCAACGATCATCAAATCATTCCAAAGCCTGACGGCATTATCCGGATGCACGAAGAGTTCAAACCCCATGCGCTCGCCGGTGTACCCGGTGCGTGAGATCACCAGCGGGATACCGTTCAAGGACGCTTCACAAAGCTGCGCCCATTTCAGTCCCATGATCTTCTGGCGGTCGGCAGCGGAGCATTCCAGCGCCAGCATGATCTCTCTTGATTTGGGTCCCTGTAAGGCAATGTCCACCCGCATCTCAGTGTCTGCTTTGGGATCGCGTAGATTCATCAATTTGACATTGCGACCAAAAGCGATTGCCCACGGTGTGCTGTTGTCAACCTTGACTTCGCCGTTTCTGACGGCATTCAGCCAGGCCCAATCCTTATCGTCATTGGCGGCGTTGACCACGACCAGGTACTTTTCCGGTCCGCGCCGATATACCAATAAATCATCCAGCACGTTCGCGTTTTGATCGAGGAAATGTGTATAGCAGGATTTACCCACTTCCAGCCCGCCGATGTCATTCCCACAAACGCTATCCAGGAAAAGGGCCGCGTCCGGGCCTTCCGCCTGGTAGACACCCATGTGAGTCACATCGAACAAACCGGCGGCATTGCGGACGGCCAGGTGTTCATCCAGAACGGAAGAATACCAGACGGGCATGTCCCAACCTGCGAACGGGACCATTTTCGCACCGAGTTTCCGGTGGGTCTCATTCAATGGAGTCTTGAATAATTTTTCCGTTTCGTCAGGCTGCCATTTGAATTCGGCTAAAGGCTTTCCTTGTCGGTCATCTTCTGCGGCGCCGATATACCATGGCTTCGTCGGTTCCGATCGGAGATTCATTGTTTTCTTTCGGCTGTTCAGGATTGGTGTCCTCAATCCGCATCGGTCCGGGCAGACGCATGGTGAGGTCTGCATCGAAAGCGATATAGGCATCGGAAAGGTCACGCAGCCAGGCACTCGCCAGGCCGGCCTTTTCACCGGCAACGGTCAATGTAAAAGTGAAGGGGTCTTTGCAGTTCAAATACCCGTCCACATCGCCTGTTGAAGTGTGCAGGACGGTTGGTTGCGTATCTCCGGTTGAAAGAGCGTCGATGTCGCTTGAGAAGGCGTAACTGACGAAATGCCGGATTTGCGGTCCGCTCAGCTGGAACGACGCCCAGGTCGATTCCTGGTTGTCGTTGATGTCATAATAGTGGGGATAGCCATGTGTCTTAGGGGTATTATCGAAGTTTTCCGCCTGGTCGGCCAGGGCAGCGACCTTGAGCTTGGCGTCTTCCAAAACCTGGAAGTCCACTTTCGCCCTGCGTTCGGCTGATTTCCTGCCTGGCATGTTGTAAGGTGTGACACCGGTGAGTAAATCGGCGATGATGTCCGCAACCTGGCGGAGTTCCGCTTCCTTGAACCCGCGCTGGGTGAGCCAGGTTGTGCCAAAGCGGATGCCGGTGGAGGAAAATGCGGAGCGGTCACCAGGGATGGTATTGCGGTTGGCAACGATCCCGGCTGCATCCAGGATCCGGGCACCCATATCTCCGGAGAGATAGACACCCGATCCGGCTTTGATTGATTTGCAATCCAACAGCACCATATGGGTATCGGTGCCGCCGTAAGGCACGCGAAGCTCGCGTGATTGCAGCTGGTCTGCAAAGGCACCGGCGTTCTTGATGATCTGTCCCTGTAAATTCTTAAATTCCTCTGTTTGGGCGTTCTTGAACGTGACCGCCATGGCTGCCATGGTGTTGATATGCGGGCCGCCTTGTTCACCGGGGAAGACCGCCTTATCGATTTTACGGGCAAAGGATGCATTGTCGGTCAGGATGCAGGCACCACGCGGACCCAGGAGGGTTTTATGTGTGGTGAAAGTGATCACATGGGCAAAGCCGACTGGGGAGGGTACCTGGCCGGCGGCGATCAATCCGGCAATGTGCGAGATATCAGTCAACAGCAATGCACCAACCTGGTCAGCGATCTCACGGAATTTCTGCCAATCCGGCACGTATGGGTAGCTGGAATAGCCGGCGACGATGATCTTGGGCTGGACTTCCTGCGCCTTGGCCAGGATCATGTCATAGTCCAATAATTCCGTGTCAGGATCGACATTGTAATGTTGGGCGTTGTACCAGATCCCGGATCGGTTGACCGATGAGCCGTGGGAAAGGTGTCCGCCGACCAGCAGGTTCATCCCGAGGATCGTGTCACCGGGGGCAAGGAATGCGGTATAGACCGCATTATTAGCCGGTGCGCCGGAAAGCGGCTGTACATTGGCATAGAGCTGGTCGGCTGAAACGCCGTTTGCGGCAAAAGCTTCCGTACAGCGCCTGCGTGCCAGGGCTTCAACCACATCGACATATTCGACGCCTTTATAATAGCGGGGGTCGCCGTAACGCCGGTAAGTCCCCAACATATTCGTGTAGTCGAAGATTTGTTCTTCATCAAAACCGATTGTTTCCGGACGGGGATATCCTTCGGCGTAAATGTTTGTAAATGACGACCCCAGCATTTCCCGCACGGCTTTGGGGGCAATGCTCTCACTGGGGATCATGATCAGTCGGCGTGCTTGTCGTTCTTCTTCCAGTTTAATTAACGTAAAAAGGCCTGGATCAAGCGATTCCAGGTCTTTTTGCTGCTTAAAATCAGGCATTCATGCTCTCCTTTAAAGAGAATTGGTGAGGTGAGATGAGAAAATTTATTACCGCTCTCATTTTATTCCGGCTGGGCAGGGCGGTCAAGTCGGGTTATCCGCTCTATTTGGTCTGTTCATTCAGCCACTCGATCATAACAGCAATGACCAGTGCTTTGTCGATATCGTTATGGATTTCATGATATGAATCTTCCCACAACCGAAGCGTGACTTTACCGTCCGCTTTTTCTTTAAATAACTGACTGGCTTGATGATCAGAAATTCGATCCGCAGTACCATGCATCAGAAGTAAAGGGATGTCCCAATCTGAAGCATGATCCAGCGCATATTGACCGCTGTCGAGTAATTCCATCGCCAATTTAGCGGAAATGAAATCGTGAACTAATGCGTCATCCTGATAGGCTTTTACGATTGCAGTATCCCTGGATAGTGCTTCTGTCTCAAGTCCGTTTTTCATTGAAAATGCTGGCAGCAGGCTCGCCATTACTTTACCCAGGAACAGTTTAGTCTTTGGGGGTTCAAATGCAAGGCGTAATGAAGGATCGGTTGCGATCACACCCGACAGGTCATTTGGCCGGCGCAGGACATAATTTAGGATAATTGAACCTCCCAGACTGTGGCCGTAGAGGAAGTCCGGCAGTTCGGGGTCAAAGAATTGATTTGATTTTTCAAGGAAGAGAGAAACATCATCGAGGATATGGTCGTAATCCGGAGCGTGTCCGCGTTTGCCTTCCGAAAGTCCGTGACCGCGCAGGTCAAACCCGATGAAATGATAGCCGGCCTTGGTCAGCGCTTCGGCAACATGCGCATAACGACCGGAATGTTCTCCCAAACCGTGAACAAGGTTGACGACGCCTTTGGGATTCCCTTGTGCCTGCCAAACCCGGCCGAATAATGTCAATCCATCCTTACTTGTAAAATTGAAGTTTCCACTTTGCATGAATGTCCCAATTCCTGTTCTGGTGTTTTCCCTTATAATGTATGACTGTTCAAAACCAAAGGAATTATACAATAATAACTTTCAATACTTATTTGGAATATGGAAACATGATTTTCATCAGGGAATGAAAGGTGACACACGAAGAATGACATTATTTAATTATTTTTCATTGGCAGACGCGAACGAGGCAAGAGGCGCTGTGGTGGTCATTGACGTCCTCAGAGCTTTTACAACGGCTGCTTACGCCTTTAATGCCGGTGTTGATAGGATCTATCCTGTTTCCGGCGTTGACGAAGCTGTGCGGTTGAAGAGTACTCTTGAAGGTGCATTCGTTATGGGGGAGGACGATGGCTATAAACCTGAGGCGTTTGATTTCAGCAACTCCCCGGGAGAAATTTGTAGAACGAACGTCAACGGCCATATACTGGTACAGCGGACGAGCGCAGGTACGCAAGGATTGACCAGAGCGGGTAAACCGGATATGCTGCTGGCTGCTTCCTTTGTTGTTGCCGGAGCGACCGTCCGATACCTTCAATCTTTCGAACCGGAACAGGTTTCATTCATTGTGACCGGAACTTACAAAGGCCGGGATGGCGATGAAGACCGGGCATGCGCAGATTACATTGAAGCATTGATGAAAGGTGAAAGCCCTGATTTTGAACCTTATCTGTCACGTGTTAAAACATCCACGGTTGGCAGTGAATTTCAAAGCGGAAAATTGGGTTACCTGATGCAGGAAGATTTTGAGTTGAGCGTTCAGGTCGACCGCTTTGATTTCGCAATGCCCGTGCGCCTGGAAAACGGTCATCTGGTCATGGAAAAATTTCAAATTTAAAAATTTTTACTGATCGAATTAAGAAGCCCGGTGTATGTAGTATGATTATTTGACCTAAGGAAAACTATTATTAGGTTTTATTGTTAATACCTTTAGATGGACAAAAGGTTGCTCCATTGACTGATAAAAATGACGAAAAAGCGCTGATCGATAAAGCGAAGAATGACCCCGCTGCCTTTGGTGAGCTTTACAAGCAGTATGTTGAACGGATTTATAACTACATTTATTACCGTACAGGCAGCGCTGGTGATGCGGAAGACTTGACCGGTAAGGTGTTCTTCAAGGCGATGAGCCACATCAAAGGGTATAAGCACATGGGATTACCCTTCTCGGCCTGGCTATATCGAATCGCTCACAATCTGGTGGCAAATTACCACCGTGACCGGTCCCGTAAGCAGGAGATCTCACTGGAAAATATTCCGGGCCAGGTCCTGCCTCATACCGATCTGCATCCGGAATCAAAAGCCGTTCGCAGTCAGGAAGTCGATGCACTGCTGGCGAGTATCCGGGATCTTGCACAAAATCGTCAGGAACTTCTGATCTTTAAATTTGTAGACCAGCTTTCCAACGCAGAAATTGGACTGATCATGCGAAAAAGCGAGGGCGCCATCAAGAGCCTTTACCACCGGACATTGCTTGAACTACGCGAGAAAATGAATTCAGAGTGAAATGGTTACAGGAACAAATAATCAAATGATGAAACTAAATCATGGGTAAATTATTGGCGACCCGGCAATTAATCGGGCTATCCATCAACGGAAGGGATTTTTAGGAGGGGCGTCGTATGGCGGAGTTTACGGCAAAGAATGATCAATTATTGGCTTTGGAACGTTCACTGAGAGCTGAATTATCACCGGTGAAACCCAGCCAGCATTTTATTGGTAATCTTGGGCAACGACTTGAAGTCTCACCGATCTATCAGCAGCAGAGACGATTGGCAATTTCTTTGTTATCCATTGCCATTGGGCTGGTGGCAGGGCTGGTGATCTTTCTGATTGGGCACGGATTTATCAGACATTCAGAAAATACTTGAAAAAAAAAAACCGCCTTCAAAAAGAGGCGGTTTATTGATTGTCCTGGGCCGGGACTATTATTCAAGCGCATCCAATTTTTCGATTAATTCATCATTTCGGGGTTCAACCTGAATACTGCCATCCGGAAAGAAGATGGTTGGTACGCTTCGATTGCCATGGTTGGTCTTCTTAACCAGTGCTTCACCTTCAGCATCTTTGTCGATATCGACCCAGTCATAATCAATCCCGCGTTCATCCAGAACCTTCAATGCCCGACGGGTATCGCCGCACCAGTATGTACCGTAGACTTTGATCTTCTCCATGGGGTTGGTTCCTTCCTGGTTTAGTTTGATTTTTTAAGTTGATCGTCTCAGGTATTTACTGTTCTGATCGGTTGCTATCAATTACGCTCGATTTTACCACGTGATAACAAAGAACCGCCTGGAACAGGCGGCTCTTTGTTACAAGCAAATCAAATTATCACTGGATAGGTTTCGGTTCCAGGATATTTCGAACCCAATCGCCGACCTGCCAATACTTAAAATCTTCACCATTGCTGACCTTCACACCACCGATGATCCCATAGATCAGAGAAATCGGGACCAGCAGCAGGATCAGGAACCCTGGGATCAGGCACAGTAAGGGGATCAACAGGAAAGCCAATGCGCTTCCGAGTGTGATCAGGATGCCGGCGATCAGACCGGCGCCGAGCCAGGTGATAGATTGGAAGATAAAAGCCTGCATGGCATGGTAGGCCACGAACCGTGAACGGTCCTTGTATACAAAATAGATGACCAACGCAGCGATCCCACCCAGAAAGCCGGTGACCAGGTTCAACAGAACACTCAGATGGGCAAGCATTGCCCAGGTTCGCTCCTCATTTGGTGAGACCGGTCTTGGAGCATAGGGGGTGACGGGAGTAGATTCAGTTCTCATCTCTACCGGTTTGCTCTTTTCCACAACAGGCTCTTTTTTAACCACTCGACTTACACGGGGTGCAGGTTTCGGTTTCACAGGTTCTTCGTTAGCCGGTGAAGGATCGGGAATCGATGTTTCCTCTATTGGTTTATTTTCTTCCGGGTCAGCTTTCTTACGTGGCATCAGAAATCCTTTCTCTGGTAGGAGCGAAACTATTCATTATTTATTAGCGAGCACTTTCAATATTAATCTACGTAATTTTAATTGATAAGTTGCATGGGAAAATTAAAAAACCTGCTCCGGTTAGGAAGCAGGTTTGATCGAACTTCATGAATAATCATTTCCTTTTATGCAGACCAGCCTTGTTTCTTGACGAAATCCGTGATCACAGGGATTGTTACGTATTCACCATTGAATGCCTTTATACCCCAAATGATATCCATGATGAATCCTGCAAATGCAACCAACCATCCCACGATCGGGATCCACCCAATAACAATCAATACTAACCCAAAAGCCAATGCCTGTGGGTAATGTGCTTTCAGGAAAGGTCGGTTCTTTTTATCTTCGATGAGCAGTAGGATAATTGGGATAAGCGGTGTGAAAATATAGGATAGGAGCGCCCAGGTCTTGTCGTCACTGGTAATATTGGGATCTACAACTTTTTCCTCAGACATGTTTTACCTCCATAAAAGTAGAATTTAGTACTACATTTCTTACCATTATTCTCTTATTAATTCTATCACAAATCATGATAAAACCAAATATATAGATCCGATCTGGATTTAGGATGTGTTCAAAATTAAATCAAATGGCACCTCGAATTGTCTTTATGGGATCACCTGATTTTGCCTTGCCAACCCTCAAAGCCTTGAACGAACACTTTGAAGTTGTAGGTATCGTCACACAGCCTGATCGGCCGGCAGGACGGGGACAGGAGCTTCGCCCACCGGATGTAAAGATATTGGCGCAGGAATTGGGGTTGCCGCTCATACAACCGAAATCATTGAAAGATCCCGGAGCCTTCAGTCAGCTTCAAACCTGGGATCCGGATGTGATTGTTGTGGCAGCATTTGGACAAATTCTGAGAGAAAATGTATTGAACTTACCTCCTTATGGCTGTGTCAATGTGCATGCTTCGTTGCTGCCGCGCTGGCGGGGAGCAGCGCCGGTGCAGGCTGCCATCCTGCATGATAATGTTACAGGTGTGACGATCATGAAAATGGATAGAGGTTTGGATACCGGGCCTGTTCTGTCAAAAAGAACATTTCCAATCCCAAATGAGATGACGGCAGGTGAGTTATTCGATTCATTGGCTGAGTTGGGTGCTGAGTTATTACTTGAAACTTTACCGGCATATTTGAAAGGGCAAATTGAACCGCAGCCTCAGGATGAATCACAGGCGACTTATGCTCCCCGGCTGGAAAAATCTGAAGGGGAACTGGATTTCGCCCGTTCTGCGGCATACCTCACCCGGCTTGTGAGAGCTTTCAATCCATGGCCTGGCGCTTTTCAATTTTACAATGATCATCGACTGAAAGTTTACAGATCACATGTTGCTCAAAGCAAGGGGCCTGTGCCAGGAAAACGATATATCCACGATGATCTCCCCGCCTGGGGAACGGCAGATGGATTGTTGGTCCTGGATGAAGTTCAGCTTGCTGGGAAAAGTAAAGTATCCGGGGATGCTTTTCTGTTTGGCGCCAGGGATTGGCTTTCCGATGAGGAGTTACCCGAATAATTCATTTTTAGCTGTTGATTTGTCATGGAGAAATTGAGAGCGGTTTAGTTAAACTGTTATTTTCAGGCTCGAATAAAGGTAAAACAATTGAATTAGAAGATGATAATACATAGGCAATTAACTTGATTGAAGATCAATAGGACACCGAATGAATTTCTACACACTTACACTTCTGAGGCATGCTGAATCAGTGGGGAATGCTGAAGGTTATTACCAGGGCCAGTATGATTTTCCCCTTACAACCCGTGGTAAAAACCAGGTTCGGCGGTTGATCTCCCGTTGGCAGGCGGATGGCACAAAGATTGATAAGGTGATTTCCAGCCCACTCAAGCGTGCCAGTGAAACTGCTGAAATGATTACACACGCCTTTGGCTGCCAGATGGAAAATGATCTTGACTGGCGAGAACGTGATATGGGCCGCCTGACGGGTGTTAAACGTGATGAAGCCGATCAGCTTATACCGAAACCTGCTTTCTTTACTCCCTATGACAATATAGCGGAGACCGGAGAGGGGAATTGGGCATTATATTTACGAGCCGGGAAGGCCATCCATCGTATCCTGCAGATGCCGCCAGCGTGTTATGTGGTCGTTTCACATGGCGGGATCCTCAATCAGGCGATGCATGTTGTATTTGGGATAACCCCCCAGGCGAACGGTCAGGGAATCCATTTCCGATTTGTCAACACTGCCTTTTCCACACTTTACTATGAACCGGACCAACATAAATGGGTGGTTTGGGGATTAAACGATTTCACGCACCTGGCTGTTAAGAACATTGATTTTGATGAGGAAGAAGAATCTTAACCAATCATAGCCATAACCTAAGTCTCGTTGATTCCTAAACCACCTCAGTTTATTGTGCCGTTTTAGCTCGTTTCCTGCCCAACCCCCAAAGTAAGGCCAAGACACCAAAATGCACGAGGCTTGCAAGGATCACAATCCAAAGGATTTCAGTAAATCCGCCGATGATGGTAAATAAGATATCGGAAATATGCAAGGTTATTGGGATCAAGAATGCCGGCAGGTCCTGACGAGTATAAGGCTTTAGTTGTCTTCCTCTCCAGAAAATGATCAACAAAAGTGTGGGCACCAGGAAATGGAATCCCAGCAGGTACCACTCAATATTTCCGCCTTTGGCAAAGATCGGACCCAGCCAAAGCAGGAAGTTCGACAATGGACTGATCATCAGCAGCAAGGCAATGAACATGGTAATGATGGGGTAAATATATCCAACAATCGGCTTATATCCTGATTTCCGATACCACCAGCGACCAATCAGCAGCATACTGGTTCCGTAAAGCATGATCAGCATCCATCCTGGAAAATTGTAGACTGGAATTCCGAGGATATTAACATCGGAAGATCCAATCAGCCAGTTCCAGCGAGCAGAGGTTGAAGCGCCTAAAGGATAAACCTGGCGAATGGCGAGGGGGTCAAGAGAAAAATCCTGCAGCATCCCAAACAGACCAATGATGGGTGGTTTGGCCCAATTAGGGATGGGAGTATGTTCCAGCAGCCATAAGCCGGATACCATTACCATTGCTTCAATCAGGGGTACCGTTGCTGGAACGGACCCGATCATCAGATATGACCTGCCGTAGGTAAACAGTCCCATGACTCCGGCTGCATTTTCGTAGATTGATGCATAGAGGATCACAAACGCGAAGACTTCCAACAACCTTGATACGGGGTGTTCTTCACGTTTGACGATCGTAATCACCATGATTGCAGAAAGGATGAGGACGATCAGGTCCTGAAAGAACCAAACCAGGGGGATTGAATCGCGGAAGATGTATTCAAAAACGGTTTCCATTCGGTCATCTTTCAAGCTTAAATAATCTACAGTGTGTTGATTAAGTGAATTATAATTTTCAATATAAGGAAATTGTTCTACATCCAGCCGGATTTTGAGGAATACTCAACATGAAAGGGATTTGTGTAGATGAATAGGGAATATGAAGACCCACGGGTCATGAGGACCAGGCATCTCTTGCGTGAAGCATTAATGCATCTTGTTGAGGAAAAACCATTTTCACAACTGTCAATTAAGGAGATTACATCAGAAGCAGGGCTGGATCGATCTACATTTTATTTGCATTACAAAGGCATCCATGAGCTGATGGCTGAACTTGCGGGTGTCTTATTCGATGATCTGTATCATGCAATCTATAGTAACCAACCCCCTGATTTCTCAAAGCAATCAGATTCGATTGAAGGTTATGTCGAAACGGTTTTCAATCATCTTGAAAAGCACTTCCTTTTTTATGAACGCGTCCTGGGCAAGCAGGGGGATCCTTATTTCATAGAATTATTCCAGCAAATGTTGTCTGAATTGTTGTTCCAGCCGATTGCGGACAACCTCAGGCGGCATCGGGAAATATCTTCAGATATGATCATTCGGTTTTACTGCAGTGGATTTATTGGCGTAGCTAATTGGTGGTTGGATAATGGGATGCCGATCCGGGCAAACGTTGCTGCAAAGCAGATCACGCACGATATCCTTCCGGGATATTTGCGGTTGGTCAGCCCCGAGAAAAACCAATTGATGACTTCAGATTAATTATTGAATACAGAAGTAAAACGTCCTGACTTTTGAGGGCGTTTACAGGTAACCGACGTGGGATGCCTGGATCCTGGTCACTCGGATCTATTGATATGACACTAATGAATAGGAAAAAGCCTGTCGATATAAATTAAGATTTGAATATATCATCCGTCTTTGCGGCCATGATGAAATCGTTCTGATGGAGGCCTTTGATATTATGCGTCCACCATTGGACGGTGGCACGTCCCCAGGTCAGCTCGATCACGGGATGATGGCCTTCAGCTTCAGCAGCCGCACCGACCGCATTTGTGAAAGCCAGTGCTTCGGCGAAATTTTTAAATTTGAATTCCCGCGTCAATCTAGGGATTCCATCGACATCAACAACAGCCCAATGTGGAACCTTTTTCTGATATTCCTCAATCTCATCTTCGGTCATTGGTGGGATATCGCTCTCGCAGGGCACACAGCGCATTTTGTTTAATTCTGCCATTTTCTTTCCTTTCACTTCTTACGTCCGTTAATTAACCGATACCCCAAGTTGTATTGTTTGTAAATCAGGAGTGCAAAGGAATGAACTTATCAGATTATTATCTGAATTGTTATTCTTAATTAGTAATATTGAGAGTTCATAATTTACTGATATTCCGGTTTTCTTATATTCTAATTAATGAGTTGATAAATCAATGATGTTAATCAGCCTTCCCCTTGAGGGGAAGGTGGCACTTAGTGCCGGATGAGGTGTTCACATCATATGGAAAATTATTCACTCAATCCCTTCCATAATCAACCTTATTATGTTGAGGATTTCTTACATGTAAAACCCAGATATTGGATTTCTCATTCATTTCCCCACCTCATCAGTCTGCTCCGCAGACAGCTTCCCCTCGAGGGGAAGCCTAATTGCAACAAATTATGAGACCAGATAATGAAGAAAAGGAATGTTAAATTAAGGTGGATTGAACAATCCTCACAGATATCGCTTTGGTTATCAAATCAGTTGTAAAAAAGCCTTCCCCTTGAGGGGAAGGTGGCACTTAGTGCCGGATGAGGTGTTCATTAAATAAGAAATACCCATACTATTCATTCCATCTGTTCATAAGCATTTTTTATGTTGTTGATTTTCTTACTGTAAAAATGGATTTTATTTCTCATTCATTTTCCCCACCTCATTAATCTGCTCCGCTGACAGCTTCCTCTCGAAGGGAAGCTTTAAGGTATTCATATTAGCAGCCCAAATAATGTTGCTAAAAAGTAAATAAGTCCGGATATATGTTTGATAGACTGCAACTTTTCCAGATGGTTGTAGGACTAATTATCTTCGTCGTCGAGAAACCGTCTCTTCCAATCATAGAGCAGGTTCAGCGCTTCAATCGGTGTCAGGCTGTTGATATCGAGGTTCTTGATTGCATCCAATACAGGATTATTCTCCGGGAAGAGGGTTAATTGCTGGCGGGTGGTTTGTTTTCTTTCCAGGGTGTTTCCTGAGGATTCTTCCAATTGCTGCAGGATTTCATTTGCGCGTTGAATGACAGGCCGAGGTAAGCCTGCGATCTGGGCGACATGGATACCATAAGAGCGGTCCGCACCACCCGGGATGATCTTGTGCATGAAAATGACCTTGCCGTCCGCTTCAGAGACGGCGACATTGTAATTCCGAACGCCAGGCAGCAAGTCGGCCAACTGGGTGAGTTCATGGTAATGGGTGGCAAAAAGGGTTGTAGCCTTCAAATCAGGGTGGCTGTGGATGTATTCGATCATTGCCCAGGCAATTGAAACGCCATCATAGGTGCTGGTGCCGCGACCGATTTCATCCAGGATCAACAGGCTGCGCGGCGTTGCATTATGAAGGATATTGGCCGCTTCGATCATCTCAACCATGAAAGTTGACTGTCCGGCGTGGATCTCATCCTGGGCGCCGATCCGAGTGAAGATCCGGTCCACCAGGCCGATCTTTGCCTTTTCGGCCGGGACGAAAGACCCCATTTGCGCCATTAAAACGATAAGTGCCACCTGCCGCAGGAAGGTGGACTTGCCGCTCATGTTCGGGCCGGTGATGATCCGGATGATCTCGCCTTCTTCAAAGATTGCATCGTTGGGAACGAATCGTTCAGAAGTGCGCAGTTTCTCTACTACCGGATGACGTCCATCGGTGATCTCCAGACATTTTTCGTCAACGATTTCCGGTCGGTGATAGTTGTTAACCGCAGCAGTCTCCGCCAGAGAAAGGTAGGCATCGAGTTCGCCTAATCCCCGCGCTGTCTCAAGCATGTCATTGGTACCTTGCGCTAATTCTTCACAGACCTGGGCGAAGACACGTCCTTCAATCTCGTGGATCTGATCCTCGGCATTTAAAACCAGGGTTTCATATTCCTTAAGTTCCGGTGTGATATAGCGTTCGGCATTGACCAGGGTCTGCTTGCGAATATATTCGTCTGGGACATGGTCCGTATTTGAGTGGGTGACTTCGATGTAGTAACCGAAGACTTTGTTATAACCAACCTTGAGTGTCTTGATCCCCGTACGTGCTTTTTCGTTCTTTTCCAGGGCACCGATCCATTCACGGGCGTGCTTCGATGATTCGAGGATCTGGTCCAGTTCAACGGAGAATCCTTTGCGGACGATGCCGATATTCGCCAAGGTCGCAGGTGGATCATCCTGAATGGCGGCGTCCAGCAGTGCAAGTTGATCTATGCAGAGGTGGACTTTTCCGAGTGTTGGTTCCAGGGCTGGTAGGTTTTTGGTGAAGATGGCTTTAATTTCCGGCAGCCGGCGCAGGTTCTCACGTATGGCAACCAGGTCGCGTGGGATGGCATGCCCGGAGCGCACCCGAGTCGTCAGCCGTTCCAGGTCGTCAAAATCAGAGAGAGCTTCACGGAGCTCTGCCCTTAGAAGACCGTCCTGATAAAATGTTTCCACAGCATCCAGCCGCAAGTCAATCTGGCTGACATCCAACAGGGGTTTGCTGACCCACTGGTGGATCAGCCTGCCGCCCATCGGTGTTCTCGTCAGGTCGAGGATTCCCAGGAGTGATCCCTGGACCTTTCCCGACCGGATCGTTTCAGTCAATTCCAGGTTACGACGCGTTTCCGCGTCGAGCACCATGAACTCGTCCAGGGTGTAAGTGCTCAAATCCGTCAATAATTTCAGAGCCTGACGTTGGGTGTCCTCGATATAAGCGAGGATCGCTCCTGCTGCCCGGACAGCCATTGGCATGCCGCGCAGCCCGAACCCATCCAGAGTTGTGACACCGAAATGAGATTTGAGGTTCTCGGTGCATCGGCCTAATTCAAAATGCCAGGTTTCAAAAATCGATAAAAATCCCGGCAGGCTTTCCGGCTGAGGAAGAGAATCCGGCCAAATGATTTCTGAAGGTGAAAGTCGGAAGAATTCCGACCGAACCTGATTAAAGATATCTTTTCCTTCAATCTCTGTCGCAGCATATTCACCGGTTGAGATATCCACATAGGCAATACCGGCTTTGTTTTCCATAATAAAGGCAGCCGCCAGGTAATTGTTCGCCTGACGCTGAAGCAATCCCGGCTCGACAACCGTACCAGGTGTCACCACCCGTACGACTTCGCGCTCCACCAGTCCCTTATCGGGCACTTCACTAACCTGCTCACAGATCGCAACGTGATAGCCCTTGTCGATCAGGCGGGAAAGGTAATTTTCAACCGCGTGGTACGGGATGCCGGCCATCGGCACTCGGACTCCTTTAGAGACTGGGCGAGATGTCAACACAATATCGAGTTCGCGCGAGGTCGTCTTGGCATCCTCATCGAAGGTTTCATAGAAATCGCCCAGGCGGAAGAAAACGATCGCATCAGGATGCTGTTTTTTAATATCCAGATATTGCTGGCGAAGAGGTGTGATGTCACTCATAGAATTGGCTTATAAATGTTGTAGATAATGAATAAAGGTGAGCATCATTTTGAGCCCACCTATATTGTAAGGCCTGATTGGCATTATTACTTTAAATTTTCCCGAATGTAGACCGAAACCTGGTCCAAAGCCTCAGCTAATTTAGAGGAGTCTTTGCCGCCTGCCTGAGCAAGGTCGGGACGTCCACCGCCGCCACCGCCGACAACTTTTGCGACCTGTTGCACAAGTTTCCCCGCATGTAGGCCTCGTCCGATCAGGTCATCAGTCACGGCAGCGATCAGGACCGGTTTCCCATCCAGTTCGGATGCCAGTACGGCTACGCCTGATGGGTACTTCTGCCGGAATTTATCCGCCATCTCACGCAGGGCATCCAGATCTGCATTGGGAAGGATTGTCTTCAATACAGGGATTCCCGAGATTTCTTCAGTCTCGGATAATTTATCATCAAACGCACTTGCAACCAGTTGGGTACGAAGCTTTTCCATTTCCTTTTCTGTTGCAGAAAGTGTTTCGGATAGTGCTTTGATTTTATGGAGAGTCTCGTTCGGCGCAGTACCCAGGAAAGGCATTGGTCTCGTCGAGAATGTTCATCCGCTCCCGGGCGAGCTGGTAAGCACGCCAGCCTGTGACGGCTTCGATCCGGCGGACTCCGGCCGCGATGCTGCCTTCATAAGTGATCAGGAACAAGCCGATATCGCCGGTCTCGTCGACGTGGGTGCCGCCGCAAAGTTCGTATGAAATCCTGTCTTCATCACCGATGGTGATCGTGCGAACAACAGCGCCGTATTTCTCACCGAATAATGCCATCGCGCCTTCATCAATAGCTTCCTGGAGTGATTTTTCTTTGATATTGAGGTGGTGGTTGGCGAGGACCTCACGGTTGACGATTGCTTCAACTTCCAGGAGCTCCTTGCGCGTCATCGGTTGAGGATGGTTGAAGTCGAAACGCAGCCGATCCGGTGCGACCAGGGAACCGGCTTGTTGGGCGTGCATGCCCAGAACATCATGCAGGGCGGCATGGAGCAGGTGCGTGGCTGTGTGGTTGCGCATGATCTGCCTGCGTCGGTCCTCATCCACTTCCACCAGAGCCATATCACCAACCTTTGGTTTACCGAGTGTCACCTTACCTTGATGCACGATGACGCCGGCCGCGGGTTTGCGCATACCGTTGATCTCAATCGTCCAATCCTGCCCGTCCGCGCTGGTGATCTGACCGGTATCAGACACTTGCCCACCCGCTTCAACATAAAACCAGGTCCTGGGTAAAAGAACTTCTACATCATCACCAGTATCAACCGCATTCACCGGCTGGCTATCCTTGATCAATGCGAGGACTTCAGCGGGTTCATCGAGGGCTTCGTAGGGGTTATATTCAACCCCGGCAGCATCGAGTTTACCTTTACTGCGAAGCTGATCCACCAGGTTGGTGTAGATTTCCACATCCTCACCGCCCATCTCACCGAACTCCTTGCCGGCGCCAGATGCCAGGCGGTGGGTTTCCATCGCTTCCTTGAAACCTTGTGTGTCGACATCCAATCCCTGTTCCTGGGCGATATCACGGGTGATCTCCAGCGGCAGACCGAGGGTGGCATAGAGGTCAAACGCGACCCTCCCATCAAGTATTGATTTGCCATCCTTTTTCATTGAAATCAGCAGCTCATCGAGATGGTCCAATCCGGCTTTCACTGTCTTCTTGAATTGTTTCTCTTCCCGTGTGAGGTTGTCGAGGATAGCAGAGGCATTCCGTTTGAGCTCGGGATAGAAGTCGCCGTATTCCTCAATTACCACTTCAGCGACCTTCGCCATGAAAGGTTCGTTGAGGTTCAGCTTCATCCCAAAACGCGCAGCACGGCGGACAAGCATCCGGCAGATGTAATTCCGGCCGATATTGCCGGGAACGACCCCATCCGCAATCAGAAAGGTCGTTGCGCGGGCATGGTCCGCGATCACCCGGTAGGGGGTCAGGTTCGCTTCCCGTTGTTCGTCGCTGTCTCCGGTCAATTCCTGCACACGCTCAATGAGCGGCATGAACAGGTCAGTTTTATAGTTTGATGTGACATCCTGCAGGATCGAAACGATCCGCTCGAATCCCATGCCAGTGTCAACATGCTTTTTTTCCAGCAGCACCAGTTCGGTGGGGGAGAGCCGGTTGTACTGGATGAAGACGTTATTCCAGATCTCGAGGAACCGCTCGCAGTCGCCGTTGACCTGACAGAGATGTCCGGGAACGTCCGACTTGTTGCAGAATTCCGGGCCGCGGTCAAAATGAATTTCAGTATCGGGACCGCATGGACCGGTATCCGCCATTTCCCAAAAATTATCTTTGCGGCCAAACGGCAGCAGGTGCTCGGGAACGAAACCAGGCTGCTGCAGCCAAACCTCGGCTGCTTCGGTATCTTCCGGGATTTCATTCAGCTCATCTTTAAAATAGGCGGCCCAAAGACGGTCTTTGGGAAGCTGCCAAACCTCTGTGAGGAGCTGCCATGCCCAACTGATGGCCTCTTTCTTATAGTAATCGCCAAAGGACCAGTTCCCCAGCATTTCAAAGAAGGTGTGATGGGTGTTGTCGCGGCCCACCTCATCGAGGTCATTATGTTTGCCGGACACGCGCAGGCATTTCTGGGAATTGACGGCTCGGGTATAAGGTCGCTCGTCGGTGCCCAGGAAGACATCCTTAAACTGGACCATACCGGCGTTGGTGAAATAGTAAGGTTGAATCACCACCGGGAACGAGTGATGATGAAGGGACGAAAGTATGACCGTGTTCGACGAAGAAATCGATGAAATCCTGACGGATATCCGCGCCTTTGGGTTTATCCTGCATGAATGGCTCCTAATGCGGTTGATTTGTGATGTAGTTTAAGAATTATACAATATTTGTTTGAGGGGGTATACCGGCTGCGAAGTGTCATAATACATACATTTAATCTGCAGAGAGTTTTTTCCTAGGGAGTTTATTGCTAAGAGCAAGTGCTTCATCTATATATTAGAATAAAGTATGTAGGGTCTGATGGTTAATAATTAGAGAATTGTTCCGGATCTTGACAATATGCCAAATCTGATTAAACAATTATAGAGAACGCTTATCAAACCGGATTTAAGGTTTGAATGTGTTGTTTGAACGATTTATTAAAAAATTTTAGATACTCAGAGCGGTTTTTTGTCCAGGATTATTTTTCCAGATCTTCCTATAAAAAGTGGAGGAAGCATCAGTTTGATTCTTTGGGAATAAGGTTCAAGGGGGAACAATCTGGGCCATCCATTCTATTTATTTTCGAATTTTGTTCAGAAATTCAAACGAGCTTTCTTTCAACTTTTTCATTGATCAGGAATCAACAAAGAAAGAAACGGGAGGTTTGGATCCACAAATCGGATGAGTGTTTGCAGGGTTTTCTTTCTAAAATGAACTTTCTTTCAACCGAATTCTCATTCGAAAATCATTGGCAGAAATTCTATCCGATTTCAGCTTAATAAGCTTATCTTTTTTATTGCAGGCTAGGACATTTCTTCCTCCCCGAAGCAATCAATGGTTTTTAAGAAACGTTCGCTGATAAGCCTTTTTTGGATGTTTATTCGGATGTAGAAGTAGTTGGAGAAGAAAAGCAAGCCAGATTTCCATTCATCTAACCCGAGATTTTATCGCCGGATATTTTTTTGTCTATAAATCTGATTTCCAGGAGATTTGTAAAAAGGAGACGATCGTCGATCTTTTACCGGTTTTTAACTGGGAGCAAATCCTTTATGAATTTACAATAAACTCTCGTTGAGTTTGGATGAAAAGCAGGCATACTATTGCCATATTCCCTATGTTTTTTCGTTTTCATCAATGGAAAGCTCGAATGATTTGCGATAAACAACAAAGATCATTAATCATATACAGCGAAGGGGAATGAATGAAACTTTTAACAAAACCATAATATTAATTGCCCGGTGCATGTCTTCATAGAGTGTAAAATTGAACCATAAAATGGAATTTTATGGTTCAATTTATATTGATCTAGATAGTTATTCATGGCTGAAAATCGAATCATCGATCAAAACAAGAAGTCTCATCCCTGGCTGCAGGGGATGATTCAGGCTCTGCCGATTGTGTTGGGATATATCCCGGTCGGCTTTGCCTACGGCGTCCTGGCTCAGAAGGCAGGACTTTCTGTGTTCAACACGCTGCTGATGTCGGTCATCGTGTACGCCGGCTCCGCGCAGTTGATTGCAGTGAGTCTAATCGCCTCCGGTATTGCGCCTTTGTCGATCATCCTGACAACCTTCATCGTCAATTTACGGCATATGTTAATGTCAGCAGCTTTGTCGCCGCATCTTCAACTTTGGCGTAAACCGGAATTGGCCGGCTTTGCTTATGAATTGACCGATGAATCATTTGCGCTTCATACGACCCGCTTGGCAGATGACTCCATCCCTAAAGCCGAGACCTTTGCGATCAACGTCACCGCCCAGCTTTCATGGATCCTGGGAACCGGGCTCGGGATTGTCGGCGGGAAGATGATTGCCGAAATTGAACCGTTAGCCCTGGATTATGCCTTACCGGCGATGTTCATCGCTTTGCTGGTGATGCAGATCAGGAACAACATCCAATTAGGCGTAGCTGTTCTAGCCGGGTTGGCGTCGGTTGGATTGTATTTTCTTGGACTTAATCAATGGTATGTGATCCTGGCGACGATTTTCGGCGCGACGATGGGAGTGATTTTGGAACGATGGATCAAAAAATAGTCCTGCTGACAATTGTTGGGATGGCGGTTGTGACTTATCTGCCCCGTGTTTTCCCTTTACTGGCTTTGACGGGTCGGAAACTGCCTGAGGTGGTGCGGTCCTGGCTCGGCTATGTCCCTGCGGCAGTTCTGGCTGCAATGCTCCTGCCGTCACTGGTTCTCGTGGATGGCCGGATGGCCATCAATGGAGATAACCTGTTTCTTATCGCTGCTTTACCCACTTTTGCCGCGGCAATACTGACAAGGAACCTGTTTGTTCCGGTGCTGGTGGGGATGATTGTGGTGATCGTCGGGCGGCTTTTGTTCTGATATCCCTTGGGTTCAGAAAAAATAATAGATGGAATAGTCCTAATCCGGAGGTGTATCTCTAATTTTTATGGAGAAGGTTCAACCTGTAGATTTTTCTTTCAATTCGATCAAGTGTTGAAATTGCCAGTCCCTTTCGACTGATACCGCCTTCTCTGCTTGAGTTGGAGCTGCGGCTCGATGGATGGCCTGTTGGGCATATAAGGCCGCTCCCAAAGCGTGAGTGCGGACATGGGCCGTTGCAACAGCCTGGCCGGCTGCACGAGCAGCTGAACGGGCAGGGACATCTTCTCCCACTTCTCTGGCAGCGGCATGAGCGTTCAATGATGCGCTGCGAATGACGGCCATACTGAATTCGCCGGTATCTATCCAGGCCTGAAGGATTTCCAGGGCTTTCTGGGGACGGAAATCATCCGGGAATTGGCTGGTGAAATAAGGGAGAACCCGTAGTGCACAATCCCGCGCCCAAACCGCAAGAACCATATGGCTGGAATCAGCAACCAGAGCATCCAATGGTTCATCCTTCTTGGTCAGCTTGAACACAGGTTTTTTCATCATGGTGGGATGAATTTACTGCAATGGTTTTACCCATTCTTGGGCGCGTTCCAATTCGCCATCTGCCAGTGGACCTTCTGAGTCCATTACGGCAAAACCCTGAGTTTCAATGGCGAGATCGGCTCCGGTATTTTTGAATGCTTTGGCTAGTTTGGTATCGGCATAGCCGAATAACCGGATCATGAAACGAAGGAAGCCGGAATCGGTCCCCTCGATCGGTATGCGAGTATCAAAAACAGATCCACTGACGCCATTCAATTGGCTTTTTAAATCTTTTAGAAATTTCAAGGTGTTCGGTGTGGGGTTAAAAGCCCGGGTGGGCGATCCCACCAGTAAGATTTTCAATCCTTCAAGGTCCGTCGGTTCAACCTGATCGACCTTCTTGACCGCTGCACCAAGCGTCTCACCAATGGCTTCGGCAACCTTCGCGGTATTCCCAAAATAACTGTCGTAAACCACCAATTTCTCTGCCATTTGAATTGCCTTTCTCATTCTAATGAAGCACCACCCTAATTATAATTTGGTTTGTACATGAACCTGGATCACTTATGAAAAAGCGCCCGTAAAGGCGCTGTTCCTTGAAGCCGTAATGGTCAATCCAGGTCCTGCCGACCTGCCAGGGCGCGTAAGAGTGTGTTTTGGTCGGCGTATTCGAGGTCGCCACCGACCGGCAGCCCTCTGGCGAGACGAGTCACCCTGACTCCCAGCGGTGTGATCCGCTCGTTGAGATACATAGCCGTGGCGTCGCCTTCCATGCTGGGGTTGGTCGCCAGGATGACTTCCTTGACCCCGCCATTTTCCAGACGGGCGTATAGTTCCCTGATCTTCAAATCCTCCGGCCCGATACCTTCGATAGGGGAGAGCACGCCGTGCAGAACGTGATAAAGGCCGTTATAACCGGCGGTTTTCTCAATAGCCAATACGTCCAACGGTTCTTCCACCACGCAAATTATTTGCCGGTCACGTTGTTCGCTCGCGCAGACTTCACAGACAGCTGTTTCTTTGTGTGTGATATTGAAACAAATTTCGCATAGCCCCGTTTCTTGTTTGATGCCAGCCAATGCTTCAGAGAGACTCAAAGAGACATCTTCCGGCGCGCGAAGTAAATAAAAAGTCAATCGGGAAGCGGTTTTAGGGCCGATCCCGGGCAGCCGTGCGAAAGCATCGACGAGTTTTTGAACGGGTTCCGGAAGAGTGCGCATTGACCGGTATGTCCTATCCGAGACCCAGACCACCAAGCATACTGGTGAAAGGGCTCATCCTTTCTGATGCCAGTTCACGGGATTTATCCAGAGCGGCATTTATCCCGGTCGTGATCAAATCCTGCAGCATTTCCAGGTCTGGATCCTCCAGGATCTCCGGAGCAATCTCGATCGATTTACATACTTGATCACCCGTCATCGTCACGCTGATCACACCACCGCCAACAGTCGCAGTCACAGTCTCTTCCGATAATTCGGCCTGAACCTGCGCCATTTGTTCCTGCATCTGTTGAATTTGAGCCATCATACCGCCGCCACTTTTGTTTACGTGAGGCCGGTTGTATCCTTTTGCCATTTTAATTCCTTTCTTCAGTACTATTCTGTTTCTTTGGCCTTCGTGATTTTACCACCCAGGTCACGGGTCGCTGTATTGACCATACCGTCCTTTTCGATCTCAACATCTTCCGGAAGTGCTCCGCTTTGGTGAGTGGAGACAATGCAGTTAACCAGCATGGGCCGGCCGAACACCTCTTCAAGGATGTCGCAGGTCAGGTTAATATTGCCTTCCTTTTCCATCATTTGTTTCAAGGTCTCGGATGCGAATCCGAGGATCAGGGTGTTTTCCTTTAACCCGGTGAGCTTGGAGGTATTAAGCAGTCCTTCGGTTCGGGGATTATGCTTCCCGACCATAGACTTGACCTTACGCCAGGATTTATGGATATCACTCAGGGCAATCTCACCCTGCGGTTGATCAGGTTTTGGTATCCTTTCATCAGCAGATTCATCTTCTGATTCCTCAACCGGTTTTTGGGCCTCTTTAATTGCATTATCAGTCTCCACATCAGATTCTGGAATGTCGTTTTCAGATTTCTGCTTATTGTTAAGTTCTGGTTTGCTTATTGTCTCAACAGGATCTTCCGGTGACGTTGGCCGAGTTTTCGGTCGGGATGTTGGATTTTCCGTTTTTACTGTGGTGGAAACCGGCACAGACGTTGGCTCATTGACAACGGGTTCAGCCAGAAAAGCAGTAAATGCCAGTTCAAGACCTAAGCCTGGGTGCCAGTTGGCGTGTTCGTCTGTCGTCGCCTGGTTGAAGGCATCAATCGCCCGCAGGAGTTCTGGCAGGCTGAAATGGTTGGCATGTTCATGGATCTTGGGCTTGATCTCATCTGCAGTTTCGGTTTGGTCCAGATTTCCCATTTTATGAAGCAGGACGTTTCGCAAATAGGAAACGATCTGTCGGGCAAGCTGACGAGGATCTGTGCCGCTGTCCAGCGCCTGGTTGATCTGCGCCAATCCTTTGGCGGGGTCTTTGGCGATCAGTGCATCAACGATTTCGATTACGCGTAAACTGGTAGCCGTTCCCAGGATGTTTTGGGCGACGGCCAGAGTGATATGTTCTTCGGTGGAGGTCAGTTGATCCAAAAGAGAGATCGCGTCCCGGAGACTTCCGGTGGCCTGCCGAGCTACCTCGGTGAAAACAGGGTCGTCAACCTGAATGCCTTCTTCCTTACTCTTGGCTTTAAGAAGGTTCACAATGATATCAATGGGGATCCGGCGAAATTCATGCCGCTGGCAGCGGGAAAGGACTGTTGCCGGGATCTTGTGGATCTCGGTCGTTGCCAGGATGAAGATTGCATGTGGCGGCGGTTCTTCCAGCGTTTTTAAAAGGGCGTTGAATGCCGCAGTGGAAAGCATGTGGACTTCATCGATGATATAAACCTTGTAACGACCCTGGCTGGGGGAGAAGTTGATCTTTTCGCGCAGGTCACGGACATCATCGACGCTGGTGTTTGATGCCGCGTCAATTTCGATCAGGTCCATGAAGCGGCCGGCTGTGATCGACAAGCAGTGTTCGCATTTATTGCAAGGGCGGTTCTTCAGGTCCGGGTCCAAACAATTGACAGCCTTAGCTAAAAGCCGGGCGGAGGTTGTCTTGCCTGTCCCACGCGGACCGGCGAATAGATAGGCATGCGCGACCCGGTCGAGCATCACGGCATTATGGAGCGTCTGGATGACGTGTTCCTGACCGGCGACTTCGTCCCAGTCTTGTGGGCGCCATTTTCGGTAGAGAGCTTTTGTCATAAGGGTGATTTCTTGAGGTTAGGGTATAAGATAAGTAGCTTGGGTTTGACCGGCAGCGTCCAATAAAGTTACCGTTTTTCCTGACTGCCAGAGAGGTGAATCGGCCTGCCAATATAATTCTATCACCGTATTATTCCCGGTTTTCGAGTGCACTTCGATCGCGCCGTCCTGATTGAGAATCAATGCCGGGAAAGTGAAACGGCCGCCCTGATCATTTGCCAATTGCCAGTTGGTCAAATCGACGGCACCTCCACTTTGGTTCAAAATCTCAACATATTCCATATCGAGGTTTCCGGCGCCAACCACTGTGCGGATAATGACATCGATATTTTCCTGCAGGAATTCGGTTGTGGGGATGTTGTCAACCTCACTGCCTGAGGTGTCACCATTGGTATTGAGATTTATTTGATCCGGCATGGGAGCTGTGGATTGTGGATTTGGGTGGACGGCCTGCCAGATCAATAATACGGTCAGCGTGGTCGCTGCCGAGATCAGGACATTGAGCAGGATATAGAAAATTAACTTGGAATTCTTTTTCATCGGTGCTGCCCTTCCACATTTACCAATGATAGCACAGCTTAATTAAATAACAAAAGATTAAAAGGGAATCATGAATTGGCGACCTTAAAAAATCCATCAAGGGTGAATTTCATACTGGGAAAATCCGGTTTGTTTTCAAGTTGGTAAGCGCTTAACAATCTGATAACAATTCATTACAAGTCCCTTAATCGCCATATGATATTCTAAAAAAGGTTTCGGGAATTTGATTTCTCTCCTTTCAAGTTTGACCCAAAACCCAATGTTGTGGTAGTGACCCCAACTGAGAAAAAGGTGAGGTTAACGAAGCAAAGCAGGCGTTTGGTGAGGCGCCTGCTTTGTGACTTTAATATGATGAATTAGTCTTTTCCGAATACCAATTGTTTGATGTGCTCGATATGATCTCGCTGGTGCCAGAGGGTCCGGCGAACAATCTTTCGAGGAGACCAGAATTCACCTTCCACACCCCGGACATCGACCATGCCTTTGAAGATAGGGAAGATACGATCAACCAACGCAGCGGTCTGAGCGAGACGTTCTTCGGTGTTGGGTGAAAGGTCTTTGGCGTGTAAATCCGTCAAATCCAGGCGTGAGAGATACCAGAGTTCGGCATTGGCGATGTGATCGGCGATCCCGTTGATGTTCCAGTTCTGGCCCGGGCGATCCATTTCACGCACGTCTTGCGTGAGGGTGGAAAGACCGGCCAGGAGCTCATCCCGCTGCCAATGAAAAACCAGCAGTGCATGTTCAATCTCGTCAGCTTTGAGCGGACGCCAGTCATCCTGGAACCAGGCGTTGACTTCATACCCCTTCCCGGTTGGGACGATCTCGAAATTTTCGTTGATAGTAAAAGTAGTGAACCGTTCAACCACACGGATATCCAGATTGATCAGTGTCTGCCAGGGTTCACCGGTGTGGTCTCGGATCCATTTATCGTATTCGAGCAAGCCTTTGGGCAGCCTGATCAAAGCTTCGGATTCGTCCTCGCCGTAGGAAAATACTCCCGGATAATCCAATGCATACGCCAAATAGCGTTCTTCTTCGCTATTGTTTTCCAATCCAACTCTGATCTGCATTCTTTCCTCCTTTTTTTATCAATCTTGCGCAATCTTAATCATAACAAAAAAACCGCCGTATATTTGGCGGTTTATATTCAATATCTGACGGGAATTCGCCCCAACAGCCGGATGTCCAATATGACTGTTGGGCGGGTATGCATTTCGGCATTGGGATCAATCATTTTCGCCATGCCTGAGCCCAGTGAAGCTGATTAAAGCGAAAATAACACTAAGCAAGCCGACGACAAAATAAACAACAGCGCTCATGGACCTCCTCCTTTCTTGTAAATTATATAATTTGCAAGTTTAATACCAATTTATTTAATATACGTATTTAACAATAGAAAAGTTCCATAATTTCCGGATTACTTTTAATAACACTACAAGAGTCACTTGGTCACGTTTCAATAATAGTGGAAGTATTACAATTTTATGTCAGCCTAAAGGGTAGTTTAAACAAGTCAACCGGCCAGGTTATTCATGGCCGGTTGATTTTTCTTTAAATTTATTTGAATCAGTCGGAGAAAACAGGCAGATGTCCCAATGAAATAATGTCTGACCATTTGGCGCGTTCACCCTCGGTCAGGATCGCGGCTTCTTTCACAACGGAACCACCTGCTTTTTCAATGATCATACGCATACCCTGCAGGGTGGAACCGGTGCTGATCACATCATCGATGATCACAACTTTATGACCGCTGATGAGTTTTCTATCCTTTTCGTCAAGATAGAGCGTCTGTGGATTACCGGTCGTGATGGAAAGGGTTTCCGTTTGAATGGCATCTCCCATATACGCCTTATAGGATTTACGCAGGATGACATACGGTTTACCGGTGGCAACCGATAATGCATAAGCTATCGGGATGCTCTTTGCCTCTGCTGTTACCAAAACGTCATATTCAACATCGGCCAGTTTCTCCGCAAGAACCGCGGCGCAGGCCTGTACCAATTCTGTGTCACCGAGGATGTTCAGGATGGCGATCCGTAACCCCGGCTTGATCTCAAATAATTCCAGTTCACGGTGAATGCCCGCAATATCGATCCCATAGGTCTCACGTTTTTGTGCCATACGTATTTCTCCAATCGGTGCCTGAATTAACCGAATTTATTATAATTCATCCAGTTAATATCTTACATAACGGGACCGGATGGAAGTAGGTTTTTTAAGATTGATTGGGGGGGTTGGGATTTTAAATTAGTGAGTGCCGGAGACGCCGACCCCGGCACTCATTTTAAGGAGGAGAAGAAGAGAAGTCGCCCTTACTTTCCTAAATCTTACTGGAAAGCACCAAATTCTGCTTGACGCTTACCCTACGATTACCCTACGACCCGGATCTGAAGAGAAGGTGAAAACTTCTTGAAAAAAGCTGTAAACTGGAATTTGAACTCTTAAGGTAAGATTGAATGTAAGTGATTGTCAATATGAGGTGAAATTTGGGACTGACTTTCGGTGTATTAGAGCAGACATCCATTGGCCCGATCAGCATGATCGCTGGAGATCAAGGCCTTCAGCGTATTGAATTTGCGCCTTTGAAATCGGTTAAGGCAGGACTGCAAACTGATGAAGGAATGCCTTCCTTGAATGGCATGGATACGATCTCAACCATGCTGGCGGAGCTCAGTGAGTATTTATTTGGGATCCGGAAGATTTTCGACGTCAATGTTGATTGGTCCGTTATTACAGGATTCCAGCGGGAAGTTCTGCAGCTCACATATAATATCCCGTTTGGAGAAGTCCGGACTTATGGATCCCTCGCTAAGGAATTGGGAAAACCGAACGCAGCCCGAGCGGTTGGGTCAGCATTGGCACGTAACCCAATTCCGATCGTGATCCCCTGTCACCGGGTGGTTGGCACAGACCGGCTGCTGCATGGCTTTGCTGCACCAGATGGGATCAAAACCAAGGCTTTCCTGTTGATGTTGGAAGGACGTGAAATCGTCGATGAACGGATTGTTCTCTAAAGGACAGGCTATATTATGGTTGAGATGAACGAATTGGAATATGCGGGTTATAAATCCGGCTACGTCGCATTGGTGGGGAAACCAAATGTCGGTAAATCTACCTTATTGAACCATTACATCGGACAGAAAATTGCTGCTGTCTCGGCCAAACCCCAAACCACCCGTCGTCGCCAGTTAGGTATACTAACCCTGGATAATGCGCAGATCGTGTTTATTGACACACCTGGAATGCATAAGGGGCAATATAAACTCAGTCAGTTCATAAATGAAGAAGCCCAATATGCATTATTGGATGCGGATCTAATTCTTTTTATCGCGGACGCGAGTCAAACTCCAGATGAGGAAGATCGGCAACTGGCAGAGGAAATCCAATCCAAAGCCAGTCAGACCAAGGTTCTGCTGGTCATGAATAAAATCGATCTGGTGGATTCAGCAATGCTTCAAGAACGGCTGGAGCAGTATCAAAGTTTGCTGCCTTTTGCCGACCAAATTGAAATATCCGCGAACACTGAATTCGGGCGCGAATCTGCTTCTGCAGAAGGTTATTGCCATGCTGCCGGAAGGGCCTCGCTATTTCTCAGAAGATCAGGTCACTGATATCTATGAGCGCGAAATTACTGAAGATCTGATCCGGGCAGCAGCTCTTGAATATCTTCACGAGGAAGTCCCGTATGGGATCTTCGTGCGTGTGGATGAATATAAGGAACGAGAAGATAACCTTCGGTATATCCATGCCACAATCATTGTTGAACGTGAATCCCATAAAGGGATCGTGATTGGCCAGGCAGGGAGCATGATCAAGAAGATCGGCACATTGGCAAGGCAGCAAATTGAGGAAATGAGTGGGGAAAAGGTCTATCTCGAGTTGAAAGTTAAGGTAGAGAAGAATTGGAGAAATAACCCGGACTTCTTAAGACGTTATGGACTGAGCCATGATTAAATTCGAGGGGGCAGCAATGGTGGGAATTTTAGTTGTTTTAGCCGGCTTTTTATTTGAATGGCTGGCAATCATTTTCAGATGGGACAGGATCAAGCCATTTTCCAAAGTGTTAGCAATGGTGATCTTGATATTTTGGACACTTTTCGTTTTTGATTTCAAATTTGTCCCCCTCGTCATGTTATTATTTGCAGCACAGATTTTTGGGGTTGCAGGTGATTTCTTTCTTTTATTCTCTGACCGCTGGTTTGTGTGGGGATTGGGCGCCTTTCTCCTGGGCCATATCTGTTACCTGATATTGATCATAAATATCCTTACAACTGGTTACCGATTAGGTGAATATTCTTCCGTCTCATGGGGAGTATGGTTCATTGTAGGTATTGCGATCCTGGCTTTCATTTTCTTGTTTTACAGGTTGATCGTCACTGTTCTTCTGCGTGAGAATCCTGAAAAATCTTTTATTGCGGCATTATTTATCTATGCTTTATGTCTGACCAGTGTCATGGTCTTATCATATCTGATAGCCAGTTTGCTATCTCGTGGTCTTTGGGTTATTTGGGCGTTGCCGCTTGGCGGGACGTTGTTCTTTGCATCAGATTTCATGTTGGCTTACGACCGGTTCGTTAAACGAATGTCAAATGGTCAATTATGGGTGATGGTTACCTACCTGCTCGGTCAGTTTTTCCTGGCTTTTGGTTTCATTGGTTTGATCCTGAGGATATGATCCGGATTTGGTTCGGTTTGTTGTTCTATTGGATTTGAAAACTCATTCAGAGATTTGTATAATCAATAGGTATGAAGATTTATTGGTCAAAAAATATTGACCAATAATTATTGGTTGATCTGTCTAACTTTTCCCAAGAAATTTTTCCATTTATGTATCTCTTTCCATCCAGCAGAAGAATTAAGGAGAGATCAAATGAGAAAACCCCCAATTGCATTCATATTCGGAATATTGATTTCATTGGCATTTATTTTACAGAGTTGTTCTCTGCCTTGGATGGTCCAGGGAAATGGCCAGAACAACAACGATCCCTCAATCTTATATGACTGGTGTGGAGGCAGGAATGGGGGCGGTCAACCCAGTCCCTGTCTTAAAAATTAGTTTCTCTATGTAATAATAAATTATGAGTGATTAACTACTATCGTGAATAGATAGAGAAAGGCAATGAAGATGAAGAAAACAAAAAAGGTAATTATAGGTGGCTCGGTCATTCTGTTCCTGCTTCTGGCATCAGGATGTAATCTTCCTTCTTCTGGTCAGGAGTACACAGTCGATGAATTGGTTGCCACTTATCAGCAGCAGACCCTGAGTGCTGGTGGTGGCGGGAATAGTACTGATGATCAAAATGGGAACGGTTCTGAGATTACAGAAACGCTCCAGCCGAAAGCGACAATGACGCCTACCATCACGCTTACGCCCACCCAGGAAAAACCGATGGTATCAGTCAGCGTAGACACCAACTGCCGCTCCGGACCCGGCAAGATTTACGATTGGATCGGCGGCTTACTCGTTGGCGAACAGGCAGAGGTGGTTGGTCAATCCATGGATGGGCAGTATTGGGTTATCAAGAACCCGGACAAAGCCGGGGAGTGCTGGCTTTGGGGCAATTATGCGACCGTAACCGGTCCGACCGCAGCTTTGCCGAAATACACGCCACCCCCAACACCCACACCGGCATTCGCCTGGGAAGGTTCCTGGACAACATATAACGTTGCTACAGACGGAACCTGGTCAATGACATATCCAATGTCGATCTCAGTCAATAAAAAGGATTTCTCAGCTACTATTGACGTCGGTGGCGGCAACATAATTGAACTGACTGGAACGATCAGTGATGATTACCTGTCTGTTAGTGGGACCTGGACAAGTCCCGGCCTTACTGGAACATTTAAATTCGTTTCATTGGGTGTTAATCAATATCAGGGTAATGGTGACAACGGTACTGAAATTTTTGGATGGTGCGGCGGTCGGGGAGGGGCTGGCGAACCTTCACCGTGTTATGTCCCCTGATCCAAGTATATGTATAAAGATAAAAGAGGTTCTGAGGAACCTCTTTTTTAGTGGAAATACTTTAGAGATTGGCTATTGACAAAATAGAACATTAGTTCTATTATAAGAATATCCACAGCCATTAGTATGGAGGTTCTTATGAATGCCAGCCAATCCATCAAACGCACTTTTACAAAATCTTTTTTAAGCCTGAAAACCCGCAAGGGGTTGATGTATCTCCTGATCATCGTTTTAGCGTTGATCGCCTTCGAATCGTTCAATTTCAGCACGACCGACTTTGCGCTTTCCGACCTGCTGGGCGACTTGCGGTTCTTGGGCATCCGTTGGGCCACACTGCTGGCCCTGGCTTTCTGCGGGATTGATTTCGCCGGGATCGCACGGCTGTTCACGCCTCAAACAGGCGAGGAAGAGCCCCGCTCGACCTGGTTCATGTTCGGCGCCTGGATCCTGGCCGCAACCATGAACGCGATCCTGACCTGGTGGGGAGTGGTGATGGCGATGCAGACCCACCCGGTGTTGAGCGTCAGCATGGTGGATTCATCTTTCGTCAGCAAATTCATCCCGATCTTCATTGCCCTGATGGTCTGGGTGATCCGGATTCTGCTGATTGGCACACTCTCCAAACAGGGTGACCGTCTCATGCAGGATGTGAAGGAACCGGCTTCCGGGAACATGTCCCGCAGGGAATATCGCCAGGCGCAAAGCCAGGCCGCCCATCCCGCAGGGATGCCGGTCGTGGGGTTTGGGCGGTCAGCATCCGCCAAACCAGCAGCAAAGAAAAGCAGCTACCGGCCAGAACCGAGTTACATTCCCATGCAGGATGAAGGCGCTTATCGCTCGTTGAAGGCTTCCGGAACCAGCCGCCGTTGAATCGGAAAGAAAATCGTTGACAATTTTTTGAACCCATAGTAAGATATCGAACGCAACCAGATTGCGTTCGGGCGAGGTAGCTCAACGGTAGAGCAGTGGACTCATAAGCCATTGGTTGACGGTCCGAATCCGTCCCTCGCCATTAGCCCATAATTGAGCCGAGAGGTCTTGAAGCCCAAACTTCTAACCTCGAAAGCTATTTGGTTGTTAAGGTGCCGTCCTAAAAACTAACCTTACGCCAAATGGCGCATTGCACAAGCTGTCCGGCCTGCAAGCCGGATGCTTGTGTTTAAAGGCTAAGTTGATTAAATAACACTTAGCACAAATTTATTCGAAGTTTCTATTCTGATTATTTACTTCCTTTGTGCAGAGCATTCGCATTAATTACCAACCCTTTTATGAAAGTTATGTAATGATTTTATGACTTAATCATTGACCAAGTCAAATGAAAAATCATATTCAATTTCATTTCAGCGCCGTAACAGCGGACCCGGGCAGACACCGGTCGCAGATGCGGCGCTGTTTTTATTGCGGGCACTTGTCGCATCGCTCCAAGAGCCCGCCGCATAAACACAACCCCAACACACACACAACCACGCTCGCACTCGTCAGCCTGTCGCCCCTCCCCCCGCCGGGCAGGCTCCCCCCAACCCCTGCGTTGCTCTCCCTTCGCTCGCCGCCATCCGGCGGATCGCAACGCAGAGCGGTGTCTCTTAGCCCTCATGGGGGGTGGGGCTTTACGGGCGCCCCGCCGTCCCTGAGCTCCCCTCCGCGCCCTTCGCTGTGCTCGGGCACATCGGGTTCCCGGCGTCCTTTCGGCTTCCTCGTGCTCGCTTTATCGCTCCGCCATTGCGGATCGTAAACCCATCGTCCGCAAAGGCTCCGCTTATTGTCGGGCATGGTGTCGGCTCGTGCGGCTTCGCTCACTGAACTGACTGCTGCGCCGCACCAACCTCCCCAGCCCTCCTACAACCGCCATCGGCGGCCGCTCCTTCGTTCCTGGCTCGCGCTCGCTCTGCGGTTTCGCTTTGCCACTTCGCCTTCGGGCAACCAGGGGGCTTCCCATAAATCTCAATTGTTGTAATTCCTATCTCGCCCCCGTTTGCCCTTCGGCTTTGGCACGCTCAACCACTTCCCGGCTCGCCAGTCTCTCCGGGCGGTATAGACGCCGAAAGGTAGGTTTGAAGAAGATTCGCTCTGCCAGAGCCTACGCCCAGGCATCGCTCATCACATCGGGCATGGTGTCCGGCACTTCTCGCTTCGGTGACCTGCGCTCCAAGAGCCGTCCCCAGCCCTCCGATCAAGCTTCTTATTCGTTTCTATTCGTTTCGTTTCCATTTATTTTTTCAAAAAAAGACATAGGCATCAAAATCGACTGATCAAGAACAAAACCAAAATATTTTGATCGGCTCGTCGTACCCTCCTCGCCATTCCAGATCCCGCCTGTCCCCCTCGGCTTTGCTCATTTTTCCGCCGGCGCTTGGGGGCGACAAGGCCAAAGCATGCTCCTCCCTGCGTTCGTCGGCCTTGCGCTCCCTGCGCTATCCCGGCGTTCTTTTCGCGTCGCCCTTGGGTGGGCGGTTTTTTGCGGCGTCGGCGCTTCGCTTCTCTTTTTGCGCCTTTGGCGCTGTTTGTTCTGGTTCTTTTGGAGGTGTCTTGTGGTTCCTGTTCTGTTTTGTGGCTCGCGTTCGTTTTCGTCTTTTTCTTCTGTTTCGGTGCCGGTGGCCCGCTGGTTGTCTGTGGGGGGTGGGGTGTTCTGTGGGGCTTCGGCTGGCGCCGATGCCCTTGTGGTCCGGGCTGCCCTGGCTGCGGGTGGGGCGTCTTCCTTGCGCGTGTTTGCGGCTTTTGGTTCTTCTGGTGCTGGGGCTGGTTCCTGCTCGTCTGTGCCTTCTGCCGCGGGCGGCTGCTGCTGCTGGTGCTTCTGTCCTCTGGCTTGCGGGTGGGCCGCTCTCGGTTCCGCTGCGTTCCCGCCTGGCTGCTCGTTCCGTTTCTGCGGCGTCTCTGGCGGCTGGGGGCGTCGTTTTCTCCCCTGGGGGTGTGTTGGGTCCTGGTTCGTCTCTGGTGGTCTTCTCGCTTGTTTCGCGTGGGTGTCCGGTCTGGTTGTTTTCCCCTTCGCCTGCGCCTGTCCGTGGCTTGGCCGGTTCCTGGCGTCCTTCGTTCTTCTGTGGGTTGTCCTGTTTTCGGTTTTCTCCCGCTCAGCTTTCGTTTGGTTTTTAGTTCTTTTACTTTTTAGGAGGGTCAAATCATGGCTAAATTTACATCTTCACAACTTCAACAATCGATCAATGGTTCAATTGAAGAGCTCGCTCAGCTGCTGGATGAGGCTCAGTTTTCAAAGGAAATCGAAGCCTATCTGGACACGATCGCCAAATTCCATAATTACAGCCCGTGCAATCAAATGCTCATTCATTTTGCTTTTCCTGCTGCTTCGCATGTGGCAGGTTTTTGCACTTGGCGCGACAAATTCAATCGGACCGTGAAGAAAGGGGAGCAAGGCATTCCAATCCTTGCACCAATTAAAGGTAAAGCAGAAATCAGAAGATGAAGACGATGAGCCGGAAGTTAGAACCTTCTTCAAAGTTGTCTATGTCTTTGATATTTCTCAAACTGAAGGGGAGGGTCTCCCGGAGCTGGATGTCTGGAAATCCCCGGAATATCGTCCCCAGCTTCACCAGGCGCTCACTTGCTATGCAAACGCTTTAGGGCTCACGGTTGAGAACAAAAATATTGGTGCCGCTCAGGGTGCTTTGACAAAAAATAAAAAAATCCTACTGAACAATTCTGCAGGTACTAAAACGCTCGTGCATGAAATCGCGCATTTTCTTGCCGATCACTTGGAATCAAAAATATCTCACAAACAGCGCGAACTTGAAGCGGAAGCCACCGCTTATGTGGTTTGCCGTCACTTTGGTTTTGAAAACCTCAAATCCCCGAATTACCTCTATCTAACCGGTTTGAATTCGGACGATCTGAAAACTTCTTAACCAAGATTTCGGAACTCAGCCAAAAAATCATTGATCATATTGAATCCCAAAAAATTAGAATCGCGGTAGAATAAAGAACAACCGTTCTATATTTGCTGAGATTGGATTATGACAGAAGACAATTCACAAATTCACCTTATTCAAACCGATGGCGCTCTTGGCCCGCGCTTCGCCGGCCCGGATTTGCTTGATTATCGTATGATATTTAAAGTATTGGATGGTCCTTATAATGGGGAGAGATTATTCATTAATAGCTTTTATCATCCTTGTTGTGGGACTTTGGAAGTCAGGGCTTCTTTCTTTTCGGTTTATAAACGTTGGCACAATAAGCTTGATGGTTGCCCGCAGCACCGGTGCGAAGCCGAAGGTGACCGCGTCATTCGTGACCTGGTCCGCTCGCTCTGGATCGCCCTGGGTCAATCCGAAGATTAAACAATTGAAGCCCACCTTGCGATGGGCTTCTTTACCGGTTGAGGGGGGCAACCGGCAGTAAAATTATAACCTAGAAATTTCTTAGGCTTAATTTCCAAGTTTTCCGTTTCCATCATCATCCAGCCAGTGAATGTCTCCTCTGGCGATAAGGATGCATCTTTCATAAAATGCTTGATTTTCATTACTAGAGGCAAAATCGCTGCAAATTAGAAATATTCCCTTAGCATAATCTGCTTGAACCATATATTGGTCCTGGTTTAATCTAAATTTATTCAAAACCAGAACTACCAAAGAATTTTTTTAATATTACATGAATAACCCATTTATGCTATAATTTATTCATAATATGAATAATATGCATAAAGGATATATTGTTATGGCCAGGAAGAAACGTGTCACAATGCAGGATGTTGCAAATAAAGCTGGGGTTTCACAATCAACTGTATCCATGTTATTGATCAAACTGCACCAATATCTGAAGAAGTAACTAAAAAAGTAAAACAAACAATAAAGAATTTACATTATATCCCTAACTCAAATGCTCGCAATTTAAAGCGAAACACCACCAATATCATTGGATTAATTGTTCCGGATATTAAGAACGCTTTTTATTCTGAAATTTTTCGTCAGGTTAAAAACTAATCACCCAAATGGGCTATTTTGTATATTTATGTAACACTTCTTATAGTCCTGATCTAGAAAGAAAGTATGTCAAGACTCTTTTAGACCAAAATCTGGATGGGATCATTGTTGCTTATGGTCTAATCGATGAAGGCCTTTACGAGATGATCGTCACACATGATATCCCTTTGGTCCTGATAAATTCCCACGCAGAAATTAAGGGCGAAGTTCTTCCAAGTGTACAGGTGGACAATATAAAAGGAAGTATTATCACGGTTGAGCATCTAAAAAATATTGGCGCAAAACGGATATGCTACGCAAGCGAACCGCTCTTCAATGCCACAGCCCAGGAAAGATATCAAGGTTTTCTTAATGCAGTGGAAAAGTTTGGTTATGAGGGAAAGGATGTACGGTTCTTAATCGAACAGAATTTTGCCGATAAGCTGGAACTTGGATACAACATCGGAACTCAAATTATTCTAGATGGCGAAATTGATGGAGTTTATGCGACATCTGATTATCTCGCTTTCGGGATTATTGAACGGATCCGGGATTATGACCCCAAGATGCTTGAAAAAATAGCTATCATGGGTTTCGATAATATCAATCTCTGCAGTTTGTTTAGCCCGAAACTTACGACGATTGCACAACCTATGAAGCGAATTTGCGAGAAGAGCATTGAATTGATTTTGAAATTGATAGACGGGGAGATCCTTGATGAAAAACGCTTTATCCTTGAACCGTCAATAATCATCCGCGATTCTACTTTTCTCCGGTTTGACAGCTGAAAAATTTTTGTTTATAATACATACGATTTCATGAATATAAATAATTATTTATATTGTTATTTATGATAAGGAAATTTACGCATTGAAACGGAAAATCTCACTAGGTAGTTGGGCGTTTTGCTTTGGGCCTTATAAGAATGATCCTATTCCATTGGAGGATGTTGTTAAAGGCGCAGCGGATATGGGCTTTGAGGAAGTAGGCCTGGGTGGGTTAAGCCACCATGTGCCCATCCTGATTTATATCCGACATTAGCTGACCGAAAAAGATTATTGAAACAAATCCATGGTTATGGTTTATAATTGCTGAATATGGTGCGGATTTGTGGTCATTCAATTCACTGACCCAAACGGACAGTTATTTGAATTTGTTTAAAGAGTTTCTTTATATGGCAGATGATTGCCAATTTCGCATGATACGAGTTGATTCCGGCCATCCGCCTTCAATTCCTACAGGAATGACCTATGAGGAAGCAAAAAACCGAGTTGTTGAAATTTTCCAACGGATGGCCGATCTTTCAAGGCCCTTCGATATTGACATCGTCTGGGAATTTGAACCAGGTTTCTTCTTGAATAAACCTAGTGAAATTATCGGCTTGCATAATTTAGTTAAGCGGGATAATTTTTATTACATGCTTAAACTCATGCCATGCTCATATGTGTGCTTCCGTGGGGGCAAGGCAAATAGGCAAACAGAGAGACATTACCAGGGGGTGAAATTGAACTCATCAAACAACTTAAGGATCGAATAATAAGTACATTTAATTGATTCCGATAATACCCTTCATGATGATGATACGAGTACCCACACTCCTTTTGGTCAAGGCGTGATTGATTTTCACGCTGTTCTAGACGCCTTAGATGCAGCCAATTACCAAGGGCCATGGTTTGTCCTCGATTTATGTTTCTGGCCGGATGCCTGGACACTTGTTAGAAATCAAAAGCTTTTATGGATGCTTTGTTGGATCCAACCGATTTATTACGAGGAAGGTTCAAATGAAGGCACAGGTATTTTACGAACCTGAGAAAATGCAGCTTGAAGACCTGGCCATCCCCGAAATTAACAAACGTGAGGTTTTGGGGCAAGTTTAAAGCCTGTGGAATTTGCGGTTCAGATATTTCCTATTATTTTGGAAAAACCCCTCTGGATACTGAGAATGGAAAGGGTCCTCTTGTTCTTGGCCATGAATTCAGTGGTATTGTGACTGCTTGCGGGCATTCTGTAAAAGGTATTAGTGTTGGTGATAGGGTTACAGTGAACCCGCCTTTGCCTTGTAATCATTGTGATCCTTGTCATGAAGGTTTTCCCAATCTCTGTGAGAATATGTTTCCTCTTGGTACTGCTCAGAACGGTGCATTTGCTGAATATGTCAAAGCGCCTTTCGAGCATGTATATAAGTTACCGAAAAATCTATCTTTTGAGGTTGGTTAATCATTGAACCTTTTGCTTGTGCAATGCATGGTGTGGATAAATTATCTCCGCAAATCGGGGAAAATGTTGCAATTATTGGTGCGGGCACGATTGGTTTGATGATGCTGAAGATCATCAAAGCCCGAGGAGCAGGCAATGTCGTAATGATTGATATTGCTGATTATCCCTTGTCAATGGCAAAAATATTGGGCACAGAGCGGAATTCAATTCAATTAATCAAAATTCTCCATTTTATTCGACTAACTTTAAAATTGCAAGTTGCGGATTTAATTCATGGCCGAATGTTTGACAGGGTTATTGTGCCAACTGGAGCAGTTCCAGCGATGGGTCAAGCTCTCAACCTTTCAGGGAAACATTCAACAATTGTTTTATTCGGACTTCCCAGTGCGGATGCAAAGTTAGAAATACCGGTCTTGGAAACCCTCACTAAAGAAAAAACCATTCGTTTTTCTTGGTTAGCTCCATTGGTTTGGCAAAGGTAATACACACCTTAGCGTCGTGTCAAATTACTCTGGATGATCTAATCACTCATAGATTTAATCTTGAAGATCTTGTGACAGCATTAGAGATGCTCCATGCGAAAGAAGAACCCATGGTAAAAGCTATTGTTATTTTCTAAATTAAATTTTTATTGGGAGAGTTATGAACATTAGAGCGATTATTGCAGATGAATTGAAAAATCGGGATGGGGTTCTAAAAATGTTGCCCAGTTTCGTGGCACGAACGACTTTCTTCCCGGGAAAAAGTTAAAAATTCATCCGAACGACTATTATGCCTATGGAGTTGAAAGAGGAGCACTAACGGAGAGGTGGATATGTTCCGTTGCAAAGGCGGATAATGGAGAATTAACCGTTGAGGATGAAGGTCTTAGTTTTATTAATCTTGGTAGGCGAACAAAAACTTAGTTTAGCGCAAGCTGTGTCTGAGGCAGGCGATCTGATAATTGGAAATGAATATATAAATCAATATGGGGGTATGACAACATTTACAAAATTTTATGATTTTAAAACTCCTATTGGACATCATGTTCACTTGATGGAAAAAACTCCAAATTAGTCGGTGTCGCGCCTAAGCCAGAAGCATATTATTTTCCTTATCAGCTAAATGCGATCAATTATGGTCATGACTATACTTTTTTTGGTCTGATCCCAGGGGTTCGAAAAGAAGATGTAGTGCATGCAATTAGAAACTGGGGTGGCGATGGTGATAATGGGATCCTTGGATTAAGTGTTGCATATAAGTTGAAGTTAGGTACAGGCTGGAATGTTCCGGCTGGGATTTTACATGCTCCTGGATCGCTCTTGACCTATGAGCCGCAGCGTGTCAGTGACACATCTTTGTTTATGCAATCCATGGTCCAGGACAAATATATTGAGAAATCATTATTAACCAAGTTCATCCCAGAGGAAAAGTTCGAGGATTATGACTTCATTGCAGAGGTTTTCGATTGGGAGGCAAATACGGACCCAAATTTCAAGAGGAATCACTATTGCGAACCCATTCCAGTTGACGACCAGCATGATATGCAGGAAAAAGGATTTTTAGAAAATTGGATTGTATATGGCTCCAATGAATTTGCAGCCAAAGAGCTAACAATTTTCCCGATGAAAAGAATTGAAATTGCTGATTTGGCAGCATACGGTGTGATTGCCATAGAAGGTTATGGAAAATTGAATGGTAATTTGATAAGCACTCCGGCTTCATCCGGGTAGGCCTGCCCACCAGTGATGAATTTTATGTAACTCGTGATGCTGCTCGGGCAGGAGTTGTAATCGAAAATTTAAGTGAAACAGATAATTTGGTTCTTTTGAAGAATTTTGGCGCAGATTGTCGGAATCAAAAACGTTCATAAACGAAAATAACCCATCTTCAAATTATTGATGTCAGTGTAAAGATGATAAACCAGATCAAACTACTAGAGCTCAAACAAATCTCAAAAACTTTCTTCGGCAATTGCGTTTTCGATTCTGTGGATCTCGAATTGTATTCGGGAGAAGTTCGCGCTTTGGTTGGGGAAAACGGCGCTGGTAAATCTACCCTGGTGAAAAATGTCATGGGGGAATATCAGCGCAAATCCGGTGAGATATTTCTTGATGGGAAACCTATCGAATTTTAAGTCCAGCTGAAGCATTGAACGCTGGTATTGCGATGATTTATCAGGAACTTAGTCCGGTACTGGATATGACCGTTACTGAAAATATCTTTTTAGGCCGGGAAATAAACTCGATTGGTGTGATCAATGAAAAGCTGCAATATAAAAAAGCTAAAGAATATCTTTCTCAGCTGGGATTATCCATTGATCCAAAACGCAAGATGCGTGATTTGAGTATTGCTGAGATGCAAATGGTGGAGATTTCTAAAATCGTTTCCCTGGGCGCAAGAGTAATTATTATGGATGAGCCTACGTCAGCCCTTTCTGAAACTGAAGTCGATCTATTATTTGGTGTAATTAGGCTGTTGAAGAATCGAAATGTCGGAATTATTTATATATCTCATAAATTGGATGAACTTTTTACAATTGCAAATTCTACAGTTCTCCGTGATGGCTGTGTTGTAGTCCAGGGGGATATTGGACGATTTTCCAAAGAAGTATTAATTAATGCTATGGTCGGCCGAAAACTCACAGAGTTTTATCCGGAAAAAATTATAAGCCAAGGTGATGTAATTCTTTCGGTGAAAGGTGCAAGTCGTCAAGGAGAATTTGAAGATATCGACTTTGAGCTTCATCAGGGAGAAATTCTTGGTATAGCTGGATTAATGGGTGCTGGACGTACTGAATTAGTGTCAGCCCTATTTGGAGCCTCTCCGCTTGATGCTGGAGATATCCGAATCCACAATTGTTCTGTACACATTAATAGTACTGAAAAGGCTGTTTCGTACAAGTTGGGTTAATCACAGAAGATCGAAAATTAACTGGCTTTGAATTTAAAAGGCACTGTTGAGGAAAATCTGGCATTAGCGGCGGGGAAGATATTTACCCATTTTGGTATCTATCAGAAACGAAAAGCAATTAAGAAAATTGAAGAGATCGCACACAATTGTCGATTAAGATTTCATCGCCAATTGAAAGTGTTAAGTATTTGAGTGGAGGTAATCAGCAAAAGATCGTTCTTGCGAAGTGGATCTTGTGTGATCCTGATATTTATATTTTGACGAACCAACACGAGGTATTGATGTTGGTGCCAAATTGGAGATTTATCGCTTAATGCGCCAATTGGTTCAAGAAGGTAAATCCATTATTATGATTTCTTCCGAAATGCCGGAAATTTTGGGCATGTGTGATCGTGTGATCGTCTTACATGAAGGGAAGAAGATGGGTGAATTGAAAGAATCAGGAAATTACTCAGGAACGAATCATGGTCTATGCATCAGGAGAGAAAATTGTCTTTTAAATTTCAGCCAAGTAAAATTCTGGATATTATTAAACAGGGAATCCTTTTTTGTTTTCATTTTAATAGTAGCGGTATTGGCGATACTTTCACCGGCTTTTATATCGCCCCCAAATTTAATGAATATTGCTAAACAAATATCGATAAACGGTATTTTGGCAGTTGGGATGACGTTTGTAATCATCTCAGGGGAAATCTGATTGGTCAGTTGGTGCTATAGTGGCGATTAGTGGAGTTTGTTCTGCTTACTTTGTTCAAAACAGTTCATCTCCAATGCCAGTTATTGTTCCGATTTTGGTGGGTTTGGCGGTAGGTGCAATTATTGGTGGTGTCAATGGTTTAGGAATTGCATATGCAGGATTCCCTGCTTTTATCATGACATTGGCAACGATGATAACCGTACGTGGTCTGGGTTTGGTGATCACAAACGGCAGACCGATTTTTAATTTCGACAACAGAATTTACAGACTTGTCTAGTGGATTTACGCTTGGAATACCTAATTTAATCTATTTCTTAGTTGTCGTTTTTATACTGGGAGCTTTTATCCTCAGGAAGACTTTATTGGTAAGCGTGTTTATGCGGTAGGGGGAAATCAGGATGCAGCTCGTTATTCTGGCATATCAGTGAAACGAATGAAATTATATATCTATATGTTATCTGGAGCCCTGGCTGGTTTTTGCGGCACACTTCTCGCATCACGTATTACTTCAGGTAATGCAACTGTGGCTGAAGGATATGAATTGGACGCAATTGCTGCTGTTGTAATTGGTGGTGTGAGTATGTCAGGAGGTTCGGGTTCAATATACGGAACTTTGGTAGGTGCCTTGATAATCGGTGTGATTAACAATGGCCTGGATATCTTGGCAGTTTCGCCTTTTATCAACAGGTAATTCAGGGATTAATGATTGCGACTGCAATTTTTCTGGACACACGTGTGAAAAAGAGTAAATAGTAAAGTGTTTGGAAATGATAATCATTTGTGATAGGAGGTGCTCTTAGAGAAGACTAAATTGTGATGTTGTATCAAACAGCACATATAAATTTCTTTTCAAATAAGGAGAGTTAAAGTGAAAAAGAGTATTTTTTTGATAGTTGGACTGATGTTGATTTTGAGCATGGTGGCATGTAAACCAAAAATTGAATCAACAGAAGTTGCCACAGAACCCGCAGAGAACGTTGCTACAAGTAGTTTGGAATTTGCGTTTTTCATAGCGCACACAAACAATGAGTTCATGTCGGGTCTGGCCGGTGCAGTTGAGGCGGCAGCTGCAGATGCAGGAGTGGGGATGAAGGTTTATGCAGCTGATTTAGATCCTGCGACCCAAGTTTCACAAATTGAGAGTGTGATTGCTCAAGGTGTGGATGGGGTAATGATTGATCCGGCATCCTTTGATGGGATCACCGCTGCGGTGGATGAATTAATTGCGGCAGGTATTCCCGTGATCACTTTCCATGAGCCAATCTCAGCCCAGGACAAAGTGGCATCGTATGTGGGGATCAACCTGGGTTTGATCGGTGAAAGCACAATGCGGCAAGTGGTTGAGGACCTGAATGGCAAGGGCAAGATTGCCATGATGTATGGCGAACTGGGGCATTCAGCGCAAATTGCGATCACTGATGGCTATAACAGGGTGCTGGCAGTTATGCCTGCACATTGAAGTTGTGTTTGATGGGACAGCGAACTGGACCACAGACCAGGCATTGGAACTAGCTGAGAACTGGCTTTCAACGGGCAAGGAGATCGATGCGATCGTTTGCAATAACGATGGCATGGCTTTAGGTGCATTGCAGGCAAGAAAATCCGCCGGGTTGGTTGGTCAGATCCTGATTTACGGCAATGATGGTGTTCCTCAGGTAATTGATGCAATTAAGAATGGTGAGATCACAGCGACAATCTTTACAGATGCACAGGGTGAAGCTGTCAAAGCGATTGAAGTTCTGACTGCAGAATTGGGTTAATGGTGAAGAGCGTAGAACCTGAATATATCATTCCACCTATTGTGATAACAGCAAATAATGTATATGATTATTTTCCGAGTGGAAAACAGTATTGATCAATCAAGGGCGAGTGTTGTTCAGGAACCGTTCTGAAATTTCTGTTTTCATAGCGCACACAAACAATGAGTTCATGTCGGGTCTGGCCGGTGCAGTTGAGGCGGCAGCTGCAGATGCAGGAGTGGGGATGAAAGTTTATGCAGCTGATTCAGATCCTGCGACCCAAGTTTCACAAATTGAGAGTGTGATTGCTCAAGGTGTGGATGGGGTAATGATTGATCCGGCATCCTTTGATGGGATCACCGCTGCGGTGGATGAATTAATTGCGGCAGGTATTCCCGTGATCACTTTCCATGAGCCAATCTCAGCCCAGGACAAAGTGGCATCGTATGTGGGGATCAACCTGGGTTTGATCGGTGAAAGCACAATGCGGCAAGTGGTTGAGGACCTGAATGGCAAGGGCA
>CAVUGP010000007.1:0-119360 GCA_963741015.1 uncultured Chloroflexia bacterium | reverse complement strand
GGTCGAACGTTTGACTGATCGGGACCTTCGCCCATAACCCTGGGACCTGGTTTGGATCCAATCCAAAGAACATTCGATGGAGCTTGACTATTACAGAGAAAAGGCTGAAATAACTTCAGCCTTTTTGTCATCCAAAAGGATCCTCCGCAAGATCCTATTTCTGAGAATATGAATTTCGCATTTTGAGTAACGTTTTAATTCGAAGCTCAATTTTCCGATAATATCCGAAATATTTATTTCAATAATAAAGTTTTGATTTGACTCATCAGAAACTCAATGTTATTATGAAAGTGCTTTCATTAAAACATGTGAGATCACACTTATGAATAATGGTAAAAAAGTCCCAACGATATTTGATGTAGCCGACCTTTCAGGTGTTAGCATATCCACGGTTTCTCGCGTAATCAATATCCCTGAAAAAGTGAATATCAACACTCGTCAAAGAGTATATGATGCAATTGATAAATTGGGGTATGTTCCTCAGGCTGAAGCGCGTGCTCGTGCATTACGCTTGACAGGAAGAATTGGTGTCATTACACCCTTCTTTACAGCACCTTCATTTGTCCAAAGGCTGCGTGGTATTGCTGCTTCTTTATCTAAAGAGAACTTCGATTTGGTAATTTACACGGTTGATTCTAATAATCGCCTCCAAAGTTATCCTTTCGTCACTTCCGCTGACTGGAAATCTGGATGGTCTTGTCATTATGTCACTCCCAGTTGCTGAAAATGATGTTAACCGTCTGATTGACCATAACTTGCCCACAGTTTTGATCGAATTCCCTCATCCCTTATTGAACAGTGTTGAAATTAATGATGTCGAAGGTGGGCGATTAGCGACTGAATATTTATTACAAAAAGGCCACAAACGGATTGCCTTTCTTGGAGATACCGATTTACCGGAATATTCGATTCATCCTGTAAGCCTGCGGTTGAAAGGTTTCCGTAAAGCGTTAAGAGATGCAAATCTCGAGATCCCCGAAGAATTCGTTCGCCTTGCACCTTATGACCAGGAACAGGCTCGTATAATCGCAAAAGAGCTGCTCGATATGCCCAACCCTCCCACCGCTGTTTTTGCTGCAACCGACTTCCAGGCCCTGGGAGTGATCAAAGCCGCTCGACAATTTGGTATAAGAATACCTGAGCAATTAGCTGTTATAGGGTTTGATGACCTTGACATGGCCGATTATGAGGACCTGACAACTGTCCGCCAGCACCTTGATGAATCCGGACGTATTGCGATAGAAATCCTGCTGGCACATATCGCTGATAATTCCCGCCCAGTTCAACATATCACCCTCCCGGTAAAACTAATCGAACGATTAACTGCATAAAAACATATTGCATTTTTATGTCTATTATGATATCCTAAATATGAAAGTGTTTTCATGCAAACATTTTTATGTAGACTTACTATTTTCACTTCAATAACTAACTATATTTTCTCAGATTAATATAAGGAGGTGATGTATATATATTTAGCCTTACATTTTATCAGTCTCTAAATAAACCTCGACTAATTAGGAGAAGATAATGAAAAAGAATATTTTAAGATTACTTCCTCTGCTGGTTATCGCTACGATGCTCTTGGCTGCATGTCAACCGACTGCAACTGAAGCACCGACAGCTGCACCAACAGAAGCGCCAACAGCAGCAGCAACTGAAGTAGTCACTGAAGCACCAACTGAAGTTGTGACTGAAGCTGCGCTCCCGAACTGCGGGACAGATCCCGTTGTTCTCAATGCTTACTTTGAGACAGGGTTCGAATTACCCTTTGCGCTTGCTGAAGAATTCACAAATCAATATCCAAACGTAACCTGGGACATCAAGGAAGATCAGTTCACGAACCTCATCAATGCGACCCCTCGCCTTCTCTCCGGCGACAACCCACCAGATCTGATCCGCCTTCCTACTATGGTTTCGTTCGCCAAACAAGGACTGCTCATGAACCTTGACGGTTATGCGGCAGCCTTCGGATGGGATCAGTGGCCAGTACCTCAACTCAACCAAAATCGTGTCGGCGCAGATGGTGTTCGTGGCTCTGGCTCGCTTTATGCCATGGGCCTCAACTACAGCCTGACCGGTATTTTCTACAACAAAGAGCTTGCAGCACAAATCGGTATGACTGAACCACCCAAGACTCTGGCCGAGTTCGAAGATCTCCTCGCAGCTGCCAAGGCAGCCGGACTGACCCCAATCATGGAATGGGGCAGCGCGAAGAGCGGTATGGGTCTCGCATTCCCACTCCAGGCCCTCATGGCTTCCATCGGCCCGAGTGAACCGATCAATGATTGGATCTTCAATAAACCCGGCGCGACGATCGATACCCCAGACAACCTTACTGCTGCCCAGCATCTCGAGCAGTGGATCCAGGCTGGTTATTTCCCGACCGACATCAATGCTATCGAGTATACTGATGCTGCCGCACGTTTTGGCGCTGGCGAAGGTGTCTTTACCTTCAACGGTGACTGGCAGAATGCTGGATACGATACTGATATGTTCGGGAATGTCGGTTTCTTCCTGATGCCACCTGCAGTAGAAGGTGGTGCGCCGTCAGCTATGTCCGCTCCGCTCACCTACGGCATCGCAGCCAATGCGGTAAATGCAGATTGCGCCGCGTTCTTCCTGAACTGGGTTGGCTCAAATGACGCAGCTCGTGCAATTGACGTCGCAGTCGGTGGTTCAAACCCCGGTGGACCTGCGGGAGCTACAATGCCTGCCGTTACTGAAGGCTCGGTTACAAACGATACACTTGCCGAAGGTGCCCGACTTGGTCTTACAGGCACCGCAATGGACTTCATCGCTAATGCAACAAGTGCGATCTTTGCCCAGGGTTGGACACCTGAACTTCAGAATATGGTTGGTGGTTTGCAAGATGCAGCCGGACTTCTGACAACCGTCCAAGCAGAATACGTTCGAGAACTAGCTGAACAGTAAGACTAGCTGAAAAGTAAAAGGAACCTTATGAAAATGCCTGCGTCTTCCAAATCGAAAATAGCAATACAAACAGGTTCAGACAATGGCGATATGGTTCAATCTATTTCCCGGCGGAACTCCCAGCGATGGAAGTTCCGCCGGAAAGACGTACTTGGCTGGCTTTTTGTTTTGCCTGCCCTGGTGATATACATTTTGTTTGTGTTGGTACCCCTCATTATGAGCATTCAATACTCGTTCGTAAACTGGAACGGTATCGGGGAAATGACCTGGGCTGGTCTGAAGAACTATATTACGGTATTTCAAATCCCGAAACTTCTTGGCTCGATTTTAAATGCATTCAAACTGGTCCTATGGTTCAGTTTTATCCCGGTAGGAATGGGCCTTGTCGTTGCTAGTGTGATCCACCGTGTCGCCACTGGACGCCTGGGTGAAATTGCGCGGACAGTTATCTTCCTTCCACAGGTCATTCCGTTGGTTGCAGCAGGGATCATCTGGGGTTGGCTTCTTGCTTTACCTGGTTTAATCAACCAATTGTTAAAAGCGATCGGTCTGGGGGCTCTCACCACCGCCTGGCTTGGCAATTTTAATACCGCTCTCCCGTCTGTAGGCATGATCGGAGTTTGGGTTCTCTTAGGTTTTTGTACCGTCCTCTTATTGACAGGTATCACCAAGATTGACCCGGCTCTTTACGAATTTGCCAGGATCGATGGCGCGAACTTCCTTTCGGAATTCGTCAATATAACCATTCCGCTGCTCAGGCAGGAGATCGGAGTTTGCCTGACGGTTACAGTGATCAATGCCCTGGCAGCATTTGATATCGTTTATGTTACGACCGCAGGTGGACCCGGTTACGCAACAGCTGTACCTGGAATCCAGATTTATATCCTTGCTTTCACGGAGCAGCGAATTGGGCTTGCATCTGCCTTGGCCGTTGTACTCATGATCTTAGTTTTGATAGTAATCCTTCCAATCCAACGTCTGAACCGGGAGAATTCGTAATGAGAGTTGGAAAGAGCGAGCTAATTACGGGCAGGATCTTCTTGTTTGTATTAATGGCTTTTACAGTCTTGCCATTCATCAGTATTTTTGTCACTGCTTTACACCCATCAAACACGGTTCCCACCGGCCTGCAATGGCCGGCTGACCCGCAATGGGGTAATTTCGTTGAAGCATTCAAAGTGGCAAAAATGTCCCAACTCCTTACATCAAGTGCTTCAATCGTGGTATTGGTTGTACCCATGGCTCTTATCATCTCTACAATGGCGGCGTTTGCACTGAGCATTTTGAAGATCAAAGGTCACAACATTCTGTTGCCTCTTTTCGTGTTTGGGCTTACCTTGCCATTTGGTGGGATCATTGTTCCACTCTATTATCTGGAAAGAGCGATCGGAATTTACAATACGCGATTCGCCATTGCCCTTCCTCTGATAGGGTTATATATGCCCTTCGCCGTCTATTGGATGCGCGCGCACTTTGTTAACATGCCTTCCGAAATCACAGAGGCAGCTCTCATTGATGGTGCATCAAATTGGGATTTGTTCTGGCAAATTCACGTCCCTCTCGCGACTCCCCCCATCACCTCGCTGGGGATCCTCATGTCGGTCTGGACATGGAACCAGTTCTTGCTTGCATTGGTGCTTGTCGAAGACCCAACGAAAAGAACAATGGCCGGTGCACTTGGAGCGTTCCAGGGCCACTATGCCACTAACGTTCCATTGTTATGCGCCGGCACAATTCTGATTCTGGTTCCTACTCTAATTATTTTTGTGATTTTCCAACGGCAAATCATCACAGCACTGATACAAGGATCAATCAAAGGATGAGCCGGTTTAACTCAATAATTCTTCAATGAATTGTATTTACCAAATGGAAATTCTAATCCAAAAGACTTTCTGTCATTAATTCTGAGTCGGCGAATTTTATGCAGGTGTAGTAATAAAATACAATTCCCGGTCTTTTGGATAAAAAAATCTTGAAGATTATTTGTAATCTTCTAAATTAGTGGAATTCCGATAAATAATTAAAGAGCATTCAAAGGTTTTTGTTCAGTCTGGACCAAGGATAATCAAACAAAGAATATTTATATATTTCCATAATTTTGATGTGGAAAATTGACAATAGATAAGACTGGTAAAGAGAGATCACTATGAAGGGTGATATTGTTTTATTGCAGGAACATCATAAGCGAGCTGCGAAAGCTATCGTCGAAGATATTATTGAACAGGTAAAATGCAAAAATTCAAGATTTGTTATCTCTGTTGCCGGAGAATCTGGAAGTGGTAAATCTGAAATGGGTTTAGCCATTGCGCAAGAATTTGAAAAGTATGGGATCAAATCAATAGTCTTAGGACAAGACGATTATTTTTTTCTACCTCCAAAAACGAATAATGAAAAAAGACATGAGGACTCTGATTGGCTCGGACCACATGTTGAAATAAACTTTGGGATATTTGAACAGAATTTAATTGATGCCATTCAAGGGAAAAATGAGATCGAAAAACCTCTGGTCGATTACAACGCCAATTCAATTGAGTCGCAAATAATTGACTTGACTGGTGTAACGGTTGTCATTGCCGAAGGCACATATACATCATTACTCAAACATGTCGACAAGAAAATCTTTATTTCAAGAGATTGGTTAAAAACATTGGAAGATCGAAAAAGAAGAAACCGGGGAAATGAAGCTAATGATCCATTTATCGAACAGATATTAGCCACCGAACATAAGATTATCGCAGGTCACAAACAACTCGCAGATTTTATTATTTCCGATGAATATGAAGTGACAAAGGTTGAGTAGGAGTGATTTTTAATGGTACTAAACCAGGTTCAATTAATTACTTATCCGGATTCATTAGGTGGCGATCTTAAGAAGCTTAATTCAGTTCTTGAAAAATATTTTCCCAATCTCTTTACCGGTGGAATTCATATCCTCCCCCCATTCCCTTCGTCAGGCGATCGTGGCTTTGCGCCACTCACATATTTAGAGATCGATCCTCGATTTGGAACATGGGATGATATTAAACAAATTAGCGAAAAACATGCCGTTTTATTAGACTTAATGGTTAATCATATCTCTGCAAAATCACCCTATTTTCAGGATTTTATAAAACAAGGAAATGATTCAGAATACGCAGATCTTTTTATCACGATTGAGAAGATTTGGCCAGACGGCCAACCTCGTCAAGAGGATCTTGATAAGATATTTCTCCGTAGAGAAATTCCCTTTTCCGATTTTAAGATTGCAAAGACTGGAAAAACCGAAAAGGTTTGGACTTCTTTTGGAAAAACAACACCTTCTGAACAAATAGATATGGATGTTAATTCTCCTGCCGCTGATAAGTTGTTGACGACATTTATAACCAATTTTAAGTTAAATCGAGTAAAAATTATCAGGTTGGACGCTGTGGGATATGTTATTAAGAAAAGAGGAACCTCGTGTTTTTTTGTTGAGCCGGAAATTTTTGCATATTTAGAAAAGGTTCAAAAATTAGCAAGTTCTCAAAATATTGAGATCTTACCTGAAATCCACGCGGAATACGAAACTCAGTTTAAGTTGGCTAAAGCAGGATATTGGATCTATGACTTCATTCTCCCCTATTTACTTCTTGAAACGCTCATAACCAAATCCAGCAAGACGCTCAAGGAGTACCTTAAAGTTCGACCACACAATCAGTTTACGATGCTTGATTGTCATGATGGCGTTCCTATTAAACCGGATTTGAACGGATTATATAAAAGTGAAGATGCACGTCAGGTCGTGGACATTTGCCTGAAACGCGGTGCAAACCTGAGTTTAATATTATCCCCGGCATATAAAGATCCGGATGGATTTGATGTTCACCAGATAAGAGGAACATATTATTCCTTGTTGGATTGTAATGACTCTGCATATCTAATTGCAAGGGCAATCCAATTCTTTACACCAGGTATTCCCCAAGTATATTATGTCGGATTGCTTGCAGGAAAAAACGATAATGATGCAGTAGCACAAACAGGAGAAGGGCGAGAGATCAATCGTCACAATTATTCAATGGAGGAAATTGATCTGGAAGTCCAAAGGCCAGTTGTAAAAAGACTAATTGAATTGATTGAGTTTAGAAATAATCATCCCGCTTTCAATGGCAAGTTCGATTTGGAAGAATGTGATGATAATAAAATTATCCTTGCATGGAAGAAGCAAGAGAAGTATGCGAGATTAATCGTTAATTTAGAAAATCTATCCGGTGAAATTATCTACAACGATCCCCAAACTCTTGAGATGAATAAGATCTTCCTCTGAGATGGATCCGAATGAAAATATCACTTATGAATTGATTTCAGCCATATAATTATTACTCAATAGATTTCAATTATTCTCATGCAATCCATTTAGAGGAGATATCTTCTTATGCCTTTAACTTTTGACCTTCCTTTCAATGAACTGAAAGAATATCAAGGGATCAACCCAAAACCTGCGAATTTCGACGAATTTTGGGCTGACGCCCTTCACGAAATGAATGCCGTAAACCCGAAAGTTGAATTTGTACCGGCTGATTTTCAAGCTGAGGGCTGTGAGTGTTTTGATATGTTTTTCACTGGTGTTGGTGATGCCCGCATTCATGCCAAATTATTACGCCCGAGTGAATCCATAATGCCACACCCTGCCGTTCTCATGTTCCATGGTTATACGGGTAATACTGGTGATTGGGTAGACAAATTGCCTTATGTTGCCCAGGGATTTACCGTCGCTGCTTTGGATTGCCGCGGACAGGGTAATATTTCTGAAGATACAAGCGTTGTCAGAGGTAATACATTGCATGGGCATATTATCCGTGGCCTGGAAGATGCTTTACGGGGGCATCCGGAGAAATTATTGTTCCGACAGGTGTTCCTGGATACGGCAGAACTGGCCAAGATCGTTATGGACATGGAAGATGTCAATCCTGAAAAAGTGGGTGCTATGGGTGGGAGCCAGGGAGGTGCCCTTACTTTGGCTTGTGCTGCACTCGAACCTCGGATCAGGAAGGCTGCCCCTATGTTCCCATTTCTTAGCGATTATAAGCGCGTTTGGGAGATGGACCAGGGGCATTTAGCTTACCAAGAACTAAAAGAGTATTTCCGCTTCTTTGACCCAACACATGAAAATGAAGAGAAAGTCTTTAAAATGCTCGGCTATATTGATATTCAAAACCTCGCTTCTCGGATTAAAGCGGACGTACTTTGGGCAATTGGATTGATGGATGTAACTTGCCCTCCCTCATCTCAATTTGCAACCTATAATAAGATCAGCTCAAAAAAATCAATGGTTGTATATCCTGATTATGACCATGAGAATCTTCCAGGTTTTGCCGATAGAACATTCCAATTCATGATGGGTCCAAAATAAATTGTTATAGACTTATATATACAATTTGGACTCAATATTTGTATAAGGAAGAAGTAATAAATTATGTAGCAAGCGATGATGGTTATTTCAAATAGCCTGGATAATAATCGATAATAATAGCATAATTTGAATTATTTCTCACCAACGGTTTTTTCTCTCCCTACTGCCATAACACTTAAGATATAGAAAAGAAGAAAATGGCTTGTCGTAAAAAAGGACGTTAGGAAATTGATTATTACAACCATTGAGTGTTTCCATTTTCGAAGGATGACACTTTTTAATTTCGATATCCATTAATTCATTTCAATAAGTTTAATCAACATTAAATATTACAATGGACGTGATTGATCTCCTAATAATAAAACCAGGGGAAAAATATATAAATTATTTCAACTATTTCAAAATAATAACAACATGAACTCCCTTAAATAATTACAACTTATAAGAAAATAAAAATCTATAAAAGCCAATAATTTGAATTTATTGATATTGGGATGGTTTTCATTTCTATATTTTGCCTATTGCCATTTTTTAAAATCGTTTATATAATGGAATTAGTTTATTGCCCCAACAATCTAACTCACCATCTCACCTTCAGCGAGAGGCAAATGCCACAATCCAAACACACCACAGCAGACCAGACCTGGGTCCGAAAAATGAATCGGAGTTTGATTCTGGCAATTTTTAGAACTCAGAAAACGCTCTCAAGAGCACGAATCGCAAAAATGACCGGGCTGAACCCCAGCACAGTTTCCAGCATTATCGCTGAACTTATCAAAGAAAACCTGATCCGGGAAACAGATCTGATCCAAAATGGGACAGGCCGGCCGGGACGGTTGCTGGAGCTCAATCCCAAGGGTGGTTGTGCTTTGGGGATTGAAATAAATGTTGATTATATTGATATCCTGGTCACTAACTTCTCGGCAGATATCCTCTGGCGCAGAAAACTTCCCTCAACTCCCGAGATCGGCCAGGAAGAAATCATGATGCACGTAAAAGACCTTACTAAAAAGGCCATGGCTTTCATTCAGGAAGAAAAATGTCATTTATTGGGTGTGGGTGTCGGTGTTCCCGGTTTGGTGGATGTATCCAGCGGTTTACTTCGTTTAGCGCCAAACTTACATTGGGTTGATGTCCCCGTCAAGGATGTCCTCGCAGAAATATTTGATTGCCCAATTTATGTCGAAAACGAAGCAAATGTTGCAGCTTTGGGAGAATATTATTTTGGAGCAACCCAAAACATCAAGGATTTCATCTATCTGAGTGCCGGTATGGGTCTGGGAAGCGGTATTGTCATAGGCGGAAAACTCTTCCGCGGAATGTCAGGATATGCGGGTGAAGCAGGTCATATGACATTGGATATCAATGGTGAAGAATGCGGCTGCGGCAAAAAAGGATGCTGGGAAACATTCGTTGGGCCTCGAGCAATCGCTCAACGTGTCCAGCGGGCATTGGCTAATGGTGCAAAATCCATATTAAATGGGAAATCCAATTTTGTCCTTGAGGATATCAGCATAGACGATATCATTTCCGCAGCACGAAAAGGAGATCAAATTGCCGTCGATGCGCTTGGTCAGGCGGCATTTTATCTGGGAATTGGCATTGCCAATCTGGTGAATTTGTTTGATGTTGAGGTAATTGTCTTGGGAGGGTCACTCAATAAGGCAAGCGATCTGATTTTGGAGGATGTTGAGAAGGTTGCTTTACAAAATACCCTTGCTCCGGGACGCGAAAAACTGAAAGTCATTCCGTCAGCACATGGAACGGACGCGTGCATAATGGGCGCGATTGCGTTGGTACTTGATGATCTATTACGTGATCCAACCTTTGCTTAATATGGGGAAATTGAATTTTCCATCGGTTAGTCATACCATAAGATGAAAGGAGGGTTTATAGACAATATATTATTTTCAACAAAATCATCAAAGTTTCATCGAAGCGTAACTGTCCATTCATTACCAATAAGGGAGATTAGAAATGAAAAACAGGTTTGCAAGAATGGTATTCCTCATCATGGCCGTGATCATCTTGGCATCTGGCCTGTATGCATGTGGAACCCCCAAGTCAGATAAAATTAAAATCGGTCTGTCATTCTCAGATTTCGCTACCGAACGGTGGAAACCAGAATCAGAACTCCTCACAAAGTTGTTGGAGGAAAAAGGATATGACGTTCTGGTCCAGGAAGCCAACCACGATGTTAAACTGCAGAATGACCAGATTGACAACATGGTCTCACAAGGCGTGAAAGGCTTGATCATCATTGCTGAAGATGGTGAAGCAGCTGCCACTGCTGTTGATAAAGCTGCTGCAGCCGGCGTGAAAGTTATCGCCTACGATCGGCTGATTAAGACCTCCAACATTTCAGCTTATCTGTCCTTTGATAATGTTGAGGTTGGACGCCAGGAAGCCCTTGGTGTTATGACCGCCTTAGATTTACCCGGAAGCGGTATTTGGACAGCAGACAATCCGGCCAAAGTGGTGTTATCAGGTGGATCACCCACAGATAATAACGCCGTCCTGGTTCGCCAGGGTCAAATGGAAATCATCCAACCCTACATCGATTCAGGCGTTATAACGGTCGTAGCGGATCAGTGGGTTAACAACTGGGATGCAAACGAAGCCTTGAAGATGATGGAGAACATCCTGACAGCCCAAAACAACCAGATCGATGCCGTTGTTGCTTCAAATGACGGAACCGCTCTTGGTGAACTCCAGGCTCTGAAAGCCCAAGGTTTAGCTGGCATCGTACCGATTTCCGGACAAGATGCAACAGCTGATGGCTGCAACAGTATTGTCAAAGGCGAACAGACGGTAACAGTCTATAAAGACATCCGCCTTCTCGCCCCGAAAGCCGTCGAACTTATGGATGCGCTTATCAAGGGACAAGACATCACTGGTGTAACTTCTTTTTCTCTCGCAGTTCTGACCGGTCAGGATCTTCCCGGTGATGTTCTTTGCTACTTCCTGCCTGTCGTTCAGGTGACCAAAGATAACGTTTACACAGAGATCGTTCTCAGTGGCTTCCAGTCCTATGATGATGTCTATCGTGACATCCCCGCGGCTGAACGTCCTGCGAAACCATAATTGGATAGAATAGGTAATTAATTAAGTTCTAGATTGGACTTCCGCGTCTGAATGAGCAAGCCAGACGCGGAAGAAGAAATTATCCAATTGATGTTAAAGCGCTTTTATACTATAAAATATCTGAAGCCCTTTCCATCATTTTTGATTAATCGTCCTTCAAAAATCTCAGGATAAAGTCAATGGACCAAGATTACATTCTCGATTTTCAGCACATTACGAAAAAATTTCCCGGCATTACCGCCCTCAATGATGTCAGCTTTAAAATAATTCGTGGTGAAATCCATGGTCTATGCGGTGAAAATGGTGCTGGAAAATCCACATTAATGAAAATCCTATCAGGCGTTTACCCTTATGGCAGCTTTGAGGGTGAAATTCTTTACAATGACCAACCTTTACGGTTGGAAGGCAGTTCAATTAAGCAGGCAGCAAAAGAAGGTATCGCCATTGTCTATCAGGAATTAACGCTTGTCCCAGGCATGACAGTGGGGGAAAATATCTTCCTTGGCAAAGAGCCGGCTGAAATGGGCGTGATTAACTGGGACCGGGTCTATTCAGAAACCCAAAAATTGTTGGAAAAATATAAGCTCGAAATCCACCCACAGGATGTTGTTCGTAATCTTGGCGTTGGAAAAATGCAGATGACTGAGATTGCCAAAGCCTTATCAGAAGATGCCAAGGTCCTGATATTAGATGAACCCACCAGTGCTCTTTCTGAGGCGGAAGTCAGTCAATTATTGACAATCCTGAGAAACCTGCAAAAACACGGCGTGACCTGTATCTACATCACACATAAAATCGAAGAGTTTTTCCGGATTGCAGACACGGTAACAGTCATGCGGGATGGAAAGGTTGTTACTACTGAACCAATCGATGAATTGAATTCCCAGGCATTGGTTCGCTATATGGTTGGTCGTGAAATGAAAGAACGTTTTCCGGAAGGCCATCATACGCCTGGCGAAGTCATCTTTGAAGTAAACGACCTGCACGCCATTGATCCCGAAAAGGGTCGAGAAATCCTCAAAGGTGTAACATTCGATCTTCGTAAAGGTGAAATTTTAGGAATAGCCGGTTTGATGGGATCCGGTCGGACTGAATTGGTAATGACTTTATTCGGTGAATATGCGAAAATCACGAAAGGGTCTGTAAAACTTGATGGCAAAGAACTCTCAATCAAGAACAGTAATGAAGCAATGAAATCAGGAATCAGCCTCGTTCCCGAAGATCGGAAGAGGTTCGGTTTGGTACTGATCCAATCAATTTTGAAGAATATATCCCTGCCAAACCTGGAAAGATTTTCATCCTTCCTTCGAATCAATAAGGATGTCGAACTCATAGAAAGCTTAAAAATTGCCAGGGATTTAGCTATAAAAACACCTAATCTTTTCGTTCCTGCCAATTCCCTTTCTGGAGGAAATCAGCAAAAAGTTGTCATTGCGAAATGGCTCATGTCCGGTCCCCGCATTCTGATCATGGATGATCCCACGCGGGGAGTCGACGTTGGTGCAAAATATGAAATTTATAAATTAATGAATGAACTCGCTGAGCAGGGCATTTCTATCATCTTAATCTCAAGTGATCTTCAGGAGGTCTTAGGCATGAGTGATCGGATTATGGTGATGTGCCAGGGTCAATCCAATGGCATATTGGATAAGACAGAAGCGAATCAGGAAGAAATCATGACCTTGGCAACAGGGATTTGCTGAACCGAAATTATCATATCAAGAGGTGCATTCATGAAGATATCCAACCTATTTGAACAAGTTCGTAAGAACGTCCAGACCTACATTATTATTTTCGCATTGGTCGCAATCTGGGGAGTGTTTGCCATCGGCACGAAGGGAACCTATTTTTCTCCCCAAAATATATCCAACCTCTTTCGGCAAATGACCGTAACATCTTTCCTGGCGATTGGAATGGTCCTGGTGATGGTTACTGGCGGGATCGATCTGTCCGTAGGTAAAATGGCAGGATTCGTCTCGGTCATTGTTGCTCGTTTCCAAAAGGATGTCTGGTTTGCCATCATCCCCGATCAGCCTATTTTGGCCGCTTTCCTTTCAGTGATCGTTGGGATCATTGTCGGTATACTATTTGGATCCTTTCAGTCTTATATCATTGCATACTTGCGAGTTCCCTCTTTTATTGTGACCCTTGGTGGGCAATTCATCCTGAGCGGTGGTATCCTCCTCGCGACTCAGGGCAAAACGATTGCCGCAAACCAGGAAGGTTTTAGTGTTATTGGCCAGGGATATTTCCGACCTCCATATGACTGGATCATGGGCATCGTGGTGGTGCTGATCTTATTTGGACTGATGTTCCTGAATCGCAGGAACAAGGTTAAGTATGGCTTTGAACTCAAACCAATAATTCAAGATATCATTCGCACTGCTTCTTTCTCAATTTTAATTCTGGTCTATATCTTCATTGTGAACAAGTTCAACGGCGTTCCAATTCCTGTTCTGATTTTAGCTGTGGCAGCGATCATCATGTCATATATATCAACCAATACAAAATTTGGCAGGTATGCGTACGCTATTGGAGGTAACCGTGAAGCAGCCCGACTCTCCGGGATCAACATTAAAAAACAGATATTCATGATCTTCGGATTGATGGGGTTACTTATGCGGTGTAAGTGGTATCGTCCTCGCCTCTTATGTCGGTTATGGAACGATCTCAGCCGGTCAGGGATACGAGTTGGATGCAATCGCAAGCTGTGTCCTGGGAGGCACGTCAACCCTGGGTGGTTCAGGGACAATATTTGGTGCTTTGGTCGGTGCATTGATCATGACAAGTCTGAACACCGGTTTGCAGATGATGAATGTTGCACCCGCCTGGCAATATGTTCTTCGTGGTTTTGTTTTGGTTTTAGCTGTTGTAATTGATGTCTACTTCAAAAAGACTAATAATTGAAAGGATTGAATTAAATGAGTAATTATGATCCCAAACCCGCAGATAAATTTACTTTCGGTCTATGGACCGTTGGCAACCGCGGTCGTGACCCCTTTGGATCCGAAGTCCGCAAATCCAAAACACCTGCAGAGTTGGTCTATCTGCTTGCAGAGGTCGGCGCTTATGGCGTCAACTTCCATGACAATGATCTGATCCCGATTGATGCATCACCTGCGGAAGCCGATGCGATTAAGAAGGATTTTAGAAAAGCGCTCGACGAAACCGGTTTGGTTGTCCCCATGGCGACTACGAACCTTTTTTATGACCCGATTTTCAAAGATGGCGCTTTTACCAGCAATGATCCGAAGGTTCGGGCTTATGCGCTTCAAAAGACAATGAAAGCCATCGATCTCGGTCAGGAATTTGGGGCCAAAGTCCAGGTCTTCTGGGGCGGTCGTGAAGGAGTCGAGACGGATTCCAGCAAGAGTGCAGTAGAGGCAATTAAACGGACGCGCGAAGCAATCAACTTTCTCTGCGACTATGCCATTGATAAGGGTTACGACTTGAAATTTGCGCTTGAAGCTAAGCCCAACGAACCGCGTGGTGATTTGTACAATCCCACCATCGGCCATATGCTGGGATTCATTGCAACGCTTGACCATCCGGATATGGTCGGGGTCAACCCTGAGACGGCTCATGAACAGATGTCAGGGTTGAATTTCATGCACGGCGTAGCACAAGCCTGGGAAGCCGGAAAGCTTTTCCACATTGATTTGAACGATCAGTATCCCGGCCGCTATGACCAGGATTTCCGGTTCGGGTCACGCGATATCAAAGCGGCATTCTACCTTGTGAAATTCCTGGAAGATGTCGGTTATTCCGGTTCAAGACATTATGATGCTCACGCCTATCGGACAGAAGATTATGAAGGCGTAAAGGATTTCGCTTTGGGCTGCATGCGGACTTATTTGATCCTGAAGGAGAAAGCGGTCCAATTCAACGAAGATAAGGAAATCCAGGCACTGCTTGAAGAGATCAATGCAAAGGATCCGGAAATGAACGCCTTCCTGGGAAAATACACCTCAGAAAAAGCAAGTGCATTGAAAGCACATTCATTTGACCGGGTTGCGATCGCCAGCCGAGGGTTGAAATATGAGAAGTTAGACCAATTGACAATTGAGCTGCTGCTTGGCGTTCGCTGAACCTAATTAGAGAAGACCAATTTAAGTTATAGAGCCGCTCAATGGAGCGGCTTTTTAGATTAAAGTAAGGAATGGTTTGAGGACCTTCAGGTAAAACACAAATCCCGGCTTCAGGACTAAATTCATCTTTCAAAGCACGAATGGTTTTTTCGATAGAGGGGGAAGGCAACAACAATGCATCTTTGATCTGGGCATCTGATAAATGATCACTATATAGATAAACAGATGCTTTCATTTGAATTTGCGCCTGGATTTGCGCCTGCCATTGATCCTGTTTGACAGGATAATTATTCTTGATTTCTCTCAACAGAGATTCCGGACTGTAGGCATCCTGCAAGAGTTGCTTGTAAAGCCCATGATCCGGAATTCCATCCCAACATTCCGCCGCGCAAATGATCGCGCCTCCGGGACGTACGATTTGGGCAGCCGCGCTCATACCTTTCACCGCCTGATATAGGTTCAGGTCCAGAGGATAACCCGAATTAGTGGTCAAAACGATATCAAAAAGTTCTTCAACCGGGACCATGGCAGCCGACCGAGCAAACTCAATTCCAGTGGCATGCGCCTGTTCTGGATCGCCGGCATATATGCCGGTTACTTCTTTATTGCTGTTCAAGGTGGTATTGATCAGGAAATCCGCGCCTGCAAGGCGTGCGATTTCTCGGATTTCCTCCCAGATCGGGTTCCCCACCGTCCTTCCCCAGGTCGCATTCGGATGGGCGATATTTTGATAATTATGGTTATTCAGAATGGTTGCCAACCCAGCCATCCCTGGCATGATTGCTTTCCCGCCTCCGGAAAATCCGGCGAAAAAATGCGGCTCAATGAAGCCGGTCAGGATTTTTACAGAACAATCCATCAATTCCGAATTGATCCAAACTTCATTTCCACTACTTGTACGCCCAATATTGACCTGAGTATTGGGTTCAAAGGCATTGTTTTGAACCACTTCGAAATCGTTAAGCACATCAATCCCAAGCATATCTCTAAGTTCTTCTTCTGTGGTTGCACGGTGGGTTCCAAGCGCGACGAAGATCTTGATTTTATTCTTTGGGATTGCTTTGAGTTCATCCAGGAGTGCGTGCAAAATCGTCAGATCGAGCGGCGGTCTGGTGACGTCATTGACAATGATCCCAACAGTATCATGCACGGTCACCGTTTTGGATAAGGCCGGCTTTCCTATGGGATTTGCCAGCACCTCTTTACTTGAGGATTGCAGGTCGGGAATGGCGGGAACGAACCGCGGCTGAACGACTTGAACATACCAGCGATCGTCCAGGTTGACGACAAGACCCGTTTTACCATATGCCAGATGAACATTCATTGTGTTAAGCTACTGTTCTGATCAAATCCAATTGTCCGGTTTTAGCCGCTCTCAAAATAGGTTCCATGTAGGTGTCCACCATCTCTGCGGTCATTGGCACCGGCATGTTTTCAAGTTTCATTCTTAATTGGGGATTTTTCGCCGCATTTAGGGCTCTTTCAATATGTTCATCGGAAAAACCAGGTATTTCATTAAGTGTAGTTGGAAACCCTATCGCTTTTTCAAAATCGATCATGGCATTGGCAACGGACTTCCCCAATTCACCAGCGTCTATCAATGTAGGGTCTTCTTTCAGATATCCAAATTGATAATATATCATTCCCACTTTTCTCAATGTTTCAATGATGGCCGGTGCAAAGAACACTGTATAGTAAGGGTTCAATAATCCGCAAGCTCTGCCGTGAGGCATTACATCGATCAGGGAGAAGCTGGTTAAGTGCGCACCGTTGGTGCCGCCGAGCATGATGGCATATCCACCAAGGTCTGTTGCCAGGCCCAGAGCCTTTCGTGCCTCCTCATCCTGCGGGTTCTCCAACGCTTTTGGGAGAAATTCGACAACCAGCCGGATCGATTCCAGGGCAACAGGTTCAACTTTTTCATAGTTATCTTTTCCCACAGCGCTATAAAGCACTTCCAGCGAATGAGATAACCCATCCAAAGCACCGTCAGCAGTAAGGGAGCGCGGAGCTCCCATTGTGACCGCATAATCAAACAATGCTCGATTTGGAATGATAGCCTCATCCACGATCAATTTCTTTTGTCCGGTAGTCAGGTCTGTAATATTGGAATATTTAGTGAGATGTGCGCCCGAACTGGCGGCGGTCTGGATCGCCAGGTGTGGCGTTAATGATTTTCCTGTTGATTCCAGTTTTTCTGTCACAAGACCAACTCCGAAATATTCTTCGATGCTTCCTCCAAGTTTTGCAAGCATGATCGCCGCTTTGACTGCGTCAATTGTGCTTCCCCCGCCAAAGCTGACCACAAATTGCGGATCGATTTCCTTTATTGCCTGGGAGATCCGATAAAGATCTTCACGCGGTGCATTGGGTGCAGCGCCATCGATAATACCAATAACTTCAATACCTGCTTCATCCAGAGAGGCCAGGATCTGATCGGTGAACTTTTGACTTCCTTCAAACGCATCCCTGACAAACAACGTCCGCCTGCCTAAAGGCAAGGCCAAATTTCCTGCATCAGAAAGGACTCCAACACCGTGGACATATCGCTCCCCTTTAAAATCCTTTATAAAAGACTCCGCATCAGAAAAAAGGAACGCTTTATCGTCAATTGACATGTTTTCCTCCAAGAAATGACGTAAAATTACTGGTAATACATCATACCGGTCTTAAGTCTAATGAGGTTCATTTCGACTGTCAAGGTCAGAGCTCTTGTTATCAGAAAATCAATATTCCCTGCTTCAATGGCTCCTGGCATAAGTTCGGATTGCGGTCAGATCTGGTGGAAAGTATCATTCTGGACTTCCAAGAAAGAAAAATCTTATGACAAGCTCTCAATTTCAAAATTTAAGTTCAAAATCCAGGCTTGTTGACCGGATCGTCACCGAGCTCCAACAGAAAATCATCGAAGGCCCCTATAAACCGGGTATGATGCTTCCATCCGAAAGAGAATTAACCGAACAGCTCGGCGTTAGCCGGACTGCGCTTCGTGAAGCCATCCGAATGCTGGTTTCAAAGGGATTAATCGAAACGCAACCTGGTGTGGGTTCTGTTGTTAAAAGTATAAGTGGCGATCAAATCACCGAACCGCTTAGCTTGATCCTGGAACAGACAGGCGAAATTAATCTAGAACATCTCAACCAGGTTCGCCGAATGCTTGAAATTGAGATTGCAGGAATTGCCTCCCAAATGGCAAACGAGCGTGATCTTATTGAAATTGAAACGATCCTGAAGAGAATGGTTGAAGAAAAAGAAAATCCTGATGATTTTAACCGTTTGGATGCAGAGTTCCATAATTCCCTGGCTAAAGCCAGCCACAACCCATTGATGGCTATTCTGTTGGATTCGATCCGGGAATTGACATCGAAAATGCGGGCAATGATCAAGTATTACCCTCTGCTTGCTGAGACTGTCATCCCCGACCACGCCACAATCCTCGAATGCGTCAGGGCACATGATTCAAACGGTGCAAAGGCAGCAATGGAAAATCATCTCGAAAACTCCTTCCAAATTCAGGAATTGTTCCTTGGAGATCTCAGTAATGAATAGCCCTGGATATAAACCTTCGTCATTATAATAAGAACACAAATGGGTTTGCTTCAAACGATCGTTATCATTTATTTTTAGCAATCATGGATTATTGAATAGGAGAATTTATGACCGAGAAATCATTCCGTCTCTATCCTTATCGCTGGATCGTTCTGGCTTCATTCATGTTCATCAACCTGACCATGCAAATGCTCTGGATCACCTATGCACCCATCACGAGCCTGGCAGGGTCATTTTATGGTGTTTCAGACCTGAAGATCGGTTTTCTGGCAATGGTGTTCATGATCGCATTTATCCCCTTGTCCATCCCGGTTTCCTGGGCGATTGACACCTACGGTTTCCGCCCGACAGTTGGGATTGGCGCAGTCCTGATGGGGATTTTTGGTCTCACACGTGGATTTGCCGGGCAAAACTACACCCTCGTTTTGATCAGCACGATCGGTATTGCCGTTGCGCAGCCCTTCCTGCTCAATTCCTGGACAAAGGTCCCGGCACAATGGTTCAGCATCGAAGAACGAGCAACGGCCGTGGGTTTGGTGATCTTGGCGAACCTTGTTGGTACCGCTGTTGGGATGGTCCTGACCCCAATCTTGATTAATTCGATGACAATACCGAACATTCAATTGCTTTATGGCGGGATTGCCGCATTTTCAGCTGTTATATTTTTACTTTTTTCCAGAGAAAAACCACCTTCACCGCCTTGCCCTCCCGGACAGGAGGTTCGTGCATTGATGTTGGATGGCTTAAAACACGCATTGAAAATCAAGGAATTCTGGTTTTATTTGCTGATCCAATTTATTGGCATGGGAATTTTCAACGGCATCACCACCTGGGTGGAATCAATCATCCGTCCACGAGGCTTTTCCCCAACTGATGCAGGTACGCTTGGTGCCTTGTTGTTGGTAGGTGGCATAATCGGCGCAGTCGTCTTACCGCCCTTTTCCGATAAACAACATAAACGCCAGCTTTACCTGCTGGTGGGTTTCGCCCTCGCTATCCCCGGTCTGGTCGGTCTGACTTATGGGACATCACTATGGGTTCTGTTCATTTCCGCCTTTACTGTTGGCTTCTTCCTGATAGGCACCAGCCCAATTGGGATGCAGTATGCCGCAGAGATCACCCAACCCACCCCTGAAGGCACCTCCAATGGTCTGATCCAGCTTTTTGGCCAGGCATCTGTTGTCTTCGTTTATTTGATGGAAGCGCTGAAGAACCGTAATGGCGCTTTTACCCCCGCTTTGTTATTGGCAATCGGATTAATGGTTTTAAGCTTATTCATCATCACCAAATTAAAGGATCCAGTGGTGCCTTCTCAGGGCTAATTGTTCGAGTTACAATCGAAAACCGCACCAAAAACGGTGCGGTTTTCTTTTTCCCTATACTTATTTCACCCAATTTAAATCTTCTGACATTTACCACGTACCGACCCACAGAAATGAAAATATCCTTCCGATTGCCTATCTTCTTCCATTTCTATCCCCTTGCAGCCCATAATAGTTGCGGAAGTTTTATCGATCAGTTCATCCTGATATCTTCGTCCATGAAATCATTTTAAGTCTCTCATTTTCGATCTAATTCCTTTTCTCCCAAAGCAAAACCTGATTTATCAAGGGTATCTGGTTCATTATCTTCCTCACTTTCTGCAACCGGTTGCATTGTTGTTTAAAATTTTTTCTTCATATCTAAGCTGATTTCCGTACAATCAATTCAACTGGCATAGTCACGTTTGTCACGACGTCTGTCTTGATATATTCGATCAGGTTCTTTGCCAATAATTGGCCCGCCAATGGAATATTCTGTCAAATCGTGGTTAATGGCAGGCTATTCAGGCCAGCGATCGACAAATCGTCATAGCCAACGATCGCTACATCTTCAGGTACACGTTTACCTGAGCTGATGATTGCGTTCATTGCGCCAATCGCCATCAGGTCACTGTTGACAAAAACGGCATCAAGATCGGGTGCTTTTTCCATCATTTTCATGATTTCTAAACCGCCTGACTGAAGTGAATAATCTCCGTAAGCCAGCAATTCCGGATCCACTTCCCGGTTGGCATTTTCAAGTGCGGTTTTGTAACCTTCAAACCGATTAATCACTTCGTTTTCATCCGGAGGACCGCCTAAAAAACCGATTTTATGCCTGCCAAGATCGATTAAATGCCTGGTTGCCAATCTTCCACCGGTAAAATTATCACCTGTTACCGTGCAATACTGATGTTTGGCCGAAGGTTCGCCCCAAGCGATAAAAGGCGCCTGCATGTCTATCAATGCTTTAATGTGCGATTGCTTACGGCTGGATGTCATTAAGATGAAGCCATCCACCCTGCCGCTGTCGAGGTACTGATGTGCCCAGGAGGTGTCTCTTGGATCTACATGGACAAGCAGTAGTTCATAACCCATCTGATGTAATCCATAAGTGATCCCGCCCATGATTTCCAGTCCAAATAAATCCTCCATTGAAAAAGCTTCTTTATGATATGCATGGGTCACGAAAGCAATGGTATGGCTTTGACGCATACTTAAATTGCGAGCCGGTGCATTGATCCGAAAGTGATGTTCTCGGGCAATTTTTTGGATCAGGTCCTTAGTCTCTTGTTTTACCAGGGGACTGTCATTCAACGCCCTGGATACAGTGGACTTAGAAACATCAGCCAGTTTTGCGATATCCTCAATGGTTTGAAATGATTTCTTTTTCATCTTCCAATCCTGATTGTTGCAACCGGTTGCATTATATCAAATTTTAAATCGCTTGTCAATGTCTCAGGTGATTGAATGTATAAAATTTCATGCGAATTACAAATTGACGAATTATTATTCGAAATCTTCCCTGATATATCTACGAACTGATATCCTTGAAGAATGCAACTCCCCCCTTGTTGTTGTTTTTTACATGATACATTGAAATATCAGCCAGTTCCAATAGATCTTTAACATTTTTAGCATCGCCTGGGAAAAGACTGATACCTATGCTGACCCCCACACCCAAATCCAGATACTTCTTTTCCATGGTCTGACTGACATTCCTGAATAATTTTGTGCAGAATTTCTTAACATCTCCCGCTTCACGGATATTATCCAAAACGATCACAAATTCATCACCACCTACCCGTGCCACCACGTCATTCCCTCTGGAAGTGGACTTCAGCAGCCAGGCTAGCCATTTTAGAAAGTCATCCCCTGTTTTATGGTAGTAACGGTCATTAATTGCCTTGAAATTGTCCACGTCCAGCATCAAAACTGCCATAATATTTCCGGGTTGTTCAAGCATTTCTTTCAAACGTTCTTCCAAACCAAAGCGGTTATAAACATTCGTCAATGGATCATGAGTCGCCAATGTATGCAGCCTGGATTCAGTGGATTTAATTTTGCTGATATTGCGTGTAAATCCAATCAAACCAAAAATTTTTCCCTGGTCATCACGTATTGGGATCTTGGTGGTGTAAGTCCAATAATTGCTGAAATTATTATCCAAACGGACTTCCACAAGGTCTATTTGTGGTTGACCTGTCTCATAGATCCTTGCTTCTTCCTCAGCTGTCCGCTTTCCAAACGCTTCACCGAAGAGTTCGTGGTCGGTCTTTCCAATGATCTCATTTTTGCCCTGAGCGCCTAATTCCCTTACGACTGTCTGATTTATCAGGATTAACCTGCCAAGCTTATCTTTTATATAAATGCTGTCAGTGTCGGAATTCATTAATGCTTCATAGACAAATCTGTATAACTCCTCACGGGTATATAATTCCGTAAAAACAGGTTCGATTTCTTCCTTGGAAGTCATTGATCGGGATTTTGTCATTTATACATCCTTGACTGATGACAAATACGATCTCTATTACCAATCCTTAGTATTTTCTGTTTCCGGTGAAAAGTGGTGAAGTTGATGGTAGAACTGGCGAGGTCTTTTTTGATTATGCGAAGTATAACATATCATAGATTAAATTCGGTTTAAAAAGTTCATTGAACTTTCTCCAGGATTTATACTTTCAGCTAGACCATGATAACGATTATCGGGGAATTTAAATTTCATGCGACTTTCTTCCATCAATAACCAACAAAAATCCAACCTCCTACCCTTATTCCGTCATCATATTCACCCCATTATTCCGATAAAAATGCTCTTCTTGGATTAATCTAATTATGTGTTATTAGCATATATTGTAGGTCGTTGGGCATTCCGGAGGTAAAGGATGAAAACATCTAAGTCTATTCACATCAGAAGCATGCGCCGCTTGCTTGAAATTGAAGCAGATGCGGAAAAACAGATCCAGGATTCAATTGAAAGAAACGCTCAAATTATCTCCGATGCAAAGCAGGAAGCCGATCAAATCATCAGTAAAACACAGAAAAAGGCGGAAAGAGAAGGGAAGAAAATCACCGAAGAAATTGTTAAACAAGCAGAGATGGATACCGAGCAGCTCACTAAACAGACTAATCAAAAAATTCAAGATCTCAAGAAGGCAAGTGCAGCACATTTAGATGAGGCGGTTGATATGCTGGTTTCCTGGGTCACGGCCAAAGGAATCAACTCGTGAATTTTCTGGGTCCATTCCGTTATGCTGCCAGTTACGCTAAGGTTCATGCCCGAATTGGCCAGCTGCTCTCCAATTCGGATTGGTCCGACTTGCTAAACACCACTGACCTTCATGATTTCGTCCAGCGGCTTAGAATAACACATTACCAGGATGCCATTTCCCAGCTCATGTCCGTTCCCGGGCGCGTTGAGTATGATATTGGTCAATTGGAAAGGTTGCTCCGGGGAAAGTATGCTCGAGAATCATTTGGATTAATGACTTTCCTGTCCGGGGATGCACGTGAGGTTTACCTCTGGCGATGGAAACATTTTGAGGTTGAAAACCTCAAAACTGTTTTACGTGCGGTTAAACAGCAGGTTGATCCGACCACTGCTGAAGAATCCCTGGTGCCTTTAAATTCGCTCTCAAAGATCAATTGGGATCAGTTGATTAAGAGCAGTTCGGTTGGGGTTGTTGTTGAAGACCTTGGCAATTCCTTTTTTGGCCGTGCGCTCACACCTGCCATAAATCAATTTCAACAAACGGGTTCATTATTGATACTCGAAATACGAATAGATCTTTCTTACCTTGAACATTTCATGAACCTCATCAATACCTTGCATGGGAATGACCGCCAGGAAGCGGACCGCTTTTTTGGCTTTTACATCGACAGTCAGATCATCCTCTGGGCTTATCGCTTCAGGATTTACTATCATCTCAGCCCGGAGGAAATCATGAATTATTCTCTCCAGAAAGGCTTTCGGGTGACACCGAAAATCCTGCAGGATATCGCTTCCGGAGCAGCTATTCCCGACATCCTTGAAAAGGTTTGGGGTCGGCAGCTTCTTAGAACCGTCGATTTCCAGGGATTGTCTGAAAAGAAAGCGCTATCCAAAATGGAGCATCTTTTTTTACAGCATTTATTTGATCAGGCCCTCAAAGTTGAGCAGGGATATGCAATGAATTACGGAATCATTTTAGGTTTTGACACCCTCCTGGAAGATGAGGTCAGAGATCTGATCACAATTGCTGAAGGTAAAGTGAACGGCCTAACAAGCATCCAGATCAAACCATTCCTGATAGGTAAAAGGAATGAATAGGAACATCGAAATTTTCAAGTGTTTCGACGAATGAGGTAAAAATGTTCATACCTACGGCGATGTCCCAAATTAATATATTTGTTTTAGAGGAAGACGTCCTCAATCTTACACTCGCTTTGGGACGTCTGGGTGTGATCCACCTCGATGAGCTTGAAACAAACAAAGCCTGGGAACAAAGTACAACAAGTCAATGGTCCGAGCAAGCCAGTCGGTACGAGGACTTTCAGCATCAGTTAATCACTCTCTTCGACAAACTTAATTTGAAATCAGATGCACTTCCACCATCCAAATTGGGTCAAGGTGTGAGTGATCTGGATTCAATTGAGGCGAAAATGAAGCAATATTCCCAGGAAATCAATGATTGGGAAAACCGCTTTAATGCGATCAAAGCAAAGATCGAGCATCTTCAGCTTTTACAGCGTGAAGTGCAGGTGATTTCACCTCTGAACATCAATGTCGATGCTTTCCGCACGATGAAACACGTGAAAGTCATTGTCGGAACGATCCCGGAAGATAATTTAAGCCGGCTTAAAATGGCCTTATTCCGAATTCCTTTTGTCATTATCCCCATCCATGAATTCGATCACAAGATCCTGATTTTTGCAGCCAGCGCTGCGGTGGATGAAGCCATTTTGAATCGCGCGCTTGAAAGCGCTTTGATCGAAAAGCTTGAACTCCCCGAAGAATTAAATGGCTCACCCAGGGAAATGATGAAAACTCTGGATAAGGAATTAACACAATCCAATAAGGATCTAGAGAGTCTCAATCTGGAAAGAAATGACTACGCGAAGAAGAACAAAGCTGAACTAATGACCCTTTGGCGTAAGGTTACTTATGAAGCAGCCGTCATGCATGCGATCAGTAAATTCAGCATCCATGAGGATACATATCTCATTTCGGGATGGGCACCCACCAAGGATGTTGATGAAGTCGTCCGAACTGTAAAGAAAGTGGCCAAGGAAAAGACAGATGTGGAGGTGATCAATGCGAGCGTCAAGGAACCGCAAACACCAACCTTACTCAATAACCCCCGCTTCCTTAAACCCTTCCAAGGTTTGATCACAATCTTCGGCTTGCCCGGTTACGGTAAAATCGATCCCACCTTGTTCGTGGGTATCACATATATTCTGATGTTCGGGATGATGTTTGGCGACCTCGGACATGGATTTCTCCTGTTTTTACTAGGCCTTTGGCTGGCTATCAGGAAAGGCAGCACACGCCAATATGCACCAATCCTGCTGGCTGCAAGCATCTCAAGCATGATCTTTGGCCTTCTTTTCGGGAGTTTCTTCGGCAAGGAGGGCATTATCCCGCAACTTTGGACCAGCCCACTGACAAATGTCATCACAATCCTGATTGTTGCGGTGGCGGGTGGCGCGGCGATCTTGAACATCGGCTTCATATTGCACATGGTTTCTGCCGGACGTTCCAAAGATTGGACGGGCCTGCTCTTCAATGAAAACGGCCTGGCCGGGATGGCCCTCTACTGGATCATGATCGGCGGCGGTGTTCTGCTCATTCTTGGAAAGAAAATACCGATTGGTGTCTGGCTGATCGCAATCGCAATTCCGGCAGTTTTGATCCTTCTGCAGGATCCGCTTGGACGCCTGATTGAAGATCAGCGTCCTTTGTTTGATGGTGGTGCTGTCAACTACCTTGCCAGGTCGTTTTTCAGCCTATTTGAAGCATTGTTAGGGTATTTCACCAACTCAATTTCCTTTATCCGTCTCGGCGCATTTGCAGTCGCCCATGCAGCATTGGGCCAGGTGATCTTCATCATGGCGAACCTCAGCAAGGGCGTCGGTTATTGGTTGATCCTAATAATTGGCACGGTGATCATCGTCGGATTCGAAGGGATGGTGGTTGGGATCCAGGCGCTCAGGCTGGAATATTACGAATTCTTTGATAAATTCTATGCCGGTTCGGGGCATCCTTATAAACCCTTCCGGCTGCCGCTGGAAAGCGAATAAATAATAATGAATTGTTTGGAAGTCAGGAAATCTTCTAATATGGAGGTAATAAAATGGTATTTCTAGTACTGGCTGTTGCCCTGATTGTTTTGATCCTGATCGGGCGTAAAATGACTGTCCCCAATCGGCTGCGGCTTTTGTTGGGAGGTTTGGTTGTCGCCAATTTGGCAATCTTCATCCTGGTCTCGTTAGGTGTTGCCGGGGTATCCTGGCCGGGTTCTCCGGTCCTTGCGGCAACAAAGCAGCAAACAACTACCACGACGAGTACACTCAACGGTACCGTTGCCCTTGCTGCCGCATTGTCTACGGGTCTCTCGGCGATTGCGTCCGGTATCGCTGTTGCAGTTGTGGGTTCTGCTGCAGTAGGCGCAGTCAGTGAAAACCCCGAAAACCTTGGGCGGACTCTGATCTACGTTGGCCTCGCAGAAGGGATCGCAATCTATGGCTTGATCACATCCTTCCTGATCCTGACTCGGTAAGGACAAATTCCGGTTTTCTTTCGAATTATTCCGGAGGTGCAATGGATATCTTTGTCATCGGTGATGAAAACGCGATCCTGGGGTTTTCCCTGGTCGGGATTGAAGGTCAGGTTGTAAGGTCTCTTCCTGAGGCGCAGCACGCGCTGGATGAAGCCCTTGCCCGGCCTGATCTCAAGATCATACTGATCACCGAAGATTGGGCTGCTCAAATGCAGGATCGGGTCGATGACCTGAAAATGAAGAGCAAACAGCCTTTGGTTCTGGATATTCCCGGTCCTGGAACACATCGACAAGGTGAAACGCTGCGAGAATTAGTTGAGAAGGTTATCGGGATTCCAATCTCGAAAGATGGTGGAATGGAATAATGGCAAATATTATCGGAAAAATGGAAGATCTGCAAAAATCTGTTCAGGCCGCTACGCTTGACAAGATCAATGAAGCGCGGGGAGAAGCACTTCAGCAGGCGCAAAATATCAAAGATGCTGCCCAGGTAAAAGCTGAAACGATCCTTGCGAAGAATAATAATCAGGCTCAATCCGAGGCGGAGCAGCAAAGAGAACAAATCATGGCGAATGCCAGACATCAAACCATGCAAACGCAACTGGACGCCCGTGAAATGGTCCTAAATCAGGTTTGGCAGGAAGCGGAAAACAAATTACGTAAGGTCGTCGAAAGCAACTCCTACGAGCAAGTATTAAAGCAAATAGCTTTCCTGGCAATCCAAACGATTGGGTCAGGACAGATCCAACTTGCCGCCGATCCTACGGGACATAAATTGTTGACCGAAATCAGGCTGAAGCATTGGAGCGCTGAAGCGACCAAATCATTTGGTAATGAGGTTACCTTTACGAAAGCCGATCAGTCTCTTGAAACCTGGGGTGGCATGATCGCCACCAACCAATCAGCTACTAAACGCCTGGATGCCCGTTTTCCACAGCGACTCAAATATGCAGAAAACGAATTACGTGATTTGATATTCGCAGAATTGACGGGGAAATCATGAGCGATCAACCCGCGGGGACCATTTTCTGGATCAACGGACCGGTCATAAAAGCTAACATTAATGGCAATCTTGCAATGGCTGAACAGGTCAGAGTTGGGAATGACCATCTGGCCGCGGAAGTCATCTCAGTTACTCAGTCGATCGCAACCATTCAGGTTTATGAAGATACCTCCGGTTTGCATATTGACGAGCCGGTTTACGGCATGGGTTATCCCCTGTCGGTCACGCTTGGTCCCGGTCTGTTGGGAAATGTCTTTGACGGCATTCAACGTCCTCTGGAAGTCCTGGCTGAAAAAACCGGAATTTACATTCAGAAAGGCGAAGAAATTCCCTCTCTGGACATAAACAAGAAATGGACCTTCACCCCCAGCGTAAAAACCGGCGCCGCTCTGGTCGGTGGTGATGTCCTGGGTACCGTTCCGGAGACACCGGCTATTGATCACCGCATCCTTGTCCCACCAAAACTTTCAGGGACATTGGTGTCGATCTCTGAAAAAGGGGATTACACCGTCAACGATCAAATTGCCGAATTGAAGGATCCTGACGGTAATCTTCTCAAACTGACCATGACTCATCGTTGGCCAGTCAGGACGGAACGACCTGTCGTAAAACGTCTTGACCCGGTTGTTCCCCTGATCACCGGACAACGCGTGATTGACATCTTCTTCCCGATCGCGATGGGTGGGACCGCTGCCATCCCGGGAGGGTTTGGAACCGGCAAAACAGTCACCCTGCACAGCCTGGCGGAATGGTCCGATGCGGATGTCATTATTTATGTCGGGTGTGGTGAACGGGGCAATGAAATGACCCAGGTCCTGGAAGATTTCCCCAAATTGATCGATCCGCGGACCGGAAGGCCTTTGATGGAACGGACGGTGCTGGTAGCCAACACAAGTAACATGCCGGTTGCTGCAAGGGCAGCCAGCATTTACACCGGACTGACCATTGCCGAATATTATCGTGATCAGGGTTATGATACGGCTTTGATCGCAGATTCAACCTCTCGCTGGGCACAGGCTTTGCGGGAGATCGCCGGCAGACTGCAGGAAATGCCGGCGGAAGAAGGTTATCCCGCTTATCTGCCTGCCAGGCTGGCTGCTTTTTATGAACGTGCAAGCCGGGTGACGACTCGTGCCGGTAAGAATGGCTCAGCAACAGTGATAGGCGCTGTTTCACCTCCCGGCGGTGACTTTTCGGAACCGGTGACCCGTCACACAAAACGCTTCACCCGCTGTTTTTGGGCATTGGATGAAACACTTGCTCATGAACGCCATTATCCGGCGATCAACTGGGAAGAAAGTTATTCCCTTTATCTCAAGCTGCTGGCGGATTGGTGGCATAAGAATGTCAGTCAGGATTGGGAAGCATTACGGGCGAGGGCGTTGGAACTGCTTCACGAGGAATCACAACTTCAGCAGATTGTGCAATTGATCGGTCCCAACGCACTGGCTGGGAAACAGCAATGGGTATTGAAGATCACCCAATTACTTCGTGATGGTTATCTGGAGCAAAACGCATTCAATAAGATCGACGCCTTCTGTACACCAAAAAAGCAGATCGCCCTTTTGGAATTCTTCATCTGGCTTCATGACCGTGGTGAAGAGCTAATGAAAGTTGGGGTCGAGTTCGAAGACTTAATGGAACAGATCGATCTGCCAAATTTGATCAGGCTCAGGGAGCAGGTCCCTAACGATCATCCGGAACAGATCGATGATCTGAAACAGACATTAGCGAAGAAATTACAGACTTTAGCGGATTCGGTAGAAACCCAAAAATCCTGATCGAATCCATTAACAAGGATCAGATAAATGACTTCAGAGAATTCTGGAATGGCAATGGAAGAATATCTCGGGATTGACAGGCTCGAAGGTCCCCTGGCCATCATTGAAAATGCCAGCGACGTGGGTTATGGGGAAATCGGGGAAGTTATCGCCCCTGATGGTTCAGTCCGTCTGGGACAGGTATTAGAGGTCAGTAAAGATCATGCTGTCCTGCAGTTGTTAGGCGGCAGTACGGATTTGCGGCCATCGGAATTAATTACCCGTTTTCAGGGTCATCCTCTGAAAGTGCCCGTCGCTGTGGAAATGTTAGGACGCGTTTTTGATGGAATGGGTAATCCACGTGATGGACTGCCCGCGCCAATTGCTGAAAAACGCGTTTTTGCCCAGGGTGAACCCCTAAATCCCAGCGCTCGTTTATATCCCCGTGACTACATTCAGACCGGGATCTCTTCCATTGACGCCATGAATACGCTGGTCAGGGGTCAGAAATTGCCGATCTTTTCCGGTCAAGGACTCCCGCACAATGAACTGGTCGCCCAGATCGCCAACCAGGCTAAACTGGCTGAGGAAGGCGAACCGTTTGCGATCATATTCGCTGCAATGGGTGTTTCTCACGACGATGCCAGGTTCTTTGAAGATGCACTCACTAAAAAAGGGATCAATAAAGTAGCCCTGTACCTGAACCTGGCTGATGATCCCCCGATTGAACGGATCATCACACCCCATGTTGCCCTTAGTCTTGCTGAGTTCCTGGCCTATGACAAGGGGATCCACGTCCTGGTAATCCTGACCGATATGACCAACTTTGGCGAAGCCATCCGCCAGATCGCCCTCAGGCGGGAAGAAGTCCCAACAAGAAAAGGCTATCCCGGGCATCTTTACAGCGACCTTGCAGCCATATATGAACGATGCGGTTTGGTCAAAGGCCGTTCGGGTTCCATCACCCAAATGCCGGTTCTATCGATGCCTAATGATGATATCACCCACCCCATCCCCGATCTCACCGGTTATATCACAGAGGGACAGATCGTTCTGACCAGAGATTTGAACAAAAAGAGTATTTACCCACCGATCGATGTCCTTACCAGCCTATCACGCTTAATGAAAGATGCCATTGGCAAAGGGAAGACCAGGGTGGATCATCCCGACCTTTCCAACCAGCTCTACGCGGCTTATGCCAATGTCCAGGAAGTACGTGGTCTGGCCGAAGTGATTGGTGAGGAAGAGTTATCGCCATTGGATCAAAAATACATCGCATTCGGTGATGCTTTCGAACGTCAATTTCTTGGCCAAGGAATCAATGAAAGCCGGGACATGAACACTACACTTGACCTTGGTTGGCAGCTTCTGGGTTTGCTGCCTGAGGACGAGTTGACCCGGGTCAGTGAACAGGAACTAAAAGATCATTACCCCAAAAAGGCACCCAATGGTTGATAGGCTCAATATTTCCCCCACCCGCGGTAATTTACTGAAGCTCAAGGGTGATTTCAAGCAGGTGCAAAACGGTCATGACCTGTTGGATCGTAAACGCCGGGTTTTGATGCGCAAATTATTTAGCATGATTGCGGCCGCAGAAGAAATTGAGCGGAACTCAAGGGTGCAATTCCAGGAGGCTTACCAGGCGATCAATTTTGCCAGGATGGCGTTAGGTGTTGATCGGCTGCGTTGGATCAGCATGGCTCCCAGTGCAGATATCACCGTCAATATTGGAAGCAAAAGCATCATGGGCGTGAAGACTGCAATTGTGAACCTGGAAATCGAGGATCTACCCCTTCCTTATAGCCCTGGCAATACGGATGTACCTCTTGATAAAGCGCATTCAGAATGGCTGGATGTCATCCATATCCTTGCTGAATTGGTTGAAAAAACGGTAACTGTATGGCGACTGGCGACGGAGCTCAGAAAAACTCAACGCCAGGTAAATGCCCTGGAAGAGATCATCATTCCCCGCTATCAAAAGACCATTAAATTCATCTCCGACGTTCTTGATGAGGATGAACGTGAAGAGATCATTAATGCTAAAATGGTCAAAGAGCATAATCAGCTGCCGGAAGAAAATTAAATTCCTCCCTAAACAACTAAATTTCTTCGTTCTATTCATATCGAGTATGGTTAATTAATAAGTTAGCGTTCTTTTAATTTAAGGAGGATCACCACTTCTCCTTCCAGAAATAAAAATAGTGGGCTGAAACCGGAAAGGAAATAAAATGAAAATCGTGATATTCGAAGCGGAACCCTGGGAGCAGGACGCCTTCGTTGAATTTCAAAAGGAAGAGGATGTCATCTTACTTCAGGACAAATTGACCGAAGATAATGTTGAAAAATATTCGGATGCTGAGATCGTTTCAACATTTATTTACTCTGATCTGCATCGTGATGTGCTCTCTAAGCTTCCCCACTTGAAATTGATCGCCACCCGGTCAACAGGTTATGATCATATCGACGTGGATTACTGCCGGGATAAAGGTATTGATGTTTGTAATGTCCCCGAATATGGTGAGAACACCGTAGCCGAACATGTCTTTGCGCTTCTGCTTGGTATCAGCCACCATATTGTGGAGGCAGCTGACCGAACCCGCAGAGGTGACTTCACCCTGACTGGTTTGCGAGGATTTGACCTCAAAGGCAAGACGTTGGGCGTTGTGGGAACCGGGAATATCGGTCAGTGTGTGATCCATATTGCCAACGGATTCGGGATGGAAGTGGTTGCTTTTGATGTCAAAGAAGATCCTTCCCTGGCTGAACGGCTGAACTTCAAATATCTTCCCATGAATGAACTGCTTGGGACGATGGACATCCTGACCCTGCATGTCCCATCAAATGAGAAAACCTACCACCTGATCTCCGATGACCAGTTTGACAAAATGAAGGACGGTGTTGTCATCATCAATACATCGAGAGGGTCCGTGCTGCATATTGAAGCCCTGGTCCGCGCACTGGCCATTGGCAAGGTCGCTGCTGCTGGACTGGACGTTTTGCCGGATGAACCGACGATCCGTGAGGAATCGGAACTGCTGCATTCTTTCTACCGGCAGGAGCATAACCTGCAAACTTTATTGGCAAACTCGGTATTGCTCCGCCTGCGCAATGTGATCATCACACCTCACAGCGCTTTCTACACAACGGGAGCTATCTATCGGATCATCAATACAACCATCGAAAATATCAATGCTTTCCTAACCGGAAATCCTCAAAATCTAATTAAATAGAGAAATTTTTCTAATATAACCCAGGTAAACTTACGTTATGAACAAAGCCAAGCAGCTGGCGGCGATTGCCGATCAAATCCGAAACCTGACCAAGTCACCCCTTTATACTTTTCGCCTGGAAAATGATTACCTGTCCGTCCCCGGTGAAGGTAATCCGGATGCCAGGTTGATGTTCATCGGTGAAGCGCCGGGTGCGCAGGAAGCCAAGTCCGGGAAGCCTTTTATAGGCCGTGCCGGACAATATCTTGATACCTTACTTGAAGAGAATGGACTGAAGCGGAAGGAGGTCTTCATCACCAATATCGTGAAAGACCGTCCCCCCGGTAATCGGGACCCTTCCAAGCAGGAAATCCAACTCTATGCACCGTTTCTTATCGAGCAAATTGACATCATCCAGCCCAAAGTCATTGCCACCCTTGGACAATTCTCAATGGATTTCATGATCCACCAGTATCATTTACCATGCAAAGGGGAAAAGATCAGTCAGCTCCACGGAAAACTTTTGAAAGGTCAGGCAGATTATGGCCAGATCAATGTCTTCCCTCTTTATCATCCGGCGGCTGTTTTTTATAACCGGAAACTTGAACCGATCCTGGTAGAAGACTTTCGGCGATTGGCAGGTCTGGTATGAGCAAAAAGATTCCATCAAATCAAGATATTGCAATTATGCTTGACCAAATCGCTGACCTTTTATCGATAAAGCATGAAAATCCCTTTAAAATAAATGCCTACCGGGATGCCGCCGAAACTATTCGGAAAACGGATAAAAATATCACAGAGATCGCCCAAAACAACCCACAGGACCTGGAGAAACTGGAAAACATCGGTGAAGGTATCAGCAGCCTCATCGTCTCTTATGTTCATACAGGCCGTTCTGACGTCCTGGAACGCCTTCAGGGTGAGGTCTCACCGGTCGATCTATTCTCTCATGTGCCGGGAATTGGACCCACATTAGCACAAAGGATCGTAAATACATTGAAGATCTCCTCACTTGCTGAATTGGAACAGGCAGCATATGATGGCACTCTTTCATCCGTTGATGGTTTTGGCAAAACAAAGGTCAGGAATGTCCAACTCAGTCTGTCGGGGATGTTGAGCCCCGCCGCTCGGAGAGTCCGCCGCCAAAATAAGCAGGAAATGGAAAAACCACAGCCGAAAATCGGCACCCTGCTGGAGGTCGACCGGATTTACCGAGAAAAAGCAGCCGCAGGCATTCTTCATAAGATCGCGCCTAAACGCTTCAACCCGGAGGGAAAAGCCTGGCTGCCAATCCTCAACACCCATCTTGATGGCTGGGAATTCACCGCACTCTATTCAAACACTGCTCGAGCACATGAACTAGAAAAGACCCATGACTGGGTCGTGCTCTATTTTCGACAGGGAGGAATGGAATCTCAGGTGACCATCGTAACTGAAACTCGAGGCGCATTGCGAGGCAAACGTGTGGTTCGCGGCCGGGAATCCGAATGTCGGGAATATTACCGGAGCTAACCTGGTTATATTATAAAAATCCCTCTTATTTTATTTATATTTATAATATTATTCTTTATTATTCTACGTCTTGACCAAATCTAAATATCTTGCTACACTGAAAACGTGGAATAACCCAACCTAAGAAGGGAGTATTATTATGGCATATTCATTCACCAACTCAAAAGGCAAGAAATATTTCTTGCACCGAAAGGCGGTCGTCTCGAAATCCGGTAAATCCCGGGATCTGTATTTCTTTGCAGGCGATCTCCGTCCCGATTTTGCAGTCAACGAAGTTCCCGCAGGTAAAAAGGTCGTTGAGCTTGCATCAGGACTTCCAGTCCTAAAGAAGCTGTAATAATCAAAGCCTGGCACCGGTTGTAAATACCCGCAAAATGCTTTTTGCTGTTTAAGAACTGAGAAATAATAACGTTAATAACAACCGTGCTGCTCAACAAAGAACATCAAAACAAAAGCGCCCTGTTTACTACTTGAACAGGGCGCTTTTTCATTCCCGGCGTCTTACATCCAGTATAATAAAGATTAATTGAGAGAAGGAAAAGTATGAATTCACAGGCAATATTTCAATTAATTGGATACGGCGCATCGGTGTTGATCGCAATCTCATTGATGATGAAATCCGTTCTTCGCCTGCGAGTGATCAACGGTATCGGTGGATTTGTTTTTGTAATCTACGGGCTCCTTATCAAGGCTTATCCGGTTGCGATCCTGAATGCACTGGTTGTGGTCATAGATGCCTATTATTTCGCTAAAATGCTAAAACGCAGCGATTTCTTCACAGTGATGGAAGTTGCACCGGACAGCACTTATCTCAATTTTTTCCTGAATTTTAACAAGAAGGACATCAAGGCTTTCTTCCCGGATTTCAACTATCAATCCAAACCGGGAGATTTGATCTTTTTTATCCTACGGGACACCATTCCAGCCGGTCTGGTGATTGTCAGGCCCGAAACTCATACTGGTCGGGTGCTTCTGGATTATGCGCTCAAGGATTATCGTGACTTCAAGATCGGTTCTTTCATCTTCGATGACAATTCCGACATCCTTTTGGAACGCGGTATCACAAATCTGGTGACTAAAGGGGAAGTCCCAATCCATATAAAATATCTGCGCCAGATGAATTTCAAACAGGAAGAAGACGGTCTTTTCAGCCGGAAACTTCACCCACATTTCATTCAGGATCAGGAAATCTGAAACCTGATTTCAAATACAAAACCCGATAATTTTACCTGGATATACAACGTGCTCAATCATCACACTTCCATTAAAGACTATATTTTGAGACCTCTCATCGCGTCAGTCATTGGGCTGCTGATTGGGGGTCTTTTTGTCCTGCTGACCGGTAACTCTCCTCTGGAAGCGCTTCGGGTATTGATCACAGCCGGATATGGGTGCGAGAGCGGATCAAATTGCGCATTATTGACGACCTTCCAATATGCCACACCCCTGATCCTGGTTGGTCTATCTGCAGCCGTCGCTTTTCGTGCAGGAGTTTTCAGTATCGGCCAGGCTGGTCAGATGATCCTGGGTGCTGCTGCGGCAAACTGGGTCGCCAGCCGGGCAAGCCTGGGTCCTCTCCTACATCCAGCAGCCGCCCTGACCCTGGCAGCACTATTTGGCCTTGTTTACGGCATTTTTCCGGCGGTGTTGAAGATCTATTTTAATATCAATGAGATCCTCTCGACCATTTTCCTGAATTACATTGCATTTTACTTGATCGGTTTCATTCCTTCAGGTTATGGCAGATGGATCCCTGAAAGCGCTCGCCTGTCATCTATTGCTTATGGAACCAAGTTAAATACAGGTTTCTTCATCGCGCTTGCAATGCTCATCCTCACAGCGATCTGGTTGTGGCGTACCGCCGCAGGGTATAACATACGCATGTCCGGACAAAATCCTCTCTTCGCTAAAGCTGGTGGTATCAAGCCGAACAAGTCGATCATTCTGGGAATGATGCTTTCCGGGGCTTTGGCTGGATTGGCAGGTGGGATTGAAATCCTCGGCGTGCATTACCATTTCGTCCAGAATTTCACCGGGTCCGATGTATTTGATGGTGTTATGGTAGCTCTTCTGGGATTCAGTCAGCCAATCGGCATCCTAATTTCTGCGTTCGTACTGGCCGGTATCCGGCTGGCTGCCATGACCGGACTATCCATCCAGATGGGGATACCCCGTTCGATCGGCGGGATGCTGATTTCGACAATGGTTATCGTAATGGGGACTGACGGCATCTACATCTGGATAAAAGCACTTGCTCGAAGGTCTTTTCAAGGGTTACAGCGACTGTTTTCAATGAAAAAACGGGCTGGCGAACGGCCAACCCGTTAATCCTATGCGAAATTTACGATATTTTATGCCTCTGCGTCATCTTTCGCAATATTTAACATCCCTTCCAATGCGATCGTAATCATGTCTTTTTCGCCTTGAAGATACTTTTCCTCGCCCCATTTAGGTTTAATTTCTTCGTTTGTGCCATCTGAAGCATAGAGGGCACCGGTTCTTAGGCCGCGATACTGTCCAACAATGAACAGCGTGTCACTTTCCATTTCCACGGAGACGATCCCGGCTTTCTTCAATAATCCTGGCTCCCATTTCTCCCTTGGGCTGTAAAAAGCGTCACCGGCAATGCCAACTCCGACGGTATAAGGAATCTCAAGGTTTTCGGCAGTATCCACAAGGGTGCTCAGGATCTCATAGGTAGGGACTGCCGGGAATTCCAAAGGTAAATACGCCAGGGAAGTCCCCCCTTCCCTAATCGTGCCGCTGGCAATAATAATATCACCAGGGCCCTGGTCATCCTGAAATACACCACATGATCCCACCCGGACAAAGGTATCTGCACCAAGATGTGAAAGCTCTTCCATGCAGATGGCGACTACTGGACCACCCATGCCTGTCCCGCAGGAGGTCATAAATACACCTTTATACATGCCGGAATAGACCACGATCCCGCGGTCATCGGCCACTTTTTCCATCTCGTCAAATTGATCGGCAATCCGCTTAGCTCTCCTCTGCGAACCAGGGCAAAATACATATCTTGATACTTCTTCCGGTTTGCATTTGATGTGAAATTCCATGGCTTTTTCCTTTCTCAGATTAAATGACGCCCCGGCAGAACCAGGGCGTTTTCTTTACTTAATTTCATTCAAACGGCAGGGATCAGGCTTCTGCCTTCGCGTCAGGTCCATCATTGGTGTTCATCTCACGTGAACTGAAGAATTTCCGCTTGTTTAATAAAGTGGCAACTTTTGTTCTCAATGCAACCAGGACTAGTGCTACAATCGTGGCGACGAAAGGTAATACCTGTACCAGGCTTGGTGGTAACTCGGTCACATTCTGGAGCCGGATGGCTGCTGCATCTGCAAAACCGAAGAATAAACCCGAGAAATAGACACCAATTGGATGGTTGAAACCGAACAATGCGGCTGAAATACCTAACCAGCCGCGGCCGTTGCTCATGTTGCGGGTGAAAAGAGTCAGATGACCGACCGACAGGAAAGCGCCGCCCAAAGCAGCTAACGCACCGCTGATGACCAACGCGAAGATTTGAACCCGGTTCACGTTGATCCCAACCGTCCGGGCAGCTTCAATATTCTCACCCACCGCACGGATATGACGACCAAATTTGGTATGGAAGAGCATAAAATAACCGAGAATACATAAGATCACAGCCGCGTAAACAATGGCGTTATAACCGCTGAACAAGTCGCCAAGAACAGGGATATTCTTCAATATCGGTATATTGATATCGGGAAGCTGCTTGATGCTGGGATCGGACCAGGTACCTACCTGACCGAACATGACCCGCATGACAAAAACGGTCAGCTCAAGCATCATCAGGTTGATGGCAATCGCCAGGATCACCAGGTTGACCTTGTACTTGATGTACAAGAAGGCAAAAAAAGCGCCTAATAATCCACCCGACAGCATGGCAACGATCAATCCAAGGTAGGTGCTTAATATCGGCGGCATTGGCAAGTAAGGGTTATTTTGAATGTAATAAGCGCCGATGATGCCCAGAAAAGCGCCTAAGAGCATATCAGCTTCCAGGGCAAGGTTCAACACACCAGCCCGGTTACAAATCGCCCCACCCAAAGCAGCAAGAATAATCGGCGTTCCAAGGCGGATCGCACTTGAAAATAATGGGATACTAAAAAAGTTAAGGATATCCTGCATCAGTCACTTCCTTCCTCAACCGCTTTTTTATTTTTAATTTTTGCAATCTTACTCCGGACCCAATTGATTCCTCCCACAAAGAAATTATCGGAAGCAACGAACAGAATAATGAATGCGATGATCACGCCGCCCAATTCACGCGGCACTTTGAGCTGGATCTGCAGCCCAATCTGGGCACCCAGGCGAACACCCGCAAACAGGATAGCCACAATTACCACACCAATTGGGTGAGTCTGACCCAGGATTGCAACGCTGACGCCATCAAAACCCAGGCCGGTTGAATATCCGGTCATGATCCTGTGATTCACACCTAACACTTCAATTGCACCGGCCAAACCGGCTAGTGCACCACTGATGATCATGCCGCGGATGGCTGCTTTTTCGTTCTTGATACCACCGTATTTTGCAAAGAGAGGTGCATTCCCGGACATCCGCTGTTCATACCCTGTTGAGGTCCGCCAAAGCAGAAAGTAAATGGCAATTGCCGCAATAATTGCGATTACAAATCCCACACCCCACCTTGAACTTGGCAGGAAGGATGGCAACCAAGCTGTTTCATTAATGATGAAAGAGTGAGCGGCTGATCCTGCATCTGCCCGGAGAGGGAAATTGACAACCCATTCCAGGAACAGGATCGCAATTTCATTTAACATGATCGTTGTGATCAGCTCATTCACCCCCAACTTAACCTTTAGCACACCAGGCACAAAGCCGTATAGTCCGCCGACAACCATCGCAGCCAGGATAATGACCAGGGGATGGATCACAACCGGTAAATGAAGCGCCCATCCTAACCAGGCCGCAGTGACAGCCCCCAGCATCATTTGGCCTTCCTGACCCAGGCTGAACACACCGGTGCGGAACGCTACCAAGGCTGAAAGTCCAGTAAGGATAAGAGGTGTCGCCCTTTCCAGGGTCGTCACAAAGGTACACCTTTCCAGGCTTTCACAGCTGAATCCGGATTCAAACAATGTCCGATAGGCATCCAGAGGGGATTTGCCGGTCGTAAGGACCAGAATAGCCGCCACGATCAGTCCCGAAATGATGGCAAGAACCGGGACCAGAAGCGTATTGACTAGTTTTCTACGACGTTCTTTATCCATGTGTTTGCCTCACTTTCAAGGGTTCACCTGGTCGACAGGTATCTTGAGGTGGTCATCAGAGCCATTTATATCATCCAGAGAACCGCCTGCCATCAAGATGCCGAGCATATCTTCGGTGACCTCGGAAATATCAAATTCGCCATTAATTTGACCGCGGTAGATCACAGCCACTCGATCGCTCAATGACATGATTTCATCCAATTCAACCGAGACCAACAAAACGGCTGCTCCTTCATCACGTGCTTCGATCAGGGTTTTATGGACAAATTCAATGCTGCCAACGTCAAGCCCTCTTGTTGGCTGATTGGCGATGATAAAGTTAGGTTCATGGGATAGTTCACGACCAACAACAATTTTCTGCATGTTGCCGCCGGATAATGTATCCACGCTGCCACCTGGTTTTGCGCCATGGACATCAAATTTCTTGATGATCTGAGCAGCAAAATTGGAGACTTTCTTCTTACGGATGAAGCCATACTTATTGAATTCCTTATCCGCCTGCCGGCTCAAGAGCACGTTTTCATCCAGGTCAGTTTGAAGGTTCAAGCCCATATGGACTCGATCTTCCGGAATATGGGCCATCCCGTTATGACGCCTTTGCTCTACTGAAGAATGCGTAAGAACTTTTCCACCTAATTTAATCAGGCCCGATTCGACTGGCCGCATGCCGGAAACAGCTTCAACCAATTCGGTCTGACCATTTCCGCTCACGCCTGCAATCCCCAGGATTTCACCGGAACGCACTTTTATGGATAAATCCAAAACAACCGGGTACCCATTGTCGGAAGCGACTGTGATCTTCTCAGTTTCCATGACCAGATCACCTGGTTTGGCAGGCTCCTTTTTCACCCGGAAAAGGACTTCCCGACCAACCATCATTCGTGCCATTTCAGGAATGTCCGTATCAACCACATCTTTTGTTCCGACGTTATGACCATCCCGCATGACCGTAACCCGATCAGCTACTTCTACAACTTCAACCAATTTATGAGTGATGAAAATGATCGTATGTCCCTGTTCCTCAGAAAGTCTTTTTACAACCTGCATCAGATCGCGGACTTCTTGGGGTGTCAGGACGGCTGTTGGCTCATCCAGAATCAGGATTTTGGTATTTCGCTGAAGCGTTTTCAGGATTTCTACGCGCTGCTGCATCCCAACAGGCAGTTCTCCCACTTTTGCTTTGGGGTCAACCGGCAAGCCAAATTTCTTTGAAAGTGATTTAACCAGTTCAATTTCGTCACGTTGTTTCAGCCAACCAAGTTGGTTTGGTTCCATGCCCAGCATGATGTTCTGAGCAACAGTAAACGAAGGGACCAATTTAAAATGTTGGTGGACCATACCAATACCCATCCTGATGGCTTCATCAGGATGATTGATATGAGCCAGTTCACCATGGATGTAGATCTCACCCGAATCAGGTTTGATAAGCCCATAGAGGATGTTCATTAAAGTGGATTTACCGGCGCCATTCTCTCCAACTAAAGCGTGGATTTCCCCTTCCCTGACGGAGAAATCAACATTATCGTTAGCCTGAACTTCTGTTGAAGAAAAGTACTTGGAAATGCCTTTCAATTCAACTGCGTTAGCCATAATCCATCCTTATACCAGCCCTGGAGAGAATTGTCCCCAGGGCTGGTCATTGCTTAGCTTCTTATTTTAGAAATTACTTCAGGGGTGCGCAAGCATCTGATGTTAACTCAGGATCGACCAATGCATCACATACGATGTAATCGCCAGACAGAATCTTGCCGCGATATTCATCAACTAATGCCTGGGTATCACCTAATTTGGCAACCATATCTGCCGGGCCTTCATCCTGGAATGTGGTGGAACCCTCATCCCATGATAAGCCAGCCGCGCCATCAGCCATTCCAAGTTCTTTGAATCCACCCTGGAAGGTGCCATCAACAACCATCTCGATCGGCAGGAAGGTGGTCATATCGGTGCGCTTGATCATGGAAACAATCACATGACCGGGAGCAACGAAGTCCTGGTTGGAGTCAACACCGATTGAATACAGATCGTATTCCTGTGAAGCAGCCAACACACCCTCACCGGAACGCCCGGCGATAGCAAAGACGATATCTGCACCGGCATCATACTGAGCAACAGCGGTCTCTTTACCGAGGGTCGGGTTCGAGAAGTCAAAACCAAGATAGCTGACTAAAACTTGGCAATCCGGGCAAACTTCCAGGACACCCTGTTTGTAACCATAGAAGAATTGGTTCAAAGCGGGAGAATCGCCACCGACAACGGCACCAACGATTTTGGTATTGGTCATTGAGCCTGCAACTAACCCAGCAAGGAAGCTGGATTCATTGACATTAATGATGAAGGCGATCAGGTTATCAGGAAGTTCCTCTGCGAAAACTTCGGAGGGTGAAGCAAACTTCTGATCCGGGAATTCCGCGGCAATATTGAACAGCAATTCAGCATCGAAAGCCAGAGGCAGGATGATATCATAACCTTGGGCGATGGCACTGCGCAATGCAGCTTCATGCTCAGCTACACCCTGGGTTTCAATGATATCGGCCTGGACGGGCAGTTCTTCATTGGCGCGTTCGACACCACGGGCTGCAGCATCAATGAATGAGCGGTCACCTAATGGGTTCGGGGTGATCAATGCTGCAGTAAATTTTGGGGCTTCGGTTACAACCACGGCCTCTTCGGTGGCTTTGGGACCGCAAGCAGTCAAAACCATGGTGAGAACCATGATCAATGACAATGCAAATAAGAAACGGCTTTTCATTCTATTCTCCTTTTAGAAAACGAACAATTGATTGAGGGGACACTTAATTCTTTTCTGTTATTATTATTCGAGTCACCACCTCCTTAACATATATTAAGTTCCAATTAACAAATTTCATCCCATTTTATCATATTGTAAGACAATTAATTACACATTTTGGAATCGCATTGTTAATATTTATCATCCAAAACAGATAGATTTTTCCAATAGAATATCCAAATCAGTCAAGATCCAGCAATTCCATCAATCGTTCTCGATAAAAAGTATTTCTGTCAGCTTTTTCAGGTGCGACTTTGGAACCTTCTTTATAGAAATAAGCCAGATCGCGCCCCATTTCAGCACCACGCCTGGTATGCATATCGATCGCATAATCCGGGATTTCAGGCGTCTGATCAGTCATCTTGATCCAATTGATCATCTCATCGCTTGAACGGTCTTTCATGCATTCACAAAGGAAACGGACAGCATGGAGTGCAAATAGTGGACGGTCCAACGCACCTTCGCTGAATCGGTCATGCATTTCAAAAAGCGTATTGACCAAAACCGGCGCCTGAGGATTGCCCATGCCGATATCTTCAACGGAAATGACCATCAACCGTTTCCAGAGCTTGGCTTCCAATTCAGGACTGGTTTTCAGCAATTCGTAGGCAAGTCTGGCCGCATTATCCGTATGCCCACGTCTGATTTCTTTTTGTAATGCAGAAATCACTTCATCTGCCGGCAGATCATGATATGTCATAACTTTCTGCCATGGATCGGGGGGAAGAGTTACCTTCATTATATGGTCCTTTCTATTCAAACGCCATTTTAAGTAACTGATAAAATCGATCTGAATTGACCTTGAGAACGATATTTACATTCGGTTCTTTTTTAGACATTCCCCACCAATCGATCACAGTCATTCCACGGCTCAATTCGCCCATTCTTTCAATCTGGACATATTTCTCAGCGACTTCTTCAACTATCTCAGGTTCCATCAGGACAGCCATCGCCAGTGGATCGGCGGCAAAACTCATTTCACGATTAAGCACCTCACGTAGGAATTTGATGGTATGTTTCGTGATTGATTTCAGGAATTTGCTTCGTTTGTTATCAAAATCAAATAGAGCAGTAAAATCGTCGATCGGCATGCCATGGGCAATGGTCGCCTCCCAGGAGATCATTGTCAGCTTCGGCCAATTACTAAAAACCACTGATGCGGCATCAGGATCTGCATAAATATTGAATTCAGATGTGAAATTGGCCGTATTTCCCTGTGCGTAATGTGCACCGCCCATAATGACCAGCTTCTTATAAAGTGATGGTAATTTCGGTTCTAACCTGAGTGCGAGGGCTAGATTGGTCAGAGGCCCGATCGCGATCAGCTCCAGCTCGCCAGGATTCGCCTTGGCAAGATCGATCAACGCCAGAGCGGCAGGTTTTTCTTCCAGTTTCCGTTTTGATTCGGGAATATTAACCCCACCCAAACCATCTTCGCCATGAACAAAACTGGCATTCTTACCTTTGTCCACTAAAGCGGAGGCTGAACCTGCGTAAACCGGGATGGGGTCCGCGTCCAAAACGTCCAGTATCTTCAGGGCATTTTTGGAGGTATGTTCAACACCAACATTGCCTGATACAGTCGTAATTGCTTCAATCTTTATATCCGGATGGCGGTAGGCCATCATGATCGCTTGGGCATCATCAATGCCCGGATCGCAATCAATGACAATTCGTTTCATTTCTGCTCCTCATGCAATTTCAGGTTATTGTTCAAACGTTGATAATCCATGTTCATCTGAGTGACAGCTCCCGGATAATCAACTGTGGTCCATTGCTTATTCTGTAACAGCCAATTGCCATCCACCATGACATCGGTTACATGCATTCCGCTGATGGCATAAACAATGGCAGTATAGAAGTCCTGAGCACCTTTTGGTCCCCAGCCAATATCATTCAAATCCAGAGCGATCAAGTCGGCCAGTTTTCCGGGTTCCAGGCTGCCTATCCGATCTGCCCACCCCAGGGCTCTTGCGCCGCCCATTGTAGCCATTTCAAGGATATCTTCAGCAGAGACAGCAGCCGGTTCCGATTCACGATAGATCTGTAATTTCGCTGCAATATCCATCTCACGAAACAGGTCATAGGAGTTGGCGTTGGCGACATTATCGGTCCCAAGGGCAGTGTTCACACCGGCTGCACGCATCGCTTTGACCGGCGCTGCTGGGAAACCGCTCCGCATTGAAGACGAGGGACAGACTACTGCTGTAAATGGGCTTTCCGCCAGTGTCTCAAAATCGCTTTCCGGAACTGTGATGCTATGCGCTGCAATAACTGGCAGTTCCAGGATCCCGAGTTGTTTCATCCGTTCAACCGCGGAAATACCGAACTTCGCACGGCAGTAGTTTTCCTCTTCACTGCTCGTCGCGAAGTGAATATGAAGACCGGTATTAAAGCGTTTGGCAAGCGCCAGTTCCAATGAGATGATGTCCTCACTGTTATCCACAAAAAAGGCATGAGGTCCCACCCACCCTTTGATACGGGGATGGTCTGTCAGGCTTTCTAAAAAGGCTGTTGCTGAAGCAATCTCCCGGGCTCGCGATTCAGCATTTCCCAATTCAACAATGCCGTAAGCCAATCCTGCACGCAAGCCGCTTTTATCCACGACTGGAAAAATATCCTTCATGTAAAAATATTGATCGGCGAAGCAGGTGGTTCCAGTGCGGATCATTTCAGCACAACTCACTTCAACAGCCGCCGGCACCATGGACGCATCAGCAGCAGATTCCAACCTTCGAAGGCAGCTGATAAATCCCTCCATCGTAAAAAGGGATATCCCTTCTGCAAGACCGCGGAACAGTGACATCGGTGTGTGCGCATGGGTATTGATCAGCCCAGGCATCACCAGACGTTGGCCAAGATCAATAACCTCTTCCGCATCCGTGATTGGGATCTCTCCGGGTGTCCCAACTGCTTCAATTTCAGATCCGTTTAACAAAAGATGACCAGGTTCAAAAATATTCCTCTGGTCATCCATTGTGAGTATACTCCCCGCTTTGAGTAAGATCTTTTTCATAGATTGTCTCTTCCGTCAGCTATTTGGATAATGAATGAGATTGCTCTATTTTAGCAGAACATTGAAATCGCGTGCAAGCAGAAAAATTCAGACAAATTAACAAATAGATATTGACGGATTAACGAAACTATGCTATATTCACATATGTGAATTTATGTTAACATATGTGAACCAGGGAGAGCAGGTGGCAGATACCAATCGCCAGAGTGAAAGACAGGATCTTTTGGCAGATATTGCTGAAATGTATTTCCTGCATGGCAAGAACCAGGCGGAAATTGCTCGCAATGTTGGTATGACTCGCTCCAATGTATCCCGAATGTTGACTGAAGCCCGAAATTCAGGCATTATCCAGATTCAAATTATCCGGCCTCTTAAAGAAAATCACTTGCTCGCCCAACAATTGGTCGAGCGTTTTAATTTAATCAACGCCAGGGTTGTGAATGTGGAACAGGCTTCTCAATTGCTCCCAAAGCTGGGACAGGTCGCAGGGAAAGAGCTTGAAGATCATCTTAAGCCAGGATGGATACTGGGAACCTCCTGGGGGACGGCAATCAGCGCAACGGTTGACCATTTCGAACTTACTCGACCAATTTCCGGAATCAAGGTTGTCCAATTACTTGGTGCATTAGGCGCACGGATCAAGGAATATGATGGCCACGCTATCGTTCGCCGGCTGGAAGAAAAGCTCGACGCTGAAGGCATTTACATCAATGCCCCATTCCTGGTTGAGAATGAGAACGTAGCAGATTCTCTCCTGGAAAATAAAAGCGTGGTGGAATCAATCGGTTATGCCGAGCGGTCGGACATCGCCCTACTCGGTGTCGGCAGTTCCGATCTGGCACACTGCAGTTATTACCTGGCAGACTATGTCACCCGTGATGAGATCAAATCGGTTCAGGACACAGGCGCGATCGGTGATGTCTGCGGTAGATTTTTTACTATCGATGGAAAAATATGTGCAAAGGATTTTCAAAATCGTTTGATCGGCGTTTCAGCGCAGGAACTCCTAAAAATCCCGGTAAGGATTGGTGTTGCTGGCGGCCCTGCAAAAATCGATCCGATCATTGGCGCGTTAAGAGGCGGATTGATCAATATCCTGGTCACAGATAGAGAGACAGCCAGCGAAGTATTACGACGTACAAAATAGAGTTATAAGCAAAAAATAATGGAAGGATTTTATGGCAACTAAGAAAATCAGAGCAAAATATGATAATCAAAAAACGACTGATGTCTTAAAGAAAGCAGACGAATTAGGGTTATCAAAAAATGATTTAATCAGGATGTATAAAACAATGGTCAAGATCCGTCTTTTCGAAGAAATGGCGGATAAACTTTATGCCCTAGGAAAAGTCCATGGCACAATGCACCTTTCCGCCGGACAGGAAGCGGTCGCCGTCGGTGAAGGCAAAGCCATGCGTTCCGACGATTACCTGATCAACCACCATCGCGGCCATGGACACCTGATCGCTCACGGCGCTGATGTCAACTTGATGATGGCGGAATTTCTTGGCAAAGAAACCGGATATTGCCGCGGCCGCGGCGGTTCCATGCATATTGCTGATGTGGAATCAAACAACCTGGGTGCGAACGGCATCGTTGGTGGAGGCCTTGAACTCGTGGATGGTGTTGGGATCGCGATCCAAAATAAAGGCACCGACCAAACTGTCCTGGTGATCTTCGGAGATGGTGCGGCCAATGAAGGTATTTTCCATGAATCACTGAACATGGCTGCAATTTGGGATCTGCCGGTGATCTACCTTTGTGAAAATAACCATTATGGTATGTCCGAAGAAGTTGAACGTGCTTCTTCAAAAGTGCCTTTCCGCGAACGAGCGGATGCGCATAATATCCCCGGCTATTTCATTGATGGGAACGATGTCCTGGCAGTTTATGAATTCATAAAAAACGCAGCCGAACACGCTCGTAGCGGTAAAGGTCCAGTCTTTATTGAAACCGAGACCTATCGTTATTTCGGGCATTCCAAGAGCGACCGTAACCTGTATCGAAGCAAGGAAGAGATCGCTGAATGGAAAGAGCGTGATCCCATAAATCGTTTTGAGAAACTGCTGCTGGATGCAAAAGTGATCACGAAAGAAGATATCGATAAGATCAAAGAAGAAATGTCTGGTGAGATTGATGCCGCGGTCGAATTTGCGGAAAATTCACCCGAACCAAAACCTGAAGAAGTTACGGAGTGGGTCTATGCCTGAAATTACTTTCCGACAGGCCATCCATGACGCGATGGTAGAAGAGATGCGCCGTGATGAGACTGTCTTTCTAATTGGTGAAGATATTGGCACTTACGGTGGCGCATTTGGCGTAAGCGCAGGAATGCTGGACGAATTTGGCCCGAGTCTGCATCAGGGAGACTCCCATCTCTGAACAAGCGATCGTCGGCGCTGCTGCCGGCGCAGCAATGGTTGGGATGCGTCCTATTGCCGAGATGATGTTCATGGATTTCATTTTGCTGGGTATGGAGCCTTTGGTCAACCAGGCGGCAAAAGCGCGTTATATGTTTGGCGGTAAGGCAACCGTGCCGATGGTTGTTCGGATGCCAAACGGCTCCGGTACCGGTGCTGCCGCACAGCACTCTCAATCCCTGGAAACATTATTGATGCATATTCCCGGGATCAAAGTTGTTGCACCAAGCACGCCTTATGATGCCAAAGGACTTCTGGTTAGCGCAATCCGCGATCCCAACCCGGTGTGCTTTCTGGAACATAAATTATTATACAAAATAAAGGGAGAAGTCCCCGACGGTGAATATACCATCCCCTTGGGGGTAGCCGATGTCAAACGAAGCGGCACTGATATCACCGTTGTGACCAGTGAGATCATGGTGCACAAAAGTCTGGCTGCTGCTGAAAGGCTGCAGGAAGAAGGGATTTCTGTTGAGATCATCGATCCTCGCACCCTGCGCCCAATGGATACAGAAACCATTTCCAATTCAGTCAAGAAAACCGGCCGGTTGCTCGTTGTTCATGAAGCTGTCAAAACTGCCGGTTGGGCTGGCGAAGTAATGGCTTCAATATCTGAATCACCTGCCTGGGACTATCTCGATGCGCCGATGCGGCGGTTAACGGGTAAAGACGTCCCGATACCATATAACCGTTTGTTGGAAGCAGCCGCGGTTCCCCAGGAAGAGGATATTTATCGTGAAATCCGGGCAATTGTCCATAATGAATACTAGGAGACGATAAGCCATGCCAACCACATTTATTATGCCAAAAATGGATATGGACCAGGAAACGGTGCATATCAATGAATGGTTGAAGAAAGAAGGCGATATCGTTCAGAAGGGTGAACCGGTCATCGTTATCGAGACGGACAAAATCACCAGTGAAGTTGAAGCCCCGGAAACCGGGAAACTGGTTGGAATTAAATATGGTGAAAATGTCGATGTGCCGGTGACAAAGGTTGTCGCATATATCCTTGGTGAAGGTGAAACAGAAGCTGACCTGCCGAAAGGACCAGAACCAGACACTGAAAAAGGTGTTAAGCAGGAGGAAAGTAGTACTTTACCAGTTGAAAAACATGAAAAACCAGCTACTTCAGTGGCAAAAAGAATGGCTGAATCGGAAGGAATTGACCTCAGTCAGGTACCTACTTCAGGTGAAAAGGTCACCAAAGAAGACGTCGAGGCATATCTGGCGAGTGAAAAGAACATAAAACCACGGGTCGAAACCCCGGCTACACCTGCAGCTCGGCGAATAGCATCTACGAATGACATAGATCTGGCGAATATCCAGGGTTCAGGTCCTCGGGGCCGTGTCCAGGCTGCTGATGTGGAAAACGTTCAGACAAGTCAAGAAGTCTACATCCATTTCCCATATGCCTGCCGCCGGTGAAACCCTGGAACTCAGTACCATGAGAAAGCGGATTGCCGACCGGATGACAGCCAGTTACCAGGCTACACCGCATATCTACCTGACAGTTGAAGTGGATATGGGTGAAGCAGAAGCCAGCCGCATGCGGATGAATGAACTGGCTGCGAAAGACGGCACACCCGATATTTCTTTGACTGCCTACCTGCTCAGGATGGTTTCCTGGAGCTTAAAACGTCATCCTTACCTCAATGCTTCACTTCAGGATGACGAAATTAAATTCTGGGATGAGATCAACATCGGTGTCGCAACCGCTTTGGAGAACGGATTGATCGTTCCGGTGATCCATCATGCAGACCAACAAACAGCCAAGGAATTGAACGAATGCCTTCGCAACCTGACACGTCGTGCGAGGTCAGGTGAATTGACCCGTGAGGAAGTCCAGGGAGGCACTTTTACAATCTCAAATCTCGGAATGTATGGCATCCAATCCTTTACAGCCATCATCAATCCTCCCCAATCGGCAATCCTCGCAGTTGGGACGATTACTCGCCGGCCGGTTGTTATAGATGAGGATGATACGATTGCGGTTCGCCCGATGATGATGCTGACCCTTGCAGCCGATCATCGAATTGTAGATGGCGCTGTAGCAGCCAAATTCCTATCCGATCTGGTAAAAGCCCTCGAAACACCTGAGCTTTTATTGTTCTAACCAATACGTTGTTTGATTAAGGAGAATTATGAAATCCAAACTCAAGATTCTGGTCACCCACCCTGCAGGATTGCACGCTCGACCTGCTTCTCTGTTCGTCCAGACGGCCAACAAATTTGCGAGCGAAATCACCGTTCAGAACCTCACAGATAAAAGTGAGGTTGTTAATGCAAAAAGCATCCTGAACGTACTAACCCTTGGTGTGATGCAGAACCATGAAATCGAGATCAAAGCTGATGGCGAAGATGCTGAACAAGCAACTCAGGCATTGAAGGCCTTGATCGAGGATAATTTTGGAGAAGCGTAGATGAAAGTTTTAGGTAAGTTGTTGGTCAAATCTGCGATCATCCTGCAATATCCGGCGAAAGATGCTGAAGATGTTGTAACCGCCCTTGGGGATCGATTGTTGAAAGCTGGCTATGTAAAGGAATCATTCGTTCAAGCAGCATTAACTCGGGAGCAATCCATGCCCACAGGTTTGCCGTTGAGCGGCAATACAAATGCTGCCATCCCGCATACGGATGTTGAACATGTATTGAAGGCGGGTGTTGCTATGGCTACGCTAACCGAACCCGTGATCTTTCATAACATGGCAAACCCTGAAGATACCGTTGAAGTAAAGCTGGTTTTCCTCCTTGCACTGGACCAACCAAAGGCACAGATTGAAATGCTTCAGGAAATAGCAGGGGTGCTTCAAAGTCCCGAGTTGATTGAAACATTGATGAATGCACAGACCCCGGATGAAGTTATTCAGGCTCTGGAGGAGTAAACCGCTTTATTGAGTTTTTTGTATTATGACAGGAAATATTTTAAAATAGCTATATAGAGTCTCTCTAAACTTTTTTATACAAGGAGGATTTTCATGATAGGTAAAAAGACAATATTGGTAGCATGCGGTACTGCAATTGCCACTTCAACCGTCGTCGCAAAGGCAATTGAGGAAGCGCTTTTTGACCGCGGGATCAGTGCAAACATCCGCCAGTGCAAGGCATCAGAAGTGCCAAGCCTCGTTCAGGATGCAGACCTGATCGTTACGACGACGCCGGTCTCTGTCGATAAGGACATACCGGTCATCCAGACACTTGCATTCCTCACGGGAATGGGAAAGGAGGAAGTTATCAAGCAAATTGTTGAAGCATTGCAAGACTGAAACACTCGCAATTACATAATTCTTTAGTACAGGAGAGATACATGTTAGATTCAATTCTTGCAGGAATAAAGATGTTCTTTGACACCTTCGGTGCCACCATCATGCTGCCAATCATTATTATTATTTTGGCCTTGGTCCTTGGTGCAAAATTTGGCCGCGCATTCCGCGCAGGCGTCACCGTTGGTATTGCCTTCATCGGCATCAACCTCGTCATTGGCTTGATGTGGACTTCGCTGTCCGATGTTGGACAAGCCCTTGTGACCAACCTGGGAATCGAGCGGACTGTTTATGATGTTGGTTGGCCTTCAGCGGCTGCCATTGCCTTTGGCACAAATGTTGGCCTCGCCGTCATCCCGGTTGCGCTGCTCGTCAACCTCGTTCTATTAGTCACTCGACTGACCAAGACCCTCAATGTGGATATTTGGAACTTCTGGCACTTCGCGTTCATTGGTTCCCTGGTTGCCATCGTAACCAACAGCCTGGCTTACGGTTTGATCGCTGCTGCGCTTGCTGCCGCTTTTGCCTTGTTCCTGGCAGACTGGACTGCAAAAGCCGTCCAATCGTTCTATAACCTGCCCGGTATTTCCATCCCCCACCTGACCACCGCCCCCGGTGTTCCGTTCGCAATCCTGGTCAACTGGGTCTTCGAGAAGATCCCCGGCCTGCGCGACCTGAAAGCCGATCCCGACACCATTCGTCGAAAATGGGGTCTGTTTGGCGAACCCGTTATCCTGGGTTTGGTCATTGGTCTGATCCTTGGTATCCTGGCTTATGCCTTCAAGATCCCCGAAGGTCAAACTGTCATGACAACCATCAGCCATGATCCTTGGTGTTGGTATGAGCCTGGCCGCAGTGATGCTGCTCCTCCCCCGTATGGTCGCCATCCTGATGGAAGGTTTGATCCCGGTGTCCGAATCCGCCCGTGAATTCATGCAGAAGCGTGCTTCCGGTCGTGAGATCTACATCGGCCTCGACTCCGCCATTCTGATCGGTCATCCGGCCGCGATTTCGACAGCCCTGGTGCTGGTTCCGATCGCTGTCCTGCTGAGCATCGTCCTCCCCGGTAACAAGGTCATTTTGTTCGCTGACCTGGCGATCATCCCCTTCGTTGTGGCACTCTTTGCACCATTAATGAAAGGCAACATCGTCCGCATGATCGTCGCTGGTACTCTGGAACTGGCAGTTGGTTTCTATATTGCTACCAGTATGGCCCCGATCTTCACTCAGGCTGCAGTCAATGCTGGCTTTGAAATGCCCGCAGGCGCAGTTGAAATCACGAGTATTGGCGATGGATTCCTCTGGCCGGTATGGCTCTTCACCAACCTGACCAAATGGCTCGGTGGTGCAATTGGCCTCGCAATCATCGCAGTTCTGCTGGCAGTTGTCTGGTTCTTCTATATGAAGAATCAGAAAGCCTGGGAACAGATTGCTGGTGCTCCCGCCGAAGAAGCCTAATCACAAACTTTAATTTCTAGTAAAATGAAAAGGGACGGTGAATGTTCGCCGTCCCTTTTTATCTCACAAATAAGAGAGAAACCATGATAGATGCAATCATTCGGGGAAGTCTTGGAAAGCTGGGCACGGCAATTCTGGATTTTTATATCAATAACGCTTTATGGATCAATGGCCTGATTTTGGTTTACGCTGTCGTTCTAGTTCTGGCAAATCAAGGCCGCAAGAAAATTGAAGATGGGGTCAAGCAATATTTTCTGGATAAATTCGGGGAGGACCTGTCAAATAAAGGCACCTCCTGGTTCGCCAAAACCCTCGAAAGAACCCCTTTGGATTGGAATGACCTGGCAAAGCTGACCTGGCTGCCCATTATTTCTGCTAAAAAATCCTTTGGTTTTAAGGTTAAATCCCCAAAGTCCTTATCAGAAATCTTCACACCTGAATACATCAGTGAGCTTTTTTCTGTAGAAAATTAAATTTCAATTGCGTGATGGAAATTATTCAATCCTGACCGATTGATTTTTTGGGTTAATTATCTTGTCTTCGCATTTTGCGAATGGCTTTTTTCTTAGCGATACGCCGTTGTTCACTTTTTGAGACGAAAAAACGGCGCTTTCGATTCTCCGATAGTACTTTGGATCGGGTTACTTTTTTCCGGAATCGCCGCATCAATTGACTGAACGATTCGTTGTTTCGTTTTTCAACTGTTACCAAAAACGATTCACCTCCTTGGGGATACCCGGAATAAATGTAATTGGATGATCGGGTGACTCTCGGTCAGGATTGAATGATCTGAAAATTATGATAAGTCATATGTCATCGACAATAATTTCGATTCGGGCTTTCTTCTTCCTCACAGCAAGTCATGTAATGGCCATTTCAAATGTCAGGAAGGCAAGCCAGATTATACCTGATGCGTTTTGTTCCCCGCAAATTGTCCTTGTTAATTCTGCCAAAATGCCTGAACGTTGAGAGCATACTGATCGTTCAACTGATTGGCAATTGATTGAAGTTTTTCTGGGTGACACACACATTAATCGCATTTTGAGCAGTTGGGCGCTCAGTCGAATAAATGTGGATGATATGAGGCCTCAGCTCCACCAGTCGTTCCACCCAGGCATCGAAAGCATCCCCACGGATATTGGACATTCGCCATCGATCAAAACACTCTGGATCATCAGATTGGGCAGAGTTTTCAGCCCATCAATGATCTCGGAAATCGTCAATTGACCAACCGGGTGGTTAATTGCCTTGAACGTGACATCATCACCGGCATCCAGCTTCATCATTGGGGAGTCGATCAATCGCAATGCGGCTGTGATCTCTGGGTCGGTGACTCTCGATGAATTGGACAGAATGGCAAGCTTTGCGTCCGGTCGTAATTTCGCTTTAATTTCTTTTACACCTCGAACAATTTCCGGGAAATCGGGGTGGATGGTCGGTTCTCCATTCCCGGAGAACGTTAAATAGTCGATTGTGCGCGGTTTCTTTAATGCTGCTTCAACAGCATGAAAAACATCGGGTGCGCTTGGCAGCATTGAACGGATTCCGGATTGAGCATCAAATCATAGGTATGTGCCATACTGACAATATATGCAATCAAAGGAACAGACCTTCCGGTTTGCAGGAAGCAGGTTAATGCCCAATGACCGCCCTAATCGGCGGGACAAAATTGGGCCATATATGATCCCCGGTTGCAATGGAATTCCTGACATTACCGATCCTTTCTTGTGATAAGCAGGACGGCTGTTTACTATTCTATCCTGTTTTCTTTATCAAATCTGAATAGATTCTGGTTACTTTTAACATGCATTCATTAAAGGAAGCGGATAAATGTATAATACTTGTATTACCACTTTTATAAACCAACCAAATGACTGGTAAATTAATCCTTATCGTTGACGACAAATTTTCCGTCACCCGAATGGTTGCTGAATATCTGCAATCCAAAGGGTACGAGACTTCTCATCGCGCATGATGGCAAGCAGGCTCTGACTGAAGCGCGTATAAACCATCCCGATTTGATCCTCTTGGACATCATGATGCCTCATATGGATGGCTTTGAATTTATCCAAACTTACCGGAAGGAATATAATAAGCCTATCATCTTGTTGACGGCCAAGGTTGAGGAAACGGAAAAAGTCATTGGATTGGGATTAGGTGCGGATGACTATGTGACCAAGCCATTTGGTATGGCCGAGTTGGTCGCAAGGATTGAAGCTGTGCTAAGACGCTCAAGCTCAAATCCGGCACCCAATCAAGCTCTTTCCTTTGGTCCACTCAGCATTGATCCTGAAAAATTTGAAGTTCGGTTTAATCAAAACGCGATCAGCTTTAACCCCAACTGAATTCCAGATCCTGTTAACCCTTGCCCAAAATCCGGGTCGTGTTTTTACACGCGAACAGCTTCTATGCGAGATTCAAGGCGAAGCGTATGATTCATTGGAAAAGACAATTAATGTCCATATACGAAATCTTAGAGTGAAAATCGAAGTTAACCCAAGTAAACCTCAATTCATCCAAACCGTTTTTGGTATAGGCTATAGGTTTTCCGAAAACATCAACCAATGAAATCGTTATCTATTAGAACAAAATTTATCATCGCTTTCATGGTCGTAGGTCTGGTTGCGATTGCCCTGGTCGGTGTATTCACAACGTCCGTATCCAACCAGCAATTTCAGAATTTTATTCTGGACCGATTCAAGGACGACTATTCGAGAATTGTTGTGGATTATTATGAAACCGCGGGTACCCTGCTTGGAATTGATAATCTGCTCATACCCAGCTCTGGTAGTGGCCCATCTTCGCTTGAAAGTTTTGCCCGAACGGGGATTATCCTGGCACTTCCCAATGGCGGGATTCTGATCGGTGATGAAACTCACCCGGCAGGAACTTTCCTGACAATTTCTGAAATTTCAAGTGCAACCATCATTTATTACGATGACTCAACGATCGCATACCTTGTCACGCTCGACCCACCTTTCCAGCCCAATCCTCAGGAAGCCAGGTTCATTGAACGCACAAATAAGGCCATGCTGTATGCCAGTTTGATTGCCATCGCCTTGGCTGTCATAATGGGCTTATTTTTCACCCGTACGCTTCTTCGCCCTTTAGCAAATTTAAATAAAGCCATAACGAGTATAGAGCGTGGGGAATTACAGCAGGAGGTACCAAAAGCGTCCAACGACGAGTTGGGGAAAGTGATCGAAGGGTTCAACCAGATGAGCACTGCCCTGGCCACCGCGAATGCTCGGCGCGATCAGATGACAGCAGATATCGCTCATGAACTCCGCAGCCCATTAACAGTCATCAATGGATATCTTGAAGCAATGCGGGATGGCACGCTTAAAATTTCGCAGGAGCGATTGATGTTCATCCAGGAAGAAGTCAACCAGCTCAACCGGTTGGTCAACGATCTCCGAACCCTGGCCTTAGCCGACGCCGGTCAATTGGACATTCACAAAGACCTGATCGATGTTGAAAATCTTTTCCATCATCTTGAGGCAGCATATTTGTTACTTGCGGATGCAAGAGGTATTGATCTCTCATTCTCTACCCTTCAAGAAAAACCGATTTATGCAGATGAAGGACGGATTTTACAAGTGATCTCGAATTTACTTAATAATGCCCTCCGGCATACCGGACCCAACGGGACCATCCAGGTGATTGCATCCGGTGATGAATCCGGTAATTCAATTATTCAAGTTTCTGACACGGGAGAAGGCATCCCTGAGGATGAACTTTCGGTCATATTCGATCGTTTTTATCGCGGTGATCCATCCCGTGAATCGCTTGAAGGAGAATCGGGGTTGGGCTTGAGTATTGTCAAAGCAATTGTGGAAGCACATCAAGGCACTGTGGAAGTTAAAAGTAAGGTGGGTGAAGGGACTACCTTTACAATCGCCCTCCCGGAGAAACATGAAGAAGTTCGCCCCGATTAGTTCTCTTCTTCAAGCTTGACGATCTGATTGGGATAATATAAATTGACCTGATGTTCTTCGGTAGTATATTTACGAGCAGATTCAATCTCCCAGCAGACATTTTAACATTTTCATGACTGCTTGATTAATCCAATACTGTTCAACTTATAGTATTGATGAATTACCAAGATCCAGCGCAATGCGTAAATGTGCAGGATCTTTTTTCACGCCTTCCACAATAGTGAGCAATAATGAACTTCATTGACTAATCCTGGGATATGGATCTCATGAATATAAAGCAGCATATTTCTGAGTCAAAAGCTTCTGCATCTATTTAATATTCTGAATTAAATGACAAACACTCCTCAGAAGATAATTGAGGAGTGTTCTATATTTATTTTTCTTTTTTTTACAGGTAATTGCGCAGGCGGCTTTGATTCTGCGGGCTGCGTAATTTTCGCAATGCTTTTTGCTGGATCTGTCGGATCCGTTCCCGGGTCACGCCAAAGATCTCACCTAATTCTTTTAAGGTATGGCTGCGATTGCCTTCCAACCCAAACCGCAATTTAATAATACTGGATTCACGTTCGGAGAGTTCACCTAATGCACTCCCGATATCTTCCTCCAGCAAACGCTGCTGTACGGTATTGAATGGGATAACGGCATTTTCGTTTTCAACGAAGTTCAACAGTTCGCTTTCGCCATCCTCGCCTACCGGCTGATCCAGTGAAATGGGTAACCGAGCATAATGGATCAACTGCCGAACTTCTTCCGGCGACTGATCGGTCAACTCGGAAATCTCTTCCATGGTTGGCTGTCGTCCTAATTTTTGTGATAGGTCCCGGGTCACGTGCCGAACTTTGCGTAAGCGGTTGCTCAGGTAGTTGGGCAGCCGGATCGTGCGCTCTTTTTGGTTTAGGAAGCGCAAAACGGATCGGCGAATCCACCAGGTTGCATAGGTGCTGAACCGGTTTCCGCGGGAATAATCGAATTTGTCCACCGCCCGAATCAGACCAACATTGCCCGCCTGGATTAAATCCAGGAATGAAGAACCATACTGCCGATATTTCTTGGCAATACTGACGACAAGCCGAATGTTGGCTTTGATCAAATATTCGCGTGCTTCCTTGCCTTCACGAATTTGTTTCTTGATCTCTTCCAGATTCTCGAGCTCACCTTCACTTTCGCTCATCGCAAGGCGCGCTTTGCGGCCAATTTCCATTTTCTTTGCCAAAGAAATTTCCTCTTCTTTGGTCAATAATGGTACGCGGCTCATCTCATTGAGGTATAAACTAACGGAATCATCAGAGACAATCCCTGCATGATCTGAAATATGTTCTTCATATTCCATTTCATGTTCTTCTGATTCGTCCAGGTCTTCTACGATTTTGTCGATGTCGTTGATGTTATCGATGTCTTCAGCTTCAAATTCATCTTCGGAAAAATCTATTTTCGAAGTCATTTCACACTCCTTTGTTTTTTTATTATCGTGCCATCGCGTATTCTGTAAAAACGCGATAAAAAAGCCATTGACCAGATATCCATTTTGTCAATGGGCTTCGAATAAGCCAGCAATACTCCGGAAAGGAGGATATATTCTCAATTTCCTTTATATTATATCTTAGTTTCATGTTTACTTTATCATTCTAATGTTAATATTTGATAAACATTTATTATAAATTTAGGATGATTCAAGCATCTTATTGGTTACATCCGATTCCCCTGAACATTAATGAAGAAATGCAACCATCAATTTAAATTCCAATAACAAGGCTTGTAAATGCTTATGCCCAACAACATCAAAGGATTGTCTGAATAAATAATTATCCAGCAATAAAAATTTATAATAGCAAAATTGATGTGGAATGAATTTTCAGGAAAAATAAAATGTCACTTAAAATAAGATATTAATTCGATCGGCTGTCTTTACCCATCCCTACCCCATCCAAAGGGGTACCGCAGTTTTGACACTTACCTTCATCGTCCAATCCAACAATCCGGGTGGCATATCCACTGCGTGAGATCAATTCATTACCGCAGATTTTACAGTTTGTGGTATACACGCCGTTCACATTCCCAATATAGATATAATCCAAACCGATCTCTTCACCCATCAACTTGGTATCAAAGAGGATTGCTTCTTCGGTCGGGGCGCGGTCTGTCATTTTGTATTGTGGATAAAATTTACTTAAATGCCAGGGAGTTTCGGGCCCTAGGTCTTCATAAATGAATTCGGCCAATTGACGCAGCTCTTCCGGATCATCATTGACACCGGGTACGACCAAGGTCGTGATTTCTAACCAAATCCCATATTTTTTCATCAGCCGGCAACTTTCCAGTACCGGTTCCAGCCGACCGCCCATCAGGGTACGGTATGTTTCGTCGCGGAAGGCTTTAATGTCGACATTGGCTGCATCGAGAAAAGGATGGTATAACGACAGCATTTCCGGAGTCATGAACCCATTTGTAACATAGACATTTTTAATATCCTGTTCATGCGCTAAGCGGGAGACATCGTAACTATATTCGAAAAAGATCGTCGGTTCCGTATAGGTATAGGCAATGGATTTACAACCCGTTTCAAATGCCTGAGAAACCACTTCTTCGGGCGATACTCGTTGATGGTTGGGCATTTCCATCATGCGCGGCATTTGGGAAATCTGCCAGTTCTGGCACCAATTACAGCGGAAGTTACAGCCGGGAGTTGCGATGGAATATGCCTTTGACCCCGGATAAAAATGATAGAGTGGTTTCTTCTCAATCGGGTCCACATTCTGCGCTATCAGATTACCATAAACGAGTGTAAACAAATCGCCATCTCGATTTTCACGAACCCGGCAAATCCCGCGTCCATCTTCCTGAATCCGGCAGCGGTGTGCACAAAGGTTACATTCAACCTGGTGATCATCAAGGTGATCGTATAATAAAGCTTCATGGAGAATTGTTTTTTCCATAATTTATATCCTTTTCCTTAATCTTATTCGATTAATCTTATTGATTCAACATTGTATGAGGAAACCGTGATGCATTTTTCAATTGGCATGGCACAGTTCAAACCCGTTCGCAGGAACGTTTCTGCTAACATCGATAAAATTCGTCAATTATTGAAAAACAGTCGGGCGGACCTGATCGTCCTGCCGGAATTGGCGAATAGCGGCTATCTCTTTCAAGCACCAGAAGACCTTCTCCCCTATGCCGAAACGCGTGAAGGAGAAGGACAGTTCATATCCGCTCTGATCGAAATGGCTGGCGAAACTGGTGGAGTGATTGTCAGCGGCTATACCGAGTTGCACAAGAACAATCTTTATAATTCTGCAGTTGCCGTTTCTGAAAATGGTGTGCTTGCCAATTATCGTAAAACCCATCTTTTCGATAATGAAAAACTGTTGTTTCAACCAGGTGACAACGGTTTCTCTGTTTTTGATTGGAAAGGGGTCGGGATTGGGATGATGATCTGCTTTGACTGGATCTTCCCCGAATCAACCCGAACGCTGGCATTAAAAGGCGCTCAGATCATCGCTCATCCTGCTAACCTGGTCATGCCCTACTGCCAGGATGCAATGGTCACCAGATCAATTGAAAACCGGGTCTTCACAGTCACGGCAAACCGGATTGGAATCGAGAAATTGGGAAATTCCAAACTTTTATTCACGGGTCAATCGCAAATCACGAATCCAAAAGGCAAAATATTATTCCGCGGCCCCGAAAAGAAATCCACAGTCCACATCCTGGATATCGATCCGGATGATGCGAAAGACAAGACAATCAACGCCAGAAATGATCTTTTCGAAGACCGCCGTCCGGAATTCTATTCAAGGTAAATACACACTGGCTATACGAATATTGAGTAAACAAAAAAGACCAGCGTTTTTAAGCCGGTCTTAGATTTATTAAAATTGAAGATTAAGCGCCAAATTTTTCCAATCGTCCCGCATGCGCCATGGCAAGCGACATCAGCTCATATGCGGGGAATCGAACGCCTAACCCGCCTTGCATACATGGACGTTCTCCAAAGCTGGTGACCGAGTCAGGACGGCACGTTTTGGCGTAGAACAACACCGGAACCGGATGCCAGCTGTGTGATTTCATCACAGCCGGCGTACTGTGGTCGCCCGTGATGATCAGAACGGATGGGTCAAGTGCCAGGATCCTTGGCAGCAGAGCATCCACCTTTTCAATCTCGCCAACCTTAGCATCAAAGTTGCCATCCTCACCATAGCTGTCGGTTTTCTTGATATGTACAAAGAAGAAATCGTATTTATCCCAGTTAGCTTCGAGCATGTCAATTTCTTCTTCATAATCATGAGCGGCCGGTGGGCTGTCCATTCCCACCAGTTTGGCCACACCGCGATACATCGGGTACATCGCAATTGCAATGGCCTTCAAGTCATAAATATCGGGAAATTTTGGCCAGTCTGGAATCTGCGCGAAGCCGCGCAGCAAGATGCTGTTGGCAGGATGTTCATCTTTGAGGATTTCTTCAGCCTGGCGAACAAATTCCTGGGTGAAAGCGGCAGCTTTCTCCGATGCTTTATCCAGTGCTTCGGCAGGCAGGGCTCTGGTGCCCACAAATCCCGGGTCAGTCTCAGCGATATTCGCACTTAATCCTTCACCTCTCAGGACCAGCAGGAAGCGATAATCCTTAACCGGGCGCAGAAAAACTTCCACGCCGGGTATTTTTAGCTTTTCGTTTAACAAATTGCAAAGACGTTCCGTCACCTCGGTCGCGATCCGGCCGGCGCGACGGTCGGTCACATTGCCCTGATCATCAACGGTACAGAAATTACCTCGAGCCGCAACATCCGAATTATGGAGGTCAAAGTCAATGCCCAATGCAGATAAGGCACCTCGCCCAACTTCATATTTTAGCGGGTCGTAACCAAACAAGCCCAGGTGAGCCGGTCCGCTGCCCGGAGTGATTCCCGGTCGGATTGGCTGGTGCAATCCCATCATACTGGATACGGCCAGTTTATCCATATTTGGCTTCTTTGCAGTTTCAAGCTCTGTTTTTCCACCCGGAACCATCGGTAATCCGCCCAAGCCGTCCATGACCAGTAATACGATCTTGCCATGATTGGCGCCATCGACCAAAGATTTGATAACATCGAAATCCATATTTCATATCTCCAATTAGCTCTTGTTCATAGGTTTTTTACAAACATCTAATTATAGACCGGTATTCGAAGAATTGACAAATCAATTCACGTTCTTGCTTCCAATCTTCTAAATGATCTTTTTCATAATCGAATATATTCAATTCAATAATACAGGACCGAAAGTTTTTACAAACACGCCTTGTAGACAAGTTTGATACCGAAGAATACAATAATATCATTATGAAACAAACGCTTAAATATATGGTATTTCTGATGGTTATCATCCTTACCGCCTGTAAAACGGTCACGCCGGCCATGACCCCTGTTTACAGCAGTTCAGACTTGACTGTAAAATCGCAAACACCTGCTTCCAAACAAACAGAGAATGGGATTGGTGATGGTTCGAATAAGAGTACACCAACCCAATTTGCGCCAACATCTACCCCAACACCGGATCCGTATTCCACGCTATATGACTGCAATATGGAAATCAAATTCACCTCGGGTCCTTTGGAATCAAAGAGCACGGATTTTAAAGTCCTGGGTCTCGATTATTTTCAGGATAAGGGTGACAAATTTGATCCCGGCAAAGGTACCAGTATTTATTACCAGGACCAGCACTATTTCATTCTGCATTCTTCGTACGTCCATGGCAATATTCTGAGGCCAATGCAGGCTGAGTTCATACGAAAGTATTTAGAATATTGGGGAGAATCCGGTTCTAAATATATTGAAGGTCAAATGCAAGCCCTGATCGGCTCAAATGTCCTGTGGTATTGCAATGACAAACTAATTTTCAGGACCAACGTAGATAGTATTATCCGGTTATCACACGAAGCAGCGAACGATATCTGGCTCAATCCCGAAAACCTGCAGCAGATCATATTCAATCGGGAAGGCCTTGATTCTGAATGGATCGGTGAGATGGCTTTCACATCCAACCCGGATCTGTATATCGGTTTTTGTGGATGGGGTCCTCAGTCAAAAGGTGATGAAAGGTTTACCTATTTTCGGTATTTGATCCGTTTCAAAATTGAGTGATTCCGATTTCAACCCTTCCTTCATTTTCTAATCATAATTTAAAATAATTCAGCTTGGTCGATATATAAACTGATCTCTTTCAGCTGAAAATAATGTGGCGTGGAATTGCAAATGCATTCCACGCCCTTATTTTATTTAATTTTCGATATATTCCTATTGAAAGTCTCTTTTCAAGTTAATGCACATATCTAAAAATATAAGAGAGCCAAATCAAGCTAATTGATGATAATTGTTGTGGATTTATTTGGTAAACGACAAGATCCTTTGGTTATAATATTGCTTCTGACAACTCAACACAATCCAAGAATTTAATGTAAAATTAATTCCTATTGATTCTCTAAATCGAAGTTCATAAATTCCGCCTTGAGAGGAAAAGTTTCAGTTTTTACAAAACAAAAATGACAAGAGATATATTGAGGATGTTGCCCTAATACCTCCTAATCTGAAACTATTCAATTCATAACTACTTTGTTCTTATAAAAATTATTAAACTTTTAATTACTGAATCAATCAGTCAGGTCTTGTGCGACTTTCTTTACCTATTTATCTCATAGGAAAAATTAGTTTTTCTCGTCCAATGAAAAAGAATAGAACAAACCTTATAATTTTCATTACATCATTAATCCTCATCTCAGTGGTTTCCTGCACCTCGGTTTTAAATGATGAGTCTTCAACAGAAGCAACAACTCAAGGGGAATTCTCTTCACAATTACTAACTGAAATTGAATCATCAGGTCAGACCGGCGCTGAAATGGTCAATGCTACCCCTGAACCGGATATCGTTCCCAACGCATTTCCCGACCTGTATGGATGCGAAATGGAAATGAAATTCATTTCCGGCCCTTTAAAAGGGAAGAAAAGTCGTTTCTCAATCCTGGGGCAAGAATATTTTGAGGATAAGGGTGAACAGTTCTTTCCCGGTGAAAAAACAGCGGTATATTACGATGGACCTCGTTATCTCATTCTTCACTCCGCCTTTGCCAACGGAAACATCCTGCGACCGCTCGAAGCAGAATTTATCCGCTATTATCTGGAATACTGGGGGGAGTCAGGAACCGAATTCATTCAAGATCGGATGGATGAGTTGATCGGTTCTCAGGTTGAATGGTCTTGTAATGGACAAACTGTTTTAAAAACTCAGATCAATTCCATCATACGGCTGTCCGCTACTGCTTCAAACGAATTATGGGAAGACCCGATCTATCTACGTCAAATTCTGCTCAAACATGATGGGAAGCAAGATGAGTGGATCGGAGATCTGGACCCTTATTTTATGGATACTTTTTTCCTGGGTTTTTGTGGCTGGGGGCCAAAGGAAAGCGGTGATTATCGATATTATTATTATCGATATCTGATCAATTTTAATTTACTTCCCTAATCACTCGTAACCTTGTTTAATTTTTCACATTCCCAATATAGCTCATTTGTTGGTTAATCCATCGCATCTATTGATTTTTTTCTAAGATTTTCGCCCCCTGTATTTTCCTTCATTAAATATACTTAATTTAAGTTTTTTCTCATCATGATGAGAATTCATGAACGTATTTCCTTCGTACAACTTATAATGCGGCAATACTTGTTATAAACATACTTTCATTGTTCTATTAAAATTATATGAATCAATTCCTCAATTTTGTTTCTATAATTTGAATATCTTACGATAATTTATTTAATAATAATAATTTCATATCAATTTCCATAATACTTTCATTACAATTAGATTAAATTCGTTTGTATTCCAAATTAAGAAATGCTATCATTAATTAAGATAAGTTAAGAATAATATTCGGGGTTGAATATTGACTTAATTTTAAATCAGATAGAAAGCATGATTAACAATGTAACCAATAGATTGGAGACTGGGGTTTCAATATATGGTGAATGAAAAAAGCTAACTGACACAAAATTATTTCTTTCAACAAACAATTAAATAACCAATAGAAGTGAGGACTATCTATGTATAACCGTGTTAATCACAAGAAAAAAATAAGCACGTTTGCTTTACTTGGGCTGTTCGTAATTTTCTCAATGTTGATGACTTCGACCGTTGAAGCGCAAACATTGGGAGATGGACAAATCTACCGAGACCATCGCCGTCGCCAGTCCTGATTTTGAGGACACGGTGGGCGATGGTGTTATGTTAATAGATGAAAGTACACCATCATCTACACCCGATACCTCCGGTCAGGAATTAACCCCAACGGATGAGTCTGTTACAGAGACGTCTCAAATTCCTGGCGAAGAGGGCATCCCAAGCGAAACTCAATCCCTTGAGGAAACTCAGCCAGTTGATGGAACCCAATCCATTGAGGTAACTCAAAGCCCTGAACCGGAACAAACGGATGAAGTCACCATTACTCCGGAAGGTACGGAAGGAGAAGCCGATCCTTCAGCAACACCTTCCCCCTCCCCTGAAGCGACTGAACCAACCGAGACTGAACCCGCAGCAACTGAGCAGTCAGTTGTTGTTGAGGAAACATCAACCCCGGAAGATTCAGGAGACCGGGGTGGAGGTGGTGGTTCAGGAGCAATTTGGACGACTGATTCCAGTTGTGCCCCACAGGACCTCAATCACTATTCATTAGGCCAGGCAATCTGGATCCGGGCAGCAGGTTTTACGCCGAACAAAGAATATAGTTGGTTTATCAATGAAACAGGCCCAGGTCATCCGACAGTCGTAAGTGGAACTCAGACAACGAATAGTGCCGGGTATGTTTGCTTTTATGCCTATACATTCACTTCGTCTGATACGATCAATAACCCCTATCAGGCCAAATTCTCTAATAAAAATGACAATTTCTCAGTGGAAATCCCGACTGCAGAACCAAAGGATAACCCACTGGCACTCTCTTATCAATGCCAGTATGATGGAAATCATCTTTGGACGGTGAGCAATTCCAACAATTACGCCATAGGTTTCTCCTGGAATTCAACCAGTGGGGAATTTGGGAATGGCAGCGTTCCTGCAAATGGAAGCACGACATTCACAACTAATAACAACTCTCAAACTGTTACGGTTAATTATTCCTTTAACCGGACCGTCAGCGGTGAAAGTGTTTCCGTCTCCGCTGATGCATGTATCCAGGCAATTGATCTCGAATTGAATTACGAATGTACGGAAAACGGAGATCACCTTTGGACCGTTTCCAATTCCAACGATTTTGCTTTGGATTTTACTTGGAATTCAACAACAGGTGATTTCGGCAGCGGCCAGGTCGCAGCAAACGGGACAGCAACATTTGAGACCGGGAATGAAGCACAGACCGTAACGGTTTATTATGAATTCCCAACAACCGTTCGAACGGTAAATCCGAATCAAAAATCTGTCAGTGTTTACGCCGAGGAGTGCAAAGTTCAGCAAAACATCGAACTTGCACTTGATTATGAATGCCAGAGCGATACAACCCACCTCTGGACAGTTACTAATAATAATAATTTCGCAATCGAATATAGCTGGAGCTCAAACAAGAATGGGCAGCATGGGAACGGCACGGTTCCGGCAAATGGCACCGCTACCTTCACAACAAACAATAAAGCTCAAACCGTCACAATCAGTTACAAATTCCCTGAAAATGATCGCTGCGGCGGCGGATGTGTAGATCCAAAGATCATCACTTTGAGCGTATACGCTGAAGAGTGCAAGATTGAAAATAAGGATCTTCAACTCAATTATGAATGTGAAGACGATGGCGACCACCTGTGGACGGTCACGAATTACAATTCGTTTGCAATCCAATATGAGTGGACATCAACCATTGGTGGGCAGCACGGACAGGGAACGGTTCCTGCCAATGGCACGGATACCTTCACAACAAACGATGCAGCCCAGACAGTAGTGGTCAATTGGTCTTTCCCTGATGGAGATCGTTGCGGCACGGGTCGATGCAGCCCAGAACTCTACTCAGTTAGTGTAGACGCGGAAGTTTGTAAAATTGAAATGAAAAACCTTGACCTTTCGGTGGAATGTATGCCCGACGGCCAACATAAATGGACGGTGTCCAACAGCAATAACTTCCCGGTTTATTTCGAGTGGACATCCACCGATGGAAGCAACGGCTCAGGAACCGTGTCTGCTAACAAATCTTCTTTCTTCTTATCCAGTTTCGCTGCGCAATCCGTGACGATAACCTGGGATGACAACGGTGATCAGAAATCAAATACCAAAGAGGATGAAGCCTGTCAGGTTCCACTAGAAAAACTTCAGTTATCTGTTGTATGTTTGGATACTGGAAATCATGAATGGACGGTGACCAATCCAAATAGTCAGGCTATCGATTTTTCCTGGTCTTCGACCTCCGGCGAAGAGGGTACGGGTTCAGCACCCGCGAATGGTTCAACAACCTTTCTCACATCCATTAAAGCTCAGAACGTCACAATCACTTATTTATTGAATGGTGGTCAGGTAACCAAGACCAAACACGGTGATAAGTGTGACGCCCCCGACCTGGACCTCTCATTTGTTTGCGGTTATGGCGATGAGGAAGTCTTCACATGGAAAGTGACAAATTCTAACAGCTTCGCAGTCAACTTCACCTGGTCAGTAGCTGGATCTTCAGAATCCGGCAGTGGATCAGTCCCGGCAAACAGTGATGTAACATTCACAACCTCCACCGGCAACAAGAAAGTCTCACTTTATGTCATGAATTTTAAAGTGGATCAGGAATGGAATTCAGGTCCATGTTTATTCGATCTGAAATTGAGTTACGATTGTCTTCCGGATGGCACACACACCTGGACGGTAACCAACGATAACTCATTCGCACAATCGTTCACCTGGTCATCAACCAGCGGAGAAAGCGGTTCGGACTCTGTCAGTGCAAACTCCAGTACGACGATTTCAACTGACAAAACCGAGCAAACGATCACAGTAACTTACAGTCACAGCCCCTTCCCTCAGCGATCTGTAAGTCTTGAGGCTGATGCCTGTAAAGTGGATACGAATGATCTGCGTCTTGAATATAGCTGCCTGGAAGATGGATCTCACCATTGGACAGTTTACAATGACAACGATTTTTCCAAAGCGTTCAACTGGTCATCAACGTCAGGTGAATTCGGATCGGACACTGTGCCGGCAAATGGTTCAGTCAGTTTTAATTCCAATCATTCAGCTCAAACAATGACAGTCAGCTATAGCCAACAAGGTGAAGTCAAATCAGTGTCACTTGAAGCTGAACGCTGCCTGATCGTATTACAACTGAGTGCTGAATGTCTCCCGAATGGTGATCACCAGTGGACGCTGACCAACAGCAATGACTTCGCACTTGATTTCCAATGGTCATCAACCTCCGGTGATGGCGGCACTGGAACGGTAAATGCAAATTCAACACAGACCTTCAATAGTGATTTCAGCAGCCAGACTGTAACCGTCAAATATACATATGGTGATGTGGAAAGAACCATTGAAATGCAGGATGATGTCTGCACTGCACCCGATCTTTCGCTTGCTTTCATCTGCGGCTATCCTTCAGATACAACCCTTTTCTGGAAAGTGACCAACAATAACGACTTTGCGGTTGTCTTCACCTGGAATGTAGATGGTGAAACAGAAAATGGAGGCGGTTCAGTCGCTGCCAACAGCACAGTTAATTTTGAAACAAGCACAGGAAATAAGACGGTAAAACTATTCGTACTCGGACAACAAGTGGATCAGGCCAACAGCGGTGACGCTTGTTTAGCTGATCTGACTCTTGAAAATGAGTGTCTTGAAAACGGCAACCATCAATGGACAGTAAGCAACAGCAATGATTTTGCTCAATTGTTCACCTGGTCATCAACCAACGGCGCCAGTGGATCAGATACGGTACCTGCCAATGGTTCAGTCAAATTCACGACCAATATTGACGGACAGACCGTGACAATCCTTTACCAACACGATATTTATCCCCAGAAGTCGGTCAGTGTCCAGGCGGAAGTCTGTGAAGCACCCAATCTGTTATTGACCTATATCTGCGGCTACCCCTCCGATACCGAACTGATTTGGCGGGTGCGTAACTCGCACGACTTCGATATTCCCTTCACCTGGGATGTCTACGGATCGGCCGAGAACGGTGCTGGCGTTGCAGCAGCAAATTCAGACACTTTCTTTACAACCTCTCTGGGTAATAAAACGGTACGCATTTTCGTCCAGGGACAATTGGTCAATACGAAAGCCGGCGGTTCAACCTGCAAGGTTGATCTGGAACTCGATTACAGTTGTCTGGTCACCGGTCTGCACGAATGGACCGTGGTCAATGGCAATTCATTCGATCAGGAATTCGATTGGTCTTCAACTTCTGGTGAGATCGGCACCTTAACAGCTCCGGCCAATAGTTCGGTGACCTTCATAACCAGCCCTGATGCTCAGACGATGACGATCACCTATCAAAACTACGTCCATCCTGAAAAGACAGTCACCGTTGTCGGCGAGGTTTGTAAGTCGCCTTCACTCGAACTGTTCTATGAATGTGGATATCCAACTGATGCTAACCTTTACTGGTATGTGACAAACCCATACGAAGTCAATATTGACTTCACCTGGGAAGTTGTCGGTGACAGTGAGAGCGGCAGCGGCACAGCCCTGGCTGCATCCGATACGCTGTTCACAACTTCAACCGGCCTCAAGACCGTCAAGATCATGGTGGAAGGTTATGAAGTCGCTTCAGAGCAAGGCGGCGAGAGCTGCATGGTTAAACTTGACCTCTCTTATAACTGCCTCAGCAATGGTACTCAGATGTGGACGATAACCAACAATAATAAAGAAGCCCAGGACTTCACCTGGACATCAACGACAGGTGTAAGCGGATCAGGTTCTATTCTGGCTGGCGACAAATATACCTTCAAGACAGACAATGTCGATCAAACGATCACCCTGGATTACCAGTTCGGACCGTTCCCTGCCCAGACCACAACAGCCTCCGGCGAAGCCTGCAAAGTCTCAACGCCTGAACCTCCGACGACCACCTATTCATATTCAAGTGGGACTTGTGTCCAATGGCTCGTTTTCCACACCATGCGTGACGGGAATTTGGAAGTCTATCGACTGGACGGTGTCGAGGGTGTAGGCAACTATGTCCTGACCAACCTTTCCAAGAGCGATGCAATTGATGAAAGCCCCAGCCGTTCATTCAACAATGCCTGGGTTGCGTTCCAATCCGATCGTGACGGCAATTTCGAAATCTATTACACGGACAGCAATGGTAACCAGCAAATCCGGCTAACTGACAATGAAGCTAACGACATCAACGCGATGTTCAGCCCCGACAATACCAATATCGCTTTCCAAAGCGACCGCAATGGAAATTGGGACCTCTTCCTGGTGAACCGAGTATCCGGTGTAGTTACCCAACTAACCGACAATGCAGCTGATGAGATCAACCCATTCTTCTCAATGGACAAGAACTGGTTGGTCTATCAAAGCAATCAGAATGGTAACTGGGATGTTTATATGTTGAATATCGCAACTGGTATGGAATACCAGGTCACCGATAGCACTGAAGATGAAGTTGATCCTGCCTGGTCACCGACTGGTCAGAAGATCGCATTCCTGTCCCCTGTGGACGGCATCATGCAGTTGTTCGTGATCGATATTGACGGTCAAAACATGGTGCAGATCACCGATGGTAATGGTGACACCGCTAACCATGCCTGGTCACCGGATGGCACCCGGATCGCTTACCAATCCGTTCGTGATGGGAATATGGATATTTACTCCTACGACCTCCGAGACGGCAATGAATATCGGGTAACTACTGATGAAAACGATGACATCGGCCCAACCTGGGACTGCGGTGGGATCAACCTTGCTTACACCGGTTATCCCAACGGCGGTAACCCGGACATCCTTCAGGTTTTCTGGAAAGGCGGCGCATCAAGCCACCTAACCAACAACCCCGCAGTTGATAAATGGTCAGAGTGGTCACCTGCAAAAGAGACCGCCAGCCGTAACGATTAACAAACACTATTCTTCCTCCAAATAAGGATTTAGGGGTGGGCTCGAAAGTCCACCCCTAAAAAATAGATTAAAATATAAATTAAAATTTGCCTGGAAAATATTCTAAATACTTATCAAATGTTTATTTACTTGAAAAAATATTGTACAATAGTATCATTCAGTAAGTATCACAGAGTATTTTCCAACGTCGACTTGCCAGCACTGAACACCTTACACTAATTTTGCCGATCTAAAGCGGCAAAATTAACAATGGCTGTCGATATTCCTCCGCAATAGTCCTCACTATTGGTTTCCGGGGACGGGATGTAAGTTTCCCGTCCCTGGATCGTTTAATTTGAAGGATTTTGTCTCGCACTCACAACTGTTGACTCATCAATCGTAAATCTTAAGTTCTGTTCCGGCCAGTTTCTCAATCACGCCCAGGACAGCCGAATTATCCAATTCCCGCATACCCATTTCAAGCATCGCATTAAATAGCTGTGTATGGGTGGATGCTGACGGCAAGGGAATACCATATTCCCGGGCTGTATCCATCACAATACCCAGATCCTTAGCCTGCATATATGCCTTGAAACCGGGTTGGCGATTGCCGGAGAACAACCTTTGAGGTTTGTTATCCAGAGTCCAGCAACCTGCCGCGCCGCCTTTAATTGCCTGAACCACTTTCTGCGGGTCCGCACCAGCTTTTTGGGCCAGCACCAGAAGTTCACCCATTGCAACCATCTGGGCTGCAACCATAATCTGGTTGGCCGCTTTGGCAATTTGTCCATCGCCCAGTGCGCCGACATGGGTGATCGTCGTTCCCATAGCTTCCAGGACTGGCATGACCGTTGCCAATGACATTTCCGGACCGCCAACCATAATTGTCAGGGTTCCATTTAACGCACCTACATCACCTCCACTGACCGGTGCATCCAGCATCGATACACCTACCTCTTCCAGCAGTTTCCCCACTTTACGGGCTGTGGCCGGTTTGATGGTGGAATTATCAACATAGATTAATCCCGCATGTGCCCCTTCTATGATTCCGTCAGCGCCCAAGGCAACCAGTTCGACATCCGGGGAATCCGGCAAATTGGTGAAAATCACGTCAACCTGTTCAGCAACCTCGGCAGGCGAAAACGCTTCCCTTGCGCCTTCTCCCACTAATTCATCCACGCTTTCCCTGCTGCGGTTATGGACCACGATTGGAAATCCAGCCTTCATGATATTCCGTGCCATGGATTTACCCATAATACCTAAACCAATATAACCAATTTTAAGAGCCATGATTTCCTTTCAAAATTTGTTTTATCTATAATCTGTGCAGATAAGATTCCGGATCCTCCAGAAATGATCGATATAGAACAACATGTTCTAATTCATCATACCCCACGCTTATGGGAGGGTGGATGTCAAAATTAAGTAAATCCGCATCAGGGATCGCCATTAATATTGGGGAATGTGTGGCAATGATAAACTGGCCACCTTTTCCAACCATATCCTTGATTAACGCGATCAGACCCAGTTGACTCAAAGGTGATAAGGCTGCTTCCGGCTCATCCAGAAGGAATAACCCATCCGGAACAAATCGGGATTGAAATAAAGTTAAGAAACTTTCACCGTGTGAATTCGCATCCAGGTCTGGACCATATCGCCCATCCATTGCACGGATTGACGAAGAAGCCGGCGAAGATGCCAAAGACCTGGCATAATCCGAACGACCCTGGTATTCAGAATCAATTTGTGCTTAGTTCATTTTCCATCGATTGTCTAAGTGCACGCAATCGTTTTACATAACCAAAAAAATCTTCTGCTCTAAGAAAAAAACCACGGTGGGTTCGTTTATTCCAAACCAACCTGAGCCTTTGGGCCAGCGGCTGTACAGCATTAAGCGTCACATCGGCATCAATCTCATCGCTTCCTATTGTGATCATACCTGCAGCTTTGGCCAGAGCTTCCAGTAAAGTGGACTTGCCAGAACCGTTCTCACCAACGAATATCGTGACCGGTTTCCTAAAAAATAATTGTTCAAATGACTTCACAACAGGGATTGAAAACGGATAGGCATCAGGAAGTTCTCCAGTGATATTCAGTCTCAATTCCCGTAAATGTATCATCAATCTAAATACTCCGAACGAAATGTTTAGCTTCTGGAATTCGATTTAATAACGAAAATTCTCTTCAAAATTTTACCCGCGCTGGTAAAGAATTTCATGATTAAAATAACAAAACCTACAACAAATTATGCTGTAGGTTTTGTTCTATTTGAGAATTATTCTTCAATCCGTCCGATGTACCAGGCCTTGCTCCCAGGCATAAACAGCAGCCTGGGTGCGATCGGCGAGCTGCAGCTTGCTGAGTATATTGCTGACATGTCCTTTGACCGTATTTTCAGAAATGAAGAGTTCGTTGGCAATATCCCCATTTGACATCCCCCGGGCGATTAAACGCAGGACTTCCATTTCACGGTTGGTCAATTCAGTGAAGGGATTAAAGATTGCTCCTTTTGCGCCATTGATCTCCTGGATCACCCTTTCAGCAACCCGTGGATGCAGCACAGCTTCACCCCGAGACGCCTTACGGATGGCATCGGCGAGGTCATCCATCATCACATCTTTTAGGACATAAGAGATTGCTCCAGCCTGGAGAGCTGGGAAGATGAATTCATCTTGATGATATGATGTCAGCACTACGATCTGGGTCCTGGGCGTGATGTCCTTAACTTTGCGTGTGGCTTCAATACCACCCATCCCACTCATAACAAGGTCCATCAACATAACATCCGGAAGGTATTCCATGGCAGCTTCGACAGCCTCTTCGCCCGAAGATGCCTCGCCAATCACCCTGAAATCTGGCTGAGCATCCAGGTAGGCCTTAAGACCCCCCCGCACAACTTCATGGTCATCAACGAGAAGTATGGTTATCTTTCGTGTTAACATATCATAACTCCAACTTTCGATAAGGATATTTCAAAATGATCTTGGTTCCCTGCCCAAGCTTGCTGTCAATGATCAACTCACCACCAATAAGTTCAGCCCGCTCTTTCATTGATTTCAGCCCCATCCCTGTCTTTCTGGGTTGATCCACCAGGAAGCCTTCGCCGTCATCACGGACTGTCAATAATAAGAAATCAGACCTGAAATTAAAGACCACATCAACTTTTTTAGCATGGCTGTGCCAGGCAACGTTCGCCAGAGCTTCCTGAATGATCCTGAAAATACTCTTTTCGACTTCAAGCGGTAAATTTCTTTCCCCTCTGATATGAGCGCTGATTTCGATTTCATTTCGTTTGCACCAATCACCGGCATAATCCTTTACAGCTGCAATCAAACCTTTCCCCTTCATTGCGACAGGCCGAAGTTCCTGGATCAGATCAGTCAACTCCTGCCTGACTTTGCCAATCAGGATGTCTGCTTCATGCAAATGCTGCTGAGCTTGTTCGGGGTTGCTTTTAAATCGCGCTCGGGCTGCACCAAGTTGGGCTGAGGCAGCAAAAGCCTGTTGTTTGACACTGTCATGTAGATCACGGGCGAGCCGATTGCGTTCTTCCAATACCGAGAGTTCTTGGCGCCGATCCAGCAAATTCTCCAACTGTTCGGCCATACTGTTAAGGTCGTTGGTCAATTTACCAATCTCATCATCACTGGTATCCCTGACAACAGCCGAAAAATCACCCCTCGACCAGGAATGGGCCGCCTGGGAAACATTCGAAAACCGTTTCGTCAACCCGTTTGCAGTGAGCATACCGAAAATGGAACCTAAAATACCGGCAAACAGAGTAAAAATCAAAAAAGAACGGCCTAAGGTGGAAACCAATTCATTAACAGGCAGGAATTGCCAGGGGAAGCGTTTGGTGGTGAACACGATCACACCTACCAGATTTCTCTCAACGTCCATCACCGTTTGCTGCCCCGTAGGATGGGTTATTTCAGTAGGCGTTGGCTCAAAGCGGAACACCGGGATGGCGCCAACAATGCGATTTCCAGGTTCGACTTTGGCGTAAAGCTCATTTTGATTTTCAATTCCATCCAATGCAGCGCGCAGGGGGGCATCAAGCCCGGGCAGGTAATCGTATGAAATTTGGGAGCCGATGTCTTCTTCAGGGACAATATCATGCGGGATGGCATCCACGAGTGTCCGGTCATCAAGAAGATAATAGAAATTAAGAAAATCCTGAGCTTTCATCTGTAACTCAAGGTTTCCAAGAATCAGCAGAGGCCGTGTTTCCAGGACAGAGCCCTGGACATCCTCGAGGTACGCCCTCGCACCGTCTACATCGGGAGGTTCTTCAGAGAAATATTGCTGCACCTGGGGGGTCCATTCCGCTCGCAGGTTCGAGATCAGGGTTTCAGGGGTTAAATCCAGGTTGTTGACGAAATACGACATCAACAGGATAACCAATATAAGTTCAACAACAAGCAATGCTGCAACCGTCACGAGTGAATAACTGAAAGTCAGGCGCCAACGCAGAGATCGGAATGAATTCCGAATTTCCCTAAAAAGGAAAGATGCACGATCCTTCTTCTGCCTGGTCCTAATCACCTGCTGTGTTTCCATTATTCTTCGACAATTATTGTTGTGATGTTTTGAGGATTTGATGTGTGAGTACCCACCCATCAATCCCCTTAAAAAGTTACCCCTATTTTACTAGGAAATGGGCTATTTTAAACCATCCTCCAGTAGGGTATAAAATAGCCCGGTCGAATAATGCCATCCATATATGATTTTGATAATATAAGTCACAGAGAGCAACACATCCATATCAATCTCAAGCAGTTGAAGCGGAGAAGCTTTCCAAAATTAATAAGCGAAGCACCCCGGAATGCAGTCCGAGGTGCCTCTAAAAAGCATTGGTGCTCGCAAAAACATCCAAGCTCTCTATATAAGTATATTGCAGCCCCTCCTCCTAATCAATATCCTGCTTTGAGATACGGACGCGATACGTGTAAAAACCAGGAGGTGGAGGTTATCCCAATTACACGAAATTTCCAAGTTTCATTTACCCAAGACTTAATTCAATCTGTTAGGAGAAGATAATTATGTTTAAAAAGAAACTATTTGTGTTTCTGAGCTTCCTTCTTGTTGTGAGTTTTATTTTGACTGGCTGCAAGACCGCTACTCCGGCCCCTACCCAGGCACCAACAACAGAACAGACCACTGGCTCTGAGACTGAGGTGGCAACGGAAGAAACAGAAGTCACACCTGCTGGAGAGAGCACCGTAAAAGAACTGGATGTATACCGCGTTGCAATGCTGGCGGATATGACCAGTTCCAACGTCTGGAACCTCTTTGGTCCCGGTGCTTCAACCTACAACTATGTCGTCCAGGCGAACTACTGGCCGTCCCTTTATGGCTTGAGCGATAAGACCTTCAGCCTGATCCCGTTCCTTGGCTCGGATTTTGCTTCACCCATTGAGCAGGAAGGTGATTTCTACGTAACCACGATCCCATTGAAAGAAGGGTTCACCTGGTCGGATGGTACAGAAGTAACTGCCGAAGATATGGCTTTTTCCTGCCAGGTTACCAACGACTTCCAACTGGGTGGAAACTGGGGATATTACACGAACGGCGTGGACCACATTGAAGCGGTAGATTCCAAAACCGTAAAAATGTACTATTCAGAAAAACCTGGTCTGGCACAGCTCCAATACGGCTCACTTCAGGACCCCATCGTTCAGAAGGCTTATTGGGAACCGCTCCTGACCGAAGCCTATACTTCTCTCAGTGCTATTGCAGATCTTGATCCTGAGAGCGATGAATTTGCTACCGGAATGGCTGAAGCCCAACAGATCCTCTTCAGCATCCCCAGTGATGGTGAACCGATAGCCGGTCCTTTCATGTTCGATCAATGGGAAGTTGGCGCTTTTGTAGAAAATGGCGAATACAGCGATTATTTCTTCAAGGGCACCCTGATTGAACTTTATGATGACGGTACTTACCGTGAAGTGAAAGATGGCGTTTGGGACTTCCAGGCATACGGTGAAGGCACCGGCAACCTCATTCTTTCATTCGAAAATGGCCCCCATGCCAAAGCAGTTGTTTACAGCATCTATAACCAGGATGCTGCCGTGCTGGCCTTGTTGAATGGTGAAGTGGATTACATCTACAATCCGAATGGTTATGGCCCCGGACTTCGTGCCCAGCTGAATGGCAATGCTGATGTTGATGTCGTTGAAAACGCACGCAACGGCTGGCGCTTCATGTCCTTCAACTTCAAACATGCTCCCATGGATGACATTGCAGCCCGCCAGGCGATCGCCTGCATGGTCGATAAGGAATTCCTGACCGGCAGCGTGTTACAGGGTGCAGCAATCCCCGTAAACACACCAGTTCCCGTTGGACAACCGTTCTGGTACAACCCGGACGTCCCGATCCTTTGCGAAGGCATGACTGAACAGGAACGTATGGAATGGTCTGTCAATCGTCTGAAAGAAGCCGGCTACACCTGGGATACCGAACCAACCTGGAACACAGACCGCGGGGGTTCAGTTGATTGGGGCGTTGGGTTGAAAATGCCCAACGGTGAATATGTTCCCGAACTGACTTTGCTTGCACCATCAGCCGGTTATGACCCGCTACGGGCAACAGCCGGTGTGCTCATCGAGCAGTGGGCTTCAAGCATTGGCTTCCCCGTCCGCGCCCAATTGACCAACTTCAATAACATCGTCGCTGAAACCCTGGGTGGTGGCGGTAACTGGGATATGGCAATCTCCGGTTGGAGTTTGGAGACTTTCCCGAACCATTTATGCCAATTCTTCCTGGTCGAATGGGGTACCGAATTCTTCGCTTTCACAGGCTACACAAGTGATGAGCTTTCCGCTCTCTGCCAGGACTTCATGACAACGGACGACCTGACTCACGCTCAGCAATTGGGTTACCAGATGCAAACGATCCTTGCTACGGATCTGCCTTACATGTATCTGTTCTCCAACCCGGTTCAGGATGCTTACAATGTTGCAAACATCGAATATCCATACACTGATGTGTTGGGCGGCCTTGAAAACCTCTACGGCATGCAGATCAACGTCTATGCTGCAGAGTAATTGCTAAGATGAAATAAACGCTGTCCCTTGGGGAGGGGAGTAAATCCCCTCCCCAGATTGTTTAAACCACTTACAAAACTGGCAGGTCACTATGAAAAAATATATTTTACGCCGTGTAATACAGATCTTATTTACATTGATCATCTTCCAAACCCTGCTATTTGTCATCCTGGATGCGCAACCTGGAGATATCACCAACCTGTATCTCCTCAATCCCAAGGTGACACCAGAAGCGAGAGAGCAAATGAGAGTCGCCCTGGGGTTGGATAAACCGCCCCTGATCAGATACTTCCAATGGTTGGGAAATTTTGTTCAAGGCAACCTGGGTGTATCCTTCAGCAATTATCCCCGTCCTGTGATGGATATTATTCTGGAGCGTGCGCCTAGAACACTGACGCTCTTCCTCACCAGCCAGTTGATCTCCTTTATCCTCGGCTATTTCCTTGGAAAGCAATTGGCGTGGCATCGTAATACGTTCTTTGAATACTCGATGACGATTGTCGGGGTCGTATTATATACAATCTTTACGCCCTGGTTTGGTTTGATGATGATCTATTTATTCGGGATTGAACTCAAGCTGCTGCCAATCGGCAAGTTCCTTGATCCCAGCCTCTGGCGGAACGTAGAAATCCCCGCTAATACAATATTCTATTACATGATACTTTCGATCACTGTCGCGGCAGTACTCTACATCCTCCTATCCTTCCTCACCAGGAAGACCAGCAGAGTCCTGCGTCAGATCACTCAAATTGGCGGATTCTTTATTTTGATCGCATTGATGATTTTCGCCTGGAGTCTGACACCTTATGGTTATCTGGCAGGTGACATTGTTAAGCATATGATCCTGCCGGTTTTGGTATTGACGCTTGTCTCCTTCGCCGGGACGATGCTCCTCATGCGCAACACCATGCTGGAGACCTTGCGTGAAGATTTCGTTATGGCAGCCCGGGCGAAAGGATTGTCGGAACATGTCGTGCGCGATAAACATGCCGCTCGGAATGCGTTCCTGCCCGTGTTCACCAATCTGATCATCGGGATACCCTTCGCACTCAGCGGCGGCATCATCACAGAGACAATTTTCTCCTGGCCTGGGATGGGCTTGACCTTACTCAACGCCGTCAACCTGGAAGATATCCCCCTGGCTATGGGTACTCTGAGTTTCATCGGCGTATTGGCTCTCACTGCCCATCTGGTTGCTGATGTCGCTTACGCCTTCCTCGACCCACGCATACGTTACCAATAGGAGGTCAACATGCAAGCAACCTCAATTCAACCCAATATTAAAATTCCGCTGTGGCGAGTGCGTCTGAGACTGGCATTTAAAAATTTTAAAGCCAACTGGAAACTTTTCGCCAAAAACCCGATTGGCGTGATTGGATTGGTGATCATCATCATCTTTGCCCTGATGGCCATCTCCCACCCGATTTTGATGAAATATGTTTGGGAACCTCGAATTTATGACCCAGTGATCGGTTATGACTATGAAATCTTCTCCCATCCTTCTCCACCTTCAGCACGCCATCTTTTAGGGACGGATCCGCTTGGACGTGATATTCTCAGTCAGTTATTGTACGGTACCCGGTTCAGTTTCATCCTTGGTATTTCCGCTGCCTTGATCTCGGTGATCATCGCTACAACGATCGGCGCAGTTTCCGCATATTACGGTGGTATTGCCGATATGATCTTTATGAGGTTGGCGGATGTCGTCACCATGATGCCGTTTATCGCCATACTGGTGGTCCTATCCGCTATGTTCGAGTTCACAGGCTTCACCCTCGCGCTGGTTTACGGCCTTTTGGTCGGTTTTGGCGGCCAGACCATCGTCATTAAGTCACAAGCGTTGAGCATCAAGGTCAAACCTTATATTGAATCAGCCCGGGCCTCCGGCGGCGGCAACTGGCACATCATCATGACCCACATGCTGCCCAACCTGCTGCCGATCTCATTCCTCTACATGATGTTTACCGTAACCAATGCAGTTTTCGCAGAAGCCGCCTTATCCTTCTTTGGGTTGTTGAACATCCGGATGAGCTGGGGAATCATGATCAATACTGCGCAGGCAGCGGGTTATCTGCTGGCGGGACCGGAATACCTTTACCTGTTGCTGCCCCCTGGCGTTGCGATCACCCTGCTCTGCTCCGCATTCTATATGGTTGGCCGGGCTATGGACGAGATCGTCAATCCTCGTTTACGGGAACGCTAGAATGGAGACGAACATGACAGACTATATGCTGCAAGTTAAAGACCTGACAATGCATTATAAGACCTCCAAAGGTGAAGTCTCCGCAGTAAATAATGTCAGCTTCAATGTCAAGAAAGGCCAGTCACTCGGTCTGGTTGGCGAATCCGGCTGCGGAAAGACTTCGATCGCGTTCTCTCTGATCCGGTTGTTGCCGGACAATGCCGTGATCAAAGATGGGGACATCATCCTGGATCACGAAAACATCACCGAAATGGATAAGAAAGAACTGTTGAAGGCCCGTTGGAAGGATATCTCGATGGTCTTTCAAGCCGCAATGAATGCGCTCAACCCGATCTTTACCGTCGGTGACCAGATCATCGAAGCCATCCAGGTGCACTATCCTAACGTTGCGGTGAAAGAAGCACGGGTAAAAGTTGCTGAATTGTTCACCATGGTTGGACTTGACCCGAAGTTGATCGACCGCTACCCTCATGAGTTTTCAGGTGGGATGCGGCAACGCGCTGTGATTGCGATGGCTTTGTCCTGCAATCCAAAGCTGATCATCGCAGACGAACCGACCACCGCATTGGATGTTATCGTACAGGACCGCATCCTGATCGAATTAAAGGAAATTCAGGAACGTCTTGATATGAGCATGATCTATATCTCACATGACATCGCCGTGATCGCGGAAGTCAGCGACCGGATCGGTGTGATGTATGCCGGACGGATGGCGGAACTGGCTGATGCGGACGACATTTTCAAACATCCCATCCATCCTTACACCTTTGCACTGATGGGTGCATTCCCAAGCATCATAGGCGCGAAGAAAGAACTAACAACCCTTCCGGGAGAACCACCTGACCTGCTCAACCCACCAACCGGATGCCGGTTCCATCCGCGCTGCCCTCGTGCAACCGAGCAATGCGCACTGGAAACGCCTCCTTTCATCGAACAAAGTCCCGATCATTTCGCAGCGTGCTGGCATCCCATGGAGGTAGAAAATGACTGAAATGAAAAGCCTTGTAAAAGTTGAACATCTTGAGAAGAAATTCCCGGTAAGTTCGGGTCTTTTCAAAACATCAAAATCTTTCATCCACGCCGTGGATGACATCAACTTCGAGATCGATTTTGGTTCATCTTTGGGACTGGTTGGTGAATCGGGGTGTGGCAAAACCACAACCGGAAAATTGTTGACCCGCCTCTACGATCCCACCAGTGGCCATATCTATATTAACGACCCGAAAACCGGTCAGGTTGATCTGGCCTCTCTCAAGGGGAGTGACCTTAAAGAATTTCGCAGCCGGGTCCAGATCATATTCCAGGATCCTTATGAATCGCTGAACCCCCGCAGGACGATCTTCGACACGGTGGCAGAACCATTGGTCGTTCAGGGTATGGGCAACATTACCCAACGAGAGGATCAGGTTGCCTCGTTACTGGAAACCGTTGGATTGACGCCTGCCACCAGCTTTATGTTCCGTTATCCCCATGAGCTTTCCGGTGGCCAGCGTCAGCGGGTTGCCATCGCCCGTGCACTTGTGGTCAACCCCTCATTCGTCGTTGCGGATGAACCGACGTCCATGCTGGATGTGTCGATCCGGATCGGTGTGATGCAGTTGATGATGGAACTGGCTGACAGGCTGGATGTCAGTTACCTTTATATCACCCATGACCTTGCTGTGGCGCGTTATATGTGCCAGCGGATTGCGGTGATGTATATCGGCAAGATCATCGAGAAAGCGCAGACTGAAGAATTGCTCTCTCACCCGCTTCACCCCTATACCCGGGCTTTGATTTCAGCCGTGCCGGTACCCGATCCTACTTATAAGAGACAAGCCATCCCGATCAAGGGCGGCGTCTCAGCGCCAATCGACCCACCCGACCAATGCCGATTTTATTCTCGTTGTCCGCTGGCCGATAATTTCTGCCGGGACAACCCTCATCCCCCTCTGGAAGATAAAGGAAACGGCCACTTTGTCGCCTGTTATAAAGTCTGATGATGTTGGTAAGTCCAATTTTAAAAAAGATCTGTCGGTTGAATCGACAGGTCTTTTTTTGTTATTTTTATGGGGTTTCATTTCTGAACACCGGTCCATCAAAGCAAGCCAGCCATCCGGCTGGCAGGTCAGGATCAGCCGTTTGAGGAACCTCACAAGACCCGCACAAGCCCATCCCACAGCGCATCAGGGCCTCCCAGGAGAGCTGATAGGGTAAATGATATCCATTGCATAAGGAAGCCAGCGCAGAGAGCATCCCAGCCGGTCCACACGCATATAGACGGTCAATCCCGCCTGATTTCAATTGTGCTTCAACGATGGAAGTGACCAAGCCTTTTTGACCGCGGCTGCCATCTTCCGTGGAAAGAAAAACCTCACATCCGAGTGCTTCAAATTCCTCCATCAAAAGCAAGCCTTCACCTGATCTTGCACCCAAGCAGACCTGCACCCGGCAGCCCTGTTCAATTGAAGTTTTCGCCAGGGCATGAAGTGGCGCTGAACCGTACCCGCCGCCGACCAAAAGGATGGATTCCCCCTGAACGACATACCCGTGTCCCAGGGGACCTTTGATCCAGATCCGATCACCAGGAACCAATTGGTGGAGCGCATGGCTGAACGGGCCAACATCCACCACCATCAGGCTGAAAGGATCCATCGCGGCGATACTGAAGGGTTTCTCTCCAATTCCCGGCAGCCAGGCCATTACGAATTGGCCGGGTTCCGCCTGGATGCCATAATCACAGGATATCCAATTTGTGGATCGATTTAGCGACTTTACGGACTTAATTTCAACCGATCGGAAGGTCCCGTTCATTGAAGAACCGCCTTTCCGATGATGTCTTTGATGTCTTCAATCTGGTGATCGACCATGAATTCAACCATTTCCTTCAAGATCAACTCAAAGGCTTCCGGTCCCCGGTACCACAGTGCAGAGCCCACCCCGACAGCCGTCGCGCCGGCCATCATCATCTCAATCGCATCCCGTCCGGTCAACACCCCGCCAGTGCCGATGATCGGGACCGAGACCGATGTGGCAATCTCCGCTACACAACGGAGGGCGATCGGCTTAAGCGCAGGTCCGGATATGCCGCCGGTCCGGTTTGAGAGAATGGGTAAAGCTGCGTCTGCATCGATCACCATTCCGGGCATGGTATTGATCGCCGTGATTGCATCCGCGCCGGCCTCCACCACGGCCATTGCGATGCGCCCGATATCAATGACATTTGGCGCCAGCTTGACCGCAATCGGGATTTTGCCGACTTCCGATTTGACTGCCCGTGTAACGGCGGAAGCCGTCTCCGGCCTGGCGGCGAACGGCGTGCCAAAATCGTCCCGCACATTCGGGCAGGAGATATTGACCTCGATCATGTCCGGTTCTACGGTGGCAATGATCGCCGCGACTTTGCCAAATTCCTCGACCGTTCCGCCGAAGATGCTGGCGAACAGCGGCACTTCCAGCGGTGAAAGTACTTCTTTAGCCTTCCTGAGCAGTTCAACTTCTTCCTCGGCTCCCGGGTTGGTCAGGCCGATCGCATTCAGAAGTCCGCTGCCCCAATCCACCATCACCGGGTTCGGATGCCCTGCGCGGGGTTGGAGACCACAGCTTTTGGCCGTGACCGCCCCCGCGCCGGATAGCGCCACCCGCCTCAGCAGGGTCGCGCTGGTCCCCATTACGCCGGAGGCCAGCACCAGCGGATTACGGAGCTTGAGATTGCCTAACTGTGCTGTGATATTAGGTTGCGGTTCCAAACAATCTCCTTCAATGAATATCGCAAGGATAATGGCTATACGAAGCTTATTTTCAGTGATAATTCAACAAATCTTGCGGAATTCGTCGTTCGCGGTAAAATTATATCCTAATAAAATGCGGGCGTCGCCAAGTGGTAAGGCAGTAGCTTCCCAAGCTACTATTCGCGAGTTCGAATCTCGTCGCCCGCTCTCTGACATTCAAAAACAGGGCAATTTTGCCCGTAAAACCACCTAATCTACTGTAGAAAGGTGGTTTTTTCATGTCCCAGAATACCGATTTACAACAGAAATGGGTAGTAGCTTCTTTTGAAGTGCAGGATGTTTACACGGATTTTATTTTATTACTGCAAGCTATGTTATGTAGTCCAAAGACCAACCAGTTTTTTCATTTCACTACCGGCAAGTTTATAAAAAATCTAGAAGATAATGGGATCAACAACACCAGAAGGCGTTTCAGCAAGATATATACGGGGTTATCTTGCTTCATTAGCAGCTCAAAATTTAGGTGATTCCTATATCAATGGATATGCGAGAGCAATAAAACATTAGTTAGGTTCTGGCATAAGGAGAAATATATTGAAGAAATCCCATAATTTACAATGCCAGGTATAGCGAAGAAAAGATTACCTATTCTTACAGCTGAACAAGTCAAACAAGCCATAGATAAATATACAACCATTAGAGATAAAGTAATTGTTATGCTTCTGGTTGACATTGGTTTGCGAAGAGCAGAATTATGTTCTCTGAATTGGGGAGATATTGATATCTCATCCGGAATAGTTCGGGTTCTAAAGGGTAAAAGGGGAAATGCTAGGTCAGTTGTGGTAGGAATAAAAACCCGAAGAGCGTTATAAGCATATAGAAGAGGTATCCAATATGATGACGACCCTTCCCGTTTTTCAAATCAATACTGAGAAACGGTTAACCGCAAATGGATTAAGGCCTGCACTTCTCAGGATTGGAAAACGAGCAAATATCCATATCACTCCTTATGCATTGAGAAGAACCTTTGCGACTCATATCACTTCGAGTAGGAATGGGTTTAATCCAGCAACAAGCCATTACGGGGCATTCAAGTCTTGATATAACCAGAAAATACATTCAGATGCTTGATTTCGATTTGATTGAAGCGCATAAAGCACACGGTCCGATTGATAGTTTCCTTTGCTGGTAAACTTAGGTACTTCATCAATTAGGGGTAAATAATAATTTTGATATTTTTAGGGAATTTTTTAAATTGTTATTGATTCAGCATTATGAAGATCTTTTTAAAAACTAAGGTAAATGGAAATTTAGACAAGTAGAATTTTTTATTTACGAAGTCAGAAATACATGTTCGCCCCCTTAAATAATATGGATAAAAGAAGAAGGGAGTTTTACTAGTATAAGAAATTAGACCTTACACTTTTCAATGTTAATTTATTTATCAAAAAATTATAATTATAAATTTAAGGCTCACAAATTAAAGGTAGAGATTCTTGCATCTAAACGTTTTCCAAAAGAAATTATAGAATCAATGTCGTGGAAATCCTCTAGTTGTATATGAATAATCCCTTGACACCTAACAAATAATAGCGCAGTCCCATTTTTAACCACTGCGGAATGTTGGGATAAGATTGAACTTGTGCCCAACAAGTTCAGTAGCTATATTATTATTCATAAAACCTAAGGTAAGAAAATGATTTAGAGCGTCCACAAAGTCTTGGCCATTAGTATAAACTGATACCTCAATATATCCTATGGGTTTTTCATTCGTGGAAATTACCTGACGAATATAATATTCTGGATTTGGGGCATTTTCAGTAAAGGGACTTGGTTGATATAGAATTTGAGAAGCTTCAAACCCTGGAGGCAAATCATTAGTAACTATCAGATATTCTTCAAGATTTAGCGATTCCATTGGTACCTTAGTGCTTGTTACTGTGATGGTCATTGTTGGAGTTATGGTTTTGGTCGAAGTAGGTTGTGGAGTTTCAGTAATTTTTGATAAAGCGTCATTAGTTTCTTTGGATAGCTGTTTGAATAGCTGCTTCTGAAGGCTGACATCCTGTGATTGAGAATCCACAAAGAAATAAAACAACAGATATAAATAATTTTCCAGAAACTTGATTAAAAAACATTATTTCCCTCAATTTATCGATTGATAATAATCCTTTTAGATTCTAACATAATAATAATTTGAAATTAATATAAACCGAACATTTAGATAAGCTTATTTTCAATCTATTCTTTTCGAATCTCGTCGCCCGCTCTTTTGCTTTAAAAGATAAATAAAAAGCCCATTCCTTAATATCTGGAACAGGCTTTATTTTTTATTCGACCCTGCTAAATTACATCAACAAACTCATCACAGCTTTCTGAACGTGCAGCCGGTTCTCAGCCTCATCAAAGATCGCTGAGTGCCAGCCGAGGCCTTCGGTCTTATCCATCACGTCGTTGTTCACTTCGTAACCGCGGTCTGCGGGCAGGCAGTGCATGAAGATGGCTTTCTTGGCGCAGGTATCCATCAGTTCACTGGTGGTCTTCCAGCTCTTGTAGGTATCCATGATTTCCTGCGATTTGTCAAAATCATACTCCCCGACCGGGGGCTGGAAGAGGGTCACAGGCGCCCAGGCTTTGGGATAGACCACATGTGCGCCGGCGAACCCTTCGGCAAAGTCATTGGTGATCTTGAATGACCCACCGGCATCATCGGCATAGGTCTCGCACTGCTGGATGATATCGGGTGCCAGGTCGAAGCCCTTCGGGTGCGCCAGGGTCACGTTCATGCCCAGCATGGTCGCATAGAGGATCGCCGACTGCGGGACCGCACGTGGTTTGTGCACACTGGGTGAATAGGCCCAGGACATGGTGAAGTTCACACCCTTGAAGCCACCGAACTCCTCCTTCACCGTGAGCATATCGGCCAGACCCTGGAACGGATGGTAGATGTCGTCTTCCATGTTGAGCACCGGGATATCCGACCAGCGGGCAAATTCCTGCAGCAGTTTATGTGAACCACCATATTCCCACTCCACCGGATCGCCGTAGCAACGGATCGCGATGGCATCACCCATTCGGCTCAATACCCGAGCCACATCGGAGACGCGCTCGGTGCTGTAAGCCACTTCCTTGCCTTCCAGCGCCGGTGTGTAGATCTTATTGGGATCCAGATAATGAGCGTGACCGCCTAATTGGGTCATGCCGGCTTCAAATGAGTTCCGGGTACGCAGAGACTGGTTATAGAAAAGCATGAACAGCGTCTTTGTACGCAGCAGGTCATCGTGAAAAATACCCATTGCCCGCTGCTGTTTGAGTTCCTCTGCGACTTCGAGGATTGTGTTGATCTCCTGAGGAGTGAAATCCGTTTCAGCCAAGAAATCACGTCCCTTAAAACCTGTCGTCTTCATAAATTGCTCCTTTATTATCAATAATTTTATTGGTCGAAACCACGAAACTGCATTGGTTATCTGCGAGTGATCAAACTGGATTGGCTGATAGATATCTCCTTTTCAATTCATATATTTCGATTCCGGTTTATTCAACTTATGCCTTGTTCCGGATGGCTGATAAAATCTTTTCTTTCGTTGCCGGCAGATCCCGTATCCAGACACCTACAGCATCGTGGATTGCGTTGACGACCGCCGGCGCGGTCGGGGTGATCGCCAGTTCACCCATCCCTTTTGCGCCAAAAGGTCCTTTCGGATGCGGCGGGTCAACGACCGGGATGGCGACAATCTCCGGGAGGTCACGGAAGCGCATCAACCCCAGGTCCTTCAATCGGGTAGATTGCGGAATGCCATCCTTGATCTGATATGAACTCGCTAAGTGCGTACCCCATCCCCTGCACTGCGGCGCCTTCAATCTGGCCGACCACATTCTTATAAATGATGGGTGTACCGGAGTCGTGCGCAGCGATCACTTTGTACACCTTGACTTCACCTGTCTCCTCATTAACTGAGAGGATAATGGCCTGAGCGCCGAAATCATAGGCGAAATGAAGCGGTGCATCCGGAACCTCCGGGTGGGTCTCTGCATGGTCAGGCGGAAGCTGCGTGGTTGGCGCATCATAATGAGCTTCATAAGTCAAATCTATGCCGTTTGAAGCCAGATCCTTCAATGATACAAGGTCCCGCTCGTTCTCCAAATCGACGAACTTCCCATTTTTGATGCCAATCTGCTCATGGGCAACATGGAATTCATTTGCGATGACATCCCATAGCTTTTCCCGCAGACCTTCAGCCGCCAGATAGACGGCGTTTCCCGTCACGAATGTCGCCCGGGAAGCGGTAGTCATTCCACCATGGGGATCAAGTCGGGTATCACCCGTGTGAACCTTGACCTCTGATAACGGAACGCCAAGGATACGTGCGGTAATGGCAGCAGCGACCTGGACGGACCCCTGTCCCATATCTGCAGCACCATGGCGGATCAGGAAAGTCCCGTCTTTCTCCAGGCTTGCTCTCGCGCCCGCCTGGTCAGGTATATTCATGCCAAGCCCGACGTTCTTATAGGCGCAGGCGATCCCCACACCCAGCTTTTCATTCTCACCAACTCTCGGGAGCTCCGTCTCAGCAAGTACCTTTTTAACTGTTGTAAGGCATTGAACCATCCCCGCACCGACGTTTTCCGTCAGAACGTCTCCCGTGATGGTAACCTTTCCGATATCCAGTGCATTCTTCAGACGTGATTTGATCGGGTCCAGCCCCAACTCATCAAGCATGTGCTGCACATGGATCTCAGCGGCGAATGTGGACTGCGGGCTGCCGTAGCCGCGGAAAGCGCCGCAGGGATTGTTGTTCGTGTGTACAGCATAGGTGTTGACTTCCACATTCGGCACTTCGTACGGTCCGCAGGCAAAAGCCATCATACGGAAAAGGACCGCTTCACCTGCAGATGCATACGCACCGGTATCACCGAAAATATCGATCTCCGCAGCCTTCAGCATGCCGTCCCTGGTCATTCCCATCTTATAGTGCAATTCTGCTGCGTGCCGTTTATAACTGACCGCGATCAATTCCGCCCTGTCCCAATGGAACTTCACGGGTCGGCCGGTGTGATAAGCCGCGAGGGCGGCATGGATCTGTCCGGCGACGTCCTCTTTGCCCCCGAAGCCACCACCCATATACATATGCGCAATCTGGACCTGTTCTTCCTCGACGCCCATCACTTTTGCAATCTGTTTTCGGTCATCGGTCGGTCCCTGACTGCCCACATAGACCTTGATCGTGCCGTCCTCCTCGACAACACCAATGCTTGTTTCCGTCTCCATATAGGCGTGTTCGACGAACGGAACCGTATAATCCTGTTCGTAGATCAGGTCGGATTCTTCAAACCCTTTTTGGATATCTCCTTTGCCGACATGCCAGTGGATCAACACGTTTGGCATATCCGGATGGGTTTCCTTCAACCTGGGATGCAGGACCGGCGCATCGGGTTTGAGCGCATCGGCAATCGTACCGACAACCGGCAGTGGTTCAATTTCTACCTCGATCATATCCAAAGCCGCTTCGACCTGTTCCTCGGTTTCACCGATCACAAGAGCGAGCGTATCCCCCGCATAAAGGACTTCATTTGTACAAAACACAGGTTGGTCAGCCTGAATATCTCCAAAAATGTTTTCTCCGGGGATGTCCTTACTGGTCAGGACCTTGACGATACCGGGCATTTTTTCCGCTTTCGCAGTGTCCACCTTTTTAACTTTCCCATGGGGCACCTGCGCGCGTAACGCCTTTCCATAGAGCATATCCTTAAATTTGAGGTCATTCGTATACAGCAGTTTCCCGGTGAGTTTATCAAGGGTCAGGTATTCATTGGCGGTATCTTCTGCGGTCCAGGTGCTTTCCTCGTCGCCGCGTAATATTGCAGCCGCCCGTTTGATTGATTCGTCCATCCGGTTCAATCCGACACACCGGCATAAAGTGCCCGAAATTGCCCGTTCGATCTCTTTATCGGTCGGATTGAGGTTTTCTTCAAGCAATGCCTTGGCAGACATCAATGCTCCCGGCGCACAATATCCGCATTGGAAGATACCATCCTGGATCACCGTTTGCAGTAAGGGATGCGGGGTCTCATTCTCTTCCACCTTCAGGCTCTCGATGGTCTCAACCTTTGCGCCGTTCAGTGTAGACATTTTCCGCACGCAGGAAATCCGTGCTTTCCCGTCAATGATCACTTTGCACAAGCCGCAGGTCCCTTCACCGTCGCAGCCTTGTTTGGTGCCGGTCAAGTTCATCTTCTCGCGCAGGAATTTTAACAATGGCCAATCAAAATATTCCGGCTCAACCTGCACATTTTCGCCATTTATGGTCAATGTTAGGATCTCTGGCATGCTCTCTCCTTACCTTACTGAATGAATAAAATACCATCAGGTCTATTACGAACAATTGAGGAAAACCGATTTAGTTTACGATATACACCTGATTCTAATTATAAAAATATAAGTAATCGATGCCAAATTAATTTACATCATTTCTTATTGAAGACCGGACCCAGCCCTTTCAACCGCACACCATCCCGCAGATGCTGGTAAGGAATGTTGGCGGGGTCTTCTATAATAGCACTTGGGGCATCGACATTGATGATCGCGGATGCGATCGGTCCAAAATCCGCCCGATAATGGTTCGCGCTCTTAAGGACCAGCACTTTCATCGAGGAAGGTTCAATTCCAACGGTCTGGAAAAGGGACCGATCCAGAGCCTGCATGCGCTCCGTCGAAACCGCGACACGCACATCCTTATAACGAAGCTGCGCCATCTTCCCGAGGTTCAGTTTCCGATCCTTCACCATTGGACCGACGCCGATGAAATCACCTTCGAATATTTTTTCAACCTTGAAAGCGGCACGGTATGGCTGTTGGCCGGGCAGGGATTTACCGCCCAGAGCAATTTCGACCACCGCACCTTCCCCGGCCTCATGCGCTGCGGCAGCGGATTCCGGGTCCCAAATAACACCGACCGCGGCATCCTTGACATTCTGGTTGATCAATTCTTCAAGAAGCCAGACTGTATCGGAAGGGCTTCCGCCTCCAGCATTGTCCTGAACATCAATCAACAGCACCGGGCCGATTGCGGTTTGGGCAAGCTCCTTAGCTTTCTTCACGGCTTCCGGTACAGTATACATGTCAACCGAGTACTGCGCTTCACGCTCAAGCATTGCATCCAGCAGGAAATCAGCCGCTTCATCCGCAGCTTCCTGGGTTGCCGCATAGGTAAAGATGGATGGTCCGGTATCGGGCAGGTCGCAGGCGTTGAAGCCTTCCATGATCGACGCCGAGATCACCGACTTACGAGCTTCTATTTCAGGCAGCAAAGCATATAATGATTTTGCCGGCTCCTTGGTCGTGGGCTGGGTGGTCGCCGGCATCAGGAAAGGCGATTGGCGGAAAGATTTGAAAATCGGCTTGCCTTCCATCAGGTATGCCATCACCTCCGCACTGCGTTCACCAACTTCATAAGCATCAATGTGGGGATAGGTCCGGTAACCGACCAATACGTCCGCCAATTCAAAGCATCGAGGGGTGATATTTCCGTGCAGGTCAAGCGAAACCACGATCGGGATCTGTCCTACAACTTCACGCACCTGCCGCAGGATTTCGGTTTCACCATCCCGCAAATCGCCAAAAACCATTGCGCCATGTAAATCCAAATACAATCCGTCAAAAGGCCCTGAGTTCCTTAATTCGGTCAGGATCCAGGCCATTATCGTATCAAAGACTTCCTGAGGGACAGTCTGAGACGGTTCCGTCCCGCACCACAGAAGCGGAACAACATCAAGACCCAGGTCATCGGCTTTTTGCATGAAGCCGCTGGATGCGATATTGATCCGCCCTTCCTTAAGTTGAAAGATTTCCTTGCCCTTCATCAAAGCCGGATAAAATCCACTTTGATTGACAAAGTTTTCGAGCGGCGTTGGTGTATTTGAAAATGTGTTGGTTTCATGAATGAAACCGGCCAGGCCGATTTTCTTCATCATCCGTACTTCCTTTATCTGATCGAATCCATTCTGTTGAGTGAGTCCCAAGTCTTATATATCGATAACCAGATCGGTTAATTTGACACCATCACCGCCATCTACTGTCAGGCATTGGCCGGTGACGAAGCTGGATTCATCCGAGGCAAAATATAGACCTGCATAGGCCATATCGTTTGGATGTCCCTGCCGGTCGGTCATCGGTTGTTTGCGGATCAGGTTCTGGGTCAACGGCTTGATCACTGGGTCCTTGATCGGTTCATACCAGAACAGCCCTGGACAAAGGCAGTTCACCCGGATACCATCCTGAAGATAATCGTTCGCCATATTAAGTGCCATCTCGATCATGCCTGCTTTGGTGTAAGCATAAACCGGGTTTGCCATCCGGCGGACATTCTCTGAAGCTGTGACAAAGATGATCGAGCCTCCCTGTCCCTGCTTCAACATCTGAAGAACAGCCGCTCGCGAGGTGTTATAGACTGCCATCAGGTTGCTCTGGATGATCCGGTCGAAGGCTTTCGCACTGATCTCATGGAGTTTCTTATCCAGCTCAACCCAGCCGCCGCCGATGTTGTTATATAGAACGTCCAACCGGCCAAAGGTATCCACTGCGACCGAGATCATCTTGTCGACATCCGCAGGGTCGGTTGCATCACCCATGGCAATTGCGACCTCACCTCCCTGGCCGCGGATCATTTCCGCCGTCTCTTTCAACACGGCTTCCCGTCGGGCGGAAATGACCACCTTCGCGCCTTCTTGCGCAAAGAGCAGTGGTGCGCTTCGGCCCATATGCTCACCAGCGCCGACAACCAGGACGACCTTATTTTCCAATCGTTTCATCGGTTTTCTCCGTTTTCTTTACTTTTTGACAATGGACCGCCAATAAGACCCTTCCTTTGGCCAGGGTGCAGACAGCAGCGCCCGAGTCTCCGGGCCGGCAATTTCGATCAGGTTCTTACGGGCAGCCATGGCTTCTTCCAAAACTTTGTCTTCATCCATGGTCAGGACTTTGCGGTCTTTCATAATCACCTGCCCATCCACGACCGTATGTTTCACATCGCCGCCGTTGGCGGAGTAAATCAATTTAGGCAGCCAACGCCCATCCGGAAGCAGATGAGGTTTGTTGAAGTCCACAACCGCAATATCCGCACGTTTGCCGACCTCCAAAGATCCAACCTGTTCCTCCAGGCCAAGGACCGCCGCGCCGTTACGTGTCAACATATTCATGATATCTTCTGCGGTAACAGCTTCCGCATCCAACTGGGGGGCTTTCTGCAGCATTGCAGCCGCTCGTCCAACTTCCAGCATGTCATAAGTGTAACTGGCTGCGCCATCCGTCCCCAGGCCGACCTTGATCCCCCGGCTGAGCATGTTGCTGACCTTTGCAATGCCATATCCCAGGTATGCATTAGCTATTGGGCAGTGTACAACCTTAGTATCGGTCGCAGCCATGATCGCCAGTTCCCGGTCAGATAACCAGACGGCATGGAACATCACGCCCTTTGGCCCGGTCAGACCAAGGGTATGGAAGTGTTCGAGGTCGCGCTCGCCAAACTGGCGCATGGTATAAGAATTAATCTCAATCCAACCGGCAACATGTGTGCTGACGTTGATGTCCAGTTCTTTCGCCAGTTCCACGGTCAATTTCATCATGTTTTCACTGATGTCCTCAGTGGAACCCGGACCCAGAGCGACGGTTGTCCGACGGGTATTATGCCACTCGTTATAGAAACGACGAGCTTCATTGACCAAAGTATCTTCCTTTTGGATCATGGTCATATATTCCGAATCGGTACGTTCGCCGGCAAAAGTCTGATCGAGCAAGCCAAACACCATTTGAGCTCTTAGACCGGCCTTATCGAAGGTTTCGGTCACCCGGTAGATATTTTCCATATCCGTATGGAGATACCAGTGATCGGAAACAGTAGTCACACCGTTCTTGATCAGTTCAAGTGCAGCCAGCGCAGCGCCTGCCTGGGCGTGCACCGGCTGGATCTTCGAAACTACCGGGAAAAGGAAGCGCCAGTTCCAGGGGTCAAAATGCATGTCATACCCAATGCCTTCAATGGTGGATTGGTAAACGTGGGTATGCCCGTTGATGAAACCGGGAGAAACGACACAGTTTTTTGCTGAAAGAGTTTCTTTGGCTTCATAATCCAAACCCTGCCCAATTTCCACGATCTCACCATTGTTGATCGCCACATCACAATTTTCGATTACCCGATTTTCCGGATCCATCGTGATCACAGCGCCATTTTTTATGATCAGGTCCACACTCATTATTAATACTTTCCTTTCGCTTATACACAAATATTATTATTGTCGCTTGATAAAAGTGCCTGTACCAGGTTCCACTAAAATCTTTTCACCATCCCAGACCTCAACGCCACGGATCCATGTGCTTTCAATTTTTCCATGGAGCTGCCAACCCTCATAAGGCAGAAGGCTCACCCTTGAATTTTCGCCATAGGGCCCAACGGTCCATGTCGAGTCCGGGTTGAATAAAACAAAATCAGCATCCATACCGGGTGAAAGTTTTCCTTTACGCCGGTCAAATCCATAAATTTCCGCCGGTTTTTCAGCCGTCACCTCAACAAACCGCGCCATGCTTAGGCGTCCCTGAACAACCGCCAGGTGATAGAGCAACGGCATGGAGACTTCCAGACCTGCAATCCCCGCTTCCTTTTCCTGAAAGCTGACCTATTTTCTCCAGATCGGGCAATTCACCCAGATAATGATCACTCACGACGATATCGATCACGCCATCAGCCAGCGCCTGCCAAAGGCGCTCAGGATCCCCTGCTTCACGCAGCGGTGGTGTGGTCTTCAGCCTTGAACCGTATTTACGGAAGTCTTCTTTTGAAAAGGCCAGATAATGAGGCGTGGTCTCCGCGGTCACATCCGTGCCCCAGCCGCGATAACGATCCACAAGATCGGCAGTCCTTGCCGTGGAGATATGACAGATATGGATAGGCGCACCAGCCGCACGAGCCATTTCAAGCAGGAAAGCTGCAGCGGCCGTTTCCGCCACAGGCGGCCGTGCATTGGCAAATCCAAGCGGATCATTCCAATCAACGTCCTCGTTCAAACAAGCTGATTCTTCGGCGTGAAGGACCAGCCGCAGCCCGGTTTTCGCAGCCGTTTGCACCGCACTCCAAAGAACCTCACGAGAGACAGGCGGTTCGGCCGGCATAAAAACTTTGAATCCTGCGGCGCCTGCTTTGGCGACTGCGTCCATTTCTACCAGATCCTGCGCTTCGACGACAATCCCGCCGTGGATACAAAAATCTGTCACACAGTTCGCTTCCGCCCTTTCAACCCTGGCCTCAAACCCTTCCAGGGTTGAGCAGACATGGAACGGCGGCATATCCACGACGGTCGTTATCCCGCCAACAGCAGCCGCTGATGAACCCGGATAAAAGGTTTCTGCGCCATCTTCAATATGAGCATGTGCGTCAATCCCACCCGGTAAAACCAGACAACCGCTGGCATCAATGACTTCAACATTGTCCAGTACTTGCGCCTTTGATGGTTCCTGAATTCCTGCAATCTTCCCATCCACACCAATAACCAGATCGGCATGACGCAATTCACCGTCCAGCCATAATTTTCCGTTGATCAGGCGTTTAATCTTCATGCCGTCCCCTTTCCCAGCCGTCGCCAGGTATCAGCCCGTTCGAGAAGGTCCTGAGCGGCTTCCACCACAAGCGGTTCGGCTTCTTCCCAGTCCAGCGTCAGGACTTCATAATCCTGCATCAGGACTTCCCCTTCCACAATGGTGGTCATCACATCACCGGCGGAAGCGGCATAGACAATCTGTTCCAGAACATTGGTGGTGGGTTCAGGGAGCATCGGATTGAGATGGGGTTTGTGCTTGTCAATAATGATGATGTCCGCACGTTTGCCGACCTCGATGGACCCAATTTGGTCATCCATGCCCAGACAGGAAGCTGATCCCATGGTCGCCATATGCAGCATCTCTTCGCACGGCAAGACAGCGGGATCGTTTTGATTCAATTTGTGCAGGAAGGCCGCCAGGCGCATCTCCTCGAACATATCCAAATTATTGTTGCTCAGGTTTGAATCCGTCCCCAGACCAACTTTCACACCGGCTTTCATCAATTCCGGGATTGGTGCAATACCAGAAGCCAGTTTCATATTGCTGCTGGGGTTATGAACCACACCTACCCCACGCTCGGCCAGCAGTTCAATATCTTCAGGGGTTAGATGCACTCCGTGCGCAACGGACAGGCGCGGGTTGAGCGCACCGACATCATCCAGTAATTGCACAGATGATTTGCCGTATTTTTCTTTGATCTGCCTGACCTCATCCAAGGTTTCACAAATATGGGTATGGTAACCGATGTCGTACTTTTCAGCATATTCAGCAATCTTGCCATAGGTTTCAGGGAAATTGGAATAGGGCGCATGCGGCCCGAACCAGGTATAAATTCGGTCAGGTACCCGGTCATGCCAGGCATCAATGAAAGCGAGGTTGCTCTCCAGAGTCTCACCTGCGCCGGCGGGTTCATCAATGATCTGCGGGCAAAAGATCCCACGCAGCCCCGATCGCTCTGCAATTGAGGCCGCTTCAGCCGGGAAACGGAAGATATCGAGGAAAGTTGTCACGCCGCCCCTGATCAACTCGCTCTGGTTCATTATTGCAGCGGCATGGATATGCTCGGGACGTATCTGGGCGTCTTTGGGGAACATGACTTCATAAAGCCAGCGCATCAAAGGCAGATCATCGCCGACCCCACGCAGGAGTGTTGTATGCATATGCGCATCAACCAGACCCGGCATAACCACATTGCCTTTAGCATCAATCTCTTTTTTTCCTTTACCGGACAAGCCTGAACCGATGGCTGCGATTGTGCCATTCAATACGGCAATATCCGCCGATTGATACCGGTTCCTTTCGGCATCCATGGTGATCACCCAACCATTGCGGATGATCAAATCGTAGATCGGTTCAGGCGACATTACTAATCCTGTCTTTTAAATACTTCGTTTATCGGATTATGGGGTCGGCCAGTCGTTGCGCTTCCAAAGCTTCACAGCCGTCTCATGCGACTTGGCACGAACTTCCTCTTCATCCAGTTTGGCAAATTCACCATTCCGAAGAATGATCTCACCGTCAATCACAACATCATTTACATCGATACGTTCACAGGTCCCAACGATGTAGCTCTTCACATTCGGCTCAAACAGCGGGACTGTTGAGCGGTTTTTCAAAATAACCACGTCAGCTTTCTTGCCCACTTCCAAAGAACCAATTTCATTTTCCTTCTGCAAACATTTAGCGCCTTCGATCGTAGCCATCCGCAGCACTTCATCATCCTTGAAGACTTCAGGGTTCTCATAGCGGATTCGGTGGATCATCTGTGCCGTACGCATCACTTCAAAGTAGTTAAAGGTCTGCCCATCGGTCCCCAGGCCCACTGTCACTCCAGCCTGGATCAAAGGCATCATATTCGGCCAAAAACTGAAAATCGCATTCGATTCGGCATTATGAGCTACCTTGACATCATAAGCCTTGAAGATCGCCGGATCTTCCAGGGGATCGATATAACTGCAATGGAACAGGATCAGGTTCGGGCTCAGGAATCCAATCTCCTCAAGGTAGCGAGTTGGCCGCAAGCCGAACCGGCGGGTTGTATCAAAAAGGTGCCAGCGGTCATCGAGGTGGTGCATCATATAGCCCGCGCCCAGTTCATCTGCTGTGGCTTTCACTTCCTGCAGCAATTCTGTTGAGCAGGTATACGTTGTATGCACGCCGATCCGTCCGCTGATCCGATCCAAATCCCGGGCGCGGCATTTCTTGATGAAATTCACATTTTCCGCCAAACCCATCGCGGCGTTCTCCTCACTGATCCGGCCGGTGGTCTCGAACGATAGCACTGCCCGTGAGCCGGCTTCAATTGCGGCTCGATCAACAGCGTCCAATGCGCCAGGCAGGGCATACGAACCTTCTGCTGTATCTGTAGTAGTTGTGATTCCACTGCGGATATGGTCTATGAGGTTAGCAAGCGTCCCAATGTACATCTGTTCCTGATCCACCCGGTCTTCAAGCAGCGGCAGCCAGAACCGGTCCATCCAGGAAACGAATGAAAAATCCGGTGATTCGAAGCCTGAATAAGGAATGCTCCGCACAACCGCGCTGTAGAGATGGTTGTGGCAGCTCACGAGTCCGGGTATCACTACTTTGTCGGTCGCATCAATCACAGTTGCCCCAGGTTTGTCACCAACTACAGAATCTGGACCAATTTCCTTGATGATCTTGTCTTCAATATAGATGCTGCCGTTTCTAATGATCCGGTCATCGCCATCTATTGTTACGATTAATCCATTCCTGATAAGTAGTTTTTCCATGCTCTTCGCTCCTTTTTAATTTGATTCAACGAATATTAATTTTTCACCATTCTCATTTGATTAACCGGAATGCTCTCAACCGGTCGTGTATCCGCCATCCACCGGTATCGCCGCGCCTGTGATATAAGAGGATTCATCTGAGGCCAGGAAAAGCGCTACATTAGCAATTTCAATCGGATCGGCCATGCTGCCGCGAGGGATCACCCTGTCGAACCGTTCTCGGGCTGCCAGTGGATCCGGATCATCATCAATGACCTGCTGGGTCATTTCCGTCGTGGTCACACCGGGACAAAGCGCATTCACCCTGATCCCGTCTTTGGCATAATCCAAGGCCATGTTCCGGGTCAATTGCAAAACGGCGCCTTTTGAAGCGGTATAAACCGCTAAATTATCCAACCCGACCAATGAAGCTGAGGATCCGGTATTGATAATGGTTCCTTTTTTTTGAGTCATCATGACCGGGATCACATATTTACAGGTCAGGTAAACGCTTTTCACATTCACTGCCATCACCCGGTCCCAGGCTGATTCCGCGGTATCGACAATCCTGCCGTAGTAATTGATTCCGGCGTTGTTGTAGAGCACGTCAATTCGCTGGTAATGCTCAACAACTTTCTTAACCATGTTTTCCACGTCGGATGAGTGCGTGAGGTCGGTCCTGATGAAAATCGCCTCTCCTCCTTGAGTGCGAACCTCCGCCGCCGCTGCTTCGACCGCTGTCCGGCTCTATATCAACCAGGGCGAGCTTTGCGCCCTCCGACGCAAACAACAACGCAGACCGGCGGCCGATCCCCCGACCGGCTCCTGTGATGATCACAACCTTTCCTGACAACCTACCAGTCACATCCTTCTCCAATCAATTCTCGAACAGGTCAAGGACCTGACCGTTCATATTTTTCGCTGCAGGTGAGACCAGGAAACGGACTGCCTCTGCGACATCCTCCGGCGAAAGCCAGCTTTGATGGTCTGAATCAGGATGCAGCGTTTGCATCCGTTCGGTCGATACAGGTCCCGGGCAGACTGCGTTGATGCGAATACCATATTTTCCTTCCGAATCAGCTAATGCCCGGGTCAACCCGACAAGGCCGTGTTTCAAAGCGCTGTATGCCGCAAAATCGCCTTCGCCGCGTCTGCCTGCTCGTGATGCAACGTTGACGATAATGCCAGTCCCATGACTTCGCATGGACGGTAAGACCGCCCGGCACAGATAGAAAGCGCTGCTTAGATTGGTCTCAACCATTTTCTTCCATTCTTCGTCGGTTGTATCGATGACCTGCCTCGGCAGGCCGCCTCCGAGATTGTTCACCAGAATGTCAATGTTCCCTTGCTCGTTAAGAATTCGAGCTACGAGCTGGTTGACTTCTGATGAGACGGTAAGATCTGCAGGCATCACAACGGCATTTTGAGATAACGCACCAGAATCGTTCACAACAGTCTGCAGCTTATCCTTACTTCGAGAGGACAGCACAACACGATACCCATCCTTAAGGAACTTAAGGGCAATCGCTTTACCGATGCCTTCGCTGGCACCTGTTACCAGGGCTGTTGAAACCTTCTTCTTTGCATTCATTTAAATTTCTGTCTCATCTTGTATTTTCTTCAATTATTTAATGAAGCTTACATTGATCTGTTATGCTCTCCACCAGAGTGATTGAGCAGTCTTGCCCAATATCCATTCAAGTTCAGTTTCAGTAAATCCCATAAAATTATCAAAAACATCAAACATTTCTCCAAAAGACCAGTTTTCTTCAATGAAGGGAAAATCCGAACCCCACATGCAATGTTCGGCTCCAAATTGATCTTTCACATCTTTCAGCATTGCCCAGGTATCTTTGAATGGTGCAGCGTTCTGCGAATAGTAATTCAGCCCGGAAAGTTTGATAAAAATATTGGGATGATCTGACAAATTTAATAATCTAATAAAATCAGGATCATCAATTCTGCTGCCTGGTTCAGGCCGCCCCAAATGATCGATCACAAACGGGATTTGAAAATCAACCGCAAGCTCATTGATCAGGTCAAAATATTCCGGAGTTGTCTGGAAACAAACCGGCAGCCCTAGTTCATTGCAGGTTTTGATCAAGCTAGTAAAAGCAGGAGATTGCCAACGCTCTACCGGCTGCAGTTGTAAATTGACCCTCAGCCCGTCTGCACCTTCTTCAGCAAGCGCTTTCATATTTTCCGCCGCCGAATCGGACAACGGATCCACAAGGACAACGGCTTTGAACTTTTCAGGGTCGGTCTTCTTGCAATCCAAAAGATACTTGTTGTCCCAGCCGTAAGGTGTTGGTTGAACAAATACAGCACCATCAATCCCATAGACCGCCATCGCATCCAGGTATTTTGCCAACGGCGCATCCTTTTCAGGGATATATCCGCCAATCGGCTGCCACGGATATTTTTCCGGGTCGTTGACCCAAAGGTGCAGGTGCGAATCAATCCTCATCATATGAAACGCGCCTCCAGTCCCCGAACGACTCGCACACCCATTTCCAGATACGGCACGTCGATGCCATGTTCCTTCGCGAGGTTCCAAATATACAAACCTGTGTCATCGATTTCGGTTTTTCGTTCGCGTTCGATATCGAGCAGCATGGCTTGTTTATAGCCTTTCCCGCCGCGCGCTTCCCATTCTTTTCCATGCAAGATCACATTTTGGACGCCTTCTTCGATACTTCCTTCGCAGCGGTCCATCACTTCTATGGTAGGATAATCCCTCACTTCCACGCCAAGCGTGTTGGCTGTACGTACCATATCTCGTGTCATCATGACCATGATATATGCGAAATCAGGTGACTGCATGACTTCAGTCTGGGGTAACCGAGCCAAAACCGCTGAAATGGATGAGGGGGTCCACCAAATCAGTTTGCACCACTCGATGTCTTCAATATTATCGACTGCTTCACATGGTAAACCGGCTTGATTGAATAAATTGGTGAGCTCGGATACTAATGGGGTGATCCCCTCTTCCGGATTCCCGATCCAGGTTGGGAAGTCATCATCGCCGCGCTTGACACGTCCATAATTGATCAATGACCCTGCAACCCGGCTGACAATTCGCAGCACTTCAGCGTTCGGGTAGAATGATCGAAAACGCTCTGAATGACCTAATCCATTTTGCACGGATGCGACTGCCTTCACACGGACATGCGACACGCTTTCGAGCGCACCCGCAGTATCGTGGTTCTTGACCGCAACGATCATGAGATCAACTTCATCGATATCCTTTGGATCTGTCGTTGCTTTCACCGAAACAAATTTTTCTCCATCCGGTTTCTCAATGATCAGATTACTGCCATTTTTATTGATCTCATCGACATGCGCTTGTCTGCGAAACAACATTGTCACATCCGCGCCTGCTTCGGCCAGATACGCGCCGACCAATGCGCCCCAACCACCTGCACCTAAAATGAGAATCTTCATCAATATCCTGTTTCCAAATCTTCCAAGAAAAATTCGCTCTTACGCCGTCGCAATTTCCACGCTTTCATCATCGCCCTGATCTTTAATCCCGGCTTTTTTACGCCTTTCAGCAATGATGGCTGATATGAACAGTACGATAATGGTCATGATGTATGGAAGCATCAACACGATTTGTGAGGGTAATCCAAACTGTTGCAACCTGACAGCCAAAGCATCAGCCAAACCGAATATCAGACAGGCGATCATGCTGGGAACCGGACGCATCCGCCCAAAATTGATTGCAGCCATTGCCAGCCAACCCCTGCCGGCAGTCATATTTTCCGAGAATAGTGTCAGATAACTCAGAGAGAGGAAAGTTCCTCCCAAAGCACAGAAGAGTCCGCTGACCAATAAGCCGATATATTTCATTCGTTTCGTATTGACACCGATTGATTCCGCCGCATCGATCTTTTCACCAACCGACCTTAATCGGAAACCAAAGGGGGTTTTATATAATACAAGATAGACGATATACACACTTACAAATGAAATATAAACCAACGGGAAATGACCACTGATCAATTCACCCAGGATGGGGATATTCTTTATGACTGGGATATCAACGACCTGGAAACCGACAATCAGATCTGTTTTATAAACGCCATAAACGTTCAAGATTGCGGTTAGCAGATAATTCGTCATACCCAGGGCAACAATATTCATAGCCAAACCAACAATCACCTCATTTGCCTTTAGTTCAAGATGCAAAATGGCAAAAACCAGACTGGCAATTAAGCAGGCTACGATGGCATATAATAAGCCGCCGTAAACGCTGCCGGTCTGCACACTGCCCAGAACGGCAAAGAATGAACCAATCAGCATAAAACCTTCCAAGGCAACATTGAAGATCCCAGCCTGGCTGGAGAAGATCCCCCCCATGGTCGCAAAGATGATTGGCGTTGCCATCCGCAATGCGGCGGCAAAGAGCGAAAGTGTGAGAATGCTACTCAGGTCAAAGCCAGCCATTTTTTAAGAACCTTTCTAATCTGCTCGAGGAACACGGTCACTGTTACAAATAGAACCACCGTACCTTTGACCATCTGGACAACCGCTTGAGGAACACCTGTGACAGATTGCATTGTAAGTGCACCATTTGCAAGTGCACCATAGAACAAAGCAGTTGGAAACACTGCGAAGGGATTGTTCTGGGCTATGATCGCAATCATGAACCCATCCCAGCCATATCCTGAAGAGAAACCACCCATAAATCGTCCAAAGAAGCCCTGGATCATTATTGCACCCCCCAACCCAATGAGGCCACCACTCATTGTCATGGCAAGGATCATGCTGCGTTTGACCGGCAAACCTGCAGCGGCTGCAAATTCTGCGTTCAACCCAACCATTCTTAGCTCGTATCCAACTTTGGTCTTGAATAGGAACCAGTACATCAGGAAGATCAACACGATGGCGATGATGAAACCGATATTGATGGTTGAACCTGGGATCAACTTCGGAAGTTTCGCAGACGCTGCAATCACAGGTGATCCAGCCATCGGTGCAGTGGGATCCCTGAATGGGAATGCGATCAGGTAATCTGTAACGCCGATCCCAATGTAATTCAACATCAACGTAGGAACCAACTCAGGCACTTTCCAGCGTAGTTTTAGATAAAGCACCGGTAACGTCCAAATTGCACCGCCAATCACACCAGCCAGAAGGCACAGTGGGATGTGCACAATGCTGGGTAAGTTTGTAAATGTAAACCCAACCCAGGCAGCTGCAAAAGCGCCGATATATAACTGGCCTTCCAGCCCCAGATTGATGATGTTTGTTTTAAAAGCAATCGCACCGGCAAGACCTGCCAGGATCATGATGGTGGATCGGTCAAGCGTATCCGCAAACCTGTACCCGTTGCCAAAAGCGCCTTGCCACAAGGCGGCATAAGCCTCCCAGGGGTTTTTTCCGGAAAGATACATCACGACTGCGCCAATAAGCAGTGAGATTGCGATGATCACAACATAATTGAGCAATTGTGTTGTGATATTTGCAATGTTTTCTTTCCAGTGTGATGTATTTTTCGCTTTGTTCGTGGAATTCCTAGTCATCGCACAATTCCTCTCCTGATGTCATCAGCCTGCTGATTTGTCTGCGAATATCATCATCATAGGTACCGGCATCCAAGAGTTTGCCCTCATAAAACACTACGACTTGATCACTGAGCGCCAGGATCTCGTCCAAATCAGCGGAGATCACAAACACCGCCGCACCACGGTTGGCATAATCAACGAGCATCTGGCGGATTGCTTCCGTTCCCGCAATATCGATCCCGCGTGTTGGCTGCGAAGCGATGACAACTTTCGCCTTTTCGAGTCCAAGTTCACGGGCCGCAATGACTCGCTGAATATTTCCGCCTGATAAATTTCCTGTTTTGACATCAATCCCAGGAGTGGAGACGTTGAATTTCTCAATAAGGTTATCCGACATCTGCAATATTTCCGGCATTACCAGCGTCAAACCTTTTGAATACGGTCTGCCGTAATATTCACCGGGAACCATGTTCTCCCAGATCGTTGCATCAATTGCGACACCGGAACGGTAACGATCGGACGGAATGTAAGCAACACCTGCTTCGCGGATTTCTCTCGTTCTCAGGTCCTGGATTTCATGGCCATCAATGGTGATCTTCCCACATCTGACCGGTCTTAATCCAAGAAGAGCTTCAACAAATTCTTCCTGTCCGTTTCCATCAACGCCTGCCCCACCGACGATTTCACCAGAATAGAGGTTGAGGCTGACATTCTTCACAGCTCGGAGGTCGCGGTTATCAAGAACTGAAATATGTTTGATTTCCATAACGAGATCGCCAGGTTGGGATTTTTCCCGCAGCCGTCCACCTATCGTTTCACGGCCGACCATCATTTCAGCTAATTGACACTCATCCGATTCAGAGCATTTAACCGTTCCGACCAATTTCCCCGCTCGCATAACAGAAATTTCATCCGAAATTTCCAGCACTTCTCTTAGTTTATGACTGATAAATAAGATCGTGATGCCTTGCTTCACTAAGTTCTTCAGCATCACAAATAATTCCTTGGTTTCCATATCCGTCAGAACAGCGGTGGGTTCATCAAGAACGAGGATCTCAACACCACGGTAAAGTGCTTTCAAGATCTCTGCTCGCTGCTGTTCACCTACGGAAACATCCGCAGTGACCTCTTTTTCATTAATATGAAATCCGTATTTTTGTGCAATTTCATGAACACTTTTATTGAGTGCGTTCTCATCAATGAAGACGCTTTTCTTAGGTTCCACGCCTAATGCAATATTATGAGCCAGGGTATAGGAAGGAACCAGTTTGAAATGTTGATGGACCATTCCAATCCCTTTTGAAATTGCATCACGGGGACTGGAGAACGAGACCTCTTCATTATTGACGAATATCTGACCCGAATCCGGTTTCATCAGTCCGTATATGATATTCATCAATGTTGTCTTGCCAGCACCATTTTCTCCAACAATGGCACGAATTGTCCCTTTTTCGATCGAAAGACTCACATTGTCGTTCGCGAGAACACCGGGAAATGTCTTCGTGATATTCTTAACGGCTAATGCTTCTGTCATAGTGGTTCACCAATCTAAAAAATCAATAATTGAAAGTGAGTGGGCCTTCTCCAGCTGGAAAAGGCCCACTTATTATGTTTATTGACTACTGAGGACGCTCCACAACGATCTCACCGGATGTAATCGCGGCTTTGATCTCATCAATCTTATCCTTCACAGCCTGCGGGATTGCATCACCCATAGCGGCCATATCGGTAATATCCATTACGCCATCAGCAACACCGAACAGTACTTCACCGGGCTGAAGAGTACCGTCAATGAAACGAGAGATAACGTTATAAACTTCAACATCGGTCTTCTTGAGCACGGAGGTCAGGATATGGCCAGGAACCTGCTGATCCCAATCCACATCCGCACCGATACCATACAGACCAGTCTCAGCCACAGCTTCGAAGACACCAACATCACCGGGTGAACCGGATACGGACATGATGATGTCAACGCCCTGGTCCTGGAACATGGTCATTGCCAGTTCTTTTGCTTTCGCCGGATCGTTGAATGAACCGACATAGGAAATATTGACCTGGATTTCAGGATCAATATATTTCGCGCCGGCTTCATAACCGCTGAACCAACGAACAACGCTGGGAACTTCCATACCGCCGACAAAGCCAATGACTTTTTCAGCATTGATACCAGCAAGATCGGTTTCCGTGGTCATCATTGCGGCTAATGCACCAGCCAGGAATGAACCTTCCTGTTCCTGTGCGATCAAACCAACGGTGTTATCCAGTCCGGGATTGCCATCCACCAACGCAAACATGGTGTCAGGGAAATCAGGAGCGACATTCGCGATCGCATCGTTCATGGTGTTGCCAACACCAATGATCAGCTCGTAGCCATCCTGAGCAGCGGTGCGAACATTGCGTTCCCATTCTTCAGGAACTTCGCTTTCAAGGATACGTTCTTCAAAGCCAAAGTCTGCAGCAGCTTTTTTATATCCCACACCGGACAGATACATGAAACCTTCTTTGCCAACACGGCCGGCAGGAACCAATGCGATCTTTGGGGGTGCCTTGGTTTCAACAACTTCCTCAGTCACAACCACTTCTTCGGTTGGGGCAACGACTTCTTCTGTAGCGACAACTTCCTGAGTTGGCTGGGCGGTCGGGGTTGTGCACGAGGTCAGTACCGTCATAGCAATCAAGAGAGCAACTATTAAGATCCTCATCTTTTTCATAACAAAATTCTCCTTATTTACCTTCTGGTTCATTGAGTATGTAAAAACTTCTTGAACTTGACTTGCGAAGTTTTCCGATAGTGCCTCCTTTCAATTGAAATAAGTAGAGAATTTTTTCGCCAAATTTTCAAGGCTAATTAAGGGAGGGTTTATGTATTAGCCTTTCCTGCTTCTCGAAGCTTGGAAATTCCAGTTCGAGCGCCATTTCGGAGGAAATCAATATCATTGGAATAAGTAATTATCTTCATCCCACGGCGTTCCCATTCCATCAACCAGTCAAGGTTGCCAACATGAATACCACAAGGCACATTGAATTTCAAACATGCATCCAATACCGTTTGCATTTCCGGTTCAAGGGCTGCAAGATAATCTTTTTCATGGACGCCCATGCTCAGACAGAGATCATTCGGGCCAATTACCACCGCATCCACGCCTTCTGTGGAAACAAGGTCTTCAATATTCTCGATCGCTTTCTTACGCTCGATCTGCAGAATGATCATCGTTTCCCGATTTGATTGTTCGGTGAAAGACCACATGTCCTGCGATTGGAAATTATTGTGTCCCTTAGCTACTGAACAACCCCGGACGCCAACAGGCGGGTAATGCGTGTTTGAAATGATCTGTTCAACCTGTTCTTTGGTCTCAATCCGGGGGATCATAATCCCCATCGCACCGGCATCCAATATCCGGGCCATCAGATGATATTCATCATTCGGTACCCTAACGAGCGGAACAACTTTGGTCAACCGTGCCACTTTGACCATATCGGCGACGACACCGATATCATTCGGGCCATGTTCCATATCAAAAAACATGAAATCGCATCCGGCTTGTTCCATGATCAAAGAGATTGAAGGAGAACGCGAATCCTGCGCCATCGTCCCATAGATCGTTTCTCCGTTTTCCAGCTTGACTCGCAGTGGGTTGGGTTCCATATCTGTAATATCTCCTATTTTTCTTTTTTAATGTTTAGAACTTCAGAATTAGCGCAATACAACGGTGCCTCACCTTTAAGAACTTTCAAGACATCTTCGACAACCATCATGCCCATCCGTCGGCGGCCTTGCTCGGTGAAACTGGCCAGATGTGGGGTTAGAACGACATTATCCAATTGGAAGAGTGGATTATCGCTTTTCGGTGGTTCAGGATCATAGACATCAATTCCAGCTCCGGCGATCAGGTTATTTTGAAGCGCATGGATGAGTGCCGCTTCATCAACAACGGGACCGCGCGATGTATTGATTAAATATCCTTCCGGTCCGAGAGCGGCCAAAGCTTCGGCATCCACCAATTTTTGTGTACTCTCTATGGATGGGATATGAAGAGAAACAATTTCCGCTTTCTCCATCAACTCAAGCAGAGAATCGCATTTCTCCGCACCCTTGGCAGCGATATCTCCAGCATCGAGTAACGGATCGTACACATAGATTTTCATATTGAAGGCGGCTCGACACATTTCAGCCAGCCGTTGACCGATATGGCCAAAACCGACGACGCCTAATTTTGCATTCAGAAGTTCTCTCCCAACAACATGGTCCCTGATATGGAAATTACCTCGGCGTGTTTCCCGGTCAAGATAAACAACTTTTCTTGCAGTTGCCATCATCAACATCAGGGCATGTTCTGCCGTGGATTCGGTTGGTCCGTAAGGCGTAAAGACCACGGGGATATTGCGGCGTGTAGCCTCATCCACATCCACAATATCCAATCCGACACCATGTCTGCCGATCACCTCAATATTTTTTGCGACTTCCATTTCATTTGCAAAAACCTTCATGCCAGCGCAAAGGATCATGCCCTGAACACCTGGTAAGAGTTCGAGTATCTCATCGGGCTTTGCATTAAAAGGCGTCAGTACTTCAACTTCTTCGGCTAGTCTATCAAGTGCATCCGTGTGAATAGGTTTGTTGACCAATACTTTTTTCACAATTTACCTACGTTCTCCTCATTGTTCGATAATGGATAAGACTGAGTTTCCTAAACTACTGTTGTTCAAATTTCTCAATATAAGGTAAATAATTAGCAAAAGTTGCTTCAATGAGCGCTCTCGTTGTCAGGTATGCATTATCAGAATCTCGATTACGGATCGCCTCTGCGACTGCATAGTGTAACGACCAGCCATTTTTAGAAAACGGTAAAACCTGGAATAATTTATCCAGGTTTGCAAAAAGCGTCTCATTAATTTGGAAAAGGAAATTATTATTTGCCATATCGGCAATCAATTTGTGAAATGCCAGATCAAGCTCGTGTAATTGGTCCTGATCTCCATCGTCAAACGCCGTATTTTGTTCTTCAAGTATCTCGAACAATCTGGAGATTTGCTCATCTGTCCCGTGCTCGGCTGCGAGCCGTGAAAGACCGGTCTCAATGACTCGGCGAGCCTCAAAGAACATCTTGATATCCAGTCCCCCCAGAAGCAAGCTTAACTTGATCAGTTTCTCGCCTGGATTGACCGTGTTTTGTGATACATATGTACCGGAGCCGTGTTTCATTTCCAGCACACCCATCGCCTGCAAGGAATACAATGCTTCCCGCAATGACGCCATGCTGACGTCCATCTGACTTGCTAATTTTCTTTGAGAAGGGAGACGCTCGCCCGGAATCCAGTATCCGTCCCCAATCATTTTCAGGATGTTCTCAACAATCCCTGATGTTACATCTTTGCGGTGGATCGGCTGGATTTGGTTTGTTTTCATAGTCAAAACCGCACAAAAGTCTTCATGTGTTCTGAACAATTTCAATATAAACAGAAATCCACAATCTGTCAAGAGTTTAACAAATTTTAAGATTGATTAATAAAAAGATACAAACGTTAATCTATTGATTGTTATTTAGAGATACTAAATGATCGAAAAAAGTTTTCGAATTTTGATTTCTTTTTTATTGAAGTTATCCGATTTTTCCCAGGCCACGCAAAACACGTTCCGGGGTGAGTGGAAATTCGTTAAACCAGACGCCTGTAGCATCAAATAAGGCATCCGTAATTGCTGGCACCAGTGGCAAAAATGGCATTTCACCCATACCCCGTGCGCCAAACGGTCCTTGAGGGTCCGGGTATTCGAGAATGATCGGGTCCACTTCAATAGGAACATCCAATACTGTTGGTATCAGATAATTTGAAAGCCTGTTTGTTAAAACACGTCCGTCTCTCTGAATGAAATTTTCAAGAAGAGCGTATCCGGCAGCTTGAACCACAGCACCATGGACCTGACCCTGGACTTGCATAGGATTGATTGCACGACCTACATCATTCGCACAAAAAACTTTTAAAATCCGGATCTCACCGGTCTCGGTATCAACCTCCAAATCGACCACCTCAGCACAATAGCCGTAGGTAATATTTGGCATACATTGGCCTGTCTCAGGATCGAACATTGAGGTTTTTGGGGGGTAATACACAAAGCTGGCTTCCGCTGGCCGATTCTCCTCACGCCATTTCTTGAGCGCCAGTTTCGCTGCTCCCCGAATCGCATTACCTGCCATGAATGTCATCCGGGAGGCCGACACACTGCCCGCATATTCAGATGTACCGGTGTCACAAAGCGCTAATTCAACTTTATCAAGCGATATCCCTAATGCATCTGCCGTCATTTGTTTGAAAACCGTATGGGAGCCCTGCCCTACTTCAGCACCTGAATGATAGAGGATCGCTTTTTCGATTTCACTATCTCCATATAACGCTAACCTTGCATTGCAGTATTCCGGTGCGCCAAATGAGAAACCAACATTCTTGAAGCCACAGGCAATTCCTCGACCTCTTTTTATCATCCCGCTATTACCCGCAGAAATGTCTGCATGAATGTTCTTTCTGCTTGCAGGATGCCAGTCACATCTTTCAGATAAAGCTTTTACTACCGGTTTGATCGTTACCCCGGGAGGTAAAGAGGTGCCAACACATAATTGGTCTCCCTCTTCAAACAAGTTCTTCATCCGGAATTCAACCCGATCCATCTCCAAAGCGTCTGCCAATCGGTTGACCTGCATCTCCGCAACGAACGCACCTTGCGGTCCGCCAAAACCTCTGAATGCACCTCCGGGAATGTTGTTCGTATGAACCACCCGGGCGTCTATTTTGACATTGGGAATTGCATAAGGGCCAACCGACATTAAAACTGTATTGCCCAGAACAGATGTTGATGAATAGGCATATGCCCCACCATCACCAGTGGCATCAATTTCAGCAGCCAGAATTTTTCCTTCCTTAGTTGCTCCCCACCTGGCCTTGATCGCGAAAGCATGGCGTTTACCATGCCCCAGGATTGATTCTTCCCGACTCCAGATAATCTTCACCGGCCGCAGAATTCCCCGTTTGCGTAAATGCTGAACCGCCAGCGCCAGAACGATCTGGATTGAAACATCTTCCCTGCCCCCAAACGCGCCTCCAACCGCCGGGTAAATCACGCGAACCTGCTCTTCTGCCAGGTTCAAGGCGTGTGCAATTTGGTGCCGATCCTCATGGTTGCATTGCCCGCCGACCAGAACGGTGATTCGACCTTCATCATCAAGATAAGCCAGACCGGCCTCTGGCTGCAGATAGGCATGCTCCTGAGGAGGCGTATGATATTCGCCTTCAATAATGACGTCACATCCCTTGAATGCCTCATCCACATCTCCATGACGGATTTGATAAGCTCGGAAAATGTTTGTGCCCTTATCGGGATGCAATATTGGCGCATCTTCAACCACAGCACCCTCTATGGTGCTAATGATGGGTAGATCTTCATATTCAACTCGGATCAGGGCTTTGGCCTGGTCTGCAATCTGCGTCGATTCTGCGATTACGACGGCAACCTGGTCTCCGATGAACTGAACCAGATCACCGTAAGGATTAGTTGAGCCGGGACCACAGAGCACGGGTTGGTCGGGGATGATCATGCCATAGATATTGTCCGGGACATCCGCCGCAGTCAGCACAGCAACAACACCCTCAACTGCCTCTGCCATTTTTGTGTTTACTGAATTAATTCGTGCGTGTGGTCTATCGGCGAAAAGGATTTTCATACAAAGTTGATCCGGCAGATTGAAATCTCCTGGAAATTGTGCCTCCCCCAATGCCTTCAATTTTGCATCTACTCGGGTTACGGATTGACCAACAAATTGCATTGTGTTTTCTCGTCAGGTGAAATATGAATAATTTTTATAAATCTTCCAGGTAGCTTACCAACGATATTGTACATGAAGTGAAGTAAAGCACAAGGTTTATTGATTTACGGTAATAGTACTTTCATCAAAATATGGGGAAATGTAAAATAAACCTGCAGCGGTTTTTCCTGGCCAATTCGGATATGCATGTCTATACGAATTTTTAGGAAGAGAATATGCTTTCATGGCTTATTGGTATTTTACACATACTGGATTATCTTTCACACGCCAAACTCACCGCGTAACTGATGGCGTTTCTAAGGCTGAGTTCATTGGCCTCCCCTTTACCGGCAAGATCAGGTGCAGTGCCGTGGTCAACGGATGTGCGGATGATCGGCAACCCCAGGGTCACATTGACACCCTCAACCGAGTTCCACTTCCCTTTTTCCTGGTCGTAAACAAAGCCTAAGACTTTCAGGGGAATATGCCCCTGGTCATGATACATCGCGACCACAGCATCATACCATCCACCGCGCGCTTTTGAAAAAACCGTATCTGCCGGGACAGGGCCAGTGACATCAAACCCCATTTCCTTCGCCATTTCAACCGCGGGAGCAATCTCCAAAGCCTCTTCAATTCCGAACATCCCATTTTCACTCGCATGAGGGTTTAGCCCTGCAACAGCAATTCTGGGATGTTCGATGGACAGTTTTTTCAAAGCGGAATCCGCTAATCTGATACACTCGATGATCCGTTCCTTCTTTACCAGTTTGATAGCCTCACTTAGTGGGACGTGGGTTGAAACATGGATTACACGAAGGTTTTGATATCCCAACATCATGGCGTATTGTTTGGTCCCGGTGAAATGCGCTAAGATTTCGGTATGTCCCGAAAAATGATGTCCAGCCAGGTTGATTGCTTCCTTACTGATTGCGTTAGTTACAATAGCATCAACTTTCTGAGCCATCGCTAATTCGATCGCCTTCTTGACGTATTTGAAAGCGGCGTCACCATAATCCGGCCTGATAGTTCCCCACTGAATTTTCAAATCATCCAGTAAATGCAAGTCAAGCAGATCAATTGTCCCCGGAATATACAATCCATCCATTGGATCCTGAATAACATTTATATTCAACGAATCTGACATACCAGCCAAAGAAATCCCCTGTTCCAGAGAATATTTATCACCGATGACCAGCGGACGACAATCAGTAAAAAGGTCGGGGTTATAAAAAACTTTTGCGGTAATTTCCGGGCCAATACTACCCGGGTCGCCAAGTGTGATGGCAATGATTGGTTTCATGACATTCTCCTGCAAAGATTCTTTGATTAGTTTCTTGATGTGTAAAACAAAAACAAGTCTTCAATTCAATCCAATAATTAAACTAAAAGTTAAACTTCCAGACTATAGAATTTAATTTGAATGATTCTTCTCATGTTATAATCATTCAATATTTTATAAAAAATCTTTTCGAATCTAATTTTTATCAAATTGAAGTGTGCACCCTTTTACTCATAATTTAGTAAGATTAAATTTTAACTCAAGCATTTACTTCTAGCGAATTGTAATCTATCCGGTGTTTTGAGGAGTCTATTCATCTATCAATGCACAAGCAGACTGAATCGGACGTTTCAATAGATTCAACTAAGCATGATCCGCATCGAGAACTTATCGATTATATTCCGGACCTGATCTGTAAGTGGCTGCCCGATGGAACACTCACTTTTGCCAATGATGCCTATTGCCGTTACTTTGGCAAACCCCTCAACGAACTTATTGGAAAAACATGCCTGGATTATATTCACCCCGATGACCAGGAAAAACTATTACAACATATCGCCAAATTAAAATCAAGATCATCAATTTGCGATGATCGAATTAAGGATCATAAATTCAGAAGGTGAAATTCGCTGGCATCAATGGGTCGACAAATTCATAATTAATGACGAAAGACCTTCCGGGGAATTCCTGTCAACAGGTCGTGACATAACGGAATTGAAAAAGGTGGAACTTGAGCTGATCCATCGAATGGATTTTGAACGCCTCGTCACAAAGCTTTCGATTGATTTTATCAATTTGTCATTAGATAACATCGATGATCATATCAATAATCTCCTCCGAGAAGTAGGGTTATTTGTAAACGTTGATCGAAGTTACGTCTTCCTATTTGATGATGATAATCAGACCATGAGCAACACTCATGAATGGTGTCGTGAAGGTATTGAACCACAAATTGATAATCTTCAGATGTTGGATTTTGGTGTATATGATTGGTGGGTCGCCAAAATAAGGAAATTTGAGACAATCCAAATCGAGGATGTGTCAGATTTACCCAAAAAAGCCAGCGCCTTGAAAGAAATACTGGAAGATGGAAAAATCCGTTCTCTGATCAGTATTGCCCTGGTGAATGTCGGTAATATATTAGGCTTCATCGGGTTTGATTCAGTAAGCTCACCAAAAATCTGGTCAGAAAATGAATTAAATATCCTTCAAATTATAAGCGGTATCATTGGAAACGCCATCGTACAGAAGCGAAACCAGGAGGAATTATCAAGACAGAGTTATTATCTTGACCAGATCAATCAGATCACTATTGCTTCATTCAACACGAGGAATATTGAAGAAATGATTGGTGTTGTAGCAAAAAAGATTATTGATTTGGTCAAAGCTGATAACTGTTCGATCGACCTTTGGGATGAGGAAAGCCAAAAAATAACGAGATCTGCTTATAACGGGGTATTCTCCTACCACGAGAAGGAACTCACTCTCGAACCAAATGAAATGTCCATAACGGCGCATGTTTTGGAAACAGGTGAACCGATTGCAATTGAAGATATTTCAAAATCTTCTTTGATAACCGATAATTTGGCAAATCTCTATTCGATAAAAGCATTGTTGGCTGTCCCCATGCAAGCAGAAAATATTAAATTGGGGGCAGTTTTTTTTGGTTTTGAAAACGTACATAAATTCAAAGCGCAGGAAATAGCATCTGCCCAACAGATTACATCTCAAATCGCCCAGGCAATGTTAAAACAACGCCTGCTCGAAAAAGCTCAAAGGTCAGCTCATGAAGCGGAAACACTCCATCGGGCCGGGACGATAGTTGCGTCAACCCTGGATCCAAAACTTGCAATTGAGTCCATTCTTGACCAGCTCGAACAGGTTGTCCATTTTGACAGTGCATCAGTGCAAATTTTGTATGATGATTACCTTGAGATAAAAGCAGGTAAAGGCTGGCCGGAAGGAAATAACCCAGTCGGTACTCGATTCCCGGTTCCGGGAGATAACCCGAACAGCAAAGTCATCTTATCAGGTGAACCTTATGTCCTGAGTAATACCCGCGATTCATATGGGATATTTGAAAATCCTGAATTTGCCAACATCTGTTCATGGTTAGGTGTCCCTTTAACCGTGCGCGATAAGGTCATTGGCATGTTGACACTCGACCATCATACACCTAATTATTACAACAATGAACGACTCATCAACCTTGTAACCGCCTTTGCTGACCAGGTTGCGATTTCACTTGAAAATGCACGGCTCTATGCCAATGAGCGACAGCGGGTTGAAGAGCTGGATGCCCTTCGGGCAACTACTGCAGACATAACAAAAGAATTGGGATTAAAAAACCTGCTTCAGGCAATTTTACAACGAGCAACGGATCTGCTCCATGCTTCCGGCGGTGAATTGGGATTAGTGGATGAGGATAAGGAAGATATTCAGATCTTGGTGAGCCATCAAATGGGTTCGAATTATGTCGGGGAGATGATAGACCACAATGATGGATTGATGGGGTTGGTAGCCAAAACTCGCCAGATCGAAATAATTGAAGATTACAAACATTGGGAAGGCCAAATGCAGAATTACCAGGAAAGTCAGATCCATGCTGCAATTGGCGCTCCTCTGATGATTGGCAATCGATTCCTCGGTGTGATAGGAATCATGAACTCCGACCGAACGCGAAGATTCTCTGAAATCAGAGAAAAACCTGTTGAAAATGTTTGCTCAACAGGCAGCAATTGCCGTTGAGAATGCGAAATTATTCGAAGAACGTCAACGCCAGGCACGGATGGATGAAATAACCGGGATTTACAGCCGGCGTGGATTATTTGAACTTGGCGTACGTGAAGTCGATCGAGCAGAGCGATATGGCCGGCCGCTCGCTGTGATCTTTCTTGATATTGATCATTTCAAGATCGTAAATGACACCTATGGACACCCAATTGGGGATATCGTGCTGGCCGAATTGGCTGAGCGGCTGAACGAAAATCTTCGATCAATTGATATTTTGGGGCGTTATGGTGGAGAGGAATTTGTTGTTTTGCTGCCTGAGACGGACAGCCAAAATGCACTGGATGTTGCAGAGCGTTTGCGAACGATCGTGGAAGAAAATCCATTCACGCCTAACGAATTATCCCTATGGATCACAATCAGCCAGGGAGTGGTCATTCGTTCAGAAAAAAGTGTCGATTTGAATGAGATGATCAGGTTGGCTGATGAAGCTATGTATCAGTCAAAAGATGGGGGGAGAAACCTGATCACCTTGTATGATCTTGATGAATTGCTTAAATGACAGGCTTATCTGAACACTATAGAATAAAACCCCAGATCGTTTAACAATCGCCCGATAAAAACTTCGGCGTTTATCCGTGCCTGATCGAGGATCCCATCTTCAATTGCGGCGTTAAGTATCTCCTCTTCAGCTGCCTGACGAGCATCGGTTTCAAGATTCGGATCACTCTTTCTGAATAAGCCGGTTGTCCTGTCATAAATGTAAGAATCGCCATTATTTAAAGTGGCAACAAAAACTTCGGCGTCCGGTAATTTAATCGTCAGTTTGTCACCGGATATCTCCATGTCTTCGGCCGAAAGCTTGGAGAGGTCAACTCCAGCGATAACATAACCATGAGCGACAAATAACAATTTATCCCCAAATAAAGGCCCAAAGACGCCCTGGTTGACTTCCGCGGTGATCACCTTTTCAATGGAATATTGAATGGTTTCCAATCGGGCCAATGATTGAACTTTGAGAATGATAGTGACCGGATCAGGCATGATGGTCGGCGTGGGATTTAATAACTGTGAAATTTGCGTTGAAATAGCCTTATTAGCCGCCTGGATGGGCGTAACGGTTGAATCAATGACTTTATTGATCTTAACGGCGAGGAAAATTATTGTGCTGATACTTAATATGAGAAGAACGATAATTAGGATGTTAATCAGTGTCATAGGTGTTTTTTGTTTTTCCATCATTTCTACCTTTCGAACAAAAACCTCAGGAGGGTAATCAGTTTACCAGACACTTAACCAAACTCAAAGACAGTCCAAGCGATCTGAAAACAAACAACCCCTGCGTCTGGTGCAGGGGTTGTCTCAGTCATCCTGGACTAGAGGTCGCGCTGGTAAACTCTGTGGTTTTTATAGAATTTAACGCCCAGGTTCTTCAAATCCTTACGCATCTGAACCGCTGTCTCCGCGACTTGCGTCAATTCAGCATGGACGAATTGCGTATTCTGATGCATGGCTTTTTCCAATTCATTGTACATAATTGCGTTCCCACCTAAACCCTGGTATTCCGGCAGAATACCGACGCCGTTGAACGATATCCAATCCGTCTTGCCAATTTCACGAAGCAGCCGGAGAATATCGATCGGGCCGAGCTTACCCTGATTTTTCTGCATCGCAGCGGAGACATCCGGGAACGGGAAAACAAACCCGACCACCTCATCACCTTTATTAATGATCTTGATCAGGTTTGGATCGACGATGGTCATCACATTGTCAACGACAAAGTCAATCTCACGTTGGGTCAGTGGGTAATATTCCCAGTTCTTCACAAAAGCCTTATTATATGCCTGGCCTATCCTCCCTGACCATTGCTTGAGATGGCGTTTGTTCTTGAAATTGATCACCTCAAATGTGCCTCGTTTTTTAGCGATACCTGCAGCTTTTCGAACCTTTTCTGGAAGGTTGAACTTTTGAGGGTCGATATAGCTGGATACAAAATCGACTACTTTGGTAAATCCCAGGTTTTCTACGAGATCTCGGTAATAAGGGTAGTTGTAATTCATCATGTTCATCATTTGTCGGTGTTCGAAACCTTCGATCTGAATGCCATATCCGTCCAATGGCCCAAACCCCTTAGGGCCAACCAGTTTGTTCAACCCGCGCTCTTTGGCCCAATCAAAGACCGTTGTAAATAAAGTGTTTGCCACTTCCTGGTCATTGATGGTTTCAAATAAATAGAATTCCGCATCCTTTGCGTTATGATATTTATTGAAGGGCTTATTTTCCAATGCCGCAATCCGCCCCACCGGTTCACCATCTTTTTCTGCAATGAAAAACTCTGCATCTGAATGTTCGTAATAAGGGTGCTTTTCCGGATTCATCATTGTTTTGACATCAACAATAAAAGGTGGCACCCATTGTGGATGCCCGGTATACAAATCAAAGGGGATTTGGATAAATCGATTGATGTCTTCTTTGGATTTTAGATCGACTTTATGAATGGTAACCATGATGTCCTTTCAATGAAATGGAAAAAATGAATTCTCTTATCGTAATTAACCTTATATTTAATAAATGGTTTCGTTCCGATGGATGAGTTTGAATCCCGTCGGGATTGAACCAATTATAAAGATTTTTTAGCCTGATCCATAATACGATAAAAAGATTATATCGCTATTTTAATTTGTGAGATGATTCTCTGATGAATGAATTTGCGGAAAGATCTTTGGAAGGTAAGAATTAAAAAACTGCCGGATCACAGGCAGTCATATTGTTTATATTTTATTGGTTAAATTTTTGGTTCAGTAAAATCATTCAGTGTTCAGGACCATCCTCACTGCTTCAGTGAGAAAGGCATTTCGTTGTTTCTTATCTTCGATATTCAACCAACCCTTTCCAAGCGGTGGATTGTTGAATAGTCCGGTAAGTAATATCACTGAAAAGATCATATCCAATTTCAATTCGAGTTGAGTCAGATCAATGTCCGGTCGATCGTCATTAATTGCATGAGCCGACATCATCACCCAGGATTCAAGCATTCCTGATAAATTCGTCTGCCTCTCAGAATAGAATAATGGACCGACCATATGGGCGCGGATGATATTGGGAAATTTGGTGATTCCGTCGGTGATATAGTCAAATATCTCCCTGATCCTTGATTCGATTGGCTTGCTGCTGGCCAAAATAACTTCTGTATCTTCCAGCATGTGTTTTGATGTCTGATCGAGAGCGGCGTCCACCAGTTGTTCCTTGGTTCCAAAATAATAATGTAAGGCAGCGTTATTCACCCCAGCCTCTTCAGCGATCAACCGGGTTGTCAAATTGGTCAAACCGTATTTTTCGATGGCGTCGATTGCTGCATTAAGTATTTGTTCTTTGGTTGATTGAGGACTCATAACTACCTTTCCAGTTCAGGCTTTTTTTGCAAGTACAACCGAATTAAGAGGGGTTTCTTCCTCTCCGATCCTCTGGTTTCCATATTGAGCGGCCAATAAGCGTGTTTTCTCCCACCGTTTTCGAATCATCCACGCGACCCAATCAGGCGGAAGCAAAGCGCTGACCGAATGCAGGATCTGGTTGACCCAGCCCGGGATATAAACGGATTGATGGGCAAGGACCCTGTTGATCGTCCGGGCGGCCACCATCCCGGTTTGCATCGTTGTCACCTGTCCCACCCAACCCTGCAACTCGATGCTATTGATCGTATCCGGTTTGGTTGCTAATCCTGCTGGACAGAGGGCCAATACATGGACCCCTTCCGCCCGTAGCTCCTGGTGCATCGCTCTTGAAAAATCCAGAAGGAACCGCTTGGAAGCGGCATAAACAGCCTTGAGAGGCATGGGATAGAAACCAGCCAGACTGCTGACATTGATGATGTATAAGGGATCCATTTTAGAACGATATTCAATCATCCGACGTGTCATGGCGACGGTCGCTTCAATATTCACTCGAATGATCGTATTAACCTCATCCAGACTTCGATCCATGAACGCACCTTCGAAATCCAGCCCTGCC
>CAVUGP010000006.1:0-885390 GCA_963741015.1 uncultured Chloroflexia bacterium | reverse complement strand
ACAATTCATTTGATATTTCAATATTATATAAATATATTTGTTTTTATTTCACATACGATTCTGTAATACACCCGAAACACTAATTGGAATCAAAAACAATAATTCTCCCCACACTAAAAATTTGATTATTATTCACTATCAAAATTGATTCGCGGTATAATTATCCCCGCTCGCCCCCGTAGCTCAATGGATAGAGTACCTGACTTCGAATCAGTTGGTTGCGCGTTCGAGTCGCGCCGGGGGCGCTATCGTAATACAACCAAGCTTATGGTTCAGAGAATTAAGTATAAAATCTCTTTTATTCCTGCAACTTTTCAGTGATATTAACTAAATTTTTTTGTTCCTATTCGTTATGAATATACAGATATTCCTTATCCTGGATATAAAGGATTCCAACAGAAATTAAAAAGTCAATACATAGTTTTGATTAGAAAAATTCTTTCATTCCTTATTTTGCCCATAATACGCCTTTGGGCCATGTTTGCGCAGGAAATGTTTATCAAGCAAATATTGCGGCATAGGAGGGCTCCCTTTCCCCTGAGTCAAGATTTCTGTATAAAACGCCATCATTGCCACCTCTTCCAGAACAAGAGCTGTCTCTACAGCCAGACCCGCATTTTTGTGCCAGACATAAGGTCCATGAGACTTCAATAAAGCACAATGCATTTCTTCAGGTTTTATCCCCTGAGCCTCAAAATAATCAACAATAACTTCTCCTGAAGCTTTTTCGTAGTTCCCTTCGACCTGTTCCGATGTCATCGCTTTACAACAAGGAATGCTGCCGTAAAAGAAATCAGCATGGGTCGTCCCGTATGCGGGTATTTCACGCCCAGCCTGAGCCCAGATCGTCGCCCAAGGAGAATGCGTATGGACGATACCTCCGATGGTGTTGAAATTCCGATAGAGTACAGCATGAGTTGGGGTATCCGTTGAAGGATTTAATTCGCCTTCAACCTTATTTCCATCCAGATCGACAACAACCATATCATCAGGTTTCATTTTGTCATATGCCAAACCGGATGGCTTGATTACAAAATATTTCCGATCATCATCCAATCCTGATACATTTCCCCATGTAAGCTTGATCAGCCCATACCTGGGCAATTGTAAATTAGCCTCAAAGACTTCTTGTTTCAAGCGTTCTAACATGTCACCTCCATCATCTCTTCAGCTTCCAGGCGATGTCGTTCCAGAATAATTCCTTTTCCAGAGCGTCGACGGTCGTATCCATTGCGATGTGAACAAATTCAATCCCTAAAATCCTGCAAAAATCCCGCATATGTTCTGCATCCAACGCATAGCTCATCACGGTATGGTGAGCGCCACCGGCCAGGATCCATGCCTCAGCCGAGGTCTCAAGGTTTGGTAAGGGTTTCCACATCACTCTGGCTGTTGGAAGTTTGGGCATATCTTCAAAGGGTTCACAAGCTTCCACATCATTAACAATCATCCGAAAGCGGTCACCAAGATCAATTAGCGATACGAGGATGGCTTTCCCATTCCCAGCATCAAAACACAACCGAGCTGGATCTTCACGTCCACCAATCCCCAATGGGTGTACTTCGATTCGTGGCCGTTCGGCAGCCAACGAAGGATCCACTTCCAGCATATGCGCCCCTAGAATACCGGGGTTTTTGGGATCCATGTGGTACGAGTAATCCTCCATAAAAGCTGTACCACCATCTAACCCAAGTGCCATCACCTTCATTACCCTGCAAAGGGCTGATGTCTTCCAATCGCCTTCCGCCCCAAAACCATAGCCTTCATATGAAAGATCCTGGGTTGCAAGTCCCGGCAGCTGCCTAAGTTCCTGTAAATCTTCAAAGGTATTCGTAAATGCAGTGTATCCACCTCTGGCCAGAAACTTTTTCAGAGCTACTTCTTCCCGTGCTTGATATCGGACGGCTTCCAGATTATCTGTCGCTATATCATAGCGTTCACCATAGACAACCATCTGTTCATCAATTTCCGTTTCAGTAACAGCTTCCACATAACGAATCAGATCGCCAACGCCATAGCCATCGACCGTCCAGCCAAATTGGAGCTCCGCCTGTACTTTATCGCCTTCAGTAACAGCCACTTCTCGCATATTATCTCCGAAACGGCATACTTTGAGGTGTTGAGACTCAAACACACCGATCGCGCTTCGCATCCAATGGCCTATCCGTTCCCGAACAGTCTTCTCCTCCCAATGTCCCGCTATGATTTTTCGCGGTATCCGCATCCTTGCGCCAATAAATCCATGTTCGCGGTCGCCATGCGCAGACTGGTGCAAATTCATATAATCCATATCGATCTTATCCCAGGGGATATCACGAAAAAGCTGTGTGTTTAAATGTAAGTAAGGTTTTTGCAATTTAGAAAGACCGTGAATCCACATCTTGCTAGGAGAAAAAGTATGCATCCAGGTAATTATCCCAGCACAATACCGATCATTATTCGCTTCCATAATGACTTTTTCAATGGAGTCAGAATCGATCACAGCACCTTTAAACAAAATATCACCAATAATTTCAGGTGCATCATTCAATGAAGCAACAATTCTTCGGCTATCCTTTTCAACCCGGGTAATGACATCAGCACCATAGAGGGTTTGGGTACCTGTAATAAACCAGAACTGATATTTTTTTAATTCCATGGTTCCTCACATTTTTATCAAATTCGAAAACAAAGTAAATTTCTTCCCAGGTTATATTTAAGAGCTTTCTTTTTAATTCTCAGCGCAATCATTATGGCTATACTTCTGATCGGGCAATGATTTCCGGAGCCAGGTCAGGGAAAAGGCCCAATTCCCAGAATAAATCCAACACTGTATAACACGATCGATAACTCGGTCCATATAATAAAGCTTGAATTGCGTCTTCTCTGGATCGATGTAAACCTGAAAGCTTCGTAACAGCACCGGATTCTTTCATCAGCCATCGAAGTTTTTCTGATACCATCAAGAACCTACTCAATTTCTCCCACATAGTATCCCAGGAAAGGAGAATATTTTCAATATAATCAAAATACTGTTCTTCTGGAATCCGCTTTTCTGCAATCACCTTATCAAACTTTATACTATATTCACCAAATTCCCGTTGATGGCATTGACTCATTTCTTCGAGGGAAAGTCTTTGTCTCACAATTGCTTGGGGATCAAAGTCCGAGGATTTCATCTCCCGGAGTATATCGTATGCTGTGCTCATGATGATGGTGCTAACCCCCACCTGAGTCCCATGTAAATTCTTGTTATATCCAAACACTTTATGCTGAAAATCAAAGAAGTGGGAAATGACATGCTCCGAACCTGAGGAAGATGACGTTATACCATCCAGCATTGTCATTGAATAACCAGATAATAATAAGGCTTCACTGAACAATGCCATCGCATCTTGATCGTTCTGACCAAGCAAACCAATTTTAGAAAGATATTTTTCCTGGCTTTTTGTCATCATATCGAAAGGAACCGAACAGAAGTAAGTCCCTCGTAATAAGTTCGAAAACAACCAGTCTGCGTTGCATACATTTCGCGCCAATAAATCGCCAATTCCTGCACAGGTCATATCAGGCGGCGCAGAGACCAGTAAATCAATATCAAGCAAGACTGCCGAAGGTGGGTTTAGATTAATGCTGGATTTGATATTTTCTTTAGCCATGGTGGCTGAGATGGATGTATATGCGTTCATTGAAGCAGCCGTTCCCATGATAATAAAAGGCAAGTCTTTTTTTGTAGCAATCCATTTCGTCAGGTCACAGATGACACCTGAACCTACGCCAATTATTAGATCTATTCCTTCTGGTAATTCTGCTGCAGCTTTGTCACCAATTTGAATTGTGGAATCCAGTAATATCCCATGATTATCCAGCGGAAACCTTATAAAGGAAAGGTGGAGTGATGATAATGGAGAAAAGAATAAATTTTCCAGTTTATATTCGATTTGACGATCATAGACGATAGCTATTTTATTCGGTCTGATCTCCAATTCTGTTTCAATAATTTCAGGCAGCTTGAAAATTAAGCCGCTTCCTGAATATGCTTTCTTTATTGGAATCTGATGTCCTCTACCACACTCTGGGCACAACAAAGTAGTGTCGGCTAATTGTGATGGATCTAGGGATAAATAATCTTCAATAGTATATATATTGCGCATTGATTCTCTTTCATAGAGTCAATTTAAACTTCAACAGAAAATAATATGCTGTCAGGAAAATTGGCGATGTAATATTTTGAATTCTCTTCGACCTTGTTCTTTATTACGAAAGCACCTCAACAGCTTTACGTTCAATCTCAAGACCTGAATTATAGCGTTTCATGAATTCTTCAAATCCAGACACATCAAATGGGTCAGGAGCAATCGTGGTAGTTTTTTGTCCTGCAAAGACCCTTTTCGAGAGGAAATCGTCAAAATTCTCATTGGTTTTATTAAAGTGCATAAATGCAGCTAATAAAGCCATTCCCCATGCACCACCTTCACCGGCGGTCTCCATCACAGACACAGGGGTTTTCAATGCAGCAGCCATAATTCTTTGACCCACTTCTTTCGTCTTAAAGAAACCGCCATGACCAAATATGTGGTCTATCTTTATATGCTCTTCTTCAAAAAGGATGTTAAAACCAATTTTCAGTGCTCCTAATGCAGAAAATAGATTCGTTCGCATAAAGTTTGCCAAGGTAAAGGAACTTCCTGATGACCGAACAAATAACGGACGGCCTTCTTCTAGGTGTAAAAGGTGTTCGCCTGAAACGGAATTATAAGCAAGGAGCCCTCCTCCGTCACAGTCACCTTTAAGTGCATGCTCATACAAAAGTTTGAACAGGCTGGTTTGATCAACTTTTACCCCAAGCAATTCTGAAAACTCATGAAAAAGGTTCACCCATGCATTTAGATCAGATGTGCAATTATTGCTGTAAATCATCGCAACCGGCTTGCCATTCGGTGTCGTTAGAACATCAACTTCCTGGTAAGGTTTCGAAAGTGGTTTTTCTAAAACAGCCATGAGAAACACCGATGTTCCAGCAGATACATTCCCAGAGCGTTCAGATACGCTATTTGTCGCAACCATACCCGTAATCGCATCCCCCTCAGGAGGACAAAGTGGAATGCCAGGCTGCAATTGTCCTGTCGGGTCGAGCAATCTTGCTCCTTCTTGAGTAAGAGTACCTGCACTTTCCCCGGCTTGAATAACGGCAGGTATAATATCCTGAAGCTTCCAGGGGATGTTTCTTTCCACCAGTTGAAAGTTAAATAGCTCGATCATTCCTTCGTCATAATTTTTTGTTTTACTATCAACAGGCAAGATGCCTGATGCTTCTCCAATTCCCAACACCTTTCGCCCGGTTAATTTCCAATGAACATACCCAGCTAATGTAGTCAGGAAGTTTATATCTTTTACATGTGGCTCTTCATTTAATATTGCTTGATATAAATGGGCAATACTCCAACGCTGGGGAATATAGAAATTAAATAGTTTTGTTAAACGCGTTGAAGCATCCTCAGTCATAATATTTCGCCAGGTGCGAAAAGGCGCAAGCAGATTATCATTTTTATCAAATGGCATATAACCATGCATCATTGCGCTGAAGCCTATTGCACCAATATTTTTAAGTTGGATACCATACGTATCGAATACATCTTGATAAAGGTTTCGGTAGCTCGCTTGTAAATTAGTCCAAATATCATCCAGAGTATATGTCCAAATGCCATCTTCATATCGATTTTCCCAACTTTCGCTTCCCGAAGCGATGGGAACAAATTCTTCATTAATCAGTACCGCTTTAATTCGCGTTGTTCCAAACTCAATTCCAAGTGCTGTTTTCCCATCCAGAATTTCTTTCACAACATCATCTTGTTTCATAACTGATCCTTAATCTATATCCGTTCTTAATGGATTAATCTTGATCAACATCAATAAATAGTAAGTATTTTACATTTAATTTTCGTTTTATGAATAGTCAGCCCTTGTTGAAAACATAAATAATTTGTAATACCGTTAGCAGCTATACAACCATCGTACGAAGTTATTTAATTTTTACCTTCCTCCAACCGTATCATATTCCAGGAGTGGCGGACTAGTTTCGTCCGTAGAACGCCATCTTCGAGACGAGATTCTTCGCTCTTACTCGGTGTTACACGTTCCGGAAATGACTCGGTGTTAACCGAACGGATATCCTCATTTGTTAATACAATATGCTCAACCACCTTCATAGTTTTATATTGCCGTAGATCGCAATTAATCATGATGTCTTCGGATAAATCTTTGTTTACAGCAAAAAGCGTTAAATCGCCGTCACCTTCAACCCACACTGCATCAAGAACAGGAACATCGCCAAACTTTTTTGAGTAAATGGTTGGGCTGTCGATGATTGTATTCAATATTATGCCGCGTCCATAAAGGCTTGTGAATAAATAAGGATAATAAATTGTCTGTTTCCAGCTACTCGAATCACTCGTCATAATAGGCGCAATCACATTAACCAATTGCGCGAGGCATGCAATTCTGACACGATCTGCATGACGGAGTAAGGTGATCAACATGCTCCCCACCAGCAATGCATCTCGAAGGTCATACTCATTTTCAAGATGGTGAGGTGATTCTGACCAGGGATCTAACTCTTTATTTTCAGTATTAATACCATGCCAAACATTCCATTCATCAAACGAAAGATTAATGACTTTTTTCTTATGGAGTCTTGCTTGCTCGGCATCGCAAATTGAGATTACCTGATTAATAAATCTATCCATTGCAGTTGAACATGCCAAAAAGTCAGATGTGTCGTCATTCTTGATGTCATAGTACTGATGCAGTGAGACATAATCCACAATATCATAGCATTCACGCAATACGGTGCTTTCCCAATCCCCAAATGTGGGCATTTCCCAGTTGGATGAACCACAAGCGACCAGTTCTATCTCAGGGCACATCATTTTCATGACACGCCCCGTCTTTGCAGCCAGCCTGGCATATTCATAAGCTGTTTTATGACCGATTTGCCATAGGCCATCCATTTCATTCCCCAGGCACCAGAGCTTAATGCCATAAGGATCTTGATAACCATGCTTTATGCGTAGATCACTATAATAAGTACCCCTGGTGAAATTGCAGTATTCCAATAAATTCTTGGCATCCTCAATACCACGGGTCCCAAGGTTTATTGCCATCATCACATCTACAGACGCTTCTTGTGCCCATTGCATAAATTCATTTAAACCGAATTGATTGGTCTCCAACTCAGTCCAAGCCAGGTCCAACCTCGCTTTTCGTTGCTCCTTTGGGCCGACACTATCCTCCCAGAAATAGCCGGAAACAAAATTACCACCGGGGTAACGAATGACTGGAACATTTAATGCTTTCACCAACTTTAAGACATCTATACGAAATCCGTGATCGTTGGAAAGAGGGCTGTTTGGTTGATAAATTCCTCCATACACTGCACGCCCAAGGTGCTCAATAAAAGAACCAAAGATTTTCTGGTCAACTTCACCCACTTGAAAATGTTTATCAACATGAATCTCAGCTTTTTGCACTTCCACGATCCTTGCTATTTTCGCTTATTTGTTCATCAAGCTAAACATAACATAAACGCTTGTAATAACAAACAAGATCATTACCCTTTAATTTATAGCCATTTCATACTACTATTTCTCATTCTTCAGGTACTCAAAATCTGAATGTTTTTGGAATACTAAATCATAATTTTACTATCCAACAATATTTCCTAATTATTAACTTCAAAATTACTACCACTCAATTCCTTCTGCTTGTTCAACCAGCATCTTTACAGCAGACGGTAAAAACCAACGTTCCTTCACCATTTTTTCTGCGTGTGCACGTACTTTGGAAATATAGTCCGATTTACCGGCATAAAGTATGTTTTTAAGAGACTTATCAAAAAATTCGATATTGATTGCATCATTAAAAACCGCTATTGGAACTTCAAGGTAAGTGTGCCGAATTCCACCGATATGGTTGCCATATGGATCGAGATTAAACCTGACATCGGGATAACTTCCGCTTAAGCTTATATTCTCCGCACGAGGTGGCGGCGTCCCTTCGCCTATCCATACTTTTAGGTTGTGGTAAGCGCCAACCACGATATGAACACACATTTGGTTCCAATATTCAACAGTAGGTTTCTTGTAGATATGGCTATCTATTCCGAGTTTTGTATAATCCGCATCACATGCAATTGACGACTTGTCTTGCCGAAAACAACCCGTAACACCCAAGCCTGGGATTTCATACCAGCGCATTTGTCTACCAGGCTCGTCCGAATTCTCGCATCTCCATAGTGATGCCCATAAAGGATGAGGCCAGATTCCACGCAAGTCCCCTGCCGTCTCAACTTTTAATCACCGGGACATCACAAGTTCGAGTGCATCTTTCATCTTCGAATTGGAACATATCCTCTTCGTAATTTAACGCGCCACCTTCGCCGGACATATACATTAAATAACCATCAAAAACCGGATCTCCATTTTCTAATCGAAGAAATGGATGCAGCGCAGCAATAAATGTGTTGTAATCGTTGATGCCAAAGGGGATTATTGTTTTTACGTCATAACCACATAGAGGATTATCGGCTCTTTGTGATCTAAGTAAGGCGGCGATCTGAAATACTGCATCATATGTTAATCCGCGTTCATAGGCGGAATCGATAACAAGAGGCGTTTCTTTATTGTGGAGTCTATAATATTCCAATAATGGATCCCAACCCGCTTTTCCACGTTCCTCTTCAGGCCTTGGGTTTGGGAAACCCAGGTTGACATAACGTTCCGGATCAAATTGTTCAAGTATCGATAAGCAATGGAAGTCTTTGGTATAACCAACCCATGCATCGCCGGAATCCAGTAAATACTCATGCGTGAGACCCCAACCTGCAGATTGATGATCAATCACATATGAGCCATTGAAGGATTCAATTGCTACAAAACCACTGAATTTTGTCGGATCTTTCGGTTTCCTGACCAATATACGGGTTCGATACTTCCCGTCTTCTCTCACAATTATTGGGGCTCTTGATGAATCTGGCCAGGAATAAATGCATGCGTCACCCCCAATAATATATTCCTCCTCAACATAGCCATATTCATCAAGGTCGATTGGGGATGCCAACCAGGCAGCACCGGCAAGTGGCCGGCTAAAAGTCGTATTTTCTAATTTCACCACTTCTTTTGGCGGAAAAACCGATCTTTTTGTTAATTCTTTCACAAGTAATATCCTATATATCCATTTGTTCTTTTTTTATTTAATTTGTTGTAAGATCACGCTTTAATGGAAGTATTTGATCTAGTGCCAATTCGATATACATATCCCATAGATCAAAATCATGCTTATACCCGTCAACACATGTATAAGTCACATCATACCCAAGATTGTCAAGTGTCACAGCGTCCGCCTTTACCCTTTCACCAATAAAACCTTCCTCACTACCGGCAACAAGATAGAACTTTGATAGTTCTACACCCAATTCTATTTTTTGTTTTGCAATATGATATAAATCGTGTTTAGAGTTATCCAGCTCAGCGGATTCGCCAAATGTAGAGTTGTATAAAGGAAAACTATTTCGAAAATGATCTCCGTCCAGTTCTGCTTTTAAAATTTCTGTATTGACGGTATAGCCAATACCACCTGACATATCAATACACACAGAATAATTTCCCGGGCATTTTATCGCACAAGCTAGTGCGACATTGCCACCCATCGCGTATCCCATAATGAAGTTATCTTCACGTTTTGGAGATGAAGCAAAGAAGGTTTGAATAACTGCAGGTAATTCATCAGTCAAGAATGTGGAATAACCAACACCATAATTGGTGTCTGCACCAAAACTATTAGAAACATCCGGAGTTACCAGCATGACGTTATTTCTTTGAGCATAACGTTCAGCATTTGTATACCGGTAGGTCAGAAAATCATCATCACCACCACCATGTATTAAATAAACAGTTTGAAATTTCATATCAGGTCGATATGGAGGTTTTGGTTTTTGACCTGGTGCTAGATGATGTCTTTGTTCTTTTGTCGTATCATAATAGCTATAGTTATCTGTTGGATAAACGATACTGATATCAATATATTTATCAATTGCGTCGCTCCTATAGTTGAACCGTAAATATCCCATTTTTCTTATTTCTCCTTTGAATTCTTGATCTGAAGACTTCCATCTTGCATTCTGGAAAATCTTGAAACAAAATCCCATGCTTTCTTCATGACACGCTTTTCCACAGCATGGGGAAGGCCTTCGATGAGGGTATAGTTGTAATAACTAACTTGTGTAGCGTCATTGCAGAAATACTTGTGCGTTGTAAAAATTGGTTTTCCAGTTTGTCCAATGGGTCCCCAGGTTTCAATTTCATGACCAGGTGCGCCAACGCCGCTTGGATCATCAGGATCGAGCTCGCTTGGTTGTATATTGTTAAACCATTTCCAAAAACTCATCTGCTTGAACTGTCCACACCCAGATCGCATCGGATATTCAAAATCCCGGGTTCCGTACGTTGAAAAAATCGGCATTCGATAGTCAAAGTGCTCTTTCGCAATTTTCGCATTCTCATAGATGTTTTCCTCAATCGGATATCGCGTGTTGAATGCAATGATTCCGGCAATCAATTCTGGCCTCACAGCCGCAATGACATGTGCCATCCCGCTGCCGTTTGAAAATCCACTTAAGTAGAACTCTCGTTGGGTCAATTGGATAGTGGTGTTTCATATATTCAATCAACGCTGCGATAAAGTCGACATCACTATATCGTTCTTTCAAGAGAGTGCTGTTCCATGAATTCTTTGCAGATGCATTAGGATAAACGGTTATAAATCCCTCAAATTCACCGAGCTCGTGAGTGTTGAAAACAGCAATTTCCAAATCTGGCGTACAGCCACCCCCGTGCATGACAATAACAAGAGGACATGAATATTCTTTTTGAAACCGATGTTCCCTAACAAATTCCGGGATAAACTCCAACCAGTTATGTGAAATCCCTTGATTGTCGCCCAGTAAACGATCCATCTTATGAATGCATGGGTGATATTCTTTCACAATATGGGCACAATCGACAACATCCCCATGACCAATACCGGGTATCCTCACAATTTGTTTGAATACATAGTCCCAAAACCGATTTATTATCCCAGCATTTACACCTTGTGTATCATTCTTGGTTACTCGCACTTGCCTCGCAGGATTTACCGGATCACACCGGACCAATGTGTCCCCGAAGGAAAATGGGTCTACTGATTCCAGGCCATTAACTTTGATCCAGTATTCTTCAGCCTTGCCCTGCGGGTTGACCAACCAGACGAATTTCAACGCGTCCTGGCATCCATTCGATTGCAAATCACTTGAACCAGTTCCATCAAACGTCAACAAGCATGAAGTGAACTCTGGGTGCTGAGCAGATGATATGTGTGCCAATTCAGCGCCTGTCCCAACACCAATCATTCCCATATAATAACCAATACACTGTTCTCTACCGGGAAATAAAAATCCTTCACGAAGTGCTTGCATTACATGAACAATTAAATCTTCATCATTCGGCTTCTGGGAATCGGTATTGGAGTTCCAACCTAATTCCGATGGAAGAACAAAAACAAGAAAAGCCTTGTCATGTTCTGAGAGGTAAACCAACCCAGAATCATTCATGACATCCGCAATATCTGAAATGTTGGTCTCATCACACAGAACGATCATAGATTTTGCTAATAAAAATGGGGCTAATGTTGAGGGACGGTAAACAATGACACTGCGTTTATTTCCCAAGGAATCAAGAAACGGTCTATCATAATCTATCTGTATGCCATATGGAATTCCAAGAGGATCGTATTCTTCCTCTGGAAATTTCTCATGATAGACAATATGCTCTTCTAGTTTTCCGGGATATGTCTTCATTCTCGGGTTTCCTGGTCTACTGCTATTTGTTATTTTTTTCTATTGTCGAATAGATATTCTTTTTCATCAATATGAAGTAAAAAAGGCAAAGAAGAATAGGAATGGTCATGATCAGATACATCATTGAATAACCATGTATCTCACTACCTGATGCTAAAGTGATTTTGTCAATTAAGAATCCAGCAACCGAGGAGCCAATTAATACGCCAAAATCTGCACCGATATAACTCGTACTGCCAGCCGCTCCTCGTCGATTCTTCTGAACGCTACGCATGCTCAGAGATTGTACGGTGGGGTAACATGCACCATACCCACAGGCACTAAGCACTGCTGCAACTAAAAACCCAACTAAAGTTCTTGAAAAAGACAAAACTACAAAAGATAATGCAAAACAGATAATTCCAGGCACAAGAACTTTTCCATATCCATATTTGTCCAGGAGCGCGCCGCTGATTGGTCTTGTTGCAAAAAGGCAAATAGCATAAACAGTAAAATATAACCCGACATTCTCAATATTATTTAACCCCCCATAAATAGCCAAAAATCCGCCGACACAGCTATAAGCCAGCATAAGCAGAAACAAGATAACAGCAGAATGTGCTGCATCCTTTTCAATAACCTTTTCAAATTTTATTCGATATGGTTCTCTATAACTATCCGTTTCTCTGAGAAAAAGAGACAACAATAGTGAAATAAAAATAACAACAGAACCGATAACGAATGTGAAATTGTATCCAATCGTACGACTGAGTGATAATCCCATATTAGGTCCAACAGCTTGTCCAACCGCTTGTGTTAGAGAAAAAATTCCAATTCCCCTTCCAAATTGAGACTCAGGTAAAACATTGCTTGCCATTGCAAGACTGAGCGGTGCAATAGATCCTAAGGAGATTCCATGTAAAAGTCTGAATATTATAAGAATCGAAGTGTTTGTTGAAAGACTATAGCCAATAAATACAATAAACATAACAAAAATTGAAATATTCAACAACTTTTTCTTACTAAAACTATCAAATGCGGGGGTGGTAATAGGTCTACTCAACAATGATGAAATAGCAAAAATACTACTTACAACTCCTACGAGATATGCACTCGCACCCAGAGCATCTGCATATTTGGGGACAAGCGTATTTGTCATTTGCTGACCCATTTGTAGGAAAAAACTGACTAATAGGATATTTATAAAGGCAAGATTCCATAATTTCGCCTTTTCATTATGTGATGTTTTATCACTCATTTAATTCTGATCCTGGCAATTTGTTGGTAATTTTTTCAGGAATGTCGTTTATTTCACGAACGCGGCAGCATGCAACAAAATGTCCCGGCAGAATTTCCTCAAGCTCCTGATCATCCGAACATCTATCACTAACATACCGACATCGCGCAGAAAACCTACATCCAGGTTTTGGATTGATGGGTGACACAACTTCACCTTTTAACAAGATCCGATTTACCTTTCGATGGATGTTTGTTGATGGAATTGCAGATATCAAGGCTTTAGTGTAAGGATGTAACGGCGAAAGAAATAATTCTTTAGATGGGCTGGTCTCAACCAACTTTCCCAGATACATAACGCAGATTTTATGCGATAGGTGCCTTACAACAGATAAATCGTGTGTAATAAATAAATAAGATAACCCCTGACTCTCCTGTAAATCTTGAAGTAAATTCAATATCTGCGCCTGGATTGATACATCAAGCGCTGACACTGGTTCATCGCATACAATAAACTTCGGATTTAATGCCAGAGCACGGCCGATGCCGACTCGTTGGCGTCTGCCACCATCAAGTTCATGTGGATACGACATATTAAGTCTTTCATCAATACCTACAAGGTCCATGATCCTTTCTGCTTCCTGGTTGATTTCCTCTTTTGTGTAACGACCGGAAATGATCAACGGTTCTCTGATTGTTTGATTGGTCGTTATCCGTGGATTCAGTGAAGAATATGGATCTTGAAAAATAATCTGCATTTTTTCACGCAATTTTTTCAATTCATGCTTACTGACTTTTGTAATATCATTTTCTTCAAATATGATCTTTCCAGCAGTACTTTCAAGAAGATGAATGATAGTCCTTCCAAGAGTAGTTTTTCCACAGCCAGACTCACCCACGACTCCAATTGTTGTCCCCTCCTCAACAGTGAATGTAACGTCATCCACTGCATGCAGCAATCCCTTTGGTGTTGAAAAATATTTCTTCAAATTCTGGACTTCAAGTATCGTTGACATGTTAACCCTCCATTGAAATTGGGTGTAAACATCTGCAATAATGGTCGGGGCCAATTTCTGTCATCTCTATAATTCCCTCTTTACATTCTTTCGTAGCATATTCGCAACGGTCATAGAAACTGCATCCGTTAGGTGGGATGGTTGGATCAACAGGTAAACCAGGGATTGGTTTAAGGCGTTTTTGATCACCTTCAAGACTTGGTATCGAGTTCAAACAATCCATATGTATATGGATGCGATGTATGATCGAAAATTTCTTCTTTACTTCCGGTTTCAATAATTTTTCCAGCGTAAACTACAGCCACCTTGTCGCTTACTTCTGCCACAACACCAAGATCATGTGTAATCAGTATCATTGAAGTATTTTGTTCATTTTTGAGTTTTAAAATCATATCCAAAACCTGAGCTTGAATTGTCACATCTAGCGCCGTCGTCGGTTCATCAGCAATCAACAACTCGGGATTGCATGCAAGCGCCATAGCAATCACAACCCTTTGTTTCATCCCTCCAGAGAATTGATGCGGATACTCTCCAAATCGTTCCTTATGAATTCCCACTCTTTCCAAAATTTCGAGTGTTTGTAAATAGGCATCTTTGCCACTCGTTTTTTCATGAAGCTTGACTACTTCTAGGATCTGATCGCCGATTGTAAAAACCGGATTTAAAGACGTCATTGGATCTTGAAAGACCATTGACATCTTTTTCCCGCGTATTTTTCGCATACGCTTTTCGCTCATGGATAGAAGATCCTCTCCATCCAAAATCACTTCACCACTGCGTACTCTTGAAGGTCGGTCAGGCAACACACGCATTAAAAGTTCTTGCTATCGTTGTCTTTCCAGCGCCTGTTTCTCCAACTAAACCAAGCGTTTCTCCTTTGTTTAATATAAAAGACACACCATTAACCGCATAGACCGTATCTTCACCTGAGCTATATTCAACAACAAGATCTTTAACAATCAGCAGGGCGTTGCGTTCAGTTTGATTCATCATTGGGTTAATCTCCGGTCAATCTTTCAGCTTTGGATCAAGAGCATCGCGCAATCCGTCCCCCAACATATTTAGAGACAAAACAGCAATCATAATTGTTACGCCTGGAAAAATCACGAGATGCGGGTAGTTTCTAATGTAACCCCGTCCAGCTGTAAGCATTGCACCCCATTCCGGTGTAGGAGGTTGTACGCCAAGCCCAATGAAACTCAAGGAAGCAGCTACTAGAATTGCGCCAGCCAGTCCCATAGTCGCAGTTACAATCAGAGGCTGAATAGCATTTGGCAATACATGTCTTGTTATGATTCTAAAATTTCCTGCATTAATTGCTTGTGCAGCTTCCAAGTATTCTGTCTGACGAATATTAAGAATAGAAGCTCGGATCATTCGCGCAAACCCAGGAATCATTCCAATGGCCAGGGCGATTATACAATTTGTGAATCCAGGGCCTAATACTGCAGACACGGCAATAGAAAGAACCAATCCAGGTATAGCTTGGAAAATATCCAAGAAACGCATCAGAACCATATCAAACCAACCACCAAAATATCCCTGCGATTGATCCAAAGATAATGCCACCAACCACTGCAAATGAAATAGAAATAATCCCAATTCTTAGAGAAAACCTTCCACCATATAATATCCTTGTGAGAATATCACGTCCTAAATCATCCGTCCCAAATGGATGTTCCAAACTCGGCTTTGCAAAGGTATTCTTAAGATTTGTTTCATCATAATCATATGGCGTTAACCACGGTGAGAAAATTGCTGAAAGAGCCAAGATGACAATAATGATCAAACCGGTTATAGCAGCCGCATTCTTACTCAACCGCTTCAATGTTGCCAGAAATAAATTGGTTTTCTTGTATTTTTTTGAAATTGTCTGCTTGGTGTTCATATCCTATCTACCTCATTAAGTGTTTTTATATTGACTTTTAATGCGCGGATCAACAAAAGCATAAATTAAATCTACCAATAGCATTGCTAAACCAAATACGATAGATAAAAAGACAACTGCGCCTTGAATTGCAGGATAATCACGGTTTCCGATCGCTGAGACCATGTAAGTCCCAAGACCAGGAATTGAAAATACGGTTTCAATTACAAGTGCACCACCAAGCATAATTCCAAATCCTTGCCCTGCTGCGGTGATAACAGGGATAAGCGCATTGCGAAGCGCATGCCTGTAAATAACTTTCCTTTCTGAAAGCCCTTTTGCTCGGGCTGTAACGATATAATCGGATCGAATTACTTCAAGCATGCTGGATCTTGTCTGGCGTGCAGTTGTCGCCATACCACCTAAAGCCAATGCAAAAACAGGTAAAATGTAGTGTTTTAAATCGCCAATTCCACTTGGAGGAAGCCAGCCAAGTTTTAATGCAAACATAATTACTAACATTAATCCAGCCCAAAAGCTTGGCATTGAAACACCAAATAACGCTACGAACATACTAAAATGATCTTTCCAACTATACTGATTAACAGCACTCCAAATTCCCAATGGCATGCCAAATACCAGAGATAGAACTACGCTAAAAAACGCGATTGTTAAAGTACGTGGGAATTGGGAAATGATTTCATGTGCAATGTTTGTATTATTTATGTATGAATTTCCAAAATCAAACTCGAAGAACGCGCGTTTCATGAACCTGGCGAGATTGACAATATATCCATCATTTAATCCAAGATCTTCTCTTTTTTGCTCAAGTTGATCCTGTGAGGCATTTGCGCCTAATATAATTACTGCCGGATCACCTGGCGTAAAGTACATGATCGTGTAAATTAGCACTGTCACACCTAGAATAACCGGGATCATCAAGATAAGTCTTTTTAGGATGTATTTATACACAGCCCATACCTCCATTAGTTCCGAGCACCATTAAAAATATTGATTCGATGCAATTTTGGACATTCCCGAACCAGCGTTGGCTAGTCCGGGAATGTCTCCTTTCTTAGCGCCTTATTTTAGGCACTCTGTTTAGTTCTTAGTTCCCTCCAAAGTCCTCCGAGTATGTCGATGCACCGGGGAACATGACATTCATGTGATTAATCACCACACCGTCAATCCCGCTATTCGCAACAAAGCTCGTATATCTTCGGAACAGACCACGACCGGTTGCTGTTTCTTTCAAATATTGATGGAAAGCATCCATCGCATTATCCGTGTGGGTTGCGGAATTCAGGCATACCTCCAATAGTGACTGTAACTCTTCATCTGCAAGGAAGGATTGTGTCGCCCCATGGAAGAGTTGAGCATCAAAGCTATACTTCCATACATTTGCCAGATAGTCGCCTGAACCTTTGTTTGTTGGTTGGATATCCCATTGGGTAGGATCAAAGCGATAAGTGTTGTAAAGCGACATTTCATAGCTCTTGATCTCAGAATTGATGCCGGCATCAGTCAAATAAGCTTGAATGATCTCAGCTACTCTTGAAAAATCACCGGGGGTGGTCATGATGACCAAAGTTTCGCCGTTATAGGATGATTTAGCAAGATATTCTTTAGCCATATCCACATCGTATCCAAAGTATTCTTCATCATCCCATTTTGTAAGATAATCTGGATAACTTGAACTGCCATATGTCTTAACTAAATCTCCTTCGCCGCCATAAACCCCATCAATTATAGCCTGAGGGTCGATAGCGTAAAAGATAGCTCTTCGTAGATTCACATCCTGGCAGGGGCTATCAGGACCACTGTTTAGAAGGACAACATTGGTTAGTTTTTCCGGGATTTTTATAATGTTAAAGTCTTCAGAATCTTCGAATAAGTAAAGGTCAGTTCTTGCCACATTGGTTGCAAAATCAATTTCACCAGTTTCAAGTGCAATTGCTACCTGTGAGGGTTCCACAATTACTTTGAATTCGATTTCATCTGCATTCTGGTGACCAAACAAATTCACTGGGTTATCACCTTGCCAGAAGTTATCATTTTTCACAAGGACCACACCAGATCCTGGCGTGAAGCTTTGCACTTTATACGGACCTGTTGCGATTGGATCTGATACAAACCTGTCTGGATTGGCTTCATATGCAGCTTGAGAAACAATATCTACATTCACGATGGAGTTGATCAATGCACCAAGATCCGTGCTGTTCAGGGTGACATCTACCGTATAATCATCAACTTGAGAAATTCCCGCGTATGAAACAAGGAAAGTCGCCATATTACCCATTTCAACTGCAGTGTTAAAACTAAATACCACATCTGAAGCAGTAATATGATTTCCCTCAGAATCATAGACATTGTCGCGAACCGTGATACGGAATGTAAGATCGTCTAGTTGTTCGTAACCGGATGCAATGACAGGAACCATATCGCCACCAAATGTTTCCTGTGCGAATAGCGGTTCATATATCATCTGAACGACAGCGATTCTTCCCTGAACGCCAACACCAAGCCAAGGAGCCAGTGATGCCGGATCACTATCGAGACCCACATTGACTTTGATGTATCTCGCCTCAGGCTCTTCCACTACAGGCGCTTCAGTACTGACAGCCTCTTCACCACTTGCCTGTGTTTTAACTACCTCGGTTGCAGCAGGAGAGGCACAAGAAACCAATGTTAAAACGCAAACTGATATCAATAAGATGAATTTCAACAACTTTTTCATTTACTTTTTCTCCTTTTTATTTTCGTGGTATAAGACTCAATCATTTTATGCTTCGTTCAAACATTTATAACTATGAACGAATCACATAGGGGGCTGATTCTCTTATATACTTACACCTCCTTTTTCACAGCATTGTCTTTCGCCCCCGTCACATTATTACGACCTTTTTGAAAGTAATGGATATCTGATTTTCTTATCATCTGCTGAGCTAATCATCCTGAATAGTGTGAATCTTTTCTTTTCTCATCTATTTGATATTAATTTTTCCATATAAAAACGCAATAATATCTTGATAATAAACTGTTAACAAATATTGATTTATGGATATAATATATTACAATTAAGAATATGTATACATTTATTGAATAATTATTCAATTGAGATTTCAAACATGACTGATTTCAATGAATTGAGAATAATGGCACGGGTGGCGCGTATGTACTATCAAAATAATATGAGCCAGTCGGAAATCGCCAAACAGTTAGGTTTATCGCAGCCGACGGTATCGCGATATTTATATCGGTCCAGAAAGGAAGGGTTAATCCGGATATCTCTTGATCTGCCAAAAGACATATTTACAGAAGTAGAAGAATCCTTAATCATGAAATATAATTTGAAAGATGTTGTCGTCATAGATAGTTATTATGATGATGATAAAAGCATTCAGATGGATTTGGGGTCAGCTGCGGCCTATTACTTTGAGTCGATACTTCGCTCTAACGAAATATTAGGCATCTTTCCATTTAGCCGCACTTTATTAAATCTGGTGGAAACACTTCACCCAATAACAACGAAGCCAGGAATAAAGGTCGTACAGATATTAGGTGGTGTGGGAAACCCTACCGATAAGATGCACGTCAATACACTGGTTTCCCGTTTAGCAGAATTGGTTCACGGTGAAGCTGTTTTTCTTCCAGTTACAGGAATTGTAGCCACAGAAGCTGCCCGTAATATTCTACTTTCTGATGATTATGTTCAGCAGGTTACCAGATTGTATGATTCTATCACAACCAGTTTGGAGGCAATTGGGGCAATAGTACCGGATCATCCTATTTTACAAGCAGCTGGAAATTCATCATTCTATATGAATTTATTAAAAAAGAATAATGCAGTAGGAGATATTCATTGTCGGTTCTTTGATATTAACGGTAATCTTATCGAAACCGGGTTAGAGAAGAGAATTATATCGATGGACTTACATCAACTTAGCAAAGTGGAAAGGTCTATTTGTGTAGCTGGTGGAAGACAAAAATATAACGGTATTCTAGGAGCTCTTCGCGGTCGTTGGATCAATATTCTAATAACAGACCGCTTTACAGCAGAACGACTCAATGGTGAATAAAAAATACGAGATAATAGAAATTGTCATTACTGTTATTAGCGTCCTTCCATTGAATTATGTTACAAATCATACGCTCATTTGGTTATGATTTCACCTGATCAAGAGGCGCTTCATTGTCTGAAATCACGAGCGAGCCGTCCGGCATTCGCCTGAACTGCTTGAGATAGTTCCACCCCAGCCATGCTTCTTCAGGATTGCAGTCATGTCCTTTTCCATCGGCAAGCGAATAATTATACAAATTTAGCGGCTTTGGATCATTTGAAAAAAACCGATGCGTCGTATATTTCCGGTTGGGATATCTTGGGTTTGGATAATACTCCTCAACTATATCGCCGCACACACCTACGCCGCAGCTTGCGGGTTCATCAATGTAGGGAGTTGGCTTGCAGGTGATGTTGTTGTATGATTTCCAAAAATCGTACTGTACCTGCTGGCCGCTGCCTCTGACCGCCGGATACTCATAATCGCGGGTTCCGTAGGTATACCAGACCGGCATGCGGTAATCGTAGTCCAGTTTTTTCTTCCCAGCGATGGCGAACGGTAAGGTATTGCGATCCTGACAAAACCTTGTATTGTCAGCACAGACTGCGGCAATGATTTCGGGATTCGTCATTGCAAACACCTGTGACATCGCCGAGCCATTCGAAAAACCACCGATATACACTCTTGTTTCATCTATGGCATAGGTCCGCTTCATATAGTCGATCAGGGCATAAAGATAGCCAACGTCATCATACTGGTCGTCCACCATATCCTGATTCCAACCCCATCTGGATGTCGCCCAGGGGTAAACCAGGATGAAGCCGTTCTTTTCAGCCACTTCATGCATCTTGATCGTATTGCAGACGTTGCCTGGTGTATCCGCACCGCCGTGAGCAAAGAGCATAAGCGGAACCTTTTTTTCAGGATGGGCCTTCACGCTTTCAGGAAAATATTCGAACCAGGTATGTCCAATGCCGTCGTTGTCGCCTAGCTGTGCATCATTTTCATGAATAATAAATTTGTAGTTGTCACGGACTGTCCTTGGCCCCATATCGCCGTACTTGCATGAGTTGGGTCTGCAGACTCTGGAGAAAAGCTTCTCCCAGCCATATCGTATCGTATCAGCATCCAGCGTTTTCTTTTTATTGTCAGCGATGTATACAAGCTGTGCGTCGTTCACACTGTTGTAAAGATAGCTATCGCCCTCGCTATCCACCTGGTTAAGTGTCTTGAAGAATTCTACCGAACCGTTGTCCGCATCCCAAAGTATCGCAGAAACCGCGGCGCCGATGGAGGATGCCTTCACCTTCTCAGACATTTTTCCCCCGACAGTGTGAATGCCGGCCACATTGACAGGGTTACATGCAACGAGCGTATGCAGCATAGAGGCGCCGGTGCCGATCCCCATAAAGTAACGAGCGTTGTGCATGTTGTGATAAATACCGCAGTCAGTAATATCAGGTTGATAATTAAACAGACTTACCATCTGCGTTAATTCTGCCAGATCATCCCGCTGTGCTTCGTCCAAATCCCAGTTCCATCCACCATTCATAGGGTTAGGGAACAAAATTACGAATCTTTGTCTGATTCGCAAGTTCACAAAAATCAGCATTGGCTAAAAGCGCCTTGATATCCTCTTCACCGTCGTTCTCTCGCAGAATAGTGATCAGCGTATTTTCAAAACAACTGAGCCTGTCGCCATCCGGATACAGAACATACATACTCCTGCCGATTCCATCGTAATTAATTAATTCCAGTTTCATTGGCATACTCCTTATTTATTCGGCTTTCACAGCATCATAAGTAAGATCGCGTATCGTGGGATGTATCTCTGTGTAGGCTGTTATCATGCCCAGAATTTCTTGAGCGTAAAAAATGCTGATGTGGTTAATCGGGTCTATCAGAGCATAAGCCCCGGCAGCGCCATCCCAGCCAAACTCCCCCACAGGGCTTTTGGAAGAGGCGCCTTCGATCAACGTGCGAACGCCAAGGCCGTAGCCGTAGCCGATTTTTCCACTTTTCTTAAAATCCTCCAGCTGTTGATCTGTGAGCCAGTTCCTGCTCATGGTGCGGATTGATTCAGCCTTAAGTATTCTGGCTCCGGTCGCCCCCACACCATCGTTTGCCAATGCATCCAAAACCAAACTGTATGCATCCACCGTGCATGTCAGACCTGCGCCGCCGCTTTCGTAATTATCTGAGAGGCAGAAAATATTTCCTTCGAATGGTGTGATCTCGCCAGTTACCATATCCTTCCTATATTGCGCTGAAAGACGATATTTTTCATTTTCCGGTAACTGGAAATACATTTCCTTAATGGCAAGCGGGTCAAAAACATTGTTTTTTAAGTATTGACCAAATGACAATCCACTCACGACCTCAATTACGGCAGCCAGGACGTCATGACCAAGGGCGTACGAATAACGGGTGCCTGGCTGGTAGATAAGCGGCATACGAGAGATCGCGGCAATCATTTCGCGGGTTCTTGCCTTATTGCCGGTCACTTGTTTTTTATCCTGTATCACTTCGGACCCTATATCGTAAGATAGCCCTGCCGTCATAGACATCAGGTCGTGGATCAGGATCTTGTTTTTTGCCGGTTCAAGCTGCGAGGTCATTGTTGGCCACTCAACCGGCCATTCCCCTATTGAAAAATCAGTTGCGACCCACATTTCGGAAAATTCAGGCAGGTACTTTTCGAGTTCATCGTATAGTTCAATTTTCCCCTGTTCGACCAACTGCATTACCGCCGTCATCGTGATGATTTTCGTGCAGGAATATACCTCGTAAAGATCGTTTTTAGACACCGGTACGGTCAACTCATAGTCGCTATGCCCCGTCATAAATCGGTATATTGTTTTGTGTTCTTTCATGACCTTGCAATCCAGGCCATGAACTTCATAATCCATTTCAAGCGTGTTCAGGTAATCACTAAGCTTTGTAAAGTCCAAGCCAACCTTCCCTTTCAACTCTTTTTCCTGTGAGAAATCATCCAACTCAGGATGCCATATTCATTATGCAGGACCGGTATCCAGCTCTTGTGGTTCGCTTCGCGTATCTGCGCTTCGGTCAGATTCGGGGAAGCAACGATGTTGTACTTCTCCAGTTCTTCGGTCGTAAAGAGCGTGAGATTCACGTCACTTTTACCTGCAGCCCATAACTTGGAACAAGCACGCAGAATATACGCGTGGCGATTGGCTTGATGGTCTATATATGCTGAGCCTATATACACAGGCACTGATGGCCAGTTGGCAAGCAAAGGATAACTATCGGCATTCATACTGGGACATATAGGAACGGCCGCTGCAAACAGATCCGGTGCGATGGACACCGTTGTGATGACACCTGCGCCGCCCATACTCATGCCAATCACATACACGCGCTCCGCGTCAACCTTGCCTTCCGAAATTAATTTCCGAATCAGATCGCATACACGGCCGACATAATCCCTGTTCCATCCTCTATCGCCAATGCTGATATCCGTATCCGCTCCAATGCACACTCTGAACGGGTCACCATGAGCCTTCATCCTTTCAAACATCTCATACATATCCATGCCGTAATCGGGAGCCTGCGGCGCCAGGATGAACATATCCGGAAAGCGCTCTGCAAGTTTGATTGCGCCCAGCGTGCCGGTAAGCTGCAGTAAATTATCGGTTCCGCATTCCCCTCCGCCATGGAGAAACAGGATCAATGGGCGGGGTGAATGGGCTGTCGGCTCATACATGCGATAAACTACATCGTTTTCCTTGAAATTGCCAAATAAATCCTCGTTTTTTATAACGACCTTATCAATCGTACTTTTTTTGATCGTAATCCCCGCTGCTTCAATCGAAAAATCTTCACCATACAGAAATGGGTCGAACGTGACAAGCGTATCGTCATCGCTGACCTCGACCGATAACACGCCTTTGCCCGGGATGGATTGACAGCAATCCACGTAGCAATTCTTAAGTGTGATATCCTCACGGTTGATTTTCTGCGTCATGTGTTCTATCCGAAGCGATTCCAATCTCTGTCCGAAATCGCCGATAAATGTATACGCTGTTATCTTCCCGTTCGTACTCATATCAATTTTCCTCGTTGTATTCCATTAATTGATGACTACCCAAGAGTATGTCCTGCAGCAGCCAAGATATATAACGCGATATCTCCGCATAATGGTCGGTGATATACATAACGTTGTCGAACTCAGATACCTGAAGGTTATATGCAAACCTGCAAAACCACTCCATCGAAATATAAAGTTTGCCGCTGCGGTAAATCGCTTCGCACAGCATGGACTCGATTTTGTTATCCACAACACAGCCGATACAACCCTCGGCAAATTGGAAGGTCCTGCCATCCGGTAATGTCAGTCTTGCCGCAGCGCCGCTTTCTATCAACTCAAGATATGCTCCAAAGATCTCTGCGATAAAGCTGAGCGGTACACAAAGGTAACTTCCCCGGACGATCTGACCGCCGTTCAGACCGTGATATTTGAGTTTTTCCCATCTGAGGGTTTCAGCACCTATCGATGCGACCTTACCATTCACCCACGCCCTGGCGGCATGTCCGGCGATTGCGATTGCAAAGCTGTCGCCGCAGTTATCAAGAATCGTTTCAAAATGGGTAAGGCTGCCATCCTGGTTTTTCCTGACACCGGAGAACATGTAGTCCCATACCATCTCAGCGTCATCAAAAGTCTGGCCATGATCGCGGTTCCTGACGTCCATCAGGGTCACATTGGCCTTTTTTCCCTTGAAGAAGGCTAGATTCTTTTCTCCAATGATCCGTATCTGCGGAAGACCGCATGCTTCGTTTACCATGCGCCAGTATTTGAGATTATTGAGTACCACCGTGCGGTCATCTTCATCGTAATGGGGCGGCGTCTTGTCATGCTCCAATCTTGACTGCCAATAGTCCAAGGCTCCCCCCTTATTAATCACCTTGCCATCAGGTGTGAAGAGCAGGCAGGAATTCGTCGGGCAGCCTGAGCCGGCAGCACCGGCAAACAGGTTTCCGCAGTACCTTGCTACCTGACTGGTCATCACGTTCCCCATGGACATGCCCTGCATGTATACACGCCCTTCATCGATATTGTATTTTTCCTTCAACAGCGAGAGCAGGGCGCGCACGAACTTTATGTCGTGAAAATCCTCCACTTCCCCTATTGGTTTGTTAAGCGATGGGATGCCTTCAAGGGCGGGTTTTGTGATCTCATCGACCTTTTTCGGATCACATTCGATCATCCACATCCTGTTGTCATGCGCGTTGGGAAAAACACAAATGAAGCCTTCTCTGTCCGCGATATGCGTCCAGGAGGTATAGATCGCCTGCCCCCAGCCGGTCATCAATCCGCCATGCATGGAGAATACCAGAGGTGTTTTCTTATTCGGATTGTAAGTTGCAGGAACATATTCAAACCATGTATCCTCAACACCGTCGTCTGTGACGCAATCGTGATATTCGATCAGACGCTCAGGATATACCTGTGAATTATTGCCGTTTTCATTGACGACCATATCGCTGCCCTTGATGGCCTCAGGTAGATAATCCCTGTTGGCATCGTTGGGGTTTCCGGCTAATAATACGATTTTCCCTTTCACTTCTACACTCCAGCCTTGCTAATTTGCCGGCGCCAGAAACAGTGAATAATTAATCGTTCTTTTTTCGCTTTTCGCACTCAGGCCTCGAAATTTTTGAAGTTTTCCGGGAATGCCCTGTCGTTAAGCAGATCTTTGATCAGATCCGCCATGAAGGTGGAAAGTTCCGCAAAGTGGTCGGTGATATACACCACATCGTTGCATGCGGATACTTGAAGATTCAACAAATACTGGCAGAACCATTCGGCGCTCACAAGCAACTCGCCGTTGCGGTGCAAAGCCTCACAAAACATGCTGCGAAGGTCATCGTCAATCACGCAGCCAATACTACCCCGGGCAAATTGCAATACCCTGCCGTCTTTCAGGGTCACCACCGCGCTCAAAGTATCCTCACTTGGCTCGTACTTCGCCTCAAACACTTCGCATAAAAACGATAGCGGGATGCAAAGGTATTCTCCCCGGACCTTTTGGCCGCCATTCAGACCGTGGTATTTCAGCTTCTGCCAACGGATGGCTGGATTGCCCATTTCCGTAACACTATTATTGAACCATGCCTTATCGCAGCCTTGAGTCATGGCGATGGCGAATTTATCACCCTTGCGAGGGATCAGGGTGTCGTCATGAATGATCGTCCCGTCTGGCTCGCGTCTGGTGCCGGAGAAAAGATAGTCCCAATAAAGGAAAGCCTCATCGAGGGTCTGACCATGGTCGCGGTTTTTGATGTCCAGATAAACGAGATCGGCCTTTTTACCGTGATAGAATGCAAAGTTATCCTCACCGACAATGCTGATCTGGGGGAAGGGATCACACTCGTTGATCTTCATCCAATAGAACCGGTTATATTTATTGACTATGTATTCACTGTAGTGTTTTCCGGGGGGCGTACCATTCTTCTCCGGTCTTGACTGCCAGATATCAAGAGGACCGGCTTGATTAATAATTTTGCCATCTTCATCAAATAAAATATCCGGTCGTGTTGGACCTCCTGATCCCGCAACCCCTGCAAGGATATTGCCATAATAGCGGGCGAACTGGAATGTCATTAAGTTACCCATGGACATACCCTGCATGAAGATACGGCCCTCATCGATGTTGTACTTCTCCTTCATCTTTTCGATGAGTCCGAGCAGGTAATTCATATCGTGGTTGTCTTCCATCTTTTCCGGCACCGTCTGAATCGGCAGATCAGGTGCTAAGGCGGGATCAAAGTTATCAAACACACCTTTTACAGCCCACATTCTCAAGGAATGTGCATCGGGGAATACGACGATAAAGCCCTCCCTATCGGCCACCAATGTCCATGAAGTATAGATCGCATGTCCCCAGCCGGTCATAAGACCGCCGTGATTACCGATGACCAACGGCACTTTCTTCGCCGGATCATAGCTTTCGGGAACATATTCGTACCACGTATCCTCTAGGCCGTCGGCTATCACGCCGTGGTATTCCTTCAACCTCTTCAGGATATGGCTGCGAGTTGTTGCCGTTTTCATTAACAACGATATCGCTGCCTTTGATTGCCTCGGGCAGGTAGGTCCTATTGTCATCATCCGGGCGTACCGGCACGTAGCTGCACTTTGAAAGTCATGATATTCCTCTCCTTTTGTTAATCAGTTAATCTCAGGGATCTTTTCATAGTCCGGCAGTTTTCCACCGCTGCTCAGCAGATCTTTGATCAAGTCCGCCATGTTGGTGGATAAATACGGAGAAGTGGTCCGTCACATAAACGACATCATCACAATATGAAACGTCGAGGTTGAACAAATAGCGGCAGAACCACTCGATCGATACCAACAGCTCCCCGTCCCTATGCAAGGCTTCGCAGTACATGCTGCGAAGGTCATCGTCGATCACACAGCCGATGCTGCCCCGCGCAAATTGCAGTACTCTTCCGTCTTTGAGGGTTATCACCACGGTCAATGTGTCCTCACCTGGTTCATACTTCGCATCGAATGCTTCGCTCAGGAAAGATAAAGGTACACAAATATACTCTCCTCGCACCGCCTGCCCGCCGTTCAGGCCATGGTATTTAAGTTTTTGCCAAGCAACAGCCTTTGTCCCCATAGGCACAATCGAATTATTCAACCAAGCATTCGAGGAGTTCGTTGTAACCGCGAACGCAAATTCATCTCCCTTCCGCGGGATATTGGAACTGGCATGGACGATGGTTCCGTCAGCCTTCCTGCGCACGCCAGAGAACATATAATTCCAGATCAGCGCGGCGTCATCGAACGTCTGCCCATGATCGCGGTTCTTTATATCAAGATAGATCACGTCCGCTCTGCTGCCTTTATAGAAGGCAAAATTATCTTCTCCAATAATGCTGATCTCTGGAATCGGGCCGCAACCATTGATCCGCATCCAGTAATAGCGATTATATTTATTGACGATCAGCGCTTCATCCTTGATGGGCGGGATATCGTTCAATTCAGGTCTTGACTGCCAGATGTCAAGAGATCCTGGATTGTTCTTGATCCTGCCGTCTTTGTCGAATAGCAGTGAGAGGAAGGTAGCGCATCCAGAACCAGCCGCGCCAGCCAGAATATTGCCATAGTTACGAGCTGAACATCGACGTCATCAAGTCCCCCATGGACATGCCCTGCATAAAAATGCGTTCGTCGTCAATGTTATATTTCTCTTTCATCTTTTCGATGAGCGCCAACACCATCTGGGCATCATGGTTATCCCCAATATCATCAGGGGCTTCGGGCAATTCTCCGGGAGCTTCTTCAACGCCCTCTTTTTGGTCATCATAGAGCCATTTGCCCCATTCCACACACCATATCCGTCTGCTGGAAGCGTTTGGGAAAACCACGATGAAGCCATGTTTTTCCGCCATGATCGTCCAGGAAGTGTAGATCGCCTGCCCCCAGCCGGTCATCAGACCGCCGTGCATGGATACAACAAGAGGCGTTTTCTTTGCTGGATCGTAGCTTGTGGGCACGTATTCGTACCATACGTCAATTTTTCCATCGGAGGTCAGCGCTTCTTTATATTCCTTAAGTCCTTCAGGATAAGGCTGTGAATTATTGCCGTTTTCATTGACGACGATATCGCTGCCCTTGATCCTTTCAGGCAGATAATCCCGATTGTCATCGTCCGGCGTACCGGGGCGCAGCAGAAAGTCTTCTTCTTTCATTAATGACTACCTTTCCTTTCTTCAACGGATCACTCGGCCAGCCTCTTATAGGAATCTTCAATTCCCAACCAGTCAATGAACTTCTTTATATGCTTATCGCAGTATTCCCAATTATGCGCACCGTGGTCAATGATCTCGACAAATTCGAGGCCTAATTCCCGGTATTTGTTCATGAACGCCACGTTGTCATGATAATGGGTATCCTCCTGCCCGGTGGCAATGTAGCCTTTCGGGAACTTCTTACCGGCGGCTTTCTGTTTCTTTATCATGTAGCTGATATCGTCTTCAGTATTTTCGATATTGGCTTTGACCCCAAAGGCGCTGGCAAACATGAAAAAGCTTTCGGAGTTTTCTTCTTTTTCAGGAAGCAGGTCGGCGATATTCTTCACGCCTGAAAACAGGCCGAAGGCCGCGAACTGCTCCGGATCTCTCAACATCCATTTGAGGGTCCCGTAACCGCCCATTGAAAAGCCGGCAATATAATTTTTGGCGGGGTCTTCCGAAAGCGGGAAAAGGTGACGTACCACATGCGGCGTTTCTATGGAAAGCTGGGTGAAGTATTTGAAGTTTCCATGCTTTGTGTCCATATATCCGGAACAGTACGTCCCGCTGCAAACGACGGCAATACCTGCCTCGGCAGCATACAACTCAATTGCTGTATAACGCTGCCAATCGGTGTAATCAAACCCACCGCCGGACTGCAGCCACAAAACCGGATATTTATATCCATCTGGACGATCTGCCAGCGAATGGCCCCATGTGTTTTCCGGGATGATGACGTTCACACCGACTTTTGTTCGCAGCGCTTGTGAGTAATAAAAAAGTCTTATATTTGCCATTTCAATCCGTCTCCTTTTCCGTGCACGCCCACCTGACGGCCTTTGGCAGACTCTGTTGATAACTGAAGCTGTCGGTACCGAATGGGATCTGCGCAAAATCCGCCGCAGCCTTCAGCTTGTCCGCGATCGCAACACTTTCACCGATATGGTTGTCATCCTCCCGGCACAGGAAAAGGAATTCGTTCTGAACGGGACGGTCCAAAAAAGTGAATAAATCGTTATCACTACCTTCGAACTGGTTCAGATCGCCGAATACTGCGGCAAGCGAGTCCGCATCGTGATGAATACCTGTCTCTTCACCCGCAAGAGCCTTTTTGATGATGGCTTGCATATCCAGGATGCCATCTATGGATATGGCTTTACTGAATACATCCGGGTGATGGATCGCGGTCTTGACGGCCCCATATGCACCAGTGCCGACCCCGCCAATCCAGGTGAATGTAGGGTCTGAAGAGATCGGGAAAAGATTGCGACAAATTCCCAGCAATTCCCCACTGATAAAGGTCTCATACTCTGGGCCGTATCTCATATCCGTACCCAAAGCGTGCTGCACATCCGGTGCGATGATAAATATCCCATTCTCCGCTGCGCAGCGCTCCGCAGGAGTCTGCTGCCAATCCACTGCAGCTCCGCCGGAACCGTGAAGAAGCAGCAAGACTGGATATTTGATTTTATGTTCCTCGTCGTCAAGGTGCAGCTTGTCCATCTCAGGAATAAATATACGGGCTGCGAACGAGCCGCCCATAACTACTGACAATGCGTTGAATTCAAAAATCGCCATATTCTTCTTCTCCTGTAGACAATTCCGTTCTTTCGGTTAATAGGGGTTCCCGCCCTTTTCATCAAGGCCGAAGAAATCCAGTGCTTCTTGGATCGCCAGGTCCCAGAAACGCCATTCGTGCTTGTAATTCGGCAACTCGAACCAGTGTGCCTCCAGTCCGATTTCCTCCTGCATGTTTCTGAAATTTCTTGTAAAATTCGTAGAGCATCTCATCTTGCTGTCCGCAGGCGAACATCAACCGCGGTAGAGTCCCCGTCTTTGCGAGTTTATCGATGATCGCCCAAACATTTTCGTTGGAATTGAGGAAGGCTTCCAGGCCACCTGCGTTCATCAAGGTGTTTCTCATTCTTTCATTGTTTGTATTGAGCATCGGGCATTCGTTGTCCGGACCCATCGACGACATATCCATAGGAGCTGCTGAAAGTACTGCAGCAGCCGCGAATTTTTCAGGGTGATTGACCGCATATTTAATCGTGCCTCGACCTCCCATGCTTAGCCCGGCGATGAAGTTATCCTCCCGCTTGTCAGAGACGGGAAACCAACCATAGATCAATGGCATCAGCTCTTCAAAGAGGAAATCATACATCTTATAACCCATCATGTATTCATTCCAGTTTGAGTAGTTGGAATTCAGCGCTGACGGCATGACCACAACGAGGTTTCTTTCCACGGCATACATTTCGATGTTCGTCTTACGTACCCAATCCGTATGGTCCCCGAATGTCCCATGCAACAGCCAGAGCACTTTGTATTTTCGTCCGCTTCCATAAAACTCCTCCGGCGTCAACTCTCTGGGTTTGTCCGGCAGGACAACCGATATTTGCGTATTGTTTTTCAGGTATTCGCTTTCAAATGTATATTGCAGAATAGACATGTGTTCCTCTTCTAGTACTAACTAATCCAAAACCAAAATTTCTGACATGGTGATGGCAATTTCTCTCACGAATAGGCATGAGTTTTTACTTATTCGATGTGGCAAACAAATGGCAGTACCGGCAATCCGGCGCTGTTATAAACATTATCTTCGCAATATGGGTGCTGACAGAATTCGACTGTTACAGGATTTTCGGTTTCAAGTTCAGGTGAAGAGATCAGCATCACGTTATCATGCACATTGACCTTTGTGTTGTTCACAAGAATATCGTTTATCTTTACTTCCACAGTCTGCGGTTGATCGCCGCGGCATTCAAGGCCTTCACCAGTATTGGCAAACCGGACGCAAATCGTCGAACCGTTTCTTTTACAGCCCTCGACTGACGGAGAATCCGCTAAGATCGGATACCCGTAGACTTTGGATAGCGCTTGCAGGGAAAGTCTCTCACCAATAGGTCTTTTATTTTTCGGGTGAATATCGTACTGCATACCAACATCCATCGAACAGATGAGCCATACCTTATACATCGTTTTCGTCAACTTCTCCTGAATGGCACGGATAGGTACGAAATCCAGCGGCTCGACCATGTATTCAAAGGAAGCCAGTTGCACCAGGATGAAAGGCAGTTCTTCATGCCACAGATCTCTCCAGTTGACGATCATCGCGTGCAAGAGCTCCTCGTAGAGGTCCGCACGCGCTTCGTCCGTTTCGCCCTGATACCAGATGACGCCGCTGACCGTATAGGGAACGATGGTCTTGAGCATCGTTTCATACAGTCCACTGGGCCGAAACGGAGAGTAGATTGACTGGTGCAGCGCGTTCATTTCCTCCATGGCGTCCATCATGGCCTGGTCAGGGTAGATAGGGGCAAGGTTGGGTATGCTGTTGTCAAAAGGCATCGCATCCATTTTTTTCTGGAGGGCCTTGAACCGCTCAAGTTCGCTATCGGGGTCTAACTTCGACTGCGCCTCTTTTGCATTATCGAGGTAGTATCTGAGCCGCCCGGTCAGGTATTCCTCCCCCACGAACACGCTGGCGGAGATTCCGCCCCAGGTGCAGTTTAATAATGCCAACCGGCACATTCAACGACTGATGGAGCTTTTCCGCAAAGTAAAAGCCCACTGCAGTGAAATAAAGAGCCTCTTTTCCACGTGCCTTCCGCCACAACCCCACCTCCGAATAATCTTTGTCATTTTGCTGACCCGCATACGATATTTTTGGCACTTCAAAACAGCGAATGTCCGCATCATCCGTTTTTTCGGCACTGGCCGCTTCCGCATCGTCCCTCAGCAAAAATTCCATATTCGATTGGCCGCTTGCAAGCCACACTTCACCAACAGCCACATCGTCGATGGTAATCTCGCAATTATCGGAGCTTATCCTGAGCGTATAACCCGTTCCGGCTTCCATCGGGGGGAGGAAAGCCTTCCATTCGCCATTCTTCGTTTCTGCGCAGGCGCTTTCGCCCGCAAACTGTACGGTTATCCTGCTGCCTTCAGCCGCCCAGCCCCAGATGCACACCGGTCTCCGACGCTGCAAAACCATGCCATTTTGAAAGATCAGCGGAAGCTTTAAATCATTCACCTGATTTTCCTTCCTGGGAATAGAATACTTTTTCCATCCCATTGTCCGTGTATGTGATACAAAAACTCTTATCCTTAAAATCCGCATCCAGCTTGGCAAAGTCCGGCCCGTTTGTCCACGTGACAGTCAGCGTTCCGTCCGCCTTGTCTTCGCCTATTTTCACCTCACCGTTAAAAGCGGGATGGGTATTGCGGAATCGCATGATCTTATACATATCCTGAAGCATCGGTTTGCGCACCGCTTCGGCAATCTCCTCCTCAGTATAGGTATGACGATTGATACTTCTGGGCTCCTCGCCACGCTTGAGCGCATCGATATCGTTTTCTCCAGCGAGCAGACCTACGTAGTAAACCTGTGGTATTCCAGGGGTGAAGAACTGTACCACGCGGGCAAGCAGGTACGCCTGATCATTGCAACTGAGCGCTGAATAGTAAGTACATCCCAATTGATATCTCTTTGCCTGTTTGCTTGAGGTCTTTATCATCATGCCTGGAAATTTCATATACGGTTTTGCAGGTTGGGTGATCTCATCAACCTTTTCTCGGACATAATCTATTTCATCGTCGGTCAGCAATCCCGCGACGTCCACGACACCAATACCATCATGAGTGTCGAGCGTGGTGAACTGCTTGTGCGGGCAAATATTCAGCCAGTGGATCAACCTGTCCGTCCTGCCGGTCATCAGTCCGTGCAGCAGCAGCATTGGTAGTGCGAAATCGTATACCCAATAGTCCTTCTCCGCCATCTTCAGTTGGATACGATAATTTTCATGGATCTCGGGCAGCATCTCCGTCCCACTTGCCCTGAGCGGCTTCATGCCAATGTCTAAGACTTCCCATATCTCGGGTTCCACAAAGAAGCAGGATGTTCCCGGTCGCTTTGAAGCATATGCGAATGCGTCGAAGCGGATAATCGACACGTGTTTTGCAATCAAACTGAGGTTGCGTTCGTAATAATCTTGCGTCGCCGCGCTGTAAGGATCAATGTCCACCTGTTCCTGGAAGAAGGTGTTCCAAAGCTTGACCTTCTTTCCGTCATCGCGCACGAATTCCATATACGGCCCTTTTTCCTTGCGCCTGTACATGACTTCCAGGTCCTTCTCTGTGGGTTCGCCATTGGGCCAGAACTGATTCCAGTCGATGAACATATCTTTGTACGGAGAGGCATCCCCATTTTTCATGTAGTCCTTGAACTCCGCGCATCTTATGGAAACGTGGTTAAGCATAAAATCAGCCATCAGATAATATTTTTGGCCCAGGCGATCGATATCATCCCAGGTACCTAGCGCCGGATCCACACTATCGTAATTGATCACTGCAAAACCTCTGTCACCCGACGAGGGGAAGAATGGCAGAACGTGCACGCCACCGAAAACGCCTTTAAAATGACGATCCAACACATCATTCAATGCCGCAAGATCCTTTCCCATCGTGTTGGCGTAGGTGATCAGCATAGCTGTATTTTCAATCTTTTTCACTCGTACTCTCCTGTAATTAACTTTTTTATGTAGACAACGATGAACAGGTATTTACCAGCTTTCTTATTGTGAGTTAGGCATCCGCGACAAAATTCAATGAGGAGGTGGGCTGTTCACTGTACGCCTGGCCCATCCATTCTTGCTGACTCATCCCACAACCGCTGTATGGCTGTGGTTTTGGCCAAACCCATCGCCAGAGTCACCGAAAATTAATATACGAAATACGGCTTGCATTTAAAAACATTCGAGACAATTGTAAATTGCAGACACGAAATCGAAATTTACGCTCTATCCATCAACCTGAGCGGAAGTCTTTCCATAGTGGTATTCCCGCTCGAAAACTGTTCTTGCGGCGATGATGGCCATGGTCGTTGGTCCGCTCAGTATCTACTATCCGGTATCCTTGGAAATGATATGGATTTTCGCATCTCCACTGAGGAAAATGCACCAAGCCTCATGAATATATGCGGTTTTAAAAGTTCAAAGATGCCATGGTTCATACCGACTTGAACAAAAAGATCCAATTCTCTACGCGATAAGACAACATTGTAATAACCGATTATTGTCGCCGTTTTCGTTCCATGAAAAGAACGACCTGTTCTTCGAAATCAACCCTTGACGGAACCCAATGTAATGCCCTTGACGAAAGATTTTTGGAAGAATGGGTACGCAATGAGTATCGGCAGTACCGCGATGACGGCCACAGCCATTCGCACGCTGATGTTTGGAATGTCCTGCATAGAAATCATGGTGTTCATGTGGGATTGCAGAAATGAGGCTTTATTCATTACGTCATTCAGGTAGTTCTGAATACCATACAGGTCCGTTCTTGATGTCAGGAAGTAAATCCCATTCGTCCAGTTATTCCAGTAGGCGATCAGCGCCATGAGGCCAATTGTGGCAATAATCGGTTTACTCAAAGGAATCACGATCTTTGTAAGGCACTGTATTTCGTTTGCGCCGTCGATCTTTGCGGCTTCAAGGATCTCACTTGGGATATTCGAAGAAAAGTAGGTTCGCATGATGATCACAAAGAAAGCGTTCATCAGAAGGTAAGGTACGATCATACCTGCCAATGAATCTTTAACGTTCAGAATATTCGTATATACCAGATAGGTCGGCACAAGACCGCCGTTGAAGAGCATTGTAAAATACAGGAAAAAGGAAATCGCGCCCCGGCCTGGAAGGTCCTTATGAGAAAGCGGATAGGCAAATAAGATTGTCAACACCAGGTTCCCCGTAACACCAATAATCGCGATAATGACGCTCATCAGATAGGCTCTGCCAATAGAACCCATCGCATCCCATAGATATTTGTATGCCGAAAGACTGAATTCCCTGGGTAGAAGTGAATATCCGTTATGGATCAGATAAGTCTCGGATGTAAAGGAATTTATGAATAAAAGCCAGAATGGTATAACGCAGATTAAAACCAGCACCACCAGAAACAAAGTGATAAAAAAGTTTAAAACCTTGCTTGTACTTATCACAATTTCATATCTCCATTTATAAAAGAGCGCTATCTTTATCCAGCTTCTTGACCACCCAATTGGCACTAAACACCAAGATGAAGCCAACCAGAGACTGCAAAAAGCCGGCGGCGGAGGAGCGCCCAACGTCATTAAGTTCAAGGAGTGCCCTATAAACAAAGGTATCGATCGTCTGAGTCGTCGAATATAAAAGTCCGCTGTGCTGTGGAATCTGATAGAATAGCCCGAAATCCGAATAGCATATTCGGCCCACCGCCAGCAGGGTCAGAATAATGATGGTGGGTTTTAGATTCGGGATGGTGATGTAGATGATCTGATCCCATGTGCTCGCACCGTCCATCACCGCCGCTTCATAATAGGACTTATCTATGCTTATGATTGAAGAATAATAAATGATTGAACTATAGCCAAAGGACATCCATAGATACACCAGCGTGATAATATAAGGCCAATACTTGGCCTCGTTATACCACTTTATCGCTTTATCTATCCCTAACAATGGAAGTATTGTATTGTTCATAAAGCCGTTGCTTGGGCTCAGAAACGCGAAAACAATGTAACTTACGATAACTGTGGAAAGCAAAAACGGAATCACGAAGATGGCCTGACTGAAATTTTTAAGAATATTGCTTTTCGCGCAATCGATTGCGATCGCCACGATGATAGCCAGCAGGTTCCCGAACACGATGAACCCCAGATTATATAAGATTGTGTTGCGAATGGCTATCAATGCGTCGTTGTTGCTAAATAAGTACCTAAAGTTATTCAGGCCAACCCATGGGCTGTGGAATATACCAAGTGAGTAATCAATTTTTTTAAATGCAATCACCAACCCCGCCATAGGAAGGTAATTATTGATAATCAAATAAGCGATCCCCGGGATTAACATCAGGTATAGCGGCAGAAATCGAAGAAACTTCCTTCTTTTTTTCAATTTACGATTAGACTTTTCGTAAAGGAGAATATTCCGCTCATTTGAAATCTTTGTCAGTTCTTTCGTAGTAGACTCCATTCTGCCACTTTATCCAGCGGCAAAAATAGTGGTGAGAACAGGACATGTTCCTGCTTGTCTTGGGTATCGTTGATTTGCAGCGGGAACCCACAACAAACCACGATCGAAAAAGCTGCAAAATATCTTCGTTCTCTAGCCAACCTATTGATCAGGGTTGATTTCCGGCAGCATGGAATTGACCGGTAAGAAAAATCGGTACAAATTACCCAAAATCAGGTTAGCCTCAAGCCTGCTTTACGTACTCTAGAGATATCGTATCAAAGGCAAACACTTTAAAATATCAAAATTCCGTTTGAATTTATTATTTTTCTGGAATCCATTAGAATTCTTTTTTAAAAATAATATCCACGTGGAAGTCCCAGTCGATCATTCTTTCACATTTCGCAAACACATTTTCCACCCTCAGCGCCTGTCCCTTATCGGAGAATTGTATCATAGAGCTGGTTTTTCCGAAAGCTGACACTAAAAGTCAGATATTTTACTGATAATTTGACAATAATTCAGAAATCCTTGCGAAAAATAGGCCCATAATTTCGGATACCTTTACTTAAGTATGAAAAAAAGCCAGATAATTGATAAAAAGAGCCGGAAAGTTGATGGCAGGACTCTCAGGTATTTTATTACTATTGTTTTAGAAGAGCCTGATTGTTTCCTGTAACAAACAAACCATTAGATAAGGAGAAAAAATGAAGAAACACCATATTTTTATAAAGATTTTTTTACTGTTGCTTATCGTTGGAATGGTCAGTGCCTGCAGCCCCAGTAGCCCCAGCAGCCCGACTGCCAGCACTACCATTTCCACCGAGTCCGCTCCTTCAGACACCACTGAAGCAGCAAGCGTAGACGAGGATTATCCCGTCATTCGCATGGCCTACACTAGAATATTTGCTACAGATTCCGAATCAAAAATAGAGGACGCTCTGAACGTCATCTTGCGGAAAGAGGCACATGCTGAGATTGACCTCGTTCCTGTCGACTTCCAATCCATGAACACTCAGTTCAACCTCATGCTCACCGGCGGCTCCGATTCCATCGACATCTTCTCGTCCTTCTGGTACATGCCTTTGGGTACTCTTTATGCAAACGGTCAATTGGCGCAGCTTGATGATCTGATTGCTTCGGATGGCCAAGGCATACTGGATTTGTTTGCTGACACGCCGGAGGTGCTCGAATCCTGCAAGATTGATGGCAAGTTCTATGGGCTTCCTTCTTATGGCCCCTACTCCTCTCCCATGCTCTACATCGTCAAGAAGACAGACTCCGATTCCGCAGGCATCGACTGGACTAACATTCACACGCTTGATGAAGTGACTCAGGCTATCCTTCTAATGAAGGAGGTTAACCCCGATCATTATTACGTCCCAGGCGCAACCGAGACCTATTGGGTTCCCAAGGACATCGACTACCTCGGCGACACCAACTTTCTCGGCGTGCTGACCGATCCGCTAAACAGTACCACTGTTGAAAATTACTACGAATCAGACTATTTTATGAACTTCCTTGACAATGTAAAAATCTGGCAAGCGAACGACATCTTCAATCCCGACACCATGAGCAATACAAACCCGAATCTGTTGAGTTTACAGTATGGTATCGCCAGCGGCACCCCCGGCTATGGTTGGGATATCGACGAATGGTTATACGAAGCAAACCTCCAGCAGACCTATGGTGATGATATGACTGGCACGCAGATTGGAGACCGTCTGATAACCACCGGCACCACTACCACCTATTTGTGGCACATTACAAGTTTCTCAGAAAACAAAGAAGCGGCTATGCGTGTGCTGAAAGTCTTCTATACGAATAACGAAGCCGCAAACCTTCTTGGTAATGGTATCGAAGGAGAAAACTACATCATTAATAGTGAAGGCAAGGTTGAATTTCCAGAGGGCAAGAATATGACGAATTGTGGCTGGACAGGCCTCGGTGCGTCCTATAACCTGCCCAATTCCTCCGGCTGCCCGGTTTGGTATTACCAGCCCGACAATATGTGGGCCATGATGGCTGAGACAAACGCTGAAGCTCTGCCTTCTCTGGCTCTTGGTTTCAGTTTTGACAATTCACCTGTTGCCGACCAGGTAACTGCATGCAACAACGTTATCGCTCAGTATTACCTGCCGCTTATCAACGGAGAAGTTAATATCGATGAGGTGCTCCCTGTTTTTCAGCAGGCACTGCGTGATGCGGGCATTGACCAAGTCATCGCTGAAAAGCAGGCTCAGTTAGATGCATGGCTTGCATCCAACTAACCAAATAATCGCCTAACGAGATTTTATAACACAAAAACGAGGGCACCTGAGGTGCCCTCGTTTTTACGAGGAACCAGTTAATGAATAATCGTAGTACAAAGTCAAGCTCCTCCAAGCTGTGGAATAAATCATATATTATTGTTATTCTGATCAGTTCGATGAGCTCGTTCTCTTTTTATATGGTAGCGACAATATTATCCGAATACCTTGTGGGGATTGGCACCACGATCACTCTTGCCGGAATTATTGTTGGCCTGTTTTCCCTGACCGCTCTTTTCAGTCGCCCTTTCTGTGGCCTGATGGTTGACAGACTTAATAACATCCACCTTCTGTTGTGGAGCAATGTACTCATGACCATTGGTCTGCTTGGTTTTGCCATCACGACAAACATCCCCCTTCTCATCTTCTTCCGTATATGCAATGGTCTAGGGTTCGCCATCAGCAGTACTGTTCAGGTAGCTCTGATTATTCGCTCCATCCCAAATGATAAAACGGGCGAGGGTATTGGCTATATGGGTATCGGTCAGCTCATCGGATTTGCATCTGCCCCCGGCTTAGGCCTGGCAATCGCGAAATCAGCCGGCATGAAGGCTGCCTTCATTTCTGCCGCTGCGCTCCCTGTTTTGGCGAGCGTCTTTCTATTTTTCATCAAGAACCTAAAGAATACAAACGCAAGCGCTGAAAAGCGCAATATCACCTTTCGTGATTTTTTCGAGCCAAAAGCGCTCCCTTTTGTGCTCCCATACTCCACTTTATCTTTTGTTAACGGCATCATTGCTTCTTATCTCGTGCTTTTTGCCAACGAACTGGGAATTAAGAGCATTGGAATCTATTTCACAGTATATGCTATTTGTCTTTTCCTGAGTAGACCTTTAGCTGGAAAATTAATGGACTCTAAAGGGCTGAAATACACCGTATTCCCCGGCATGATCATCACTGCCGCATCTATGTTCATACTGGGAATAAGTCGTTCCCTTTGGGTAATTTTACTCACCAGTGTGCTCAGAGCAATCGGACAGGGAGCAGCACAACCATCGCTGCAGGCCGGCTGTATCAACCATATCGGCCGTGACAGAAGCGGCGTCGCGACAAGTACGTATTTTCTTGGCGGTGATATCGGACAGGGCCTCGGCCCTATGGTGGCCGGTGCAATTCTCGGCCTGATTGCTGGATTGCAAGGTTATCAGTTGGTTTTCAGTTTATGCGGTTTCTTCATTATCCTCGCGACGATTTACTTCTTTTTCAAAAATAAGAAGGAGAGGTACTAATGCATTCAAACAATTTACCACGCTGTACACCCGAGGAAACGGGTATATCCAGCAGGCAAATAATAAACTGCATAAAGGCACTCGATCATGATCTAACCACGATTCATGGTTTTATGGCCGCCAGGTATGGCAAAATATTTGCCGAATGCTGGTGGGCCCCTTACAGTTCAGAACTTGTCCACTGCAATCACTCCTTAGGTAAAAGTTATACTGCCACGGCTATTGGTATCGCCCTGATGGAGGGCCGCCTCTCTCTCGATGAAAAAATGGTCGATGTGTTCGCTGATGAAATCGCCCAGCGGAAAATCACTGTTCCCTCGCTGATGGAACACATCACTATCAGGCACGTTATGACCATGACGAACGGAATGGCACAGCATCCCTCCATGTATGGGGATTGGATTGGAAATTATTTCACAACGCCGATGGCTTTTGAGCCAGGCACTCACTTTGCGTATAACTCTTCCGGATCCTGCATGCTCGGGGCCATCATCCTTAAGCGTACTGGGCAGAACATGAAGGATTACCTCACCGATAGGCTGTTCCATAAGATTGGTATCGACCCCGAACATTTCGTATGGCTAAAATTTCCCAATAAGATTGATGCCGAGCCAGGAACGTTTGCCCGGACAGAGGATAATCTACGCCTTGCCATGCTCTACGTCAACGACGGTTTGTGGAATGGCGAGCAAATCCTCGATCCAAAATTCGTGCGCAGCGCACTGTCGATCCAGATCATGAACCCCTATGCGCCGGAGCAGAAAGACGGCCGCTGCGGTTATGGTTACCAACTCTGGGCGTGCAGTATCCCCGGTGTCTTCCGATTTGATGGCGGGCAGGGTCAATTTGGCATTATATGGCCGGAAAAGGACCTGGTCGTCGCAATCCATGAGGGCGCAGTGACTCCCATGGGACCGCAGAAGACCCTTGACATCCTTTATGATTACCTTCTTCTGCAATTGCAAAACGAGCCTCTGGAGACCGTGAAGGAAGACTATAGCGCTCTCCACCAATTGGAGTCCTCAACAAAATTGCAGCCCGACGAGCCAAACGCACTCAGATTGAATCGAACTTTCTCTGGCTCTTATCGGATCATCAGCGGTGACTTCGACCCTTGGATTTCCGTTGCCCCCCCAGGAAACGGTGACCTTTTTATTGCCTTCCGTGACAGTAAGAAGGATGTCAAGATTTCCACCTTCCAATTGGAAGTCTCTGATGAAACGCTTACCGTTATGCTTGACACCGGAGTGAAATTCATCGCCTCATGGGATGGTTCTTTAACATGCAGGGTTATTGATTCCCCATTCCCTGAACTCGGCGCATATGCCGCTACCGCGAGATTCATTCATGAGAACAAACTGGAGATTCGTATCCACTGGCTCAACGGTTGGTTCGAGACTAGGATCTGCTTCGAACTTGCCGTCGATGAAATGAAGACCACGATAAAAAAACTCAGACTAAATGCGGATGATAACTTTCTTGTCTTCCGCGCGTTGGCGGTTTTGGAAAAATGGGGCCAGTGATGAAAACAACATGGAAAGGGCACGCTAAAAATTGAATGGCGCATGAACGGCAGCCTTACCTGCCTGAAGGCCAACCTTGCGGATTTCAGCTTTGAGCAGAAGAAGGACTTCGTTAAAATCTGGGAGTTGTGCTTTCAGAATGAAGGATTGTGACTTACTAATTCGTAAATTTATTGCGGTATTCGCTTGGCGTGATATGCTCGTATTTTTTAAATACTTGTGTAAAATGCGAGAAATAGGAATATCCCAGTTCCAATGCGATCATGCTAATAGAGATGTTCGAATGTTCAAGCATCTCTTTAGCTGCCGAGATCTTTGAAAGGGCAATATATTCTTTGATGTTCTGCCCGGTCGCGCGCTTGAACACTTTCGTAAAATACCCCGCGCTTAAATTCACATGTTCAGCAACCTCTTTTACAGTAATTGGACTTGATATATTGTTCGCAATGAAGCTTTTTGCTTTTTCAACGTCACTTTTCTCCACGCTGTTCTTCTGAATATCGTCTATGGCGTTCAGCATAAAGCTGACAGCCTTCCTCAGCGAATCCGGTATCTTTAAAGCTGTTCATGTAATCAGCGTATGTATATTCCTCGCTGAATAGTTCTTTAATATCTGCGTTATTATCATAGAAAAAACCGAAAAAAATATGGGTAAGCTGCTGGTGAAGCTCACAAAGAGACTTGAGTTTGTTTTTGCTATTTTCTACAATACTCTTTAAAAATTCCTCTGTCTCATTATCAAGCATCCGTTTCTGCCCCTCAGTAATCAACGTCTTCCATCGTTCTACGCTTTCCGCCAGATTGGTCACAACATTAGCGGAAATATCCTGTCCAGAGGGTAGATATATCCCAGTGCGGTTGTTGATATTTTCATTAATATACAAATGTATTTGCTTCATTTCATCCCGCGCATTTTTACAGGCGATCCAATTGCCTATGTAACACGTCAACGCCTCATTAGCCAACTCCGCGCTGAGCTTTTCATAAAACACCTGATATTGTCCGTCTGAAATAGTCAGATCCTCCGAAGTAGCGGAGAACAAAACGAGAACAAATTGTCTGAATCTGCTTACTGTACTGAGCGCCAGAATTGGGTAGGTTATATTTGCTTGCTCAAGAGCGTTCGATATTGCTTTATGGATGCTCCTCTCCGAGAATTTTGGCTCATCCGAGATGCGAAACGATTGCACATTGACAATGATGATCTGGATCTTCTTTTCTTTGCTAATCGGATAACCCATCTTGTTCAGGAATTCCAATGAGGAGTTCACATCTTCAGGAACCCGTGAAAATATTTCTGTAACTACATGATCCATCAACTCGGTCTCGTTCGTTTCGAGTAACTGCCCATATTCATACAATCGTTTCTTTTTTCGCTCCTGATAAATTTGCTGCAGCGCGCGGAGCAGGCAATCCTCGATCTCCTCATAAGGAGAAGGTTGAAGAAGATAGTCAAAGCAACCCAGCTTTACGCTCTCCTGAGCATAGCGGAATTCCGCATGGGATGTCAGCAAGATGCGATACGTATCCGGGTATTTTTTTTGTATTTTTCGAGTAAGTTCAAGGCCGCTTTCTCCCGGCATTTCAATATCCGTTAGCATGATATCCACGGGGATTTCGTCGAACACCGCGAGCGCCTCTTCACTGCTTGCAGCGGACCGGACGACATCGATGCCCAACTCCTTGAAGTGCACTCCTGACAATATGCCGTTAATCACGGATAATTGATCGTCAACAATAAGCACATTCATTGTCTACTCTTTCCCTTCATTCTTTCCGAATTGGAAGATAAATCAAGGAACATGCACCGCCGCCGAGGACATTGAAAAAGGCAATTTGATATTCGTTTTGATAAATTAATGTCATCCTTCTTTTCAAATTGCTGATACCGATGTGATATTGTTCGAACTGCTTATCGGTTTCAGAGAGTTTTTTCAATATCTCTTTACCGTAACCAACGCCGTTATCACTCAGGCGTAGTCTGAGATACGGCTTTTTCTCCATCTCAATTCGGTCTATCTTGACATGGAAACGCAGAAATTTACCGGTTCCGGAATTATATTTATAAGAGTTTTCCAAAAAAGTTTGTACAACAAGTGGCGGCACCTTACAATCCAATAGGCTCTGATCCACCTCAAGATTCAGCAGGAGCGGATTTGCCCGATCCATTTGAATAATTTGGTAGTAATCCTGCGCTTCTGCCAGCTCTGATTTTAGTGTGACCAGCAGAAGGTTGTCATGGAAAATATAACGAAGATGATTTGAGAAAGCTAATATCATCATCTTCATCTTTTCCATTTCGCCTTTTTCAGACATATTGTACAAGCTTTTCAAACAATTTAGTAAGAAATGCGATTTCGTTTGAAGTTGATAATATTGTAAAAGAGCGTGTTCCTTTTCGCGGGTCTTACTTATATTGTCCTGTTCCAGATTAACCTTTTGTGCAACAAGCCGATTAAGCGCAATCCGTATGGTGGAATATTCAATTAAATCATCCTGATCCTGCAGACCGGTCTCCTCGACATCAGATCCCGCAAGCTTCTCGGATGCTTGTGTGATCTGATTTAGCGGAAAGATCAATATGCGTCTTATAAATGAATAAATGACAAAGAACAGTGTGCAAATAATAATAATCGCGACGAGAAAGAGGGTTACAGATACCCTCATATAACTCCACACTTCTTCCATCGACATAATGCCACTCAGACCAATACCGAAGGCATCATAATAGTCCGATCGAATGATATTTCCGGCAAACAAATTCTTAAATAAATTGTCGTCAACGTTAATCATTCTATCGAGTGTTATATCCTCATTCGTTGTATACTCCACATTAGTCAGGATTCTGTCTTTCGTGAAAAAGGCGTATTCGCTTGTCTCCGTATTCGTTGTATGCGTGCGGATAAAGGCGTTAAGATCGAGTATCGAGCACACATACATATCACGAAGGCGGTAGGTGTTCATCAACAATACGTTATCGTCGTCAGGATATACCTGCCAATGCATTAACTCGCTTTGATCAGCGGACATCAAATGGAGCCTTATCCGGTTCATAAGATCGATATGCTCCATATTCACGACGCCGCCTATAAAATTAGAACCGTACCAGTAAAAATAGACGGATTTGGACTTATTGAAAACGAAGATAGCTCCAGTATCTGGCACCCTGTTCTGGATGGAATTTCGCAGATTATATTCCATCACGAGCTTCTCCGAGTCGGATATATTATCAGCCCTTGAAGACAATATCATAAAATCGGTATCGGCTGAATATACTTTCTGATTGAAGAGAGTCAAATCATCCAAGATGTAGACCAAATTGTTGAAATATACGTCCAGAGAAGCCTGGTTACTGAAGATCATCTGCTGCTCATACGTCCATATAGAATAGACGCCATACAAGATAAGGCAGAACAGCGTTATGAATAGCAGTATACCGAAATAACGCAACAGGCTTTTCTTGGCAGATCGTATTCTTTTCACCAGATGGTACTCTTCCTATAATTGGTTTTTCATTTTTTCAAGGCGAATTTCGTAACAAGTTTTCAACGATTATTTTGGCGGCTTTCCTAAACACCCGAAACATACGGGAGAATCTCTTGCCTATCATCTTTCTTATTATGTCAGCAGGTTATCAATTACGAATTTGCAGTTAATCCTCGTTTCTAGAAAGAGAGACGCTCTATCTCCTGTTTGAAATGATTTTTTAGAGCATTTTGAGCATTATTACGGTGATTTTACTCATATTTTACTTTCTTTTTGGACTTTTCTCTTCATTTTCATATGAAGTGCTCAGGGTTGTTTCATTTAAATCTAAATCGCATTTCATATAAAACGAAATTACATAAGGTTTTAATGTAAATCATGAACTTATTTTAGGTCGCTCATTCATCTGATTTCTTTTGCAAGTATTTCTTCTCCAAGTGTCGTCTTTTTACGCCCATATGTCGGTAAAAACGGCGATAAGTTGCAAACAAGGCTACGAAAACAACTAAATATGCATATTTGCTTTGTCAGATTTGTGATGTAATTGTTCAGATGAAGCAAATGGTAAACTAATCTTTTTGAAAGAAATGCCACTAATAATTATATATATATAATAGTATTGTCAAGTGAAACCTAGCTGGAGGTATAAATTTTGCGCGCTCTTTTTAATCCAGATGGTCCGCTGTTCACATTCGGAGAAAAGTTATTTGATATTATGGCAGTGAGCATACTATGGGCAATCTGCTGCGTTCCAATCGTTACCATCGGTCCCGCGACAAGCGCACTTTATTATGTTGCGGTGAAACAGGTGCGGAAGAACAGAGGTTCGCTTTTACAAAACTTTTTCAGCTCCTTTCGCGATGGTCTGCGGATCGGCATTCCCCTGACGTGCATTGTTCTGCTTTACGCTACTGCCATAGTCGCCGCCGTCTGGGTGTTAAACAACACGGCCGAGAACAGTTCGCTTGGGACAGCAAGTGGATATCTATCCTTTGCCGCCGAAGTGTTGCTGCTGCCCTTGTTGATTGTTCTGCCTTATCTTTCGCCGATCTTATCTCGCTTTTCGATGGGAGTTGGGGACATTTTGAAGCTAAGCATTGTAATGTCTCTTCGTTTTTTCTGGCGTACTGTTCTGCTGCTAATATTAATCGCCGGATCTGTTATCCTGCTTTGGTTGTTCCCATATGTCATCATCGGTTTACCGGGAGCATGCGCTCTGGTGTGTTCGTTTTTGATTGAGCCCGCATTACGTAAATATTTACCTAAACCTAATTCCAACGAACCGATACCCTGGTACTGGGAATAAGGTCGTAGATATTCACTGGGCTGACTGGAAAGGACCTCAAAACTGCGATAGAAATACTGAATAAAATTACAACAGACAGAGATAAAGACCTAACTCCTGTGAGCTGACAAATAAGGAAACAAGCGCTTGTTAAAGGTAAATAAGTTCATATCCTTTTGGTTAACTTCGAGATAGCGGGGAGTGGATTTAGGTGCACTGGTTACGGTTCAGAGAACCACCGACCTCAGAGTTTCGGCAACAGTTCACGCGGTGTGAGTTCCTATTTTATTTCGCGAACCTTAGACCTTAATTACTAATTCTGACTTTATAAATTTTTTGGGTTGATAATTGAATAAATGGTAGATATATTTCCTTTTGGTGAAAAATAATGGGACAACCATTGTCGCCATATTTCTTTGTACAAAGCTGATGATATCCTGTAAACAAGATGTCTACGGAATTCAAATCTCCATGAAGGGATGACGTCTGTTGGCTGTGCGCTAGCTCACGCCGGGAGTGCTATTCATAGGGGTAAGACTTCGAAGAACCACCCTGTTAAGGTGTTCAACGAGTCTTCAACACCTGAGGACTAATTATTTGCTGCAATCCGGTTTGATTTTCTGGACTTTCAAGCAATTCATTAATATTACTGAATGCTGTGATTTCATCTTTTTTTCAAGCTGCAACTCGAGGAACCCACAACTTTGACTACATAACAGAGAATTGAAACAGGCTATGCATGGATGCTTCATCACATCTGGACCCCAATCAGATGGTATCCAATAATCTGATGGTTGATGAAATGGAAAGCAATAATAATCAATAAGTTATATAAAACACTCGGTGATTATTCCGAGCATTTTGTGTTACTAGATATTAGAAAATTCATTTATCAAATCCTAAAGCGATCATAGATTTGACTATTTACTTCCTTGAGGGCAGGGTGAATTTCACGATATAGCTCGAATAATTCAGCATAAAGCGGTACCAATTGTTGATTGGGCTCATACCTTTTTCCGGAACGGTACACTTGCATATTTGCTTCATTTCAAATTCTTATAGATCCCAACACCTATGCCTGCCAACATGGCTGCTCCAAGGGCTGTAGCCTCTTCAATCTCAGGTGTTTCAATAACACACCCGGAGACATCAGCTTTATTCTGCATCCAAAACTCATTTCGGGTTGCTCCTCCTATAGTTGTGATGGTCCCAGCCTTACGTCCAGACCCCATTTCGAGGGCTTTTAACATATCTAAGAAGGCATAGTCTAACCCTTCAACAACTGCTCGAATATTATCTGCACGAGTGGTTGAATTAGTGAGCCCCACGAATGCCCCCAGAGAGCGAGGGTTGAGATTTGGACATGTGGAACCGTTGAAGTGGGGTAAAAAGAAGATTCCGTTAGCACCAGCCGGAGAACTATTTGCCTCCTGCATTAGGATTTTCCAAACGGAGTTTGGTTCAGATTGCATACTTTCTGGTAGATAAAGATCTTTATACCACTCAAGCATGTTGGCTGCTGTCCCTCCTCCCCAAATACAGTAGGTTTTAGGAGCAGCATGGGCTTCAATTGTTAGGCCCATTTCTCGGATATTTTCAGTCCAAACAGGTGTGAGTGTCGGAGAAAGCACCAACTCCCAGGTGCCAGTAACGTCTAATATCTTGCCTGGTTCGATTATGCCGGCTGCTAGTGCACCAATTAGATAATCATGGCCACCTTGAAATATTGGCGTGCCGACTGGCAGTCCGGTTTTTTGACTGGCCTCAAGAGTAACATCACCGAGATAATTACCGGTCTGTTGTGGTGTGGGAAACAGCTCCTGCTCCAGCCCTGCGATCTCAAACAACTCATCCGACCAAGACAATTTGTGCTGATCAAATAATAATGTGGGAGAAGCATCCGTAAAGTCGGTAGAATATTTTCCAGTCAATTTATAATTTACGAAATCTTCAATGATCAACCACTGACGTACCTTTTTTGCAAGTTCCGGCTCATTTTCTTTCAACCACATGAAACGGAAGACTGTGCTCCACACAAATGGCTGCCAACCTGTAATTTGAAAGGTCTTTTCCAAACCGACATGTTGCAGCCACCACTCATATTGAGGTGTAGTCCGTGGGCATAGCCAGTTTATGAAAGGATAGACTGGGACTCCATGTTCATCCAATGGAACTGCATCTGCTCCTAATCCTGTTACAGCTGCAGCACAAATGGACATATCAGAGCCTAAAGCATCAACTGCTTCATGAATGACCGATGCAATCCCGTTCCAAATACTTTCAGGTAAATAAACTTGCCAACTGGGATGGACCGGATCATTGGCAACTGACACTTGCGGGCAATTAGCTCTTGATATGACATTTCCATCAGGATCGTAAATGAGTGCTTTCATGCTCGTTGATCCCACATCTATACCAAGTAAACAATCCATCAGTATATGTCCTCCATTTCCATCACAAATTCATTCCTGGGTTTAACCCACATAAAGCAACCTAGTGTCGGCATAGAATTTATTGCGGAGCCCCACTTTACGTTCTGTCAAATTTCAATTCATTTATTTCTTCGATCTCTTCATCAGATAGTCGGAATCTAATCGCTGGGAAAATCCCATCAACCTGGCTGGGACGTCGTGCGCCTACAATGGCGCCTGTGACGGCTGGATTGCGCAGTGTCCAGGCAATTGCAACTACACCCGGTTCGACTCCATGTCGTTTGCCAATATCTTTGAGCTTTTCGACCAGCCGCAAATTTCTCTTAAGGCGAGGTGCTTTGAATTCAGGATCATGCTGGCGCCAATCATCTTCTGGCATGTTTTTGATACGTTCTTCCGTCATTTTTCCGGTGAGCAAGCCTGAATACATCGGTGAGTAGACGATTACGCCAATATTGTTTTCCCGGCAGAAGGGTAGGATTTCTTCTTCAACTTCAGGACGGATAAGAGAGTATGGTGGTTGCAGAGAATTAATTGGTGCAACCATTTGGGCCCGACGCATTTGGCTTACACTAAAATTGGATACACCAATCCAACGCACCTTACCTTCCTTCTGAAGTTCAGCCATGGTTGCCCAACCTTCTTCAATATCTTCATCGGGCCGTGGCCAGTGAATTTGATAAAGGTCGATTGCATCTATCTTCAGACGACGAAGACTGTCTTCACATTCTTTTCGAATGGAATCGCGCTTGAGTGAATCGATGATTTCACCTTGATCGTTCCAGGTCAAACTACACTTAGTAAAAACATAAGGACGCTCTGATAAACCTTTCAGAGCCTTAGCTACCACTTCTTCTGAATGACCCAGACCATATCCTGCAGCTGTATCAATCCAATTGATGCCAAGGTCGAGGGCATGATGAATTGCTGCGATTGATTCACTGTCATCTTGCGGGCCCCATGCATAGACCCAGTTTCCACCGCCAAGTGCCCATGAGCCAAAACCAATTGGCGTTATGTCCATATCAGTATGATTAAGTTTTCTTTTTTCCAGAGTTTCCTGTTTCATATTCATCATCATCTCCTTATAAAACATCATCCCGAGATTTTACTTATTTCAAACCCAAGCCCTTGCCGGATCGCGCAAGAGAAGATCATGCACAAGGAGTGAGAGCTTGTTTATTAAAATTTCAATTAATTTTCTGCTGCAAGGTAGAGCTTTTTCGATGGAATTTCTCATTGATTGATTTTGGGGCGGTCAGCTGGTTTCAACTGCCGCCCCAAACCTTCAGTTCTTACACAATCAATCGTTACTGAACTTTACCATCCAGATAATCTTGCAAGGTCTTGCCGGGATAGTAATGTTCAAAAGCCGCTGCGACATTATCTGGTGTGATTGCCATATTGGCATAGAAGATAACACCAGGGATTTCAGCACCATTCAGCAAATTAACCATCGTGCTCATCGCCCACCAAGCAGGAGCGATTGAGGAATAAGCTGCAGTGCCTACAATATCGCCATCATAAATACCCTTCAGAATGGGTTTATCTTGATCAACCGAGCTCAAGAGAATATCATCACGAGAGTTTGCCAATTTAGCATTCAGCATACCGATTGTGGCTGAGGAGTAAAGACCCCAAGCACCAATCATGTCAGGATATGCTTTGATTGCTCCATCAAAAGCGGTGTAATGGTCCTCAGGTGAAATTCCGGTCAATTCAACTATAGTGATATTAGGATATTTGGCAAATACATCAACGAAGCCTTTGGCGTGTGTGGCAGCATTGGGATGCACAAAAGGAAGCGTTTGATATACGATTGTACCCTTCATTTCTTTGTCGGTTTGCAGTAATGCCTGCTCAAGCAACTCGCCTGCAATTGTGCCTTGCTCTACTGTATCAGAGATAACGATCGCGTCAGCATTCCCAGCAAGTGGGGCATTGAGGGTTACAACTGGAATGTTAGCTTTCTCAAGTGCATCAAGTGCAGTCTTCACACCAGTAAAATCGCACGGAGCAAGAATAACACCATCGACTCCCTGCAGAATCGATTGTTCGATAGCCTGATTCTGAACACTCTGGTCATAGTTCGCATCGTTGACCAGTAATTCAACTCCGGCTTCGACAGCAGCAGATTTCATTGTCTCAAGAATCATAGAACCAACTTCATCTACTGTGTAATAGACAGAAAAACCAATGGTATATTTTTCTTTCGCTTTTGGCATCTCGGTCGTCATATCATCAGGGACTTTTACTGCGCCTGCATTCCTGATTTCAACGTTTGCTTCAACTCCTACATCAGCATACCAAGAATTCAAAGGGAAAACATCAGTCGCATTTCCAACATAGGTATAGTCTGCCACATTGGGATTTACTACAGCTTCTTCTGTGGCTGGAGCTTCAGTTATTACTGTTTCTTGGGTAGCGACTTGTGTTTCAGTTACTACTGGTTTTTCGGTAACGACAGGCGTTTCTGTGGCGGCAGGTGCACAAGCGGGCAGGACAAGTGCGAGTACTAGCACTAATGCAACTAAATGGGCAAATCTTTTTTTGGACTTTCCTAATTTTTGTTCCACAATCTTTCCTCCATATATTGTAAAATAGTTACTTTTGGTAGGGGGGTCCCGATTACAATTCTCAATAAAGTTATGTGGTATTGACCTTCCTTTCTTTTCTACTTCCGCCTACAAATGCAATGCATCTATAGGATCCGGTTATTTTTGTCTTGATTTGAATGCATTATCCATCAAGACCGCAATGATGATGACCAATCCTTTTACCAAGATCTGAACGTGGTATTGAGCACCTAATAGAGACATTCGATTATTGATAGAAGCCATATGAGGCACCTCCGAAGTGCCCCATATCGTCCCAACGCTCCCAAAATGGCAGTTCCACCAAGTATTACACCGGAAATGTATCTAGTGCGAGATCTCTACCAGCATCATGTAAGTCCGCATTAAATAACCAGCCAAAAATTAACCTGAACAGAAAGCGAATAACCCATTCATTGTATATGCTGCAATTTTAAAGAAAGCGAACATTAATTTAAGCTACTGTTATGCCTCAGGATTTCCACCGTTCCGGACATAGAACCCAAATTTAGTTTTAGTAAGAGGAACCAGGCTACCAGCAATAAGACAAGTGAGATAATCACTGGCGATGGAATTATGTTGAGTAATAAACTGTTCCCTAACAGGTCTGCAAAATGTGGATCACTATCGGTACCGGTTTACCTGTTGTCAGGGTTATGCCAGCCCACGATAGACACTTTAACGTTGCCAGGGTAACCAGAAAAGGTTCGATTTTCCCTTTACTGAGACTATCCGATTAAAAGAAGCCAAAGGAAATCGTCACGAGCATTACAATAAGCAGGACAATAATGACCGGCATAAAACGATTATGAACGAGCATTGACAGACTGATGCCTACAACCGGAGCTATTGAACCTACCGAAAATCCAGACCACCTGGCGTGATGATGAACTTCATCCCAAGTCCGGCGATCAGCACATAACTCATATTCTTCAAGATTGCGAGCGATTAAGGGGATTCATAAATATCGGCTTAATCAGGGAAAATATGACCATGAGAACTATCAAAATTAGAAACGTGCGGTTCCGGATAACTAGCGTTAAAAATCTTCTGCTTCGATGAGCCTTTAACTTTGGTGGAATTATTAGTCCTGACATTACTTCTTCTTCCCTTCACTTGATAAGGGCGAGATGATATCATTCTTTGAATTGCAATTCCCACCACAAATTCCTGAGCCATTTTTTTTTTGATACAATACCTTTCATCCACTCTCTTGCATCACCATGATTTTATCTGACACACTTATGAGTTCTGGAAATTCTGAAGAGACGATTACATGGGTGTTCCTTTCGGCGAGTTCTCCGATAATTGAATAAATCTCTGTTTGTGCTCCAATGCGATACCCGTGTGGGTTCATCAATATCATCAGCTCAGGAGAAAAATCTAACCATTTGGGAAGTGTGACCTTCTGCCGATCACCTCCAGATAGCGAATTACTTTTTGCTCAATCTTGCAGAGACTAATATTCAGTTTTTGCCGTGTTCGTTGGCAAAGTTGTAACTCTTTTCCAATTAAGATAACCTACGAAGACGGCTTTGCACATCGACCATATTAACATTTTCATAAACAGGTAAGCAAAGTATTAGGCCAGATTTTTTTCTATCTTCAGTAACAAATGGGAATTTTGTGCTTGATACATTGCCTTCCATTTTTGGGGTGAAATTGTTTCGTTTAGAGTTACTTCTCCATCTGTAATGGGTCGCAGGCCGATAGCTTCCACGATTTCCGTCTTGACTTGAGCCAAGGAGACTACGGATGCTAAGATTTCACCTTTACGCACTTCAAACGACATCCCTTTAACATTTCGCCGCAGGTGAGCTTACACTTATAGCGATATCACCAATAGGAACATTTCTTTTTGGATAAACATTCTTTTATTTCATGTCTCCACCATCATTGTGATAAGGTCGTTTTCGGTGACATGAGCATTGTTTACTGTGCCGACAAGCTCTCCATCTCGAAGAACGGTGATGCGATCCGCTATTCCACCAATTTCGTGAAGTCTATGGGAAATATAAATGACAGCAACTCCCTTGTCCCTTAACCCACGAATAATATCCATGAGGATATCTGCATCACTTTGAGAAATGGAAGACGTTGGTTCGTCCATGAGGACAATCTTTGCATTTGAAGTAACGGCTTTAGCAATTTCAACAACTTGTTGTTGGGCAATGGACAAATCCTTAACTGAACCAATTTGGATTGATTTCGCTTTGCCCTAATTCCGCCAGCACTCGTGATGCAATGATCTGATATTCACGCTTTTTTTGTAAAAACCCTTTAAATCTGTTTTTTATCAGAACGATATTTTCTGCGACTGTCATATCGGGGCATAGCGTTAGTTCCTGATAAATTGTGTCGATGGAGGCTTGAATAGCGTCTCTAGGACTTTTGAACACGACTGGTTTACCAGCGATAAGAATTTCGCTTCCTTCATCTGGCGAATGGTATCCACTCAATATTTTGATGAGTGTGGATTTTCCGGCGCCATTCTCTCCTAATAAAGCGTGAACTTCACCATATCGAACATTCATATTAACGTTTTTACAAGTGCAACAACACCTGGAAACGTTTTACATGTATTTTTAAGTTCGAGAATAGACTCAGTCACTGATGACACCATTTTCTATGAGAATTTTTTTATTTACATTAATACACAAATAAAGTAAACTTATTGCACTCAACCCATTTCCACTAGTCAGAACTCGAAAACTGTACTGGTGGTAAGAGCCGGTAAGCCTTTTGATTAGGCCAGGTTTTCACAATACGGAAAGCTTCAGCATATTTGCATCCACATTGAAATCCACGCAGTTTGCTGACAACAGTCACATATTCAAACCAGTCTTTGATCCCAAATTGTTTCTCTAAGAAATCGCCATGTTGACTTCATGCTTGCTGACGCTCAAGCTTTTGCTCAAATTCCTCAGTAATATCTACATAATAATCCGGTGGTGCCACCCGTGTCATCCCGGTCGTTTCACAGCGAAAAACTGTGGAAACATCATTAATCGGAGGCAAATGGTAACCGGAACATTACTGACGCAGCCCATATTGAGTGCGAAGCGGCTCCACCTGGACATTCGAATGGTTCGTGCAGATAGTCATTCTTTCTCTCCAATGTAATGATCAGATCCGGACTCGGTTTTGCGTAATTAGATTCTATATATTCTTCTTCCAGGTGGAATTGTTCTAGCCATAGATCGGAAACTTTATGGTCGATTATTATCAATACAATACTTATCAAAACATTCAGCTGTCTTCTCGGTGCTTCACACGTCGAATCTTCTCGTACTTCTGAACTTGTATACCGACATTTTTCGATCTTAGATTACCGGCAAATGCCCTATGGGAACAAAAACCTTATGGCTTCTTCAGATATCCGCATGAAAGTCCCTGTACAAACACTTCAACATCATCAGGGCGTGCAGAAAAGTGCGAAGAATAGTCAGTTTTTTCTTTTTCATAAAATATCTTGGTTCTATTAGATTTCTAGTTATCGACGACTAAATTGAACAGGTGTAACAAGTGATAGGGGTCCACATGAAGTTAGGCGATGTCGCAACAATATGGAAGGCTTTGGTTTATCTGAACGACATTATCTACGCATTTTCATCCAGACTTCTCTACATACTCCAACCAGTCCTTGACCCCCAACTGTCCTCCAAGAAAATCTATGTCGCCACTCGATGCTGTTTGAAAGTCTCGATCCTCCTGGTCAACAACCTCCTGGGCGACATCGAGTTACATAATCCTGGGAGGTGTAGTTTTGTAAGGTGCGAAATGGCTCAAACTAGTCGCTGGGACGTGGTCAATGGGTCCAGATCGGGTCTCAGGGAGATCGGCCAGACTGCTGAAATGGAAACACGACAGGCATTTTTGCCCACATTAAGAGCTACTTGACTACGTAATCGTTGTCGTCCATGCGCCAGGCAATCAGATCGCGTTGGGGGTTTTTTTTGTTGCATTAGTATCCAGATACCACCTTCCAGGTGGCAAATTGTCGAACCAGAATTCCACTGTTCTCAGAGCCGATCATGATCAACTAGTGCTCGATCCTGTCCAGCTTCTTTCCCAGTTTTTCTTCGGGACGACTAGCTCTTCAAATTCCGGGCCAGTGTGACATTTTTTCCGATGATTTCCAGTGGCAGCAATGGGCGATATAAACTAGATGTCCTTCTTCTACATAATGAATCAAGTGAACCGGCAGATTGCAAATTCAATGTCATCCGATTTTGCTGAAAGTACAGCAACAATGTCAAACTTTTTTTTTCCATCGAAATGCTTCCCTGATAAAATGGTGATTAGATCTTCAAAAAGGAACAACGAAAAAATTCTGAAATCATATCCTGGATTTCTAGCTCAAGAATAAGAAATCTCGAAATAATCAGTTGTCTAATCTTAGAATCTTACTGATGATGAGATTTCTCTTCGTCGCCGACCAAAGTCGAGAAATTTCTTCATTGGTTTTTGAATGTGAAGAATCGAATGTTTTAATCCATCGGATTGTGTTCTTTGATAAAAACAGGTTGCCACCATGGAAGAGATAACATTTTTTTGCATCGAGAAACAAGCATGATCTCTACGTGAGTTGCTGAAGCCATGTGAAAAATGGAGTCCTGCATTAATTCTCTTGCATGCGGATCCGATGCCTTTGTGCAGGATTAACTGTAGTATCCAGATCAGCCCACATTTCGATGACCAAAGGTCCGCAAAAATTCAATTCATTCAAAGTGCGAAAGACATCATCAAATTGGACATTTCCTTTTTCAAACGTTACTCCGCGCACTTTACCTGGAAGCGCATCTTTAATATGTATTCCAACAATTTGACCTTTGGCAGACTTAATTTCTGCAACCGCATCATATCCAGCAGCAACAAGATTACCCATATCCGGATATACATTGAGCCAGGGCAAATCCACTTCATTGACAAAACGTAATGCTTTTTCTACTAAATCAACAGTCTCAACATCTACATTTTCAAGCCCCAGCATGACACCTGCTGCCCCAGCCCAACGAACGCCCTGACGTAAACCTTCAAGGAACCGTTCTTGAGTGCTATCATCACTTTTTTCATAGAAAACATCGTAACCCATCAATTGGATTAAGCGAATATTCAAATCATAAGCCAGTTCTATAGCCTGTTGAAGAATTTCCATACCTCTTTGACGTATCTCGGGGATCGCGCTACCCAGAGGAAATTTCCGATGTCCACTGACACCCATTGTCAGGATCGGGACACCGGTTTTCTCCATCAATTGCTGTAAGCCCCTTCTTTCAGATCGTGACCAATCCAGGCGACTCAAACGTTTTTCAAAATCATCGATTGACATTTCTACGAAATCAAATCCGGCCTTGGCAGCTTCTAAAAGTCGCTCATCCCAAGATAAGTCGACAGGAAATGCTTTTTCGTAAATTCCTAATGGATTAATCATCGAATCCTGTATCTCGAATTGATCCACTTGATCTCTAATCCTCTTTCTGTCCGTATAGTGTTTTATAGATGTTTTGAAATTCTTCCACTTTTTCCTTTGATAGCACAATTGGATCACCGTGTAATAAGGCATAATGAGCGATTTTTGCGAGGTCTTCAACCTCGACGGCAGCAATCGTTGCTTTCCAAACACTAGTTGCGAATGTATATACACCATGATTCTGCATCACAATTGCTGAGCAATTACCAATTTTCGCCATAATCTCTGAACCAATATCTTCACCGCCAACCGGGGCATATCCACCTATCGGAATCTCACCTCCGAGTAAGGCTGCCGAGGTCATCACCGGAGGAATTGGTTTACCCAACACAGCAAAAATGCTTGCATAGGGAGAGTGGGTATGGACGATTCCATTAATATCAGGCCTGTGTTTATACATATAAAGATGAGTTTCAGTATCACTGGATGGCCTAAGATTACCTTCAATGATATTGCCATCCACATCAACCACCAGCAAATCCTCTGGAGTAAGCCTGTCATAACGGAAACCGGTAGGTTTGATCACAATCAATCCGGATTCAGGGTCGCGACCGCTGACAGTACCGCTATGCATAGTTACCAGACGGTTCTTGGGTAACTCAATAAGAGATTCATATACTTCTTGTCGAAGTTCAGTGAGCATGATTGGTTGATTACCTTTCCAAATATTTTGATTTTTACTAATGAATAAAGGATTTCTTCTTTTATCGAACAAATCCGCCAGGTCCGCCTCCATCAATGACCAAAGCGTTACCAGTCATTTTAGCAGAACGATCACTGGCGAGAAACACCACCAATTCAGCAATTTCTGAGGGGTCAATAATGACACCCATCGCATTGTTCTTCTTATATTCCTCTTCCAGGGTATCAGGATCAAATCCGTGGATTTTTGCACGGGCCTCACGTAATTCTTGAGTCCACATTTTGCTCCCACCAAAAACTGCTCCAGGCAATACGCTATTCGCACGGATGTTATCACGGCCGAATTCATTGGCAATCGTGCGTGCCATATGCAAAACGGCAGCTTTTGATGAGTTGTACGCCAAGAAGTGTCTGCTGGGCTTAATTGAGTCATCACTGTTGGTGTAAACCAATACACCACCACCTTGTTTCTTAAATACCTTTATTGCTTCCCTAGAAACGAGAAATGCGCCAGTACAGTTAACATTCATGACCCAATTCCACTGCTCTAGTGTGCACTCATCTGAAGGTACACTCACGGAAACGCCGGCATTGTTGACTGCGATATTCAATTTACCGAAGTGAGCCACTGTGGACTTCATTGCATCAACAACATCCTCTTCCTTGGTAATATCGCAGCGAACGAGGAAAATCCTATCTTCAGAGACAAAATCCTCACATATTTCTTTTGCTTGCGAAAGTCGCTCCTCATTGAAATCCCATAGTGCTACCTTTGCACCTTCCAGAAGAAGTCTTTTGGTTATTGCCAGGCCAATTCCGGATGCAGCACCAGTCACAAGCGCAATTCGGTCGAGTAAATCCTGGTGCGGGGTAACGATAAGTTCTTCTGACATTATTCTGATTGCTCCTGATCTAAAAAGAGAAATTTACAATTTTGTACTAGATTGACCGGTAAATATTAAACGTAAATGCATCGGCAACGTAATACTCATCTGACAATGCCAATGGTTCACCATCATTACCAAAGTCCACTTGCTCAATTTGGAGGATACTGCTGCCATGGGGAATAGCCAGTTTTTCTGCCATGAAACCCTCTACAATTAATGGTTTTATCCAAGCGATCCCATGATGGATATCCTTCTCCAGGCGTTCTCTGATGAATGTGTACATAGACTGCTTTTCCGTGAGAAATTGCTCAACTTCCGGGAGAGTGATTTCACCATTCTGTGTATGCAATAATGATTGGGGAATAGTATCCAGACAGAAAACCACTCTGCGATCATTGGCAAGACGAACTCGCTCGAGAATTACAACCGGGGCATCAATTTCAATTGACAGTCGATTAGCCACATGTTCACTGGCAGGGCGAGAGGTTATTACCATCTCAGCAAACCCCGGCTTCAGCCCCAGAGGAACGGATAAGTTGAGTTACACCTGAATTGATGTTGAGATTATTATAAGTGGGAGGATCCTTCGAAATAAATGTGCCAATACCCCAACGACGCTGGATAAACCCACTTTGCTCCAAAATTGTAAGGGCGGAACGGACAGTACTCCTGCTAACCTAGAGGAGAATTGATAGTTCTAATTCATTCGGTAATTGGGTTTCTGAACTTAGCTTTCCTTCCATAATTAAAGAACGAATTCGTTCAGCCACTCGTTGGCTAAAGAAGAAATCACAACTATCATCAATTACTGGAGCGAAATATTGCAATTCAGATGCCATTATCGATAATTACCTCACTTGTTAGGTTGTACGACCATCAGTAAGTATTATAATAATGTAAATATTAATAATTGTCAATTAATTATGCTTAATTTATGGATAATATTCTGTTACTATGAATGATCGATTGACAAACAATAATATTACTGAATTATTGAATGAAAAGATGTGATACATATTACTATGATTCTTATTAAGAAATATGTTAATAATTCTCAAAACTTATTGTATTTACAAAGCGTAATTAAAATAAAAAAAGATACTCTATTCCATGGAGGTGAAACATCAAGAAAAATAATAACTTCTAGAACACATCATTACATATGCCATTTTTTATGAAACGGATAATCTGTCCTTTCAATATCAGTGCACATACATACTTCACATGCAACTAAATAGAAAGAGAATACTTAAATAGAGGAAATTAATCTTTTCCACAATACTCTTTCAACACAGATTTTAGAAAAAGGAGCAAAGGAAGATGTCAAAGAAAGTTGCAAATTTGTTCTTTATTTATGATTTGTTCCTCGACAACATTGTGTATATGTAAGCCATTCAATGATACAACGGCTACCCCAGAGATAAATGCTACCGTCACAGTTCCGCGCACTACGAGAATACTGTAGTTCCTGAAACAGTACGGAATGTGGTTTCTTTCAGAGCTGCATATGAAGGTTTCAATTTATTCTTTTTTATGAATGAACTATATAATGGGCCAAATGAAGCTGTTGATAAAGATGGTGGAGAATTATTTATTCAAGTTTCTTGTCTGGAGATTTGAAGAAAAAATATGCGGTAGTCCAAATTTTTGAATCACAGTACATACATGTATTCTTCATAAGCATGAATGATTCTGTAGGAAGCAATGGAGCAATTGAAAAAGCTAATTATGCGGGTAGTTCATGTAATTGCTGCAGCTTGAGAGTCTGCTGCCTCCGAAAATGTTACATCGGAACCTTCATCAGGATCAATTTATTATACGCTGCATCCGAGGCGGCAATATAGATATCTCGTACAAATAGGTCAGACCGAGGACGTCATCAAAGTCCATGGAATCAGGAACTGTCGTTTCGGCTAGAATGAAAGCATAGAAAGATGTCATTGCTAGATATGTAGACGACATATTGTGAGTTAGGCGATGAAAGAGGAAGTAACTATCTCTGCAAACGCTACTTTTATTGAGAACCTATGACAGTATTTCTTGATACCGTGGCGATCTTCTATTATGTGAGTTATGGTAAAATGCCGCGCCAGTTTTAACCTAATTATTGGCAAGGAATAATGCTCTATGTACATGAAATTGATGGAATTCCCTAGGAGATCGATATACTGGCCAGTGGAACAGTCTCAGTAAAACAGTCAAACAACAGCTATATCTATCTAGACAAGAGGCCGCGGAAGTTTGGCTGAAATATTGTCAATATAAGACTAGGACTGATATTCCTAATGTGACAGAAAAACTAAACATCATCAATCACCAAATATAACGCTTGTAGATCATCAGTGAAGAATAAATATCGAAATAAAATAATCAGTCGAAAAAATCGAACATTTTATAACAGATTAACAACTACAGTAACCTATACGTCTATCAACAAACTGACTCATGGTCAACTCACCAAGAAGAAGAAACTCATTTTGGAGAAAAGTCTTACAATGAACGAATCATGACGTCTTATGAAGAGTATAACTAATCTTTTTAATGTAACTTAGGCATTGAATAATGTGAATTTCGATATTTTATCGGGTGATATACATGGTCTCATAGGAACAAATGTTCCGGAAAATCAACACTATCTAATATAAATGGAGGCATATTATCTCAGAATGCAGGAGAGATCATATATAAAGGTAAAAAGGTTCTCTACAATTATTTTCTCAGGCTATCTAAAAAGGGTATCGAGATCATTCATCAAGATTTTAAAAATAATACCTGAGATGACAGTATGAAGAAACATCTATTATGGATGTTCACTACATATAAAATCCTAACTTACATTAACTGGCAAGAAATGAATCTAGTTTCTTCTCGAAATCTTTCAAGAAGTTGCAACGAAAATAATCCAATACGGAAAATATCAAAGTTGTCAGGAGCCGAAAGACAGTCGTCCAAATACAAAAAGCTTGTCTAAGATGTTAAAATTTATTTAATGGATGAATTTACAGCGAAGCTTAAAATTGAAGAGGTAATATTATTTTTCAAAGTGATAATGTATCTAAGAAAAAGAGGTATGGCATTGATTTAGAGACCTCATAGACCTCAAGAAGACTGGATTTTTCTGAACCGAATCACTATTCTTCTAATATTCGAAACTTATTATACTCTGTCCAAATAATTCCTGAGTTAACAGTTATCATTTAGTCAAAATATATGAGATCCTAAAAGAAAGAAATCAGGTTCCAGTATTAAAAGAAAATAAAAATCCTAACATCGATATTGTCTTTACAGTGAAATATTAAAGCTATCCCATTAAAATCGGACCTTTAATGGCATTCTAAAGAGAGGTGAATACTTGGTAGAGTTGCATATAGGTTCAGCACGATAGAATACTTGAAATGTATGTATGGTGCTTTGAAACCCAGTAGTGGTGCATTTTTTATTAATGGAATGCTATATAAACCAAGTAGTCTTATAGATGCAGAAAAATCACTCGAATTGATCGTACTCCAGAAGATAAAAAGGCTGAAGGACTCATCCTAACCATGTCTGATAAGCGACACTACGCGATACCGGTATTTTCCAAATATCTCTATTAAGTCCAATTATCTCAAAGGAAAAAGTGAAAGCAAGTCGTCCAAAAACAAGCAAACGACTCAACTTTATGTTACTGTAAAATGAGATTCGGATGTGAACAGTTTTTCGGCAAATAACCAACAGAAAGTTGAATTTGGTAAACGGCTACTAGCGAGTACAGATATTATCTATATGGATTGGTCCCACACCAGGAATCGATGTTGCTTCAAAAAAAGAAAGATACGAACGAGCTTAACGGTATTTCATTTAATATTTTATATATAAGATCCGGACCATCAGAATCAGAGGTAAGAAAATCAAGTAAGTGATCATATAGTCGCTACGAACATGGGTCAGAATGTTCATGAATCGTCACATAAAGAATCTGAAGAGGAAACTTCAACCTATGCAACAGGAACAGGAAGAATTAAAAAGAGAAGGTCATAAAAAGAGAAAGAAGATGATCATCAAGAATACATGGAACACTTAAAAAACCGGATACAATAAAACTGGCGTCGTAGGCAATGCGTCACAAGCCACTAGATCACTCATCGTGAACGAAAGCACTCAAAGCCCATATCAAATAACGAGGAGAAACCAAGCAAACATCTTACGGCACCTAGAACATCCAGCCATAGCTGCGTTTGGTAAATACGATTGACTTAATTTCTTGTACAATTAAAATGTCCATTGCTATCAAACATAAGTCTTCGGTATGTTTTCTTTGGCATGCTGCTAGTATATTTTTCAAATCCTTTTGTCTCATTCATTGATTCTAGTATTTGTTTAAGGAAGAATAAAAGGATTATCTTATGGATTTGAAGTGACGATAATAAGGATCTCACCGATGATAACAAGATTGTGACATCTATCATGTTTAGTGTAATAGATATTTAGAATAACTTATAGATAGAATATGAATATACCCATTGAGAGTGAGAGAAAGAATCTTGAGAGCTGGTCAAAAAATCTTAATCTAAGTATGAAATAAACTTGTTCTCTAGATATATCTTGAAAATGAGCTCATACTAGAAAACACAGGCTCTCCACCAATCTTTTATGGCTTAGAAAAAAAGATAGAACCTGTGATTTTTATCGGACATTTCAGTGAGAAATAATACATCGATAAACGATATGAGACGCGGTCTCTAAGAAGAATTCGCAAGCCTCTCGCTAAATGGATGAGTTTGCGACAGGTTATTCAACTGGGAAAGCAGGACAGGAAATGGACTCTATCGTAACTGCCGTACTAGGCTATAGAAGACATAAACGATGGAACGGGAAATGTTTGAGAAACACTATAGGCGTCATTATGATTAAAATTACTATTTATGGTCTTCATCCTTCAAACATTAATCCTTATATTCAGATAAACATGAAAGAGTTAATCTTAGCACCGCAAAATGGTTTAGCAGCATCAAGAGACAAGCTGATAAAAATTTTGCCTTTCCAAAACAACAATTGTAGTACAAATCAGATTGAACCTGCAAATCTAAAATCGTTCGAGATAACGAGAATGTACTATTTATCTAAATAGGAAAAATCCTTCATTAATCAAGGAAAGGCTAAGGTAAAGATATTACTTGGATAAAATAATCATTAGATTACATAAGTCATATTTATAATATTATTGATATCATTAGACTTATTAGTGCTGCCTCTGCTGCTTACAGAAATAGATAACCAGCTATTACAACAATTCGGTATTTTGTAATCTATCTATCATTAATGATATAGGAAGTAATATACTCTGCTCATTTCTTGTGATACCATTACCAAAATCGTCAAGTGATATATATACCGATATATAACCTCATGCCACATCATTTCCTCAAAGTTGTATTATAGGTGTTGAGAAATAATCCGAATTCCAAGCACAATTTTCACAAACTATTCCTACATTTAATATTCCAATCGGAGCAGGTGCATCATCTTCTACATCGCAAGAATTGTCTAGACACTACTATCCATTCAATAATAACCTACACCGAAGTCTGAGATTTCAGTATAATCGGAAAAAAAAAAAAAAAAAAAAAAAAAAAAAAAAAAAAAAAAAAAAAAAAAAAAAAAAAAAAAAAAAAAAAAAAAAAAAAAAAAAAAAAAAAAAAAAAAAAAAAAAAAAAAAAAAAAAAAAAAAAAAAAAAAAAAAAAAAAAAAAAAAAAAAAAAAAAAAAAAAAAAAAAAAAAAAAAAAAAAAAAAAAAAAAAAAAAAAAAAAAAAAAAAAAAAAAAAAAAAAAAAAAAAAAAAAAAAAAAAAAAAAAAAAAAAAATTTCTTAACCTCTGAAAGTTTTTTTAAAGAAGTCCTGTCATAATTATAATATCTAATTCAGAATTGATGAATTTATTAACATCCGTAAACGCATCCACTCCACCAGCAGCTTCACTAAAGTCTGTTAGCATAAATGAGATTTTCATCATAAACACTCACTACTTTCATAGTACTGTATTTTTGCAGTTCCTCCGCAAAAACTATTGAATAGTACCATATTTGATATCCTGAAATACCAACTCGTAACATTGTTTTCTCCTCTCGAATTTTAGTCAGATATTTGATTTTAACCATGATGATATGTAAGACATAAATCTTTTAAATTAAAAATTTTTCTATTATATAATTTAGATGTCGACAACTTTATATTGATTTTTATCAAACTTTAGTATATCATAAAGAAAATTTCATGTCAAATATGCTTTTTATCTTTCTTGACATATAATTTTCTAAATGATATACTATTATTCATAAATCAAAGATGTCTGACATTTAACTGTCTTATTTTGCTTTCATTCAATTTTGCATACAACACATTATTTAATAACTATCAGTGTATGTAATCAACTCAATACATATATTTGTGAGGAAAATTATGGAAAAACTAGCAATTGATGGCGGTACCCCCGTACGAACAAAGGGACCTATCATTGAAACAGATGTATTTGAGGAAGAAGAATTTAACGCCCTTATGGAAGTTGCAGAATCCAAAAAACTTCGCCGGGCAGAAGCTGCTCTCGAATATGAACGTACGATTGCCGATTGGTTCGGGGTGAAGCACGCAATTGCTGTTTCTAGCGGTACCACTGCTCTCCATATTGCTCTTGCTGCATTCGGCATCGGACCTGGGGATGAAGTCATTGTCACACCCTATTCCTTTGTTGCTTCAGATACAGCCGTATTAGAACAAAATGCCATCCCGATTTTTGCAGATGTTGATCCAGTCCATCTAACGCTTGACCCAGAAGATGTGGCACGGAAAATCACCCCTCGAACAAAAGCGATCATTCCGGTAACTATCTCCGGTGACCTGGTTGATATGGATCCTCTGATGGATCTTGCGAAAAAACATAACCTCTGGGTTCTCGAAGATGCGTGTCAATCACTTGGCGCAAAATATAAAGGCCGAATGGTTGGCACTATTGGACATGTTGGTGCATTCAGTACTATTACTGGGAAAATCACCAATACGGGTGAAGGTGGATTTGTTATTACCAATGACACGGATTTGTACGAAAAGATGTGGGGATATACGGATTTTGCTCGAAAACGTTCTCTTGGACCAGCATCAAAATATCACTGGGAACTACCCTGCACAAATTACCGGATCACAAATATGCAGGCGGCGATCGGGACCCAACAAATGAACCGTGCTTGGGATCTAATTACAAAAAGAACAGAAAACGCGCGATTCCTTAGTGAACAATTGGCTGGTGTACCTGGCATGATTTTGCCCTCTGCATCTGAATGGGGAGATCGTGTCTATTTTTATTATCTAGTCCGCTTGCTGCCCGAGATCTTAGGAACCAACATGTTGAATTTTGCTGTTGCCCTGGCCGAAGAGGGTGTATATAATCTAAAATATTTAAGTACAACCCGTTGGATGATCCCCCAGCATCTTGAACCAGTATTTGTTAATAAAGCTGGCTATGGTGGCACTAAATGTCCTTTTGAGTGTCCTTTATATGAAGGAAATGTTGAGTATTATGAGGGACTATGCCCAGTAGCAGAGAAAGCTTGTGAAGAAGTCTTCTGGCTTGCTAGTGTTCACCCTTTGTTGGAAAAACAAGACTTAAAAGATATTGCTGATGCAGTCAAGAAAGTTGCGTATGCGTTTGTGGAAAAGAAGGAAAAAGAATCCCCATTAATTACGCTACAGATGCTAACTGTGCGCTTCTTTAGACTGAAAAATTAAGAATAATGGATAAATGAGAATTCATCAAGCCCAATCACGTCGACCAGATCGGGATAGTAGTGCATGATCTGCGCTCGATGGTTACGACTTTAGAAGAAATTCTTGGGATTAGAGGTTTTCGTATGATGGAATGGCCGCTTGAAGGGATTGATCCTCAGGCTACCTATCATGGAAAGCAAGGAAACTTTCGATTACTTCTAGGATTTGGAACAATCGGAAATATCCAGATTGAAATTATCCAGCCCCTTGAAGGACAAAATATTTACAGCGATTTTCTAGAAGAAAGACTACCAGGGCTACACCATTTCCGATTTACTGTCTCTGATTTCGAGGAACGATGCACATTCCTAGAAAAGAATGGGATTGAGAAAATTTCCAGCGGCACCGGAGTTCACATTGGTACTAATGGGGCATATTTTGACACGAGAGATATACTTGAAGGGATCCTGATCGAACTTCGAACAAGTATTAATCAAAAATAATGGAAAAGGCCAATGGCTGGCAAGTGATTGAGTGCTTCATCCAATTCTTAGTAAACCAAAAGATCTCCCCCATTGACTAGATGTCCAGTCACTTTAACTCATTCGGCTGCACATTTGAGTTAGGCTTTGGATGCCATGTATGGAAAAATTTCCAGTCCCTCAAAGAAAACTCATCTCGAATAATGTAAGAGAAGAGGATTTGACCATCCTAAGGACTTAACACAGAAACCACGTGGGAAATTAACCGTTCCATCCATAAAATTTCATCCTAAAATATCTCAATAACGGATTTTTACTGTATTCCAAGAACTAGATATACATATTTACATAACCAAAACCTCACTAAAATCCCCCGGGGTAACGCCCGGTGAGACGATGGATTGCTGTAAATAAAAATCTTCAACCACTCTTTCAATTGCTTCCGCTTCTGCAGGTACATCCTGAAGCGCCTGCTCTAGATCCACCAGACGTTCTGAAGGGAAGAAGAAGAAATCTCCTGAAATATGCACATCCGTTAACAATGCCGTTCTGGTTGATCGCTGTTACCCGGATCAACCCGCCCTGGGTTTTCAACATCTTTTGAATGACAAATACACCCTCGGCTATTTTCACCTGTTTGATTTCAGTTTTACGGCGGTCATTGGCGAACAGCCAATCCGTCGTGTTCATTTCCGCCATTAATTGATCCGCTTTTTGGAGCAGTTCCTGATCGGGTTCTTTTGGTTCCAATTCCCCAAGCAGATTTCCGTACTTTGCCCTAGGCTTTCCGCCAGGTCTTCATTTGCCGGGATTTCCCGGTTTCGCGTTTAAAGGTTGTCAGGTTTTCAAACATGGTCTTGTAAACCTTATCGCGGAACTTCTCATCCGGAACCCGCAGGCATTTTGACATCATTTCATAATCGAAATCCTGAAGAAAATTGCCCACCAAGATGCGCATTTCATCGATTTGTGCAGCGCCGGTTCCGGAGATCTTGCGACCATTAGCCATGATGTCATTGACCGGTTTGTATTCCGCAGCAACCCCGAATTCCCGGAAGGTGTCGATTACGGGCTGCAGATAAATCTTTATAAAAATCCATGATATTCGCCGGTACCCCCGGATGGTCCTGCCGGATAATCAATTGAAAAAATAGCTGCTGGCCATCCAGATAAACCGCTCCGCCTCCGACTTCACGTCGAAAAACAGGTATGTTGTTCTGTCTGGTAAAATCGAGGTCTATCTCCTGCTGCGCATCCTGATGGTAACCAATGCAAACATAGGGTGTAGCAGGGCGAAGAATAAAAAACGCTTCTCGACCCAAATGAGCTGCCGCATGATAAAGTGCCTGGCTGTGTTCCCATGATACCGAATCCAGAAAATAATATTCCATGTAAATAAACTCCTTGTTTGCTAATTTGTTTTTTAGTCCAATTTTCTACTATCGACTTCCTTTCCAACATTTCAGGAATCGACTGCTCAATTTCAGGGCTTAACCCAATCCTATGGAAATATCCAGCGGTTGAATTCCGACCAGGTGAAGATGTTCAGGCAGGAGTCCGCGGATTTTGGCCAAGCCAAGGACTTCCTGAAATGTGGTTTGATGCTGGGAAAGGTTTATTCCTGTATAAAGCGGGATCTGTTCTTTTTCCAGTTCAATGACGGTCCCAGGTTGTTTGCCTGCGTTTACGGCATCCAGAATCAGCAGATGGCTGCACTCTTCAACGATCATTAGCAAATTCAATCCCAGTACCCCGCCATCCAGTAATTCAAAATCCGTATTGGGACTTTTATTAGAGGATCCATGCTCTTCAACGCATGGACTCCCAATCCTTCATCGTGATTTAAAATGTTGCCAAGCCCGAGAACGACTTTCCGCTTTGCTTCAGGCATCTATCGGTTACCGGTAACAAATATTCAATCCGGTTGCCGTTTCTCCTACCATTTGCCTTTTGCATCGATCAAATGAACGGCACAGGCCAGGCAGGGATCAAATGAGTGTATCGTGCGCAGGATTTCCAGCGGTTCATCCGGTTTGGCCAATGTTGTACCGACCAAGATGCTTCATAAGCCCCGGGTTGGCCTTTGTTATCCCGTGGGGATCCATTCCAGGTCGTGGGGACGACCATCTGGTAATTCTCGATATGACCATTGGATATCACTATCCAGTGCCCCAGGGCTCCGCGAGGTGCTTCCATATATCCGAATCCCTCGGCATGGCGCGGCCAGCTGGTCGGTTCCCATTTTTCCCCACTGAAAGTTCCGTATTACCTGCTTTGATCTCCGCCACCAGGTCGTCATAATAGGTGCGCAGGGAATCCGCAAATACTTTTGTTTCGATCGCCCTGGCAGCCGTCCGGCCGAGTGTGGAGAATAGGGCAGTGATGGGTACATCAAGCGTGGTCAGCACCGGTTTGCCAGGTCTTTGACTTGCTGGTTGCCGGTTGCGTACATCATCAGCACACGCGCCAGCGGTCCAACTTCCATAGGCATACCAGCCCAGCGGGGTGATTTCAACCAGGAATACTTGTTTTCCACATCCAGGTAATCATATGGCGGCTTGGGCCCAGTGTAATCAAAGTTGGTTTCACCTTCCCATGGATGCAGCCCTGCCTGATCACCGGATTTGTAGTCATAATACGAGTGGGTGACAAATTCCTGCATTTTAGCGAAATCGCGGGGATCAGGTTCCTGGACATTGGTAATATCGCGATTGATGATCATTGCACGCGGGACGAGGAATTGTGAAATATCCTGTTATATCGCCTGGGAATTCTCCCCATGTAAGAAAATTCCCTAGCCCTTCTCCCAACCCGCCATATTCTAGATAATAAGGTGCAATGGCCAGCAGGTCGGGTAAATAGACCTGGTCGACAAATTCGATCATCTTGTTGATGGAATCGTTGATAATGGATAACCTGTTTGCGTTTAGGGCGGAATCACTGTTCAGGTCAATGGGCATGGGCACACCACCAACAACAAAATTGGGGTGGGGATTCTTGCCGCCGAAAATCGTGTGAATTTTTACCGCATCTTTCTGCCAATCAAGCGCTTCAAGGTAATGGGCGACTGCCAGCAAGTTGATCTCGGGAGGCAGTTTATAAGCCGGATGTCCCCAGTAGCCATTCGTGAAAATGGATAACTGCCCGCTGTCGACAATCGCCTGAACTTTCTGCTGAATGCTGCTGAAATAGGCAGGTGAAGAATTTGGCCAGCTTGAAATGCTTTCTGGATCGATGATGTCTGGGCCGGATCCGCCTTCAGGCTGGATACCACGTCGACAAAATCAAGCGCATGCAGATGGTAGAAATGCATCACATGGTCATGGACATACTGCTGGGCGATCATCAAGTTGCGGATCAGATTGGCTGCCTTTGGGATCTTGATGTTCAACGCATCTTCAACTGCGCGGATGGAAGCAAAAGCATGCACTGTGGTGCACACACCGCAGGCACGCTGGGCGAATGCCCATGCTTCGCGGGGATCCCGGCCTATCAATATCTTCTCAATACCGCGCACCATGGTGCCCGAGGAAAAAGCCTCGGTTACCGTATTATTGGTGTCCATACTGGCTTCTATGCGCAGATGACCTTCGATACGGGTGATTGGATCAATTACTATTCTTTCGCCATGTTTCTTACTCCTTTATTGCGAAGCCAGGTGAGCGCTTCTTTTTCCGTTTTGAAGCAGCGAACTTCATCCGTGCAGTAACTCTCAGGAATTTCAATATCGGAATCCTGGATATCTGCTCCAAATATGGCTGATATGGGCATCATCGGTCTAAAATGACGAATGAGTTCTTTACATTCCTCTCCTGACACTTTGTGTAAATCGATCAGCAGCTTCCCGCGATAATCGTGGAGAAAGCTTGCGAAAGCGCGAACCTCTTCGTGAGAGAGAGGCGCATCATGTTCGCAGCGAAAAATCCCTTTTTCAACTGGCGTGATACTATATGAAGCCATTTCAACCTCCTATTCCATCAATGCATCAGCCACCATTTGGCTTAACCCGGCAATCTTAATATCTGATTTGAAATGTTCTTTGCAATCGGTAAATTGCCAGCGGCAGTTTGAACAGCACATCACCACAGTTTCAGCATTGACATTTTTGATTTGATCCATTTTCAATTTGAAAACCGCGTAACGGTTGTCATCGGCTTCCTTAATGGCAATCACACCGCCGCCGCCGCCGCAGCAGATAGCCTGTTCACGGTTAGGTGACATTTCAACGAAATTCTTCGGCGCCAGGATATTCAGGACCTCGCGCGGTTCTTTGATGTGTCCACCGAATCTTTGGATCTTGCAGGCATCATGGAAAGTGACGATGCCGTCATTATCCAGCGATCCTTCTTTGAGCTTTATCTTGCCATTGTGGAGGTATTCACCGATCAATCCGACAATGTGTTTAATCTTGATATCTTTTGGAACATCCATCAGGTTATAGGAAGTCCAGCGGAGAGCTTCATATGCATGGCCGCATTCGGTGACGATGATATTCTTTACACCTAATTCGGCTGCACCATCAAAAACTCTTTTGAAAATCATGCGTGTTAGTTCTGGACTGCCCGCAAACAAACCAAAGTTCACCACTTCACGCGCTTTTGTGCTGATTGTCCATTTTTCCCCGGCTGTATTGAGGATTTTGGCTATCGCGGCAAGATTTTGAGGGAATTTCATGATCTCAATTGATGTAAAAACGACCAAAGTATCTGCGCCTTTTACATCCGCCGGGATATCAACTTCCCATTCATCTGTAACCCAATCCATGCGGTCTTTAAATACATCATCGGTTACACCAAGCGGGCTGCCTTCGGTAATTTGTTTGTTCGTGTCATCCATGAGGTCTTTCGGAACAAAACCAGCGCTGACAAAAGCCGTACGTACTTCATGGATTAACGGACCAAGCTGGATGCCCATCGGGCATACCATTGAGCATTTGTTGCAAAGCGTGCATGCTTCATAAACGATCTTGCTGGTATGCTGAATATCCTCATTGGTGATCTTTTATCAATACCCAGAGCCAACTTGATTTTGCCGATCAAGGTGAAGCGCTGTTCATAAGCGCGTTTCAGGTGTTCCATTTTCCATACAGGCGCAAATTCCGGATTACCTGTCGCCTGGAAAAATGACAGGCCTCAGCACACATCCCACAGCGGGTGCATGCTTCCAATTGTGAGGCAACAAAACCGCCGGTTTCTTTAACAAATGTATCAACTACAATTTGATTTTCCATGTTCCTTCTCCTTATGGCTCCACTGCTCGTTTGCCGAAATCTGCACCATGGATTGTTTTTGAGAAAAAGTAGAAAATGAAATGTGAAATCCGGCTAACGGGATCCAGATGAAAAGCATATCCACTGCGATCATATGCAGGCTGAAAAGCACTTCATAACGGAACCATAAATGATGAGTCATGATATAACCGGTGACCATGGGCAGAAAAACGAATAAAAGGTTAGCCCATTCAGCTGGTCCTGAGATCAATTTCAAAACCGGATTGATCAGGCGATTGATGAATAATATGATCAGAGCCATGATGGTTACAGCAGCCATCCAATCAACAATCGGGAGAGGAAGTGTTTTCCATCCAAAACCCAGCAGGCTTTTCCAAACCAGCATATGGGCTGTCCCAAATACCAATACGACAAACAGCCCCAAATGGAATAATCCGCCGGCGATGTAAATCACGGGATTCTTTTTGAATGTGTTTTTTACCCAGGGGATGAAAGGCCAGACAATAATCTCTTTAAAAAGGATTTGCACGCCTTTCACTTTGCTGCCTTTCGGAGGGACCTTATCGCGTTTCAGACCTAAAAACACCACCCGGGCCAGTCGATAGGCCATGCCAGCGATGAAAAAAAGAAGAGCGGCCTGAAATAAAGGACCTCGTACGAAAGTAAGAACATCATTCCAGTTCATTTTGAACCTTCTTTCTTTTCCTTCTCATTAAGATCTTTCTCTGCTGATTTCTTTTTTAGGCTGTTTGCAGCAGCAACACCAGCGCCAACGACCGCACCGGCGGCCAGTGCGGCACCTGCAGCTGTCAGGGTCGGCCTGTCAAGTGGAGCTGATTGCCCCTGATAAAAGCCGCCGCCATCCCAGAAATTCGGCTGCGAGCAGCCCAGACAGGGATGCCCGGATTGGATGGGGTAAGAAAGCCCGCCGCACCATTTTAGTGATGCACAGGCGTTGTAGGTCGTGGGCCCCTTGCAGCCAAGTTTATAGAGACACCATCCCTGTTTTGCGCCTTCATCATCAAAGGAAGCTGCAAATTTACCGGCTTCATAAAATGGCCGGCGCATGCAGTGGTCATGGATCGTGTTCCCATAGAATGTCTTTGGCCTGAGCAATTCATCAAGTTCGGGGAAAGTACCAAATATGAGGAAATTCGCCACAACGGCAGTAAATACTTCGGGGATTGCCGGACAACCGGGAATATTTACCACTGGTTTATCCTTGATAATATCCATCACGCCCAAGGCGTTGGTCGGGTTGGGTTTCGCCCGTGGGATGCCGCCAAAGGTGGCACAATTGCCGTGGCGATAATTGCGGCTGCGCCGGCCGCCGCTTCATTGAGCAGATCCAATGAACTTTGGCCGGCGACGGTGCAATAAACGCCGTCATCGCCGGTTGAAATGCTGCCCTCCACAACCAGAACATATTGCCGTTATATTTTTGCATGGCGGCTTTTTTGGCTTCTTCCACTTGAAAGCCGGCTGCGGCAGATAATGTCTCATGGTATTCGATTGTGATCTGGTTTAATACCAGATCTACCAGTGTGGGATCTTGACTGCGAGTCAGCGCTTCAGTGCAGCCTGCGCAATCCTGGAACTCAAGCCAGATAACTGGCAACCGCGATTTTGTCGTCAGTGCTTTTGCAACTAAATTGGTCAGCGCGCTCTTCTCGATTAATGATCTTGCCACCTAAATCCATCACGGGTGTCGCATTGAGCCAGATCGCGCCTGAGACCAATCCGCATAATTTCATAAAATCGCGGCGAGATACCCCATTGTCCTTCATTTCATCATAAATGCTTTTTTCCGACATTAATACCTCCTCACCCAAATGCCATACGGAACAAATAAAAGCGCTTTATCCGAATTAGTACAATTAACCTGCTGGATCAGAAGGTTAAATTCAAACGATCAAGCTTATGCGCAGGATAAATTGTCAGCTTCCATCTTCTTCTGGTAAGCTGCAATGCCCTCTTTTCCTGTCGCCAACGTTGATTTTTCAGCTTCCCAGTTGGAAGGTTTTATCTCAGCGATCCAACCTTCGCCGTAAGGATCTGTTACCGGCAGGTCTGGATTCGCAGTCAATTTATCATTTCCCTGTAAAAGTACGCCAGTAACAGGCGTTGGGATCGGACCGACGAATTTACTGCTTTCAACAGTGCCTATGCTTTTCGACTGCGCCACTTCCTGTCCTATAGCTCTGGATTTGATCGTAACCGCGGTCAATTTTCCCCCGCTGAGTTTTGCTGCCACGCTGGTTATGCCCATCCGGATGTTGCCGTCATCCATTGGTTTTGCCCAAACATGTTTATCTATCAGATAAAATAGATCTTCGGGAAGGTTGCATCCTCGAATTTCTGCCATTATTTCTCCTTAATACTCCAAATTTATTCATCTTTAAAAAGTAAGAACCGTCTTACAATTCTCCGCCAGTTCCCACATCGTCGCGCCGCCGACAATTTTTGCTTCTTTGATCAGGTCTTCTTCCTTAATATCATTCAATTCCATTGATGCAGAGCAAGCATAAATGACCACCCCTGCATCCATCGCATCATTTAAGAAATCGCCGGCAGATTTCCCACCCGGTTTCGGAAAGACCTTATCCGCGACCCCTTTTTTCAATAAAAGTGTTCCGTCAATTGTGAAGAACATTGTAGTTTCATAATCCATTGCCTCCGCCAAACTTGCAAAGAAAAGTGGGGTTGCACAACGGTGGGGCGTATCAGGGCCACTGGTCATAACGATCAATACTTTTTCAACATCCATTATTTTTAATCCTCTCAATTTTATATACTAGAAGGCCATCGTCATTGCATTTTCACTGGCATAGTTCAGAAAGGTCGCTGCGCCGCCAATTTCAATGCCATCAATCAAATCTTCTTTCTTGACACCCATGACATCCATGGTCATCTGGCAGCCGATCAAGCGAACGCCGCCTTCCATAGCCATTTCCAGCAATTCGCTAAGTTTGGCAACATTGGCTTTTTTCATCCAATTATTCATCATGGCAGTTGCCACAGCGGTCATGCCAGGCAGCATGCCGATAATATTCGGTACAGAAACCGGCATAGCAGGGTTACCGATTGGAGCAACCTGGAGCTTATCAGCATTACCCTTTTTAATGATTTCCAACCCATAGAAAGTAAAGAATATCGCAGCTTCCATATCCAAGGCTAACGCAGTCGTTGCCAGGATCAGAGGCGGATACGCCGCATCCAGGGTTCCATGCGCAGCAATAATTGCCAGGCGATTACTAGTTTTTTCAGCCATTTTTTTGCTCCTTTATTATCTCAGGTTTTAGTTTACTTTCCGTTTTATATAGAAGATGATATTTATCCCCTTCTTTTTCCTGGCAACAAGCTGTTGCCGGTTTTATTAGCCCAGGCCTGCATATCACTTGGGGCACCTGGATCGGTCGCGATCACTTTGAGGGTTTTTCCAACCTCCATCCCATCAATCGCCTTCTTGGTCTTGAGGATGGGCATCGGGCAAGCCATTCCGCTGCATCCAATGTTTGATCAAATGCTGTAGTCATTTTATTCTCCTTATTTCTTATATTATTCTGGCAAATTGTCTCAATCGAACTCAATTCCGAGATTCGTTTAAGACGGTTGAGTGATTTGAACGCTCATAAATTAAAGATTCCATATTTTCGGCAACTTTCGGTGTCCATTCCTGAACTTGTTTCTTTTGATGTTCAGTTAATATGGGAATCTTTTTTGAGGCATCCAATAATTCTTTTCAGGATATGTTGTATGATTTCTGCTAATTTTTCAATATCCTTTTTCCTCTTTTCTTCATTAGGTGGTTGTAAATAAAACTGCCCGGCGATGAACCAAGCAATTGGAGTGTTATTTGAAAAAATTGCCGAACGCCGATAATTCAACCCGGCATGGCATTTTTGATATCCATCATCAGGTGACGAAATAATTTCAAACCAGGATTGTTTACAGGCTTTCGCACCTTCTTCGGTTGAAAGCATCATTTCACAGAATGGGCTCGAGAATGTCGGTTGGGTTAATAAGGTCCCATGTAAAGTGACCGTAATCGCGCCGATGCCGATAATTCCAGCAAACATTTCCTGCATGTTCTCCATACAACAGGTTGGGAAATCAGAAATGGTTTCAACGGCGACATCTTCTGCTGCCTGTTCTTCACCAAGCAGCCTGTCTATTTCACTTTGGGTGAACCGCCATTGACCGCCTACTTTAACCCCATTCAATCGATTATCGTTCAACATACGATAAATCGTAATACGGTCAACTTTTAACAGCTCCTCAAGCTGTTTTGTCGTATACAATTTCTCCATATTTCTTCCCGTGATGCATTAAATGTCATAAATTGATATAACTTGATATAAACATTTAGGCATCACTGTATGTATACCTTCGCGCTATCCCCATTGTCAAGATGCTATTATGAGTATTCAGTGGAATTTTGATAGGGAATTAGTTAGAGATAAGTTAGGTTGGTATAGATTGAATGAACACAAAACCAAATCTTTGAAAATTGTGAATATTCTTATCAAGACATGGCTTTAGATTTTACCTGTTCAAACTCAGCCCTACTAAAGGATTCGCAAAAACTTGTATAAAAGACTTTTTCAGATCATTTCGAGAATTGATCTGATTTGATGTATTGATCATATTTCCGCATTTCGCGAAAAAGTTGGTCGTAATTCCTTTTTTCCAAATAATGACTGGAGCTATAGCATTCCCCAGGTAAATTTAACCCGGAGATGATCCCATCGACGATTATCCACCTCCTGACCGTTGGGAAAAATATGAACAGCTCTCACCTGGAGAATCCTATTCGTGGGATTGTTACCAACAGACACGTAACGATAACGGCACCTTCACATATTACTTTATCGACGCCATCGTACCGATCTACGATACGAATGGCTGTATGAACACGGTCAAAAATAACAGCGATGCGAAAGAGGAAATCAAACTCCAAATTCCGGTTTCATGTAAGTAGAAATTAATTGTAAAATATACGGAAAGCTAAATCTTCAAGCCAGTTGATTGTTTCCGCTGTTCAAACTTTTATAATGTTTTTTCTGTTCAATAAATTTCTTCGTCGAACAAATTGTCTAAGTATTTATCCCTCTTCATTAATCAGGTACGGGAGGATTAATGGCACCAAATGCAGACCAGTTTCTAAAGAGAATGTACGCCGGGAGTGAGATCGTTTTCAAAAATCAAGTCATTGCAGAAATTATAAAAAATGCCAATGGAACCCTTGATATCAAAGACGTTCACGGAAAACATTGGTCCATCAATCTCGAAGGCTTGACGCACACATATTACAAACAATTTATCAGAGATCTAGCAATTGCCATCGCCAAATATTGCCCGGCACCAGCTGCAGAAAGCAGCGCCCAATGCATCCTTGGCGCGATGTCCATTGGAGACAATCTGCTCAATGATAGCGGTATCTTAGCTACCTTAAAAACAGTAGAGCCTGATACAAGATTGGGCCCGCGCTTAATTCTTGTAGATCCCGATGGCGTCCAAATTAAAATCTACCTGAAACTAATCCCCTACACTTTCGATCTCAATGCCTTCACGAAGCAATTCAAAGTCCTTTTACAAGAAGCGGCCCTGGCAAAGGAACAGCCGATCTTATTGAATTACTTCAAAAATGAATTTATCCCGAAAATGCTGGCACAAATGGATTACGATCAGAAACGATGGGGAGATTCCTGGTTATTCCAACCGCTTGCCGGCCAGGAAGAATCCATCAGCGAACATTTTAATGAGTATTTTGATTTTTTTGAGCAGTTCGGAAAAAAGGTACCCTGGTTAAAAGTGTCCGGTTATGCCATCATCGCCCAGGCACGCGAGGACCATCCGGATTGGCTTATGTAACAGCAGTTTTGGATCAAGAGACAAAATAAACTCGAACGTATCAAAAATTTCAGGAGTTGGGAGGAAGAATGAAATTACGAACCTCATGGATATGGGTCATTCTTTTCCTGGCTGCTTGTGCTCAACCTTCAAGTACATTGGAAGTGATTCCTACCGAAACATTGTCCGTTGTTACCGCCTCAGAAGAACAACCAATGGAAGTCGTCCTTCCAACGGTGACCGCCCAACCATCACCAACACTGGACACCAACCAGCCACCCTATTTCTACGTCAGCGGCAGTGCGCCGTCTTCAGAGTCTGAAGACTTCGGGCCGGATTTCTTTTCGGGTTCCTTCCACTCCGCGCCGGTCTTCGCGCCTGACATGAAGACCATGTGGTGGGCGGGTTCATACGGCTCTGCGACGATATACACCAGTCATTATGAAAACGGCGTTTGGTCGAATCCTGAAATAATAGAATTCTCCGATTCGATCAAGCAATATCGCGACCCTTTCATCTCGCCTGACGGCGAGCTGTTCTTTTTCATTTCCCCCGACCCGATCCCAGATATCTCTTCCGGAAAAGAGAACATCTGGATGATGGCGAAAGAAGGAGAGTCATGGGGAGAACCCCAGCCCCTGCCGCAATCCATTAATGCGCTTGACCTTCATTGGACCATCTCCGTGGCAGCCAATTACGATCTATATTTCTCAGCCGGTGAACCGGGCAATAAGAATATCTACATGTCCCCTTACATTGACGGTGGCTACACCGATCCGATCCTGCTTCCCCCGGAAATCAATTCAGATGTAATGGACATTACGCCAAACATCGCTCCCGATGGCAGTTATCTGCTCTTCTCTCGATACTTCAACCAAGAGGAAATGCCTTATCTTTACATCAGCTATGCAACCGAGTTAGGTTGGACGGAGGCTGTGAAAATAGAAAACATCCCTTACTGCATCAGCCCGATCGTCACGCCGGATGGACAGACTGTAATCTACCTCAGCAGTCCAACATCCTTTGGTTGGCGGGATACGTCGTTTATTAAATCTAACCACCCTTGACGCATTTTGTTAAGGATTGACGCAATAAAATTACCCATCGCTCTTTCTTCATCTTCATTTCTGAGTTTGAAAACTCATAATATAAAACAATTTGCCAACAATAATTGTTGGCAAATTGAGTCGTTTTGATTTACTTTACTTGAATATTAATTACCTTCTTTTACTATCCAACTCCGATCCAAACTGAATTGATCCGCACTGCCACTCCCCCAATACCACCATAAAGGACATTGTAATATAGGCGCAACATAATTTCCTGGAGCGGTTGGAACGAGGACGTCATTGTATCCTTTGCTTAGAATAACACGTTGATTGTCCATGTTACCAAAATAATAATCACGGTTTTCTTTCTCCATTTGTCCAATGGTCACATCAACCGGGATCCAACCAATTTCTTCCAAATAAAATTCCGCCCAAACGTGAGTTTGATTTGTGCCCGAAATCGCCCAATATCCCACCACGGGACGAGCAGGTATTCCACTCGCCCGGCAAAGTGCGATGAATAACGCCGAGTAATCCCCACATTCTCCAACACCATTATCAAGCAGATATTTAGCACCGTTCAAACCCTGTCCAAGCTGCTTATATTTCACATGGTCAATGATGTAATCATAGAATTTTTTAGCGAGTAAATACGGGTTATCTTCTTCATTGCTAAATGCGTCTGCAAGAGCAGTGATCTCAGGATCATTAAATTCAACATATGTTTCTGGTTTGGTGAAATTTATGATTTCAGGATTATCTTCCTGATATGGTTTGATCTGATTTGGATCAATATATGTTATCGTTTCATAAGCGGTAAAATCAAAAGCCAGAGTGAATTTTTGCGTCTCTCCTGACGCCGGAGTCCCACTAAATTTCCAATATAACATCTCATTTCCATTATTGGAATCTACTTCCTGGGCCGTCACTTCTGGATCTATTCTGGTGATGACCAAATCTTTTTGAGCATCCCATTCGGAGGGAACGGGTAGATAGAGCCGTACATCTGTTGGATTAAAGCCGCTATTCTTAATTGTTACGATATAGGTAACAGAATATGCTTGCGGATTGATATAGGATAAAGGCTCACTTGGTGTTGGTGTTAGAGATGGCGTTTGTGTTGTTGTCGGATTTGGTGTTAATGTGAGTGTCGGGTCTTGCGTTGGTGCAATCGTGTTCTCTACTTGAGTTTGGACCTCTTCCGTAATATTAGATGAACAACCACTGAGAAATACGATCAACAATATAAAACCAATAATCTTCGGATATTTTTGGTTCTTCAGATTTATATTGTGCATCATTCTTACGCCCTCCCTATTGATTTACGAAATTCCCACAATTGATCCAATATTATCATAAAAACCAATATTAATTTTAGATTAAAACTTTTAAAGTCCCACTTTCTTATCCGGTTCTTTATTCAGGGATTACATTCTTTGAATCTGAACCTCTCAATACAAATACTGATATTATCCCTATTTCTTTAAATCCGTCATTGCATACTCACCTAAAAAAACTACTTTAACCGCGTTCTCCTGCGCTTTGCGCGTATCCGCTTCCGTCAACCCCGCCAGCGGGGCTGCGACCTCGAACTCCTCCCGCAGCGTCACCGGGCTGATCCCCGGATCGTCGGTGTTGATCGTCGCCAGCAGGCCCATATCCAGCCAGCCTTTGAGTGGGTGCTCCGCATAGGACGGCACGCTGTTGGTATGCACGTTGCTGGTCAGGTTAGCCTCAATCCCGATCTCTTTTTCCAGCATCATTTCCATCAACGCCGGATCCTGGTTGATGGTGAGCGCATGACCGATCCGTGTTGCGCCGAGGTCCTCGATCGCGGACCAAACGCTTTCCGGCCCGGCTGACTCCCCCGCGTGCACGGTGATCCCCCAGCCGGCATCCCTGGCGATCCTGAAATGTTCGACAAACATCTCGGGCGGGAAATTGACCTCATCCCCCGCCAGGTCAAGCCCGACGATGTCATCCTTATGGGTCAACAGCGCATCCAACTCCTTGAACCCAATTTCCGTCCCATAGGTCCGGCTGATGATCCCAAGCAAGTTGGCTTTCACACCCTCTGTATCCGCTTGCCCTTCCTTTAAACCCGCAACCACCGCATCCACCACGCCGACCGGGTCCAGCCCGTGCGGTTCCGCCATGAACCAGGGGCTGAATCGCAGTTCGATATAATCGATCCCTTCAGCGGCCGCATCCAGTACGTTCTCATAAGCCACCCGGCGGCAGGCGTCATAATCCGCCAGGACCGAGACCATCCAGCTGAATTTGGTGAAATAGGCCATAATATCCGTCTGTGGTTCGGTCACCTGGATATGGGGACGCAATTCTTCCAGGGTAAAGGCCGGCAGGGGTAAATGGTGCTGCAGCGCCAGGTCGAGGATAGTTTCCAGGCGCAGGTTGCCGTCGAGATGGCGATGCAGGTCGATCAGGGGAAGATCATCGTGGATCATGGACATGGTGAGAGATCCTTTCACGATAAAGTTTGAAATTTGAATAGATTATATATCAAAACCGCTCAATACCGTTTCAACTCTGGACTGAGGCGTTATAATTTAATGATAAAGAACAACAACATATTAAGGAGCAAAAATGAGCGCAGTACATCGATTTACCGGTAATCCCGCCAAAGGCGAATATAGTTGGGAGGGTGTTACGCCCAAAGAATACAATAACGAAAATGTCCAGGGCGTCCTGAAATATGTATTGGTTGGCCCGGAAGATGGCGCACCCAATTTCATCATCCGCTATTTCCACGTCCCGGTCGGTCAAAACACTGTTTATGACCAACATCCTCACGAGCACGGTGTTGTGATCCTGCACGGTAAGGCAAAGGTTCAGGTCAACGATGACTTCTATGAATTGGAGCCTTTCGATTCGATCTTCATCTCCGGCAACGACATTCACCAATTCACCAATATCGGCGATGAACCGATGGGCTTCATCTGCGTCATCAAACGAAGAGACTGAACTGCGTGAAAACCTTAACCGCGGAACCTCTTTTTGACACTGCCTGCCAATTGGGTGAAGGACCATTGTGGCATCCGGATGAAGGACGCCTTTATTGGGTGGACATCGTCAATCAGGACCTCTTCAAATCCGACAGAAATTTGAGGACATATGGAAAGTCTCACTTTGACACCCCGGTCGGTGCTTTCGGTTTCCGTAAAACCGGCGGATTCGTATTGGCGACCGGACGGGGATTCGCTTTTTGGGATGGCCCTGGCGCAGACATGGAGGTCCTTTGGAACCCGCTTCCCGACCGCGCAGACGTGCGGATGAACGACGGTAAGGTGGATCCAGCCGGTCGTTTCTGGGCCGGCAGCATGGATGCCGATCAACGCCAGGGTGCGCTCTACCGTCTCGATCCGGACGGCAGCCAGCACACCCTACTTAATCACATCGGTATTTCCAACGGTCTGGGCTGGAGCCCGGACCGCAAGACCATGTATTACACCGACTCCATCCAATATACGATTTACGCATTTGACTTCGATCTTGATACCGGGCAGATCAGCAATCAACGTTCTTTCGCCCAGCTTCCGAAAAATGACCGGGAAGTCGTGCCTGACGGGCTCTGTGTTGATGCTGAAGGCTGTGTCTGGTCCGCCCAATGGAACGGCTGGCAGATCGTCCGCTATTCACCCAAAGGTGAACCTCTCCTGACGGTTGAGGTCCCCGCCCAACGGGTGACTTCCTGCTGCTTCGGTGGAGAGGAAATGGATCAGTTGTTCATCACCACTGCCAGGGTTGACCTTACGAATGAAGAACTCAGTGAACAGCCTCTGGCCGGGAACATCTTCACCTGCCAAACGGATATCCAGGGACAAAGTGTTAATTTCTTTGGTCAGGCATAAACAATAAGAAGGAGAAGACTATGCGCATTGGCGTTCTTACCGCACTTTACCAGGACCTTCCCATAGTGGAAGTCCTGGACAAGGTCAAAGCAATGGGCATTACTGCAGTGGAATTGGGTACCGGCGGTTACGCCCCGAACGCACATCTCCAAATGGACCTCCTGTTGGAGGATCAGGCAGCTCGTGAAGCTTATCTCAAAGAATTGGATGACCGCGGGATGATCATCAGTGCATTGAGCTGCCACGGTAACCCAATCCACCCTGATTCGAAGGTGGCTTCCAATGCAGATGAGATCTTCCGCAAAACCGTTCAATTAGCGGAGTTAATGGGCGTGCCGGTGGTCAACACCTTCTCGGGGCTGCCGGCCGGTTGTGAAGGTGACCATTCACCCAATTGGGTCACCTGTCCCTGGCCGCCGCATTTCCTCGAGATCCTGAAATACCAGTGGGACCAGGTCGCCATCCCTTATTGGAAAAAAGCGGAAGCTTTTGCGCGAGATCATGGCATTAAGATCGGGATTGAGATACATCCTGGAATGCTGATCTACAATGTCGAAACGATGCTCCAGATGCGCACGGAAACCGGTCCGGCGATGGGCGCGAACTTTGATCCCAGCCACCTTTTCTGGAACGGTGTTGACCCGATTGCTGCGATCCGCAAGCTGGGCGAGGCCATCCATCACGTGCATGGTAAGGATTGTTACGTGGACCAATACAACATCGCCGTCAACGGATGCAACGATAACAAACCTTACGATCAGATCGCCGATCGTTCCTGGACTTTCCGAACCATCGGATACGGACATGATCTCAAGTTCTGGAAGGATTTCGTCAGTGCACTGCGCCTGGTTGGATATGATTACGTAATCTCAATCGAACATGAAGACGCCATGATGTCAGTGGATGAAGGACTCTCAAAAGCCTTGGCGGTTCTGACCGCTGCCAACATTTCCCAGCTGCCCGGAGAACTCTATTGGGCGTAAAACTCAATCCATTGAAGGCTGTACTTTGCTTGGATATCGATGGCACTCTGACCGACCGCGAAGGAAAGATCCATCCCCGGGATATTGCAGTCCTTAAAAACTTCCCCGACAATATCCAGCTGATCTTTTCCACCGGCCGCTCATTGGCATCAGCAAGGGGGGTATTGCGTGAAAATGATATTTTTCCCACAGGCCCTTTCCCGCTGCCCGGTATCTTTATGAATGGCGGCATAGCCCTTCTACCGGGTGAACGACCCGTAGTCGAACATTTCCTCACGCCAGATACGCTGGATGGCCTCCTTCAAATCAGCCGGGAATTCCCCAATTCACCCTTTACATTCTTCTCAGTATCAGAGGTGTTCCTGCTCAATCCGAACGCGTTCAGCCGGTTTGTTTCCGACAGGGATTATCTCTCTGCACAGGAAGTCTCGGAAGAGGATGTCCCAAGACATATCGTGAAAGCCATGGTGATTGAAGAAGATCCATCCGTTATCACTGAAATCAAGGAACGTGGTCAACATCTGGCTGTGGAAATGGGCATATCCCTGCCCTACCTTTTCGAGATCAATCCGCCGGGGGTCAACAAAGCCGGGACGCTCAAACAACTACTTCCTTTGATGGGATTGGATAAATTGAAAATCTACGCTGCCGGTGATGGTGAAAACGATCTGGCATTGCTGGAAATGACTGAAAAGTTTTACGTTCCCGATACGGCGCACGACCACGTCCGTGATCAAGCTGACCAAATCATCGACCGACGTCAGGAAGGGATGCTCGCACCGATCCTGTCTGAAATAAGTTAATTCTTGGGAAAAATCAAAACTATCCAAACCGGCCGGAGATGTAATCTTCGGTCAGTTTCTTTTCGGGGTAGGTGAAGACTTTTGCAGTCTCCCCATATTCAACCAGGTAACCTGCCCGGTCCTCATCCATATTGAAAAACGCCGTGAAGTCCGACGCACGGGCGGCTTGCTGCATGTTATGCGTCACAATAATGATGGTCAGGTCCTGTTTTAGTTCCTGAATGAGTTCTTCGATTCGCAGAGTTGCAATGGGGTCCAAAGCCGATGCCGGTTCATCCATCAGCAGGACATCCGGCTCAACCGCGAGGGCGCGGGCGATGCAGAGACGCTGCTGCTGACCACCGGAGAGCATCAGTGCGGATTTGTTCAGCGTATCCTTGACTTCATCCCAGATCACTGCCTGCCGCAGGCTTCGCTCGACAACCTCCTGCAGCAAAGACATTGCCTTCATTCCATGCGCCCTCGGGCCATAGGCAACATTATCAAAGATCGTTTTGGGGAAAGGGTTGGGTCTCTGGAAGATCATCCCAACAGATTTTCGCAGGTCATCAATATCGATCGACCGGATTTCTTCACCCTCTTTTTTAATTTCACCTTTGGTAGTTACATTCGGGATCAGATCGTTCATTCGATTGAACGCTCTCAGGAAGGTGGATTTTCCACAACCGGATGGGCCGATAATCGAAGTGACTGCATGCTCCTGAACGTTCAAAGTAATGTTTTTCAACGCTCGGAAGTCGCCGTAATAGACTTCCAAATTATCAACGGTGAATTTTTGGGAGGGTTGGGAATCGGCCATGTTATTTTTTACCGGTAACCCGGGCGGTCAATCGGCGGGAGACGATGTTGATGGTCAGGTTTAGAAGGATGATTGTGATGATCAAAATGGATGCCGTTCCCATCGCCTTATCAAATGCACGCGTTTCTGAAGCCAACATATAAACATGCAGCGCCATGGACCGGCCTGAATTCAAGATCGTTTTCGGCAGGTTGTAACTGCCACCGAGCGTTACCCAGAAGATCGCTGTTTCCGCAATGATCCGCCCGACCGAAAGCACGATCCCGGTCACGATACCGGGCATGGCCGTCGGAAGGACCACATTGAAGATCGTGTGCCACTTAGTCGCACCCAGGGAAAGGCTGCCCTCCCGGTATGAGCGCGGCACGGTGAGCAAGGCTTCTTCACTGGTGCGGATGATCGTTGGCAAGACCAGAGCCGCGCCGCTGAGAGAAGCGGAAAGCAGCGAGAATCCCAGTTTCATATACATAACGAACAAGGCAAAGCCGAATAAACCGAAGATGATCGACGGTACGCCCGCCAGGATTTCCACACCGGAGCGAGCAGCCTGAACCAGGAAACCAACCAGTTTACTTTCACGGGAGGCATCACCGGCATATTCCACCAAATAGACTGCCGCGCCAACCCCTAAAGGCGTCGCGATCACAATCGTTAAAATGACCAGGTAGAGGGTTGTCACAATGGTGGTGGACATCCCGCCTTCTCCTGAAACGCCACCGGCAGGACGCGTGGTCAGGAATTCCAGATTAATGACCGGGAGTCCCTGCACCAGGACATAGCCGATAATCCAAAGAACTGCAGCAACGGCCATGAACCCGCAGAACCAGACCAGGGCATACCCCAACCCCTGGACAATTTTCTGTCGCTTCAGAGAACGTTTGCTCTTCGCAACACTGACAATTGATTGAGCTTCAGTGGTCAAATTACGACTCCTGTTTGGAACGCATGACGAAACGTGCAGTGCTATTGATCAGCATGATCATTATGAATAAAAGGACACCTGTGAAGAAAAGCGCGGACCGATGTACGCCGGCAGCATAATTGATCTCAACGGCGATATTTCCGGTGAGGGTTCGGGCAGTATTAATAAAGATCGTCAGGGGGTTGTTGTTCAACGGTTTGGGCATGGCGATCGAGTTGCCGATGACCATGATCATCGCCATGGTTTCACCCAACGCGCGCCCGATCCCCAGGATCACGGCAGCTATGATGCCTGACCTGGCTGCCGGTAGGATCACTTTGACAATGGTCTGCCAGTGAGTGCCGCCTAATGCCAATGAACCTTCCTTATATTCCCGCGGCACGGCTCGAATGGCATCTTCTGCAATATTGGTAACAGTGGGAATGATCATCACAGCCAGGATAATGGACGCATTCAAAAGTCCAAACCCGGAATTATGGGGAACGTCGATATTGCGGATCAAAGGCGCCAGCACGACCATTCCAAACAGACCGTAAACGACGGAGGGGATACCCGCCAGCAGTTCCACCGCGGGACGGATCGTTTCTCGCACGGCCCTTGGCGCGACTTCGGCAAGCAGGATCGCCGTACCAATCGATAACGGCACGCCAATGATCACCGCGCCCAATGTGCTCAGGATTGATCCAAGGATCATCGGAAGCAGACCAAACTGCGCATCCGCTGTACCGATGATCGAACCCGGCCGCCAGATCGTACCGGTAAGCATGGTTCCGATCCCGATCTCTTCAATGGACTGCCATGCTTCCGTCATTGTAAAAACGAAGATCAATACGACGATGATGATGCAGCTTAGCGCCGTCCCAAGCAAAATATACCGCATGGTATTATCGACAAAATCACGTTGGCGGGGATTCTCATCGAAATATTGCCCAAATTTCATCAAAGCGAAGATGACCGCTGACGGAACGATTGCATAGGTCAGAAACCATAGCAATCCCTTGCCAATAACCTGAAGGATCGCCGGGATTGGAACAACCTTCACACCTGCAAATATACTTGAAGAGATGGCGAAAACAATAATGATGAAATAATAAATGACGAATATGAGCAATCCACCCAGAAGCGCCGTCCTGGCCCAGTTCTTAAATTGCCACAGTCCAAGCGCGACGAGACCCATTAAAATACTTCCGAGGATTGCACCAATCGCATAATGGATAGAACTGAGTTTTAAAACACTATTTTCATTGACCGGGAGGAAATCCGGGTTGAGAAATAAATAGATGGCGAAGGCGATCCCGGCAATCGCAGCCGCACCAAGGATGATAGCTAGTGTTCTCGTAATGAATTTGACATAAAAAGGCTTTTTGATGTTCTTTGTGGATCGGTTTGCCATGTCAATTCCTGAATGATGAAAACCTAAAAACATTATAACAGTAAGCACTTAACACAGTTCTCACTTCATCCGGAGAGGATATTTCTATCCTCTCCGGAGAAATGAGTAAGTTGTTATTTTACAGTGATGTAATCTTCAGCAACGATTTCCTGACCCAAATCACTCAGAACGAAGTCAAGGAAAGCCTGGGCCAGTTCGTTGGGAGCGCCGTTGGTGAGCATGTTCAACGGACGGAAGATTGAATAGGAACCGTTCTTAACGTTTTCAATCTTTGGCTCAACACCGTCAATTGCCACAGTGTTGACGCTGGCATCGAGGAAACCAAAAGATAGGTAACCGATGGCATCCGGTGTTGTTGATACGGTGGTTCGTACCTGGCCGTTGGATTGCTGCAGCAGGGCGTTTTCAGTAATCACATATTCATCTTCAAGGGAGGTCATAACCAATTCCTCAAAAGCAGCCCTTGTCCCTGAACCCTCCTCGCGGGAGATAACAATGATCTCGGCATCAGGGCCACCAACTTCAGAGTAATTGGTGATCGCACCGGCGAAGATATCCCTGATCTGCTGTATGGTTAGAGATGGCAGCGTCAGGTCGGGATTGGTCACGATGGCAATACCATCATAGGCAATTGTGAAGACCTGAAGGTCCGGGAAGGTTTCAAATTCGGAATCCTTGATATTGCGAGAGGCATCGCCGATGTCGACAGTACCTTCGCCCGCGGAGGTCACACCAACGCTGGAACCGCCGCCCTGGACCTCGATTGTGACATCTGGATGTATGGCCATGAAGGCCTCTGCCAGGACTTCAGCCAGGGGCTGAACGGTGGTGGAACCGGCGAGCTGCAATTGACCGGAAAGACCATCCATGCTCACTTCTTCGGTCACGGTGATGTAATCTTCAGCAACAATAGCCTGTCCATCAGCACCCAGGATGAAATCAAGGAAAGCCTGGGCCAGTGCATTGGGAGCACCTTTGGTGAGCATGTTCAACGGGCGGAAGATCGGGTAGGATCCGTTCTTGACGTTTGCCACAGTCGGGTCGACGCTATCGATTGCCACAGTGTTGATGCTGGCATCGAGGAAGCCAAAGGAAAGGTAACCGATGGCATCGGGGGTTGTAGAGACGGTGGTGCGAACCTGGCCGTTCGATTGCTGCAGTAGTGCATTTTCGGTGATCACAGCTTCAGAATCGCCGGCAGCCAGGACCAGTTCTTCGAAGGCTGCCCGGGTACCGGAACCTTCTTCACGGGAAACAACAACGATCTCCGCATCTGGGCCGCCAACTTCAGAATAATTGGTGATTTCGCCCGCGAAGATCGCTTTGACCTGGTCAATTGACAGTGAAGGCAATGAAAGGTCGGGATTGGTCACGATCGCAATGCCGTCAAAGGCAATGGTGATGACCTGCAGGTCCGGGAATTCAGTAAACTCAGAATCCTTCACATTCCGAGAAGCCGTCCCGATGTCGACTGTGCCCTCTCCGGCGGAAGTTACTCCGACGCTTGATCCGCCGCCCTGGACCTCGATTGTGACGTCCGGATGCATGGCCATGAAGGCTTCAGCAAGCACCTCTGCCAGAGGCTGGACGGTGGTGGAACCCGCTAACTGGAGCTGACCGGATAGGCCGTTTCCAGAATCCATCGCCGCTTCAGTAGCAGTGGATTGTTCTGTTTCCACACTGAGGTCGGGTGTGCAGGCCGTGAAAGCCAGGGCACTCACCACAATGAGGATGGTAAGAATGAACAAGTTACGACGCATTTTTTCTCCTTTACGAGAATGAACTAAAGAATTGTCCGACAGCATGAATCTTATCAGAAAGGATTTAACAACATCCCAACCCGCAATTAACGCATTGTGAATTTTATGTTAATTCCGTATCTTTTAAATTATCCCCCAAATCAGTTGATAGTGAGTCAAGAACTTGATTTCATCTTCCTAATTGGAGTAAAATTATCTTAATATTGTGAAGAATTACACAATCATGATTGAAGAAAGAAGTTTGAAATGAAAAAATATGATGCAGTCATTGTTGGCGCTGGACCTGCCGGACAGTCTTGTGCAGTAAGAATTGCTGAACTGGGTGGGAAAGTGGCTGTTGTTGAGCGGGATTTCATCGGTGGGATTTGCACTAACTGGGGTTGTACGCCCAGCAAGGCTATGATTGAATCCGCCAAGGTCGCACGAGAAGTTGAAACCAGTGACCGTTACGGCGTTCTCGTTGATGATTTCCAAATCGACTTCCCCAAAGTCGCTCAGAGACGGGACAAAGTTGTCCTGCAAACCCGCGAGTTCATTACCGACCTGCTTGAGCATTTCGACGTTGATATCTTTCACGGGGAAGCAGAAGTGCTTTCACCCAGCACGATCAAAGTCCGCTATGGCAAGTTGAATGATGAGACCTATGAAATGGAATATACGGGTGATGAAGACACCCTTCAAACGGATAATGTTGTTTTGGCAACGGGTTCCAAACCACTGATCCCGAGGTTCATTGATGAGAGCGACCCGACCGTTGTCAGCAGTCATGCACTGATCACCATTCGTGATTTACCGGAAAGCCTGACCATCGTCGGCGGAGGTGTGATCGGGATGGAATTCGCCACGATCTTTTCCAACCTGGGCAGCAAAGTCACCGTAGTGGAACTATTACCAAGAGTCCTGGCGATGATGGATGAGGATATTTCAACAGAGATCACCCGCATCATGGGAGAACGCGGCGTGCACATCCTCACCAATCACAAGGTCACCGAGCTGAAAGATGGCGTACTCAAGGCTATCAACCAGGACAACGGTGAGACGGTTGAAGTGCGATCCCAGTTGAACCTGATTGCTATCGGCCGAACAGCCGTCCTCCAGGAAGAACTCTACGACCGGCTTGGGTTGTCCTATTCACGCAAGGGGATTGATGTGGACGATACTCTGCAAACTTCGGTACCGGGTGTCTGGTCTGTTGGGGATGCCACCGGCAAATCGATCCTCGCCCATTGTGGGATTCAACAGGGTGTGATCTGCGCCGAGAATATCATGCGCAAAAGCGGCAGCCCCCGCCTGATGGATTACAGCGTCGTACCGGCCATTGTCTACAGCCTGCCTGAGATCTTCTCCATCGGGACCGTCCCGGAAGACCTGAGCAACGTACAGGTGGTTGAAGTGCCATTCGACATCAACCTGCGGGCAAATATTGAAGAGCACACCGATGGGTTCATCAAGCTTTGGATCAGGGAAAGGAAATTGGTCGCCGCCCAGGCGATCGGTTATATGGTCTCTGAGATCCAGCAGGAAGTGGCAAACATGATCGCGCTCAAGACGGATATCGACGATGTGGCAAAGATCATCCACGCCCACCCCACCTATAACGAGATCATCCATTCTGCTTTGGATTACAGTGAAGGCAAACAGGTCGATTTCTATTTGTAAATCAAGATAACAAAAACAAGGGATGGAGTAAATCCATCCCTTGTTTTTTTGTTTTATGAAAGCCGCCGCTGCATCCTTCAGGTGTCTCCGAAAAGGCGGCTCATCAAAAATCTATGCGAAGATTTTCAGTTATTTTATAATTACTCCCAATCTGTATGGAAACTGCCATCTTTATCGATCCGCCGGTAGGTATGTGCGCCGAAGAAATCACGCTGGGCCTGGGTCAGGTTGGCGGGCAGGCGTGCGGTTCGGAAGGCGTCAAAATATGCCAGGGACGCACTCATCGCGTAGACCGGGATTCCCAACCCAACCGCCGTTGAGATCACATGCCGCATCGCACCTTGCCGCATCACCACGGCTTTCTGGAAATGGTCATCCAGCAACAGGTTGTTCAAATCCTTTTTCTGTTCATACGCTTTCATGATGTCATCCAGCAATGCAGCCCGGATGATACATCCCTCTCGCCAGATCTTGGCAATGGTTTTCAGATCATATCCGAAACCATAATCCTTAGATGCCACCTGAAGCAGGTGGAACCCCTGTGCGTAGGAAATGATCTTGCTGGCGTAAAGCGCTTCTCTTACAGCAGCGATCAATTGCTGCCGGTCTCCCTTGAAAACAGGCTCCGGGCCTGTCAGCCATTCACTGGCCTCCTCACGTTCGGCCTTCATTCCTGAAATGATCCGGCTTGAAACCGCCGCATTGATCGTGTGGATTGGTACGCCCAAATCCATCGCGTTCTGGCTGGTCCAGCGGCCGGTACCTTTTTGTTCGGCTTCATCCAGGATCACGTCGACCAAAGGCAGCCCGGTCTCCGGGTCCAATTCTTTCAGGATCTTACTGGTTATTTCTATCAAATAAGAAGATAGTTCACCATAATTCCATTCATTAAAGATGTCTCCTAATTCGGCTTCAGAAAGGCCAACACCCCGATGCAGCAGGTCATAGACCTCAGCGATCAACTGCATATCACCGTATTCAATGCCATTATGCACCATCTTGACATAATGTCCCGCGCCTTTCGGTCCGAGGTAAGCCACGCAAGGCTCACCGTCTTTTGCCTTGGCGGCAGCAGCCTCAAAGATCGCCTTAACTTCAGCCCAGGCTTCTTCATCACCACCCGGCATAATACTCGGCCCCCACAATGCGCCTTCCTCACCGCCGGAAACACCAACGCCTAAATACAGGAAACCTTCTTCATCCAACGCTTCATCACGCCGGGCTGTATCCTCAAAAAAGGAATTCCCGCCATCGATCAGGATATCACCCTGTTCCAAAAATGGTTTTAGGTCCGCGATCACAGCATCAACTGCCCGTCCCGCCTTGACCATCAACATGATCCTGCGTGGTGTTTCCAGTGCCATGGTGAATTCTTCATAAGAGTAGGTCCCAACGATCCCCGTTCCTTTTGCCGGGCCTGCAAGAAATTCCTGCGTTTTCGACTCCGTCCGGTTATAAACTGCAACGGGAAAGCCATGCCGTTCGATATTGAGGGCCAAATTGCTGCCCATGACGCCCATGCCGACCACACCAAATTTCGCTTTCACCATGCCTCAATTCCTCTAAATTTGTCTTTTATTTTTATTGTACTCGATTGAGATCTTTACCGGCATTCAACAGATCCAGAATCCCTTCAGTTTCCCGATCCTGTCATTCAATCAGGATCAGGGCCCGTTGACGTCGCAGGTCCAACACGTTCAAATGGGTCTGCAGGAATTTAGTGATATCGTCTTTACTGAGATAACCCGAGGTATGAGTATTTCTTTTTTCTATAAAAACCCGCTCCTCGAGCTTATACCAGGATTCGTTATGACAAGCCGCGTGCCTTCGCTCTTTCCGTCAGCCAGGATTGCTGCGTCTTCGGGGTCAGTGGCAAATCGTCATGTTCCCGCAGAACCAATGAAATCGCGCCTTCCGGACAACCGTGTGCACAGACGCCGCAGCCGGCGCACTTGACAGCATTCACAATGGAATGATCGTTTATGGATATCGCCTGGAATTGGCAAAGGTTCAAACACTCCCCACAGCCGGTACAGAGTTCAGTATCAACCACGGCATAATATGCTGAACGGGCAACTACGTTAGCGATATTCGCTTCGGCGATCCCGCGCAATAACGAACAACCACAGGTGCAGCAATTACAAACATAATAAAGATCTTCTTTATTATTTGAGACGGTATGGACCAACCCGGCTTCGGCTGCTTTTTCCAGGACAGCCAGGGCACCATCCATGTCCAGCGCTTCCAGTTCGGTCTGTTCGTCAAAAGCGCCGGGGGTATCACTGAGCGCCAGGCATACTTTGATCGGATGACCACAGGCGTTACCCATCAGCGCCTGTTCTGTCCGGCAGACACAGTCCAGGACCGCCCAGGCCTTTTTACCGGTGATCAATTTAACAACATCATCCTCAGGCAGGATCTCGACATCAGATTTTATGGAAGCATTCACCGGTATGACGCGGTGGAACTGCGGTTCAACGGATAACAAAGATGAAAAAGCTTCCTTGTAATAGGCTTCATATAATTGGGCAAATGTTTCATCCATCCGATAGACCTGGTTTTCAAAAAACCCGACCACAAAAGGAAGGAGGGCAACCTCAATCCCACTTTCACCCCTGCCGATCCGGATCAATCCCTTATTCCCCATGCTTTTTATCAATTCCCGTCCCTCGGCAAGGGAGATCCCGGCTTTCTCAACGGCATCGCTCAAGGGCTGGGGTTCCAGAGCTAAATGCGATGCAAAACCCGCTTCTTCCGGTGTAAAAAGAGAAGCTAAAAGATCCAACTCTCTACCATTTTCGGTCGGCGGGAATCCCTGGGGAAAAGAATCAAGTTTTTGTGCTAATTCTTTATAAACGGCTTGACCAGCCATGTTGCCTCCTGACGATATCATGCCTGAATTATAAAATAGAACCCCTTTATCGCAACAGGGGTTCTATTTTCTTCTCAGAATTTCCAGTCAAACCTGAACAACGGAATTTTCCGTCCCCAGGTCATTCGGCGCGTAATAATCCGCTTCCCAATCATTTTCCCACCGCTCACCATCCAGAAAATATCGGTATTCATAAGCGTTGCCGGCATCTAGTGTGAGGGATGTGTAAAAAGTGCCATCTTTTTTCTGCTTCATGGGGTCAGCATTTTGATTCCACCCGTTGAAATCACCAACCAGAAAAGCGGTCTCAGCCTTGACATCAGCCGGCAAGTAGAACCAGACCCGGCATTTATCGCCGCCTTTATGATAACTCTTCTTCAACATACTCGCCTCGCTTTCCGTATGAAAAACGATTCAATTTCTCTGAACGGTGAGAATCTCAACTAATTGAGAATGGAAGGTGTGATGAGTTGATTATAAAGTTCTTTATGAAATGGTTCGATTGACAACGATTATAACCTGTTTACTCGTTAAGTTTCAATCGATCAGACCGTAAAACAACGGCAAAGGTTCAACAGGTTCCTCAACAATCTTCACCGATTGCTGCAAAGTCTTCTTTGCCTCTTCAGCTTCGTCCTTATTTCTGGCATGAATGATGAACACGGGCTGGCCCGCTTTGACGACCTGGCCAACCTTGACCAGAACGGAGATCCCGACCGCCGGGTCAATGGGATCGCCTTTCTGCTCGCGTCCTGCACCGAGAATAACAGCCGTCTCACCCACCGTCCGGGCGTTCACTTCAGCAATATTTCCAGACTGCAGCGCTTCCACTGTCATCTTAAATGGCGCTTCGGGCAATTTTTCAGGATGATCGACATAACTGACATCACCGCCTTGCGCTTCAACGAGTTTACGCAAATATTCCAGGCCGGAACCGGAGGCAATGGCATCTTCAGCCATCAGGCGCGCCTGCAGCTTGGTTTCAGCTCGTTTCCCTAACAGCAGCATCTCGCTGGCGACTTCCAGACAATGCTGGACGAAATCTTCCGGTCCTTCTCCGCGCAGAGTCAGGATGGCTTCCTTCATTTCCAGTGCATTGCCAACTTCGACACCCAAAGGCTGGTTCATGTCGGATAGCAGTGCAGCAACATTCCTGCCGCTCAATTCTCCGATCGAGACCATTAAAGTTGCCAACCTGCGGGCATCCTCAAGGGTTTGCATGAAGGCACCGTTACCGGTCTTTACATCCAGTACGATCGCCTGGGCACCGGCTGCGATCTTCTTGCTCATGATCGAGGATGCGATCAGCGGGATGGATTGGACCGTCCCGGTCACATCGCGCAGCGCATACAGCTTCCCGTCCGCTGGAGCCAGGTCAACGCTCTGCCCGGTCAGGACTTCACCTAATGATTTTAGCTGAGCCAGGAATTCGTCCTTGGTCAGATCGGTGCGGAAACCCGGGATCGATTCAAGTTTATCGAGTGTCCCACCGCTGAATCCTAATCCACGGCCCGACATTTTCCCCACCGGCAGTCCGCAGGCACGCACCATCGGCACGACTGCAATAGAGGTCTTATCCCCAACCCCACCTGACGAGTGCTTATCCACGGCAATATCCACCACGGATGAAAGGTCGAGTGTATCCCCGGTGGCAGCCATTGCCAAAGTGAGGTTTGTCGTCTCCTCGGCCGTCATCCCTTCCAATAGGACGGCCATCGCCCAGGCGGAAGCCTGGTAATCCGGGATATCGCCCCTGGTGTAACCGTTGATAAAGAATTCGATTTCCGCCTTGCTCAGCGCAAATCCATCTCGTTTCTTTACGATAATATCAACTGCACGCATAATTTCCTCCGGTTTAATTCTACCCGAGAGCAAAAAACCGCAAGGCACCACGACGAGGTTTAATTCGTCAGGGTTCCTTGCGGGCTTCTAAATCAAGGTTTTTCCGATCAGGCTTTGGGTCGGACAGTCACCTTGCGTCGTGGTTCTTCTCCGGTGCTTTCCGTCTCCACATCCGGGCTTTCCCGGAGTTCAATGTGGATGATCCGACGTTCATTGGGCGGCATCGGCTCAAGAACCTGTTTGCGACCGGTGCTTGTAACCTGCTCGGCGATCCGACGGGCAAGTTTTCGCAGTTCGTCTTCACGGCGTTGACGGTAGTGCTGCACATCGATCTGCAGCGGCACCCAGCGCCCGCATTCGCGGTCAACGATCAGGCTGGTGATATACTGCAGGGCATTGATCGTCTCGGCTTTGCGGCCGATCAGGAAGCTGAGATCGTTACCTTCAATATCGATCAAGACCGGTTGAACCCGGTTCTCATCACCAACACCTAAGCGGACACTCACATCAGCATTGACCCGCATCTTTTCAAGGATGATATTGATCGTCTCACGGGCAATCTCGACCTCTTCCGGTTGATCACCTGCATCAACCTCTTCCTTGACTTCTGCCGCAGGCACATCGGCAATTCGTTCCTTTGCAGCTTCGACCTTCTTTACTGCCGGTTCAGCATTGCGGTTCTTGATCATCAACGCCACCCGTGCCTGGCGAGTGCTGAGACCAAGGAACCCTTTCTTGCCTTCATCCAGGATTTCGACATCAACATCATCTTCAGTCAAGCCGAGGTCCTGCAGACCTTTCTCGATCGCCTCTTCAACGGAAGGTGCGATGACTTCCAGTTTCGTTCTTTCTTCTGCCATAAATCCCTCACATCTTTGAACTGGTGCGAATAAGTGCAGTGATTATTTTCTCTTCTTCATCGGCGGCCGTTTTTTCTTCGACATGGCGTTCGACTTACCGGAAGATTTGGGAGCCGGTTTGGACTGCTTCACTGGCTCAGGGACATCTTCCGACTCTGCATCAATGACCGTCGCTTTGGGTTTGGCCGGATTCTTTTCGTCTTCCTTTTTCTTCAGGAAGGGAAGGATATTCGACCAGTTAGCCCGACCCAATATAGCGTATTGGAAAATACCGAACACATTACTGGTCAGGAAGTAAATTGCCAGACCGGAAGCCAAAGAATAAGCCATGAAACCCATCAGGATGGGCATATAGATATTCATCGACTTGCTGATCATTGCGCCCTGGTCGTTTGCCTGGGTCGGAGGTTGGAGCAGTTTGGACTGGAGGTAGGTGGTTGCAACTACCAGGATCGCCAGCAAGGGGATGGAAAGCCCAAACATCGTCACCCTTTCCGGCTGTCCAAGGTCCATCCAAAGGAACTTGTTTTCCAATGGGAGCAGTTTGGCAGCGTTGACCAGCTTCGGATAAATGAACTGCTGCAGATTGAAAAGTTCCAAAGGTGAAGCAGCCATCGCCCGGGTCACACTCTGATAAAGCCCCAGAATGATCGGGAGCTGGATCAAGGTCGGCAGACAGGAACCCAATGGGTTGATCCCAAGTTCCTTGTAGAGCTTCATCTGCTCCTGCGCCATTTTATCCTTATCGTTCTTATATTTCTCCTGCATCTTGAGATAGCGCGGGTCTTCCTGCAGGGATTGCATGGCCCTTGTCGCTTTGAATTGCTGTACAGTCAAAGGGTGGGTCAGCAAGCGGATCAGGATCGTAAACAGGATGATCGAAATGCCAAAGTTATGGACCAGCGAGTTAATTAATAAGAGTACATTTACAAAAGGTTGAATAACAATCGTATCCCACATGGCGTTTTTCCTCTACTTTTCAGGGGTCGTGGACCAAAGTTGAACGCCTGTCAGGTTGAAACCATAGACAAGGTTATCGCCCTTAACCGTTCCAGCGATCAGGAAGTCACTGCCGGCTACCGGTGCCTGGTAGATTTCACCATCCAACGAGGATTCCCATTTCGGATTGCCTGCAAAATCGTAGGCTTTTACAACGCCTTCTTTCGTGGCAATCACAAAACCATCGCCAATGGAAGTCAACCCGCCAACGATATTTCCGGCATATTCAGTCTGCCAAACCGGTGTCCCGGTTTTCGCATCAAGGGCATAGATCGTACCGCTGTCATCAGAAAACAGGATGTTGCCATCCACCAGGAGGAACGTTCCCCAGACGCTCTGTTCCGCATCAAATGTCCAGATCGGGTCTCCGGTCCTGGTATCGAGCGCATACAATTGTTTTCCAAGCGATCCGGCGTAAAGGATGCTGCCATCTTCGTTCAACAACGGCGCGCCGGTCACTGCACCGGAGAGTTCGGTTGACCAGAGTTCAGTCCCACTGGTGCTGATCGCATAGACGAAATGATCCATCGAACCGATGTAGATCCGCCCATCGGTAACCTGCGGTTGGGACCAGAGGTAGTGCCCGGTGGCAAAGGACCAAAGGAGGCCGCCATTTTCGTCGATGGCATAGAGTGATCCGTCGTTGTTCGGTGCATAAACCACACCGCTCATCTCGGCTGCCTGGCCAAGGTAAAACCCTTTTGCTCCGGTAAATACCCATTCCTCCTGACCGGTTGCCCGGTTCAGTTTATGGAAATCATTCGCAAGATCGCCGACATAAACGGAATTTTCAGTAACCAGTGGTGGTGCATAAAAGATCACCTTGTTGCTGGCCTTATCGGGAAAACCCCAATTGACTGCGCCGCTGGTAGCATCCAGGCTGAAAACAAAACTGCCGTATGCGACATAGACTGCGTCTTCGGCGATGGCGAGACCGGGAGAACCGGTCACCCGAGGGCCGGGGACACAGGCGCTCATCAATAGAGTCAGCCCGAGAAATGTTGTTAGTAACAAAATTTTGGATTTCTTCATTCTTTTCTCTTCTCAAGAAAGATCATGGAACCGGGTCATATCCGCCCGGATTAAATGGATTACAACGTGTGACCCGCTTGATGGCCATCCACCCTCCTTTGAGGGCGCCATATTTAAATACAGCCTGATATCCATAGTGGGAACAGGTTGGATAAAAACGGCAGGTATCAGCGGGCAAAACCGGCGAGACGATTCTTTGGTATAAGCGAATCAGAGCAAGTAAAATCCAGCGAGGAAGCGTGTTCCATCGGACCGGAAGGTCCTTCAATTTTGGGTCGAGATTTGAATGTATGTGTTGATCCATAAGTTCAGTCAACTGACATCATCTTTCATCAGCCCAGCCCGATCAAGAAGTGATCTGAGTGAACCGAGCAGCAATTCATATTGAAGATCCAAAATTGGTTTTCTTGCAATCAATACAAGATCAAAACCCTGTTTGATTTCCGGCATTAAACCTTGAAAAGCGGATCGGATGCGTCTTTTAGCTAAATTACGCTGGACGGCCCCCCCCACTGACCGTCCTGCGATCACTGCTGTTCTGTTGCTTTCTAATTGGTTCGGTATAAAACCTAAAACAATGGAAGGGTGGGCAAAAGAAGTACCTTTTTTCCGCACCCGGTTGATATCTTCACTTCGGGTTAATCGCAAATTCCGTTTCACCCGACTTCCTGTTCAGCAAGGCACTTAAAAATCGCAGGATTTAACATGCCCTGGTAATGACTACCAGCGGGTCTTCTTGACGTGGTTATTGGCCGTTTTCGCCAGTTCATGCCGGCCCCTGGCCCGTCGTCGTTTCAAAACTTCTCGACCACCTTTAGTCTTCATGCGTGCTCGAAAACCATGCACCCGGACGCGTCGCCGCTTCTTGGGTTGATACGTTCGTTTTGGCATTATTAATGAGTCCTTTCTCTCTCAAATTTACATCTGTCTAAATACTCGCGCATTAAGACTAGCCAACAATTATACCGTATGGCCTTTTTACGGTCAAACGGTCAATTGGTGCCAGTCCCAAACCGTATTGATTTTATCAGAACAAATAGAAACGTCAAGATACTGGAGGATCGAGAAAATCAGATCCGGACAACACTCCGACCATGGCTTCCCTGTGCGGATGAAAGTCTGATAGTTTCACCAGGGATACCTGGTTCCAAAGATCTTTATTTGCAGTGGAATAAACCCGAATATAATTATCGGTCAGGCCGGATAACTGCCAATATCCATCGTTCAACAGTTCGCTGGATTCCCACAACACCCTTGATTCTTGATCAATAAACTGCCTTCGATAAGCTTCGCCAAGCTCAAAGAAAATTGTGCGAAGTGCTGCATTCCGGGATTTGGCTCCCTTTGAAGGCACCTGCTCTTTCATTTTAAAGGCTGCCGTAGCTGGCCTGGGAGAATAAGTGAATACATGGCCACCTGCAAAACCGACTTTTCGAATGAACGTTTTTGTGCACTCAAAATCCTGCTCGGTTTCACCCGGAAATCCTGCAATCACATCCGTAGTCAATGCGATATCAGGAATGACACTGCGGATCCGGCCAACCAATTCCGCGTATTCGTCCGTTGTGATCGGGCGGCCCATCGACTTCAGGATCCGGTCGCTGCCCGATTGGAGTGGAATGTGCAGATGCCGGCACATCCGCTCATCGTCCCACAACGCAAACATCTCCGGATCAAGGTCCCAGGGTTCAATGGAGGAAAGACGAATGCGTTGAATATCACTTACCTTCAGCACCTGGTGCAACAGGAAAGTCAGCGATTCAGGTTCGTCAAGGTCACGTCCCCAGGCTCCCAACTGTACACCTGTTAAGACCATTTCCTTAGCCCCACCATTTAATGCAGCTTGAATATCGCGTTGAATGTCTTTAACTGACCTCGAGCGGGATTTCCCGCGTGCCAGCCGTGTCAGGCAATAAGTACAGTAATTATCACAACCGTCCTGGACTTTGATAAATGCCCTGGTCCTCCCCCTATCGCCCGGGAGTGGTTCACGGACCAGGGTCAGTTTAGCAAGATCACCCTGAGAGATTGAAAGCACACTTGCAACAAGCTCGTCTTTTTGATTGTTGGTAAAAACATCGCTTACCCCCGGCAGTTCCAAAGCGGCTTCCGGATGGATAGTTGCCCAGCAGCCTGTTGCGATCACCCGTCCAGCGCCTGCCCGCGCGGCATGCCGGAGCTGCTTGCGCGAGTCAGCCGCAGCTTTGACCGTGACCGCACATGTATTGACAATCGCCAGGTCGGCTTCAGCCGGATCGGCGACGATTTGATGTCCTAATGCTCGGAAAGTATTTGCGAAACTCTCGACTTCACTTTGGTTCAGTCTGCAGCCAATAACATCAAAAAAGATCTTCATGGATCCTAAGGTTTCACAACAATAAAATCATCAAATAAAATATCAACTCCCGGTTCGGAAAAGTTGCCAACGATCATCCCGACATCCCCATTGGAAAAGGTTGGATCCTGAACCTGGATAAGGCGGGTGTCATTGACGAACAGCGCCAAATGATCCGCCTGACAAACGGCCTGGATCACATTCTCATCCTCACCTTGCCGGATGGCACTACTGAAATCCATATGGGCCTGGTCGATCAAAGATTGTTCCCCGTCCACTCGCTTGAAAATGCCATAGTATCCATCTGAACCGATCACCAAAGCATAGAAGTTTTCTTCATCCTGGTAACGGCAGATCAGACCGAAAAAGTTGTTATCCGGACCGGCCAATTTACGGGCTCGCACATGCACCAGAGTATCTTTGAAATTCAGCCCGGGGACACTCCAGAATTGAAAATCCGGAACCAGCGTCCATAACCTGAAACCGCTTTGATCAATTCCTGCAAAACTGAGAGAATCATCCCGAATGGTCCAGCCAACATCTTCGCCGGAAAAATCTTCGTGGAAAAGAACCGGCATATCTCCAACCCACGGTAATTGATCTGCAGTTAAAAATGGAATCGAACAGGCAGAGAGGAAAAGAATTAATAGAAAAATTATTATCAGTAACGATCTTCGTCTCATCATCTTCATACTCGCTGATCATTTTGGGAATTTATCGTCTATCAGACCAGAAATTTACTCAGGAAATTATAACTTACTTCATTAAAGTGAAGGCCAAATACATCGATTTGGTGAATATTCGTAAAAAAAGCCTCCCCGAAATCGGGAAGGCTGGGTAAAAAACGAGGAAACTGTGACCACCTTGGTTCCCCTAAGCGGGTAAGAAAAGTGTCGGACAATTCTTAGTTACACCAGGAGTTGTCCTCGATTTTTATATAAGAATCACACCCTTCATCAGGACGTTATTAGCGTGATCTGGATCTGCATTTTAGGGGGGATCCAATAAACGACCCCGCCGTGCCGTGTGCCGCTGAGTTTTGAACCTGCAAAAGCAGGTTTGTCGTACCCACCAGCTCCGCCTTGACTTAAGTCTATCGCGTTACTGAATGGAGGTCAGACGTTTTAAAAGGGTGTTGGCCCAAAACTGGTATGCTGCATCACGAACACAGCAGGGTAAATTACTTATACCATAATTCAGAAGCATTGCAAAGAATGTCAATGTTAAATTCGAAACACCAGTGTATCGTACTTTTTCCAAAATCAAAAATATGAAGTTATGGTAATCTATATCTAAACCTGGTTCCACAATATGGAAAGCATTAATGCCAAGACTATTCATTGCAGTTCCAATTCCACCCGAACTGATTCGGAAAATCAGCAGCGTTTCCGGTTATTTTCAATCGCAAGTCCCTCAGGATTCTTTGAAATGGGTCGATCCGAAAGACCTGCATTTAACGGTCAAATTTCTTGGCGAAACACCCGAGGAAAAGATTGAACAAATCAAAACGATCCTGCAGCAATCCGTCAAACCTTTGGCATCCTTTGAGTTATCCGTCGAAAAGTTGGGTATGTACCCTCACGATCGGCAGCCAAGAACCATCTGGCTAGGCATTCAGGGGAGTGGACCGCTAATCACCTATCACAAGCAGTTAGACGAAGCGCTGAATAAAGCCGGTTTTGAGAAGGATAAAAATCCTCTTTCTCCCCATCTGACGCTCGCCCGCGTCCGCCAGCGGACGGATCGGGAGACTGCCCATCGAATTGGGAAAATCCTCTCTCAATTTAAAGTTGACTCATTGGGTACACTCAAAGTTGAATCGATCAATCTCATTCAAAGCAAGCTAACGCCCCAAGGACCGATTTATACCACCCTTTTTTCAGCGCTATTGAGTGAAGTATAATTAATTTAAATTATCCATCCATATTCTTGTGAGGTGACTTCTGGAAGCAATCAAACTGGCGAGAGAAATCGCAAATTTCCTTGAAGAAAAAAAAGGCGAGGATATCGTTGTCCTCGATATAAAAGATATTGCATCTTTTACGGATTATTTTGTCTTGGTTAATGGCACCAGCAATCGGATGTTACAGAGTCTGGCCCAGGCTGTCGTTCGAGAAGTCAAAACCGAATTCAATAAAACAGCTCAGCCGGAAGGTCAGGCTGATGCCGGATGGATATTATTGGATTATGGAGATGTTGTGGTTCACCTTTTCTCCCCCGAACAAAGGGATTTTTACCGGCTTGAAGACCTATGGTCTGAAGGTAATGTGATCCTGAGGGTGATGTGATCCTTTCAAATAAACATTAAATTTAAAACCAAACTCCCGAGAGATAGGCAATCCCGGGAGTTTCTGTTTAATTTTCTGATTAAATTCTACTCTTCCTTGATGGCTGCCAAGACTTCCAGGCTGTGTTCGGAAGGTTTCACATTTTTAAAGACTTTCTTGATATTACCTTCTGGTCCGATGATGAAGGTCGTCCGATAAATCCCCTCATATTCCCGGCCGTAATTCTTCTTAATTCCCCAGACGCCATAAGCTTCGCTGACTTTATGGTCCGGGTCTGACAACAAGGTGAATGGAAGTTCATATTTGTCAATGAATTTTGTATGTGACTGTTCCGAATCCGGACTGATCCCGATCACTTCCACGCCTGCCTTCCTGAAATCTGCATAGGAATCACGGAAGGAGCACGCTTCTTTTGTACATCCCGGTGTATTGTCCTTGGGGTAAAAATAAACCACAATCGTTTGGCCGCGATAATCAGATAATTTATGAACCTTTCCTTGATTGTCCATCAATTCAAATTCGGGAGCTTTGGTTCCTGCTTCAAGTATCATTTTTAGATCTCCTAAGATATACTTTTTTTATCTCACCAATTAAGTATAGATTTTCCAGGTTCCAAAATCAACTTTTAATTCAGTGCGTCCAGAACGCAAACCCCAACAGGTAAACCGGGATCAGGAAGACCGAAGCTGTAGCGAATTGCATGATCCTCCAGAGCGGTTTCCGTCCCTTGTGTACGCGTTCCATCAGCCAGATTTCCATCAACCCAATCGGCAGGGTAAGAAATACCGGCCAGAGTAAAAGCCAGGGAAACCCCAACACTGCTGTCAAGGCCATCAGGACATAACCCAGCAGGATCAGCGCGTTGTGCAGCACCATCGTCTTTTCCCATCCGATGGTTGTGGCAACCGTCTTCTGTTCATATTTCTCTTCCCGTCCATATTGGATTAAATGCTCCAATAAACCATACGCCATGTAGATGGGTACCAGGCCTAAAATGACCAAGGTCAACAGGCTGTGAAGGTTATCGGATTGAATAAAATAACCGAATGCCGGCGGGATGACCACTACCAGCAAGGACTCAAATAGAACCTGGTATGGCTGCAGTTTCTCATTGATCTCAGAGAAATAATACAGCCCACCGGTCAGTATCATGGCGATCAGCAGGAAATACAAACCCTGCCAGACGACCCCACTCACCATCCAGCTAATGAATAATGTCGTCGCAACAGTCAGAAAGGTCGCTGAAACCAATCCCAGGGCTAACCGCAACTGTTTGATTTCTCTATAATTGGCAGATTCAGGCCAGAACCGCCGGTCAAAAGATTTTCCGAGAGCACCAAGATAATCAAGCGCTAAAACAACCAGCAGCATGAAAATACCACCTTCAATAAAGGCCGGCCAGCTGCGGATGGATTTGGCATATTGGGCCAGACCTGCTCCCAGAGCGTAGGTCATCAGTAAGCTGAGGATCCGGAATATTTTGATAGGTCTGGTAAGTGATTTAATGATCATATATTCTCCTGAAACCTCGATTAGAACAATGAATGATGTATATTTTTTTGATTTTCTCTCAAGGCTTTCTCAATAATTTTAGCCGGAATGGTATAATGGTTTCAAGTTTCAAACTGAAAACACACTTATGCGAAGAATTCATTGGATCGGTCCTCTACTGGCGATAATACTGGCTGCCACAGTTGTGGCATCTGTCTCGTCGTTCTACGATCGAGCGGATGGGCTTGTCCTGACCTCTCCAAGTTCCTGTCCTTCCGGGGGATGTGCTGCTGGACAGCGGCTGAACTTCTCATTGAGCTTTTCAGTTTCCCCGGCTTACACCAGCGGCACTAACACCCAGGTCTGTATCTATGCCTCTGCCGGCTGGGCGGATTTCAGTGAGGGCTGGATATCGAACCTGGGCCTGGTCTCCAACACGGCATATACCAGCGGCCAGAATGGTTCGGTCTGCAGCGATAATGTCGGCAGCTACAGTTGGGTCGCAGGCGCTTATGCACAATTAGGGTCTGGTGTATCAAACGATGCCCTGGATTTCGCGCTTAATATTGCCTCATCCGCCAGCTCAGGCGGGCAGATCGTGGTAAAAATCTTTGAAGCGGATTCGGTCGGAAGCTGGTCCCAAACGTCCCCGGATTTCACCAGCACAATCTCATCCGTTGCTTCCCTTCTTAATCCGGTTTACGTTGCAGGGACGGCTGCCGATTGTGGCAGCCATTCGCCCTGTTTCATCAACAGCGGAGACAACCTCACAGATGGTCTTGGCACCGCGTTACGCGACGCGGTAATGGCGCAAAACCTCGGCCAGGATATCGTTGTTCTCGGGAATTACAGCATTAAAAGCGAAAGTGTGCTGATCGACAAAGCACTCACAGTTCAAGGCTTGGACGGTTCTTCGATCACCTATTCCGGCAGCTCTTGCTCAAACGAAATGCTTAATGTCAACGCTGGTGCGACCATTCAGGACCTCACCATCAAAGACGGCACCTGCACAAGTCCTTCCCGGACCTTGATCGTTGTCGACAGCAATGCGGATGTCACGATCGAACACAACACGCTCTCCAATGGCCTCTATGCAGTGGACATCAACTCGATCGGTTCAGGTGCAACCGTATCCATCATTTTCAATCAAATTTCGAATAACGCCAATTCTGCCGTAAATGCCAGCGGGCTTGGAAATGTCGATATTTTTGCGAACAACATTACAGGTAATGCGGGTACTTACCAGGTCATCTGTAATAACAACAGCACGGCTGATCATAACTTCTGGGGGGACAGCATTTCTGCCGTTGCCAGTACATCGGCTAACTGTGCAGTAACCGAAGGTAAACGTCTCGGTGCAGCAATCCTGTTAAGTAATGATGGAAACGGGGTGGAGGGTATCCTCCGTACCGTAACAGGCACAAAAACCTATGTATTCAATAGTAAGGTCGCATATTATCATTCATTGGGCAGCGATTACGATTTAATCATCGTTAACCACGGCCAGGGTGCCAACAGCAATATCCCGTTTTATAATGATGTCGGTAATTCAGTGCAACCCTGCTCCAACTACTATGACATCTTTACGGCTGATGGTGCTGCACCCTCAAACCTGCTGCTTTCATTGAAATATGATTTAAACAGCACATGCCTTAGCATCGTCGAATCGAATAACTTTTGTAATTCCGGTGACAGCACAAAGTATCCACTCTTTTGGTACGACCCGGCAACGGGTATCACCGATTATTGGGATACAACCGGCGAAACCGGTCAGTTGACATCCTGTGACATGTCTGGCAATGAGATCCAGGTCACAATCGACACCTCGGGAAGACCGGGGATATCCAATGACCTGAATTTCACGCCTTTTGTTGCAGGAATTCCAGACCTCGGTGGGATCTCTTTATCGCAATTATCCGCGTCATTTGACATCACTGAAAATAAAATCAAGTGGAGCACGACCGCAGAACGGAATGTCGCCGGGTTCCATATCCTCCGCAGCGAGACTGAAAATGGCACCTATGCCCGTATCTCACCTTTAATTACTTCCATTGGTGATACTTATATTGGTGGTATCTATAACTACATCGATGATAATATCCAGTACACCAAGACCTACTATTACAAACTGGAAGTCATCAACAAGCAGGGCGATTCGATTGAAACCCATGGCCCGGTCAGCGTGTTGACGTCCACCGCCACACCTACCTCCACACTAACCCGTACGCCGACCCTGACCCGCACGCCTTATCCCACCCGCACAGCCACGCCCTACTATTACCGCTCACCCACATCCTACTACCGACCGGCTACAGCCACCCCGCGTGGTGGCCCGACGCAGGTGCGGACCTACGGTCCGACTCCCACGCCCAGCCGGACCAGTGCAACCAAACCGGCTTATAATCCTACTTCCGAAGAATTGGGGGAAGGATATCCACCTGGGGGTTACCCAATTGAAACTCAAATCGCCTTTGGCACCGAAGGTTATCCTGCGCCAGGTGGAGATGAAGGTCAGGGCATGACCTCAACTCCCAACCCGAATGGGAACGGTGAACAACAAGAAAGTACACCTGGTTCTGGTGGAAATAACTCTGGAGAAGGCGAAAACGGTCAGGGCGGCCAGGGGGGAAATGAAAACGAACCCTTCCGGTGGGTTTTCCTGCTGGTTGGTGCTGGCGGAGGACTGGTCTTATTGGGGGTAGTCAGCATCGTCCTAATGAAAACCCGCATGTCGTAATTTTCACCATCAAAAACTCAGATTTTTGACTTTTAAATTGATTTGTGCTATTCTTTGCTGTAATTAATTTCTGACTCAGGATGGAATTATGCAACGCGAACGCGTATCAGAAAATGTTTATTGGTTCCAAAGTGAAACATACGCTCAGGTTTCCGCTGGTGCAATCGCCGGCCCTCAATGGGCAGTGATCATTGACACCTTGATGCCCCAGGAAACCCTGGAAATGCGTGATTTTATCGAAGGGAAACTGAATCTTCCCGTTCGATATGTAATCAACACCCACCATCACGCCGATCATTGTTGGGGGAACTGCTTTTTCCCCGGTGCGACTGTCATCGGACATGAATTATGTCGCCAAATGCTCCTGGACCGTACACCTTCCGCACTTGAAGTCGCCAGTCAGGAAAATCCGCTCTACAGACAATTGAAGATCGTCCCGCCCAGTATCACCTTCCGTGAAGGCACTTTCAACATGAAGATCGGCAAGAAACATCTAAAACTCTTCCCCGCTCCCGGCCATTCCAGTGACGGGATCGCCGTCCTCGTTGAAGAAGACCGGATCCTTTTCTCTGGCGACGCTTTCATGCCGATCCCTTTTATTGTGGAAGGCGATTTGGACCAATTTATTGAAACCACCAAAATGTTCACCGAACTCGGATTGGAGAACATTATCCAGGGACACGGCGATATCATTCTACGCGGTGAGATCGATGAAAAAGCCAAAGAGAACATCACCTATTTGAAAGCGATCAGCAAAGCCGTCAAGACGGCCAAACGCCGAAAGAATCCTTTGGAAATACTCGACAGTATAGGGATAGAAACCTGCGGGAAAAGCCGTGTACTGCTTGGCGGGTTGGCGAGTGAACTCCATAAACGCAACTTACGAGCGCTCTATTATCAAACGCTTGAAGATGAAAAGGATGACGAACTGGTCGGAGCCAATTAGTACCAGAAAACACCAATAACGATCAGAATTGCGAGCATCCCGACCGGTTCAGCCCAAAAAGCCCATCCCCGGCGGGATTTTTTATTCCTGAAACAACACCTGTCAGGCCATATGCAATTCCGACCAATATCAAACCAAATTGGATCGGTGCAATGGGTAAATAATGGAAACCGACTGCAACCTCAGATACGATCAAGCTGTTTACAAATGCCCACATTGGATACCATTCTCCCAAACGCAGGTAAAGGGACCGGCTGATCACCATCATTGCACCTACCGCCAGGAGCGGAATACGCAAATACAATCGCAGATTGGCAGAATAAATAGCAATAGCCATTAAGAGATAAAGGGCAAAGGACAGTCCGGTCAGACCAATGGCCGCCATTGGGTGACGGACGCTGCTGACATTAACCACGTTATATTCAGCAATAAAAACAGCCAATAACAAAAAGCTGCCCAGGCTAAAAATCACCCACCAGAATACACCCCCTTTGAAGTTATAAAGCGCCACACCGATCACCAGCGTGGTCAGGATCGGCAGGATCCAATGACGGACTGAATCCCAGCGTCTGGTTTCCTTCGGCCAATCGGGGTGCGATTGGATCAACCATTCCATGCCGGCAGCAGCCAGTAGGGCAGTCAGGAGGATGGTCAGTGTACTGAAGTCCAAGGAAAATTCCAACAGGATTCCCAGGAAGTTGAATGCGATCAGTTGTGCCGGAAACGACACCAGCAGAGTCAATGCAAAAGCCAGCATGATGGCTGCGGCGACAATGGATAGTCGATTAATGTCCGGCAAAGTCTTTCTAAAATGCATGGCATCATTTTACCATGAGGACTTTAATTTATTACGGGTTGAAAGTTATGTAGGTATTACCAAAATTGGTTAATTAAATGAAGCGAATGAAGATCCACCGCCTAAAATCCCTTGGTTTTTATAGCCATATGGGGGTGAATGTGGTAAAATTGAATATTGTATGAACACAAGTTCTGATATTAAGATTGAAAAACCAAAAGTTATTCAAGCGCTATTATCCGGATTTAATACCATTGCCAGTAAACCGCATTTGATCTTATTGCCGGTAATCCTGGATTTATTCCTTTGGTTCGGTCCAGCATGGCGTATTGTTGATGTCTTCAGACCTTTCATCCAGGGTTTGTCAAACATTCCCGGATTGAATGGTTCTGAATACGCGGAAATAGTACAGTCCTACCAGACACTTTGGCAGGACATCCTGAACAACTTCAATCTTGCCAATGTGTTACGCACGCTGCCTATAGGCGTTCCAAGTCTGATGGTTGGCGAGCTGCCCTTCATCAACCCAATGGGCTATCCTTTGGTCTTCAATCTGAATTCCAGCCTGCAGGTTCTGGTTTTTTGGTTCCTCTTTCTGGTTGTCGGGTTCTTCTTTGGGAATGTCTATTTCCAGAACATCTCCCAACAGGTGTTACATTCAAATGAAAAAGTGACCATCAAGGACTCTTTCAAAGCATTCCTGCAGATCATCCTGATGCCGATCATGCTGTTGATCATTATGCTGATCATCAGCATCCCCGTCCTGCTGCTGATCACCGTCGTCACTTTGATCAGCCCTGCCTTCGGGGAGTTTGTGATCTTTGCCGTCGGTGTCATTATTCTGTGGATCCTGATGCCTTTGATTTTTACACCGCATAGTATCTACCTCTATAAACAGAACCTGATCGCGGCTATGATGACCAGCATCAGCGTTGTTCGAGTCTCCATGGGCAGGACAGCCTGGTTCATCCTGGCTTCCTTCATATTGATCCGCGGTCTGGATATTCTCTGGCGGTCACCGGCAGCGGATAGTTGGTTCCTGTTGATCGGTATCCTTGGACATGCTTTCATCGTTTCCGGTGTGATCGCCTCCTCATTTCATTATTTTATGGATGCAACAAAATTCACCCAGACGATCTTAAACAACCAACAGAAAGCGGACGTTCTTTCACCGTTTAAAAATAATCAGTAAATGGAGAATTAAAGCTTGGCAAAACAACCGATTTCCTATAATGCAAATGATATTCAAGTCCTCGAAGGTCTGGAAGCAGTCCGCCGTCGGCCCGGCATGTATGTAGGTGGCACGGACGTCAAAGCATTGCACCACTTGATCTATGAGGTCGTTGACAACTCAATCGATGAAGCTCTGGCTGGTTCCTGTGATCTGATCGACATTATCATCAATGAGGATGAAAGTGTGACCGTCATTGATAACGGCCGCGGTATACCTGTTGATCTCCATCCCGAAAAGAAGGTTTCAGCCCTTGAAGTTGTCATGACCACACTTCACGCCGGCGGTAAGTTCGGCGGTGCAAGCTATAAGGTTTCCGGTGGTTTACATGGTGTCGGCGTTTCCGCTGTGAACGCGCTTTCTGAATGGTGCGAAGTGCGGGTCTATCGCGATGGAAAAGAATATTTCCAGCGCTATGAAAAAGGAATTCCTCAAGCGCCGGTCAAGATGATCGGTAAAGCCCCCAATACACAGACCGGTACAACCACGACATTTAAATATGACAAAACCCTTTTCAAAGGGGATTTCACTTATAAATTTGAAACTCTGTCACAACGATTCCGCGAGATGGCGTTTGTCACCCGGGCAGTAACGATCCATCTATTGGATAAGCGCGATGGCAAAGAGATCACCTTTTATTTTGAAGGTGGGATTTCCTCATTCGTGCGTTATCTCAACCGTAACCGCGACACACTTCACGATGTTGTCTTCTTTGAAAAGGAAATTGATGATATCGGCGTGGAAGTCGCCGTACAATATACCGATGCTTATTCCGAATCGGTATATGCCTTTGCAAACACCATCAATACCATTGATGGCGGGACCCACTTAACCGGTATGCGGATAGCGCTCACTCGATGCATCAACGATTTTGCACGCAAAGCAAGTCTATTAAAGGATTCCGATAATAATTTCTCTGGTGAGGATACGAGAGAAGGGTTGACGGCGATCGTCAGCATCAAGCACCCCGATCCCCAATTTGAAAGCCAGACCAAAGTTAAATTGATGAATCCGGAGGTCCAAACCTACGTCCAGCAGGTCGTCGCGGATGGGTTCGGTACTTTCCTGGATCAGAACACAGCCGCTGCTAAGAAAATTATCCAGAAATGTCTCACATCTTCTCGTGCCCGGGATGCCGCCCGTAAGGCACGCGACCTGGTGATCCGCAAATCCGCCCTTGAAAGTCTGACACTTCCCGGAAAATTAGCCGACTGCTCCGAACGGGACCCCGAACGGACTGAACTTTATATCGTTGAGGGTGAATTCAGCTGGCGGCTCCGCCAAGCAGGGCCGTGATCGGCACTTCCAGGCGATACTCCCTCTGCGCGGCAAGATCCTCAACACGGAGCGCGCCCGTTTGGATAAAATCCTCAATAATAATGAGGTCAAATCCCTGATCTCAGCTTTGGGAACCGGGATTGGCGAATCATTTTCGCTCGATGGATTGCGTTACCACCGGATCGTGATCATGACCGATGCTGATGTGGATGGTTCTCATATCCGTACGCTGCTGTTGACCTTCTTCTTCCGGTATATGCAATCTTTGATCGAATCAGGCCACATGTTCATCGCTCAGCCTCCGTTATATTTGATCTCTCACGGAAAAGAAAAAATCTATGTTTATTCTGAAGATGAACGTGAACGAGTTAGTAAAGAGATAATATCAAGCGGCGCAAAATTTTCCCTGCAGCGTTACAAGGGTTTGGGTGAAATGAATCCGGAGCAGCTCTGGGATACCACCATGAACCCGGATAACCGGACCCTGCTGCAGGTCAATATAGAAGATGCGGCTGAAGCCGACCGTACTTTTGACATGCTGATGGGGTCAAAGGTACCACCCCGCCGCCGCTTCATCCAGACCCACGCCAAGGAAGTGCGCAATTTGGATGTGTAAGTGCAATCATCTAAGGTGAATTTATAAGGCTGTGCTTGTCAAAGTGCAGCCTTTTTGTTTTATCAGGGAATGAGGCACAGTAAATCGTGAATGGTTATTCAGGTATCAGGTATCAGGTATTAGGAATCAGGTAGTAATCAGGATCAGAAATCAATAATAAAGACGATTTAATTCCCAAAAACTAATCATCTAATACCCAATCACTGAATATCTAATTACCTGATCACTAATTGCCAGATACCCACTCCCAAACCCCATGATATAATCAAAAATTCACGTTTATATTCACTCTGCAAACCATTATGACCGCTTTTTTTGCGACGATCCGCACATCCTTCCGGCGCCAGTTGACCTACCGCGCAGCAAACCTGTCCGGGCTGGCGACCAATTTAATGTTCGCTTTCTTCCGCGCAGCCGTGTTGATCGCGCTCTTCAATGATAAAAGCGTCGTGAATGGTTTATCCATCCAGGGTGCCATCACCTTTGCCGGCCTGACCCAAACCCTGATCGGATTCCTGAGTTTCTTTCACTGGTTTGATGTGATGCACTCGATCAACGACGGTCAGGTTGGCGCAGATCTGCTCCGTCCGATGAATTTTTTCACATACTGGCTGGGGATCGATATCGGTCGTGCGTTGGGGTCTTTCATTATCCGAAGCCTGCCGCTTTTCCTGATCTTCACAATCTTCTATAAAATTTCTCTCCCGGTCTCTTTATTACAATGGACAGCATTTCTCCTTTCACTGGTCTTTTCACTGTTGATCAGTTTTGGTTGGCGGTTCATGGTTAATCTGGCGGCCTTCTGGTCTCCCAATGCACTGGGAATTGGCCGCTTTGCCTTCGGGTTAAGCTGGATTTTCTCGGGTTTCTTTATGCCGCTGGACCTCTTCCCGGATTGGCTGGCTAACTTCTCCCGCCTGACCCCTTTCGGCGCGAGTGTCTATATCCCGATTGAGATCTTCATCAACAACATCCAGGGTTGGCCGCTTTTACGCGGACTGCTCATACAATTCTCCTGGATCCTGATCCTGGTCCTTCTCGATCACCTGATCCTCTCCCGTGGGGTCCGGAAACTGGTCATCCAAGGGGGATGATGAGATCTGGTAAATTACTTTTCCGATTGCTCCGGATCCAGGTCCGCTCTCAACTGCAATATCCAGTGTCTTTCATCCTGGAAGTGATCAGCGGTGTGATTGTCATGGGGTTCTTCTTTGTCGCTCTGGCGCTCACCTTCACCCGTTTCAACAACATCGGCGGATGGACCCTGGGTGAGGTGGCCTTCGTCTGGGGTATCGCCGAGTTAAGTTTTGGCACCATGGACATGCTGTTCAGCGGGTTTGATTATGATGCCTTCGGACCGATGATCAGGAAAGGTCAGTTTGATCAATTACTGCTGCGCCCTGTCAATATCACCCTCCAGGTCTTCGGCTCCCGGCTGGTCCTGCGCCGAATGGGCAAGATCATTGAGGGGATGGCGATCTTCATTTTCAGCCTCACCCAGATCCAGGTTGATTGGACGCCATTGAAGATTGCTTATATTCCGATCCTGATGGCCAGCCAGGTTTTCTTTTTTGGCAGTCTGTTCATCATCGGTGCGACAACGACCTTCTGGACCCTGGAACGTCTGGAAATTCTTAATATTTTCACTTATGGCGGCAGTGAGATCATGTCCTACCCCATGCACATTTTCCCCCGCCCAATCCGCCTGCTCTTCACGTATGTGGTGCCGGCCATCTTCCTTAGTTATTATCCCGCTATCTTCATCCTTGGTAAACCGGACCCCCTCAACGCGCCGCATTTCGTTTATTTTCTGGCGCCCATAATTTCAGCATTGATGTTCTGGCTCGCGTTAAAGTTCTGGCATTTTGGCATCCGTAACTATCAGAGTTCTGGAAGTTGATTATGAAACCGATCATTCAAGTCCACGATCTATCCAAGACCTTCAAAGTTTACCGAAACCATAAAGGTTACCTTGGCGCGCTGCGCAACCTGGTTGACCGGAAATTTGACCTGGTGCATGCCGTGGATGGTGTCAGCTTTGAAATCCAACCCGGAGAACTGGTCGGGTATATAGGGCCGAATGGCGCTGGCAAATCCACCACGATCAAAATGCTGACGGGGTTGCTGGTTCCGACTTCCGGTGACCTCAATATCAACGGGTTCCTGCCCTGGAAACAGCGTAAGGATTACGTACGCCAGATCGGTGCGGTCTTCGGCCAGCGCACCACCCTCTGGTGGGACCTTCCCCTGACCGATTCCCTTGACCTGCTCAAACACATCTACGAGATCGAAGATGATGTTTTCACATACCAATTACAATATGTTCCGCGAGATCCTCGAACTCGATCAATTCATCAATACGCCGGTACGGTCGCTCTCACTCGGCCAACGGATGCGAGCAGACCTTTGCGCAGCATTCCTGCACAACCCCACCCTGGTCTTTCTCGATGAACCCACCATCGGCCTGGATGTGGTCGCAAAGCAAAGGATCCGTGAATTCATTCAGTTCATCAATCAGGAAAAGAAGACCACCATCCTGCTGACCACCCATGATATTTCCGACGTCGCTAAACTATGCGAAAGAGTTTTGATCATCGATCATGGGAAGATCCTGTTTGATGGGAAACTGGCGTCCCTTTTGGCGGAGTTCGGCGGCCACCGGCTCTTGAGCGTGGAATTTACCGAATATTATGCGAACCCATTGCTGGAAGATGCCAAAATTATCGAATTGGACGGCAATAAAGTCGTTTACAGCTTTGAACGCAAGCAGGTTTCAGCCTCCAAATTGATCAACCGGTTATCCGCATCCTACCGGATCTCCGACCTGGAAGTTCAGGACCAGCCCATCGAAGATACGATCCGCCAGATCTACGAAGAGCAGCTATTGTATAATCATCATTATGACCAGGAAGATCCTTCATCTTGACCTTGACGCCTTCTTTTGCGCCGTCGAGGAGCTGCACGACCCTTCATTGAAAGGCAAACCTTTCGCCGTCGGCGGGCAGGCAGATCGGCGCGGCGTGGTTGCTTCCTGTTCCTATGCGGCACGCATGTACGGCGTTCATTCCGCCATGCCCATGAGCCGCGCCCAAAGACTCTGCCCGGACCTGATCGTAGTCTCCTCCCGTTATGGCAGCTACGGCGAAGTCTCCAATCAGGTCATGGCATTGATCGAAATCACTCCCTTCATTGAAAAAATATCGATTGACGAAGCCTTTATGGATGTCACCGGCCTTTCCGAGCCTATCGAGGAACTCGCTAAAAGTTTACAGAAGCGAGTCAACCAGCAGCTGCACCTCCCCATCTCTATCGGTGGTGCAACCAATAAACTGGTCGCCAAGATCGCCAACGATTGGGGCAAGGCTCAGAAAAAAGGATCGACGCCTCCCAATGCGATCACCATCATCCCGCCTGGTGAAGAAGCCGCTTTCCTCGCGCCGCTGCCGGTGCAGTCCCTTTGGGGAGTGGGCCCAAAAACTGCTGAAAAACTGGAAGCGATCGGGATCAGCACGATCGGCGCACTGGCAGATGCACAGCCTGCGACATTGGAAATGCTTTTCGGCCGGTTCGGTCCGGACCTGCGCCAACGCGCCAGGGGAATTGATGACCGGCCAATCTCGCTGGAACACGATGTCAAGTCCATCAGCAATGAAGTCACCTTTGCTAAAGACCTGACAGACCAGGAACAGCTTGAGCAAACCTTTCGAATGCTTTCCGAACAGGTTGGCCGTCGTTTGCGGAAAGTGAACCTGGCCGGGACCACCATCCAGGTCAAACTTCGCTGGGCGGATTTCAGCACCATTACCCGCCAGATCACTTTGCCGTCTGCCACCAATTTGGATCGGGATATTTTTGACCAGGCCATTTTATTGTTCAGGGAGAACTGGCGCGTCGGTAGACCCGTCAGGTTGATCGGGGTCGGCGTCAGCGGGTTGGGACCGCCGGTTCATCAACTTTATTTATGGGAAGACGATTATCAGAAGGAAGCCAAGCTGGTCAATGCCGTGGATGAATTACGCGAGCGCTTTGGCCGGGACATCATCCAACGCGCTGATAAATTGAAGAACAAAAAGAAGGATAGAGAACCAAATTCCGGTCAAGATTTATGAATTTCAGGTATTGTGTTTCTCTCAAATCATCTGCCGGTATACACCTGCGATTTCATCCGCGATCTTTTCCCAGCTAAACTGCTGAGCATACATCACAGCCTGGGCGCCTAACCTTTCCCGCAGGTCATGATCCACAAAAAGCAAACGTAATTTCGCTGCAAGAGCTTCCGGATCTTGTGACTGGACAAAATAGCCGGTCTTACCTTCTTTTATTAGGTACGCCAGCCCGCCAACCTTGGAAGCAATCACCGGGGTACCACATGCCATCGCCTCTAATGCAACCATTCCAAAACTTTCATAATGCGAAGGCATCACCACCACTTCGGCTGCGGAATAATAATACGGCAAGGTCCCCTGCCCGCGCTTACCCAGGAAAAGCACCATATCATCCAGGCCCAGGGATTTACAAAGTTCCTGCAGCCGCTGCATCTCGCCGGTATCCCTTTCGGGATGTCCTTCCGGGTCGCCTCCGATGATCACCAAATAATGCGGGCAGACGAATTGCTTGCAGGTTTTCTTGACAATCGCCATTGCCCGGATCAATGTATCCACGCCTTTTAGAGGTTCAATCCGTCCCACAAAAAGGGCCATCCGGTCATTGGGGTCAATCCCGATCGCTTCCTTGGCTTCGTCCGGTGGGATCGGGTAAAAATGGTGCGTGTCCACGCCGGGAGGAATGATGGTCACTTTCTGATGATTGACTCCATAGAGCAATTCCAGCTGCGAACGTTCGGCCTCTGTGGCGGCGATGATCCGGTCTGCCGCAGCCATCACAGCCCTTTCACCCTCAACCCGCTCCTCCCCCTCCCGTTCTTCCGGGGTGCGTCCGATCCTCTGCTTCATCAATCCCAGGGTATGGAACATCTGCAGCATGGGCACCTGCCATTGCCGCTTAAGAATCATACCGGCCAAACCGGACATCCAGTAATGACCATGGATCAGGTCATACCGGATCCCCTTTTCCTCACTAAACGCAATGATTCCCTGCGCAAAATCTCCAATATGCCCGACCAACGCCTCTTTTTGCAGGAATACCTCCGGACCCGCAGGAATATGCACAACCCGGTTGAAGTATCCCAAATCATGCGAAACCTGGGGAACATGCTCATCCATTGACCGGGTGAATACATCCACATGAACGCCGATCCGGCCGAGGAATCGGGTTAGCTCGCGGACGTATACGTTCATGCCTCCGGTATTTTTGCCGCCCAGCACGGCCAGCGGACAGGTGTGATAAGAGATCATTGCAATGTTCATTCTGCCATTCTCCGGGGTTTATCTTGCATGAATTTAATCCTTACTGGTATAATCGGGTGCACGCCAACGTAGCTCAGCGGTAGAGCAGACGCTTCGTAAGCGCCAGGTCGAGGGTTCAAATCCCTCCGTTGGCTCTGATTCCAAAACGTCATCAACAGCCTTCGGGCTGTTTTGATTTTAACGTAAAGTGAAGTCATTTCGTTTTCGTTGATATAATAATATCCTGAAATTTCATTGAAATACCAAGAAGACACCTCAAACAAAAATGGAGGATTCCATTATGGCAAAAATCTGCGTTATCGGCACCGGGTATGTCGGCCTCGTGACAGGCACCTGTTTTGCGGATATGGGTCACAGGGTCACCTGTCTGGATATTGATGAAAACAGGATTGACCAGCTTAATCACGGTATCATGCCTATCTACGAACCGGGATTGAAGCAGATTGTCGACCAGAACGTGGAGGCCGGCCGATTGGATTTCACCACCAGCTACCCGGAAGCCCTCAAAGGAAGTGAATTCGCCTTCATCTCAGTCGGCACACCGTCCAGTGAAGATGGTGAAGCGGACATGCAATATGTGAAGAATGCTGTCGATTCAATTGCAGAGAACCTGGACCACCCCATCATCATCGTCAACAAATCCACCGTACCGGTCGGAACCGGTGACTGGGTAGCAGAGATCATTCAGGAACAAAATGGCAAGGACACCCCCAAATTCAGCGTCGTCTCCAATCCCGAGTTCCTCCGAGAAGGTTCCGCAGTAAACGATTTCACAAAACCTGATCGGGTTGTCCTTGGTTCGACGGATGAGGAAGCGGCCGGGAAGGTCGCCGAGCTTTACCAGGCACTTCGCTCGCCGATCATGATCACCGATCTGCGAACCGCGGAGATGGTCAAATATGCATCCAATGCCTACCTCGCGACCCGGATTTCTTACATCAACGAGATCGCCAATATCTGTGAATCCCTGGGCGCGGATGTGCGTGAAGTTGCACGCGGGATGGGTATGGACAAACGGATCGGCCCAGCCTTCCTTGATGCAGGCCTGGGTTGGGGCGGAAGCTGTCTCCCCAAGGATGTCAAAGCTCTGTCGCATATGGCTGCAACTAGGGGAGCGCATCCCCAACTGCTGCAGGCTGTAATGGATATCAATCAGAACCAGCGCAGTAATGCCGTTTCCAAACTGGAAGACGCGCTGGGAGGTTTGGATGGGAAAACCATCGGTGTATTGGGATTAAGCTTCAAACCAAATACAGATGACACCCGGGATTCACCGTCTTTGGACATTATCCGAATGTTATTAGCCAGAGGCGCTTCCGTCCAGGGTTTTGACCCGCAGGCGATGAAGGCCAGCCAGGAGGAAATCCCAGCGTTGATGCTTTGCCAGAATCCCTATGATGTGGCGGAAAGCGCTGATGCATTGCTGCTGGCAACTGAATGGAACGAGTTCAAATCACTGGACTTCAAACGGATCAAAGACAATATGCGTAGTCTGGTTATAGTAGATGGACGCAATATTTGGGACGGCAGTGAACTGCATGCGCTTGGCTTCACCTATTTCGGTATGGGAGTACCCGATCCGGAATAATAGATAAGATTATAAGAAGCAAACCCCTTCCTGGCTGCTATTCACAACCAGGAAGGGGTTGTAATTTTGTCCAAGATAATTCAGTCTCTTGGACATTGAAATTTAAATCAAGACCTTTTATTCTGTCTTTTCAATCTCCGGATTTTCAATCTCAACTCTCTTCAGATCGAAAGCCTTTAATTTATAAAGCAGATAGATATTGCCTGCCATCAGGACCATTGCAATCAGGATCACCCAGCCATAAGCCAGGCCGGCTGTGGAGAGACCCACTACCAATCCATTGATCAGCAGTTCATCACCAAACGCGGCTGCCAGGAACCAGTTATTCTTCCGCACAAAGACCTGCAGGATCAGGATCGTCACCGTCAGATGCATTACCAATGCCGCGAGGCGTTCCAGGGATCCGATCAGCGGGACATAGAAAGGAACCTTCCAGAGTTCCTCTAATTGTGCCACCATATCCGGGCTGAGTGAGGTCGTCGCCGGGTCCAGGTTCAGGTTGGAAATCATCGTCACAAAGGTAGAGATCAGCGGCAGTCCAACCAGCATGATGCTTTCCATACCGCCGTAACCCACACCTATCCCAAATGCCGGCTCAAGATGGGTCAGGTCTTCCTTGATGAATTTCATGCCCGCCCACCGGATCGCGACGCCCAATAAAGCGCCCAGCACAACGGAGAGAGTCACCTGAACGATGGTCAACGCCGGATCTTCCAGGGCCAGAGTGCCGTTGTCAACCAGGGAATTGAACCCGGAAAACAGGATGGTGGTCCCGGCCTGAACAAGCAGATAAGCCAGCGCACCATAACTGAGAATGCGCCAGGAAACTCCAAATTTCTTGCTCAACCAGAACCCAGCGCCAATCGGAAGCCCGACAGTCACCAGGATTGCGATAAAGATTGCCAAACTCAATAGCAGCATTGTTCCCTCACTTTTTTATTAGGAGAGGATCAACCGGGCATCCAATACTTTGGCGCCCTGTCCCTCCGGCAGAACCAGCAACGGATTAATTTCCACTTCCGAAATAGTGGGGAAATCCAAAGCCAGTTGACTCAGACGTCCAATGGCATCCACCACACCGTCCAGATCGTAAACCGGTCCACCACGGTATCCCCTTAACAATCTGCCGGCTTTGGTCATCTCGATCATGTCGAGCGCGCGCTGTTCGGTCAGCGGAGCGATGCCAAAACCGACATCCTTGAACAATTCCACATAGATCCCGCCCAGGCCGAACATCATTAATGGGCCGAAGGTTGGGTCGCGGCGCATCCCGACGATCACTTCCATCCCGGAAGGCGCCATCTTTTCCACCAGATAACCCTCAATCACCGCCTCTGGCACAGCCTGATGGATCTTCTTTTCCATCTCGATCACGGCATTTTCGACAGCCGATCTCGATCCGAGGTTCAATGCAATCCCGCCGAAATCGGATTTATGCAGCACCTGGGGTGAGACGATCTTTACGACAACCGGGAAACCAATATCTTCGGCGACTTCTCCAGCTGTTTTTGCATCTTTAGCTAAATCACCGGTAACCAGGTCCAAACCATACGCAGCCAGGATCGGGCGGGTCTCGGCTTCTCCCAGAGCTGGTACCTCGTGGGTTACATTGAGAAGCCGGGCCGCTTGATCAGTATGAATATTTCCAAAGGAAAATGGTTTCCCTTTGCCCTTTGCCAGCCAATCACCATAACGATGCATCGCGCCCAACACCTGTCCGGGGATTTCCGGGAAGATGCTCATCGGGATATGGTTTTCATGCAATATTTTACGGGCTTCGGCCAGGCTTTGTTCACCCACCATGCAGGCCAATACGGTTTGGTCCGAGTTTTCCGTGGCTTTGACGATGGCTCGGGCGACATCACCTGGGTTCACCAGCGATTGGGGAACCAGCATCGGTAGAAGGACGTCCACATTGGGGTCGCCCAATAACGTTTCCAGACAATGAGAAAATTCGGCCGGTTCCGCGCCGCCCAGCATGTCAATCGGGTTGGCGACCTGGGCGCTGGGGTTCAGCTTTTCTGCAAGCTTTGTCTGTTTCTCAGGTGAAATGGAAGCCAGATCAAAACCATTCGCAGCAAGTGAATCGGAAGCGAGGGCGGCTGGACCGCCGGCGTTTGTAAATATCGCCACCTTGTTACCCCTGGGCAGCGGTTGGCAGCTCAAAGCCCAGGCAACATCAAACAGTGCGGGTAAGTCCTGCACCTCGATCACACCAGCCTGTTCAAAAGCAGCCTGGTAAGCCGAATAACTTCCAGCCAGTGAACCGGTATGAGAGGAAACCGCTTTGGCACCGGCGCCTGTCCGGCCGGCTTTTAACAGGACAATTGGTTTCCGGCGGGAGACTTCCCCTGCCACCCGGATAAACTTTTCACCGTCACGGATCCCTTCCACATATGCGGCGATGACCTTCACCTTGGGGTGATCGCCGAAATATGCGATCATATCGGTTTCATCAACATCCAGTTCGTTACCTAGGCTGGCAAAATGCGAAAAGCCGATATATTTATCAGCGATATAGTCCACCACCCCGCCGCAAACTGCACCGGATTGCGAGACAAACGCAATCGAGCCGGTGGCTGGAACCCCTTCGATGAACGTTGTATTCAAACCTGTATAAAGGTCCAGAGTGCCTACGCAGTTAGGCCCGATCAGCCGCATTTGGTGTGATTCGGCAATTTCCAGACACTCCTGTTCCAGGGCCAGCCCGCTGCCGCCGACTTCACGGAAACCCCCGGAAATGATGACCACCGCTTTGATCCCCCGTTCGCCGCATGCCTTCAGGACATCGGGCGTCATCGGCGCAGGCAGCGCGATCACAGCCAGTTCAACCGGATCAGGGACGCTGGCGACATCCGGGTAAGATTTCAATCCCAGGATCTCATCCGCTTTCGGATTGATCGGGTAAATCCCACCCTGGTACCCGTAAAGAGTCATATTCTTGAGGATCCCATGACTCAACTTGCGTGGGTTGGTGGATGCACCTACGATGGCAACACCAGTTGGTGAGAAAAAGGGTGCCAGATCACTCGTCATTGAATTTATTTCCTTTCAAAATGGAACGGTCGCAGTCGTTCCGATATTATACCTGAGATGCTCGAAGGCGCACTTCCTTTTTAGAATATAATACAAACATGGACCCGACTCCCGAACAATCCGGCTTGCTGGATCACCCCATCAATTCAAAAATCTTCCTTCAAGGTCCTGCAGGAACGGGAAAAACGACTGCCGGAACGCTTTGGTTAACCAAATTACTCCAATCCGGTATCCCGGCGCATGAAATTCTGGTCTTTGTACCGCAAAGGGCTCTCGCAGGCCCGTATGAAGCCAGCCTCTGGGATGACCTCAACCTGGCGCAAAGCCTGGTCACGACCATGACCCTGGGCGGACTGGCACGGCGAATGCTGGATCTGTTCTGGCCGTCGATCAGTCCCCAATCCGGCGTTGCCCGACCGGACCAACCTCCGCACTTCCTGACCCTTGAAACGGCGCAATATTACATGGCACATAACGTCAGGCCGCTGATTGAAAACCAGGGATTTTTCGAAAGCCTGACCATCAACCGTAACCGGATCTTTTCCCAAATCCTGGACAACCTCAATAAAGCTGCTATTGTAGGCTTCCCAATTGAAGAGATCGGCACCCGCCTGAAATCAGCCTGGGTCGGGGATATCGAACAGCTTCATATCTATGATGATGTCCAGGCATGCGCTTTGCAGTTTCGCAAGTTTTGCCTGGAGAACAATTTATTGGATTTTTCACTCCAGATTGAACTCTTTATTAAATATCTCTGGCCGCTGCCGCTTTGCCGGGATTATCTGACCCGGACCTACCGGCACCTGATCGTTGACAATGTCGAAGAGGACACGCCCGTAGCACATGACCTGCTGCGTTCCTGGGTCCCGGATTTTGATTCAGCTCTGGTGATCTTCGATCAGGAAGCAGGGTTCCGCTTCTTCCTCGGTGCGGATGTCCAAAGCGCTCAATTATTGTCCGATGTCTGCGATGAGACGTTGATCTTTGAAAAGAACCTGGTCAACACCTCCGGGATCATCCAGCTCAAGAACGGCATTCGGAACAGCGTTGCAAAACTGACCGGCAAGGAATTCAAACCATCGGAAACCACCATCGCTGATCTTTCAAAAGTTATGGAAACGCCACCGGAAAACCCGCGCTATTTCCCGGCGATGATAAATTGGGTCGCAGACAGGGTACATTGTCTCATCGAAGAAGGAACTTCCCCGGGCCAGATCGTGATCCTGGCACCCTTTATGTCGGATGTCCTCCGGTTTTCCATTGCTAATAAACTGGATGAACTCGGCATTCCTCACTATTCTCACCGCCCATCGCGCGCCTTACGGGATGAGCCTGCTACTCAGACCCTGCTGACCCTGGCATCAATCGCCTTCCCGGAATGGGGACTGCTCCCGAAACGCATCAATCTGGCTTTCGCTCTGATATATGCGATTGACAATCTGGACCTGGTCCGTGCGCAGCTGCTCTCACGGTATGTCTACGAAGAACGGGCTGACGGTTTCCCACTGAAACCATTTGAGGAAGTCCCCGCGGAAATCAGGGAAAGGATCACTTATCGAGTCGGCGAACAATATGACCGGCTTCGGATTTGGCTTTCATCCGTCCTCCCGGAGGAATCCCAAACTCTTGACTTCTTCATGAACCGCCTTTTCGGAGAAGTACTCAGCCAGCCGGGTTTTGGGTTCCACGAAGATATGGACGGTGCCAATACCGTTGCCAACCTGATTGAATCGATCCAGAAATTTCGCTGGGCCATTCGTGAACAGGTTGGTGAAGATGAATTTTCTCCCGGAAAAGAATACGTCCAGATGGTTTCAGATGGCGTGATCGCGGCGCAATATATCCCATCCTGGGAAGATGAACCGGTCAATTCAGTTTTCCTGGCGCCTGCCTACACCTTCCTGATCCGCAACAAGCCTGTCGATGTGCAGTTCTGGCTGGATATTGGCAGTCCCAGCTGGTACCAACGATTGGACCAGCCTCTTACCCAGCCTTATGTCCTCTCACGCAACTGGCGTTCTGGTGATGTCTGGGATGCTGAAGATGAGCTGCATGCGGCAAATAACACCCTGCTTCGGCTCTCACTCGGCTTACTCGGTCGCTGCCGCAAAAAGGTGTTCCTCGGAATGAGCGAAATGGACGTGCGTGGTTATGAAAACCGGGGACTGTTGCTGCAAATCTTCCAGGAAGTCCTCCTGGATGCCCGTAGGAGGTCCGGATGAACCAGTCTGAAGCCAAACTCCGTCCCGGACAACAGAAAATCCTGCACTATAAAGGCGGGAAAATGGGGATCAGCGCTGTGCCCGGGAGCGGAAAGACCTGGACCCTTTCCTATCTCGCGGCTGACCTGATCAAGAATGGTGCTATCAACCCCGATCAGGAGATCCTGATCGTAACCCTGGTCAATGCCGCGGTGGATAATTTCTCAGCTCGGATTTCATCCCAATTGCAGGCGGCAGACCTGCTGCCTGGATTGGGTTACCGTGTCCGCACCCTGCACGGGCTGGCGAATGATATCGTTCGTGAACGTCCCGATCTGGCCGGACTGAGCAACGGCTTCCAGATCATTGATGAAGTCGAAGCCTCCCGCATCATCCGCAGCGTTTCCGAAGGATGGCTCAAGTCTCACCCTGATTTCTTTGAACCTTACCTCGAATATGAAGAATATCAGCGTGAAAAGGTGTATGAAGAACGCCGTAACCTGCCGGCTCTCGTCGAATCAATGGCCGTTGCCTTTATCCGCCTGGCAAAAGACCGCCAGCTCACCCCGAATGGATTGCGGAAACTACTCGATCAAACGCCGGTCACCCTGCCGCTGGTTGAACTGGGAACAGAAATCTACCGGGAATACCAGGACGCGCTTAATTACCGCGGCAGCGTCGATTTCGACGATCTGATCCGGTTAGCGCTGCGCTGTCTGCGTTCAGACCCTGCATTGGTCAATTTACTCCGCCAACGCTGGCCCTATATTCTCGAAGACGAAGCCCAGGATTCCAGCCTGCTGCAGCAGGAAATACTCTCCCTCCTGACCGGTGAAACCGGGAATTGGGTACGGGTGGGCGATCCCAACCAGGCAATCTATGAGACCTTCACCACGGCCAGCCCGCAATATTTATTGGATTTCATCAAACGTAAGGATGTCGATGCCCGTTCACTTCCGGAAAGCGGCCGATCCACCAAAAGCATCATCGATCTGGCCAACCAACTCATCAACTGGACTCAAATCGAACATCCCAACCCGGCAGCCCGCAAAGCGCTGCACCCGCCCCTGATCCTGCCAACACCTCCCGGTGATCCGCAGCCTAACCCACCGGATTGTCCGGAGTGCATCAAACTGGTCGAAAAGACTTTCACACCGGAGCAGGAAGTCCTGTTCGTTGTGGATGCGGTTGAGGAATGGCTGGAACAAAATCCGGATAAGACCGTCGCAATCCTCTCACCCCGAAACCTGCGCGGGTTCAAATACGTCGATGAGATGCAGCGGCGCGGGATCCCGTTCGTGGACAGCCTGCTGCAATCGACATCATCTACCCGGCTCTCCACAAGTGCCATCTACCATATCCTGGATTATCTCAGTGACCCGCGTTCCAGCCAGAAACTCGCAACCGCCTATCGCGTCTGGCGTCGGGCAGAACGCGAAGACGAGCAGCACTGGCCCTTCCTCCAGGAGATCGCCAAACTGATCCGCAGTTGTGAAAAAGTGGAAGATTACCTTTGGCCGCTGGGTACCGAACGCTGGCTGCAGGAAATTGATGAAAATACGGAGAACCCGATAATTTATGATGAACTTCTGGCGTTCAGGGAAGTCATCCGGCGGTGGCATGGCACGATCTTCCTGCCGATTGATCAGCTCGTCCTCAATATCTCCCAGGATCTGTTCCTTGAACCGGTTGACCTGGCGCTGGCGCATAAACTATCGGTTTTGCTTCGGCAATTCAGTGATGCCCATCCGGATTGGCGCTTGCCGGAATTCACCGAAGAAATGAAGCAAATCGCCAACAACGAACGCCGTTTTCTCGGGTTTTCCGATGAGGATTCTGCCTTCAATCCCGACCTCTACCGCGGTCAGGTTGTCGTGGCTACCATGCATAAAGCCAAAGGCCTGGAATGGGATGCCGTGTTCCTGACTGCCGTCAATAATTACAACTTCCCTTCCGGAGAGGATTACGATCAATACCAATCTGAAAAATGGTATGTGGGTGGAAACCTTAATCTGGAGGCCGAGGTCCTGGCGCAGCTCACTGCTCTTTTGGATTCAAAACAACTCGATTGGTACCAGGCCGGACGCGCTTCTTCGGAAGCCCGACAGGAGTTCATCCGTGAACGGCTGCGGCTGTTCTTCGTCGGCGTCACCCGTGCCAGGAGCTGGCTAACTGTCACGGCGAATACCGGACGGCCTTCTTCCCGAAACATCCCAGCCCGTGCATTTTTAGAACTCATAAATTACTGGGAGAAACAAAAATGAAACTCGCTGATTCTTTTGATTTCACCCAGTCCAACTTACAGGATTATGTCGAATGCCCCTATCGTTTTTATCTTCGGCATGTCCTGCACACAAAATGGCCGGCATTGATCGTCGACGATGCGCTTGAATATGAACAGCGACGCCCAGAGCGGCGCACGGTTCCACCGCCTGATCCAGCAATATCTCCTGGGGGTTTCAGAAGGGCGATTGACTGAAATTGCCAATGCTGACAACGATCCACTCATCCCTGCCTGGTGGGACGATTTCCTGGTCCATGTACCACCCTTGTTGGAGGGTAAGAAATACGTCGAAACAACCCTCAGCGCCACCTTGAACCGAAGGCGACTGGCTGCTAAATTTGACCTGATCCTGATCAGCCCTTCCGGTAAATTGGTGATTTTCGATTGGAAAACCTCGCGAAAAGAGGTTCGCAAGGACTGGCTGTTGGATCGAATTCAGACCCGTCTTTATCGCATGGTCCTGACTCTTGCCGGAGGAACGCTGACTGACAAGCATAAAATCTCACCGGATCGAATCGAGATGAATTATTGGTTCGCACCCCATCCAAAAACACCGGTCACCCTGCCGTACGATGAAGAACAATTCCAGGCAGACATTGATTTTTTCTCTCACCTTATTGACGAAATCCAAAAGCGTCCCGCAGACGCCTTTGAGAAGACAAGCGATTTTCGTAAATGCCGCTACTGCATCTACCGCTCCCATTGTGACCGCGGTACCAGCGCAGGAGAGCTGGAAGCATTTGATGATTTCGCGCTTGAACCGACGGAAGAAACGCCCAACTTGGAATATGACGAAATTGAAGAGATCGCCTTCTGATGTCCGATCAAGTCCGCTGGATTGAACCCAAGCCTGTCCAAATTCCTGAAGCCTTTCTAAGGGAAATCGGTGGACATCCACTTGTTGCAGAAACACTCTACCGGCGGGGATACCAAACCATCGAAGCGGCTCGGGCTTTCATGGATCCGGATGCGTACCGACCCACTTCGGCCGATGAACTGCCCGATGCGGCGCTTGCTTACCCCCTGCTTGCGGAAGCGATCAATAACCACTGGCGCATCCTCGTCTGGGGCGATTTTGACGTGGACGGTCAAACGTCAACAACGATCCTGGTTGAAGGTCTGCAAAATTTTGGCGCGGATGTCCGCTATCACATCCCCATCCGGGCACTCGAATCACATGGCATCACCCGGGGTGTTCTGCAAAAATTTCTGGAAGACGGGTTTGACCTGCTGATCACCTGCGATACCGGGATATCAGAACTTGAAAATATACAGTTTGTCAAAGATGCCAATATCCCGGTGATCGTAACTGACCATCACAGCCTTGGAATGACACTGCCACCCGCTGATGCGGTTGTGAATCCACAGCGGCTGCCGGCAGGCCATCCTTTGCGGTCGCTGCCTGGCGCAGGCGTCGCCTGCAAGCTTGTCGAGGGATTGTTCGCCTATCTCGGAGAACCATTTCCTGGCAGCACTTTTTACGAACTTGCCGCACTTGGGATTGTGGCCGATGTCGCCATTCTAAAAGATGATACGCGCTGGATCCTGCAAAAAGGCCTGGCACAACTACGGCAAACAGAACGACTTGGTCTGCAGACCATATTCAATAATGCCGGCCTGAATCCCTCCCTCATAAATGAAAGCCATATCGGTTTTCAGATCGCACCTCGAATGAACGCAGTTGGCCGGCTGGGAGATGCCAACCCAATGGTGGAGTTCCTGACCACAACCGATCCAGGCCGGGCGCGGACCATCGGAGCGACGATTGAAGCCCTGAACGCCAAGCGCCAACTGGCGACCCGCCAGGTAACCCAGGCCGCCGAAAAGATCCTCCAGGATTCCCCGGATGACAGGCATGCTCCGGCAATCATCCTGCATTACCCGGATTGGCCGGGTGGTGTAGTCGGGATCGTCGCCAACCGGTTGGTGGAACGTTATCACAAACCTGCAATCCTGTTGACGGGTACCGAACCCATTCACGGTTCAGCCCGTTCAGTTGAAGGCATCAATATCACCCAAGCAATCAGCACCCAATCAAACCTGCTCACTGGATACGGCGGTCACCCAATGGCTGCAGGGATGGCCTTGCACGCAGCTGATTTTGTTCCATTTAAAAGGAACCTGCTTGAAGAGATCGGTTTTCAAGCCAAAATAATGGAGATCATCCCGGAAATTGAAATCGACCGGGTCTTATCGCTTTCTGAAATTGATTTGCAGTTTGTTTCTGAAATCGATCGCTTGGCGCCATTCGGCCCGGGCAACCCCCCGCTCAACTTTCTCTTGCCTGATTTGCAATTCGTTTCCGCAACAGATATCGGTCAGACCGGTGAACACCGCCAGGTGATCGCGGCGGATGAATTGGGAAATCAACAGCGGTTCATCTGGTGGAATGGGGCCGATGAGCCTTTGCCTGAGGCTGAATTTGACCTCGTTTGCCGGATCGCCCAATCAGATTACAAGGGTTCGCCGCAAATAAATGCGGAATGGATCGGTTTTCGTCTATCGGAACATGGCCGACAGGAGATTAATCAACGACGGATTGAATGGGTTGATATGCGTCAAAGGGCAGCGACACTGCCCATCCTTGAAGAAATTCTGACGAATGAAACCGATGTTCAGGTTTGGGCGGAAGGTGTGCTTCCTGTAAATTTTCCGGGTATTCCCAGACAAGACCTGCATCAGGGCAAGTCGCTGGTGATCTGGACTATTCCGCCGTCAGCATCTTTAATGGATAACACCATTAGGACGGTCTCACCGGAAAAAATCTATTTCTTTTCTGCAAATCCTGGATTGGAACAATTTGTTAGCTTTACACAGCGAATCGCCGGATTGGCAAAATATGTCATTAATCATCAAGCCGGCAAGACTACATTTACAGCCCTGGCCGCAGCCTGTGCTTCCGAAAGAGAATCAGTTCAGATCGCTTTACATTACTGGAGTGCCAAAGGAGTCTTTCAATTCGCAATTGAGCAAGATCAGGTTTTGATTACACCGGTCGAATCCTTAGAACCTGACCCCGAAAATGAACGTATCTATACAGAAATATTACAGAACCTGATAGGTGAATCGTATGCCTTCCGCCAATTTTATCGAATGGCTGGAATAAATAACCTAATTCATCTCTAAATTGTAAGTAGAGGGACCAATACTCCGATATCCTTGATATAATCAAATATTGTCGGCTGAATAAAGGTAAAGATTAGGTAAACAAGACTTAGTCTGATATATTATATAATTGATTCAATTATGAGCATCGATATCCATACTTTATCTCTAGTTTTTAGTTTAACGATTTTTATTGAAGTCGTTATTCTGCTCATTCAGTATCAAAAAGGTAGAAGTTTTACAGGTTTTCTTTGGTGGACCGTCGGCATTGCTCTAATTGGTATCCATTTCCTCATCCTAACATTTCAGAATTTCTTTTCACTCGGGTTATATTCTTTCGTTTTTGAGAATTTAACCCTGGTCGCAAGCTTCCTAATGCTGTTCCATGGTGTTTTACATTTCTTTTTAAATGCAAATCGCAAAAACCACTTCATATTATTCATCGGTATCTATTTACTATCAACGATCATTCCTTATCTATTCGGCAATTTTATTATTCCAAATGCAATTTCAGCTTTCTGTATTGCGGGATTTTCTCTCCTCACTTCAGTAATTTTTCTTCAACAAAAAACAGGTATTGATAAAACATTTAGACAAATCATTGGTTATAGTCTCCTGACCAATGCAATATTCTTTCTGATCCACGCTTTCATCTGGCTAATTCTTCCGGCGCCAGCATATTCCCAATTGCCTACTTTGATGCAAGTATTTTCTTACTTTGTACTTTTTATGAATGCAACAATCTGGACACTCGGATTCATTTTACTAATGGACCAGCGTTTAAATCAGGAAACAAATGAATCAAAAGAGAAATATACGTTGATGTTCGGCACAATCCCGGATGCTGTTCTCATCACCCGATTAAATGACGGCAAATTCATTGAAGTGAACCAGGGTTTCACCGTACTATCGGGGTACTCTGCGGAAGAAGTCCTTAACAAAACAACTTTGGATATCAATATCTGGTTTGATCCAACCGAACGCTCTCGTTTTATCGTCTTATTGACGGAAAGCGGATCAATTGAGAATATGGAATTCCAATTCCGCCGCAAGAACGGTCGCCCTCTTCTGGGTTTACTCTCCTCGCGGATCATTCAGATCAACGAAAACCCCCATGTCTTGAGTGTTGTACGTGATATTACTTCACGAAAAAAGATGGAAGACAAGCTGCGCGAAAATGAACAGAAATATCGCTTCCTGACCGAAAATTCCGGCGACGTTATCTGGCACATTAATAGAAGTCTGCGGATTGATTACATCAGCCCTGCCGATGAGAGCATCCGCGGCTTCAAACGAGAGGAAGTCATTGGGACCCAGATCTGGACAATGTTCAAACCTGAGGGTGTGGAACTGGTTCGGAATAAAATCTCCCACCACCAGGAGGTGGAACAGGTCGGAAATAATAATATGACCACCCGTTTTGAGGTCGAACAGAAATGCAAAGATGGGAGTTGGATCTGGACTGAAATCGTCGCTGCCCCTCATTACGATAAATATGGGAACCTGATCGGGTATCATGGCCTCAGCCGAGATATCACCGAGCGCAAGCAGCTTGTGGACCAGCTTTATAAGCAGGCTACGATCGACGAATTGACCCAGGTTCCAAACCGGCGCCATTTCATGAATCTGGCGGAAATTGAACTTCGCCGGGCAAAGCGTTACCATCATGCCCTCTCACTGGTTGTCATTGACTTTGATGATCTCAAGGTCGTAAATGATACCTATGGGCATCTGGCCGGTGACCGGGCACTTTCCGTCTTCTCAAAGATCATCCAGGAAATCATCAGAGACGTTGATATTTTTGGCCGGTTTGGTGGGGATGAATTTTTAGTATTGCTTCCCGAGACCGACGCCGAACACGCACTTCTTGTCATGGACCGTATTAGAAACATTTTAGCTTCATCACCCATTTTCTATGGAGAAAAGAGCTTCAAGATCACCTTCAGCGCCGGTATTGCCTGCATCAGTGATTGGACCGATACCCTTGAAGTACTGCTCAATCGTGCAGATGAAGCGTTGTATAAGGTTAAAGAAAAAGGTGGAGACGGAGTCTCCACCAGCTGGTAATTTCTTATAATCCAAGATAATTACATCTTCGATAGTTATCAAACACAGACCGGGAAATTGAGTGATAATGACCGTTCGCTATGAAGTTCAAGCTGCATAAAAGTGTCAACAACATCAGGATCGAAGTGCTTGCCCGATTTTGAAGTAATCAAAGAAAGAGCCTGATCTTCACTCATTGCTTTACGATATGGCCGGTCGGAAGTGATCGCATCCCAGACATCCACCACAGCAACAACTCGTGCCAGTTTTGGAATTTCATTCCCTTTCAAGCCATATGGATAACCTGAACCATCCCATCGCTCATGATGGAATAGGGGAATCACTTTTGCGGGCTGCAAGTCAGATTTGTGGATCAACCATTCGTGGGCATAAACCGGATGCTGCTGGACGATCTGGTATTCATAGGGCGTCAGTTTCCCCGGTTTTTGCATGATCTTTTCTGGAATTCCCAGTTTACCGATATCATGAAGCAGGGTTCCATATTGGATAAATTCCAATTCGGTTGTGGTGAAATTCATCCCCTGTGCCAAATAGATCGAAAGTGCCGTTACCCTAAGCGTATGCTCAGTAATACCATGGTCGTAAAGATCCATCGCCTGGAGCCATCGTTCGACCTTTTTGTCATAGATAGCCAATAAATCACGCTTCATTTGATCGAAATCACAAATCAAATTCATGCCGCCGGAGGTCTCCTCCTTTAATGGCCTGTCAATGAAATCCATATTGGTCCCGTCAATTTTTCTACGTTTATTCATATCAGTAAGTCTCAGTAATGCAACAATATTGGACGGCTTTGGTTAGCCACAGTCTAAGTATCCACCCACACGGGCTTCAAAATAGACTTACAGAACATTAATATGAATTAAGTGTTATCGTGAATTGTGACTTTTTTTCGTATAAAAATTAACGAATAATAAAGACACTTTTCAATATTATTGCCTGTTCATATTCCTGCGACAGGTTTTATGCATTAATCAATGTGTCATACAATAATTGCGTCTGTTCGGTGGGCTCGACATTGAACTTTTCAAGCAACTCTGAACGACAGCTTTCATATTGCCGGATTATCTCGGCCCTATTTCCTGTATTTGCGTGGATCTGCATCACCAAACGATGCACTTCTTCAAACACAGGGTCTTCTTCCAGTGCCTGTTCACAATAACGGAGTGCAGATTTATAAACACCTTTTTCAAAATAGAGACCGGCTATCAAAAATAATAAATCAACATACATTTGACGATATTTTTCCCTGTCAGGAATAATCCAATAGGCATCCACTTCTGGCAAGTAATCACCCTTGTATTGCTGAATGGCATGAGAGAGGTGTTTGATCTTCTGGTGTGTATCATCGGTTTCACGTGCCCTGTGAACGGCAGTAAGGAAGATCTCGACATCATAGGCATAATCGATGATCGGGTTAAACCGGTAGACACCTTCTGAAAGCAGGATCACCTGTTTACCGACAGCACTTCTCAGCCGATAAAGTGTGTTCTTAATTTTAATATCCAGCTCTTCATTCGATGCATCAGGCCACATGTATAGTCCGACCTGTTCTTTGGTCAACCCTTCATTATGTGCGAGGAAGACATAGAACATTTCTCGGGCGGCATGGACCTGCCAATCGCTTGTCGTGATCAGGATATTCTGTGCCCACACTTTTTCCTGTCCAAAGGCTTGAATCCTTAATTGGTGTGGGGAATCGATGAAGTTTTCGTTTGAAATTAATTTGATGAATTTCTCAACAACTATTGGGTCAAAGTGACTACCCGATTGTGAGATGATGAGGTTAAGGGCTTCTTCTTTACTTAGCGCTTGGCGGTAAGGCCTATCGGAAGTCAATGCATCCCATACGTCCACAATTGAAAACAACCTGGCAACCAGTGGGATCTCCTCGCCGGCCAAACCAAGTGGATAACCACTGCCATCCCATTTTTCATGGTGATAATACGGGATTTGTAATGCAGGTTTGAGCAGGTCAATTTGTGAAAGCCATTTCTTCGCAAATAATGGGTGGCGACGCACCACATCGAATTCAGCTTCGGTAAGCTTTCCGGGTTTGGAGATGATCTCATCCGGGACGCTGATCTTTCCTATGTCGTGCAAGAGAGCGCCACGCCGGATATTTACAAGTTCCTCCCCATCAAATCCTAAGTTTTTAGCAAGTTCAATCGCCAGATTGGTCACCCGTTCTGTATGGCCGCTCGCTTCTTTATGTTGTGTCTCGAAGGCAGCGGCCCAGGCTTCAATTGTCCGGTCATATGCGCTGAACGCCTCAATCTTCAATCGCTCAATTTCATCGTTCTTATCAAAGATCGCGGTCAATAATCCGAGACGTTTAGATAGCATATTTAAAATTATTTCATCGTCAGCCAGACCAGTTTCTGAAATCTTGTTGCCATTCTCAGAATAAAGGAATTCGACCTGACCCAGTTGCTGCTGGTTGAACCTGATTGGAGAGACCAACGTCCTGGTTGGGTTCTTTGACTTTCCGTGAGAAAAGGATTTATCCTTAAATGTTATTTTTGTTAAGGTGATTTCAGGACAGCATAAACTTTCCGGAATAAAATTAACAACCTTTTTTAAGACCTTATCACTGGAACCGCTGAAGTCCTGGTTATTTTCCAGGTCTTCCCAAAACTCATTCAGTTTTATCAACCGATTGTTGAATGATTCTATTGCCATGATCAATCCTTACCAATCTTGAACCAAGGTTTTTTAGTTGATGAAAACCATTCATTAAAAAACATTGATTCCAATACAGCAAGTTTTATGCCAGAATATATTTTTTTCTTGTTTAATAGCTCGGGAGAATTAACTTGGAACATTGTTGACTCATATAGAGTTCCATATAACCAATAAAGATAAAGTACCTTTTCTTTCTTGCTCATAAATTCTACCGAATAAAGATTTTCATTAAATCCATTCCCTGATGGGAAGAATAAAGAAACCAATAATTGTTTCCTACATATTCTCGCGCAAGGCAGGCTCAGGTGTAATTAATTTATTAACATTATTAGGTTTAATCTTTATATTTAATTTTACCATTTCTCAAGCATTATTCAATTTAACATTTTTCATAATAATTAAGATTAAAAGGAAATGGTTTCAGGTCTGATTTATAATCTGATTTTTGAGAAAAATAAACCTAATTTATGAACTCTAATCTGAAATTTATCTATTTTTCTCATTATTCAATAAATTTGAGCATATTCTGAGACCTACTTTCCCTATAATAAGACAGTGATGCGAATATGGTTGTTATGAAATTGATTTCGCTGTGTAATAATTTTTAAGAATTACTCATGTGTTTTACAAATTTGATCAATCAAAAAAATCAGTTTAGATTAATCATTGGTAGTTTATCAATTAATTATAAGTATCTCCCAGGAAGACTGAGCAATTATGAAACCAGAATTTCCAAATTCATTTCCAGTTAGCAAGATTATTCTGCTGGCCATAATCACCATTACGACGATTTTTCCTTCGCAAATGGTGATGGCTTCCGGTGTATCGTCGTCCCAAACGGCACAAAGCAATACTTATACACTGGAAGATTTCGATTATCGAACTGACATCAACTTTCAAGGCGTCTTGGTGGACCGCACATTTAACATCATCATCCCCGAAAATTGGGAATTGATCATCAGATGCAATTCTCACAATCCATTTCTCCCATTCCGATGCCCTTCACGAATCATCCAGCATGGCTGTTAATTGGAACCAGGAAAGGGTTGGCAGCACGCTCTTGAAAAAGACAGACGCTGATGATGGAATATTCGCGATAACCATCCCGGTGGAAAAGATCCATCAGGGTTATAACGCCCTGCAAATCGAATTCTATATGGGGATCGTGGATGATTTCTGTATTGATTATGATAATCCGGCGGTCTGGGCTGTTGTACATAATGACACGTCCATTAAATTCTCCCATGAAGTTATTGCCAAAAACCTTGAGCTTCGAAATATTCCAGCAATCCTGGTGGATTCAAGCCTGTTGGCAGAAAATAAGATCACTCTGGTCCTCCCCGATAAACCTGACCTGGCACATCTAAACGCACTGGCCGTATTCAGTACAAAACTAGGTCAACTTACTGACTGGCGGAAGGCCGCAGTTGACGTAATGACCATATCGCAGGCTATTACAGAAAAACCCGACGGGAACCTGGTCGTGATTGCAACCAATGACGAGATCAATAAATTTAATACTGACCTGGGGTCAGGTATTTCTGAGATCATGGAGCAATATACAACAGCTTCCGCATCTCAATCCCCCATTAATGCCGATGATGGCCTGGTCACACTGCAAACCTCCCCGTTTGATCCTAACTACTTTGCCCTGACTCTCTCAGGAGTAAGCTCTGCAGCTGTGGAAAAGAGCGCACGAGGGGCGGCTTTCGACACTTTATTTTCACAATCAGATGGGTCATGGGTGGTTATCAGGTCCATCCCCGCTTCCACAATTGTCGGTGATCGACTATCCATTACACTCGAGGATCTGGGAAATGAGGACCTGACGGCATATGGCACCCAGGAACAAACATTACAATTCAACCTGCCATTATCAGCAATGTGGAGTGTGGACAGCGAAGCCTGGTTGGATTTACATTTCAACCATTCACCTCTTTTAAACCGCAACCGGTCGACACTGAGCATCCTTGTCAACAGCATTCCAATCAGCAGCATTGCCCTGACTCCGGAGAATGCCGAAGATGGTTATGAAGAAGTCCTCATTCCCCTTCGTTACCTTGAAATTGGTGATAACGATTTCACCTTGCAGGCTAACATGAATTACGCAAATAATGTAACGGACATTGAAAATTATTGCACAGACAGCTCCTATCCCCGGGCATGGTTAACCGTTCAATCCGGATCTGCAATCCGATTCCCGGATGTCTCACTGCAGACCCCGCTGAACCTTAGCAATTTCCCATTTGGGTTTGCCAACCCCTACAGCTTTGAAGGTTTTGCCTTTGCTCTTCCGAAAAATTCAGGTATCAGTGATTTCACCGCATTGACCGATCTTGCTTTCACATTTGGTAAAGCGATGTTAGGTAATCCTACGGATATCCAGTTAGTCTATGCAGGTAATGACCTCTCCGATTACGAGAATTTCAATTATGTGGTTCTCATTGGAAAAGTTAAAGACCTGGTCAATCAAAACCTGAATGATAACCTGCCCATCGCTATCGATACTGGAACAGGGTTATTGCAGCCAAATGACACCGTTATGCAAGTTGATACCAGCACAGGACATACGGCTTATCTTGAGACATTCGAATACAACCAGAAAACTATTTTCCTGACCCTTACCGCCGTTGACTCTCAGTCCCTGGAAACTGCTGGTCAATTCTTATCGCAATCCAGTCTAATGAACACTTTGAACGGTAATGTCGCTGTGATCAACGGCGCTGATAACGCCAGTGCGTACCAGACCAGTGATTCAGAAACATCTGCAATCGTTAACCAACCTGCAGGAAACACTACCCTAACACCGCTGGTCATCGGTAGTCAATCCATCTGGGTGCTGCGTGTTGCACTTGGGACGCTTATAATTTCTACCATCGTTTTATTAATTGCTTTGTTCCGCAAGAACAGGCATGGGGATGAATTTAGAGGTGATTAATGAATAATACACAAACTGATCTTCAAACTCGAAAACTGTACCTGTATATCGTACTGCTGGTTATTTGGAGCATGGTCGGCGCTTACCTGTTGGTCAGCTTTACACCAACTCTGAGCTTGTTGGGGATCGCGCTGAATATCTTTGTCATAATATTTTCACTGACAGATCTTTTCCCTTATGCTTCCTGGGCAAGTATGGTCCTTGCCCTCGGTCTCTTCACCGGGGCTGGATATAGCCTCCTGAATATTAACCAGGAATTGCTGATCTCTTCCGGAATCGGAGCGGGCGTCTTTTTACTGACAACGGTTATTTGCACCATTTATGCCGCCCAGATTCGGAAGGTTGATGAGAAATATGCTCGCTTACAGCAGGTGACCGATTCATTAGTGATCTATGACCGGTTTACATCCCTAATGCGCTGGAAATTCGCTCAGCAAACCTTAACCACCGAAATCCTGCGCGGCAGGCGCTACCACAGCGAGGTTTCTCTGGTCATGTTTGACTATCGGCAGCGTGATCAGTTTACCCGTGAAGATATTCGTCGCATCAATAAGGTGGTCGCCGAAATTCTGTTGGATGGGATCCGTACCAACCTTGATGTCGCCTTCATTAACGACCATCTTGGGCTGATCCTCCCGGAAACAGAGTTTGAAGGCGCTATGATCCTGACCCAACGTCTCTTGCAGCGCTGTAACCGCCAGGTGGATGCACGTGTCGTAGCTGGATTGGCAACCTTCCCGGATGATGCCATTACTGAGGATGAAATCATTGAGCGGACCAAGACAGCCCTGCAGGTTGCCATTAATACTGACCAATTAGCGGTGGGCTTCAAGGATCTGAATAAAAATACTGAAGTTGGGAATGATAATACCGGACTTACAGAATCTGATTTAATCAATGATGGACCGAAAGACCAGCAAGACTATGTGGCAATTCTTGAAAACATCGATTTGGACGAAGATGAATGGATTGTTTGGATAGAGGGGTTTGAAAAAATGGAAGACCTGGCTTTGGTGGAAGAGAGCTTTACGAAGATCGACCATGTCGAATTGATTGAATTCCTGTTTTTGCAGGAGAACCACCTGGTATTTAAAGTACGCTCCTCCCAAAAGAACCTGCTGGAAATCCAAAATCCTTTCCCGGGGTGGGATGTGATCAAGACCAGCCCGGAAAACCGCTATTTACTGATTTCGATGGAAAAGGAAGTTCAATGACAATAGGCTTTCCTGATCGATTGGATCTTTAGTCAATCCATTCATATCAGGTTATTCTCCTTTTCTCCCCATTATTGGTTGGCTTGCTGGTTGAAAGAATTTCATGACATTACGCTTTCAACCAGCAGCAAGTTAATCATATAGGTAACCATCCATATGACCACTGAGACATTGCTTACACACAATCCATTGCTGGGTTTTAGAACTCCAGACTATCTTCCACGCATTATGCCGGAAAAAATAGCATTGGAGTTCGGTGTAGCTCCCCTTATGGTGGATGAAAAAGTTCTATTGATTGCGTCACATTACGATTTATCCGATGCTGTGATAAATTCCCTCGAAAAACTCGTCCGCTATCCGATCAATGTTGTTCACTTCAGTTATAACCAGGTGCGGCAATTCCAGGCTCGCCTTTACCAGCATTCAGAGCATTTCCCTCCTCCACTTCCGATCGACTTGATCCTTGATAAATTATCAATTAATTATTTCGAAGACGAAATCTCTTCAGTTTTGGCTGGTTCAAAACAATTCGGATTTGATTTTTCCGGTTGGCTAAGTCATCGAAAGATCACCGCACGTCAATGGCTGCAACTGGTCAGTCTTGGAGATTACCTGCCAAGCAAATTCCAGGTGCAGGCCACACCTATCAATTATCTCCTGGAGTTTTTGGAAATAGAACCTGTGGTTCGACGGAAATTCAACAGCTTCACGCCTTTATGGTGGATTAACCAGACACTTTATCTTGGAATTAGTGACCTGGGCCATTTCAGTGAGATCGTGGCAATGACAGAAAAGTGGTCCTTCAATACGGCTTTTGTGGTTATTCCAAAAGATCTCAATACAAATCTGCATTCCTCTTATACAAAGAAAACGCTTTTTGTCCCACCTTTGAAGGAAGAACGGATTGCAGAAAGTCTTCTAACAGTTGGTCTCCTTTCTGAGGTTGAATTACAAGCTGCCCTGACAGTGAAGCAGAAAACCGGCACCTCCCTGTCAGATGCATTGATCAGTGAAAATCATGACTTGGAGCGGAACTGGCTTGAGAAGAAAGCCGAATTATTAGACTCGATTGCAGTAAATCGGGATGATTTACCCCCAACCTTTTCAGATGTCCTGATCAGCCTGTATGATATTATCCCCTATCAAATCTGCCAGATTCTCAAGGTCCTGCCGTTGAATTTCATGAATGATATCCTGATCGTAGGGATGAATGAAATTCATCCGGGTGTATTGGCAATTCTCGAGGAAATCAGCGGATATACAATCGAACCAAGGATCATGTATGACTATGTGATCGAAGATTGGCTGGAAAAAGAAACCATCGGAAGTGAAAACGGCTCCGAAATGGGGGTTCAACAAATCTGGGAATTCCTGCTGGCGACGCACTTGGTCCAACCGGATCAACTCTCTCGGCTGAAAATTCCACCTGACGTTTCAATCAAAGATGCTTTTGCTGCACTTCTATCTTCCGGCCTACTCAGTGATGAGGATATCGCCCAGGTTAAAGCTCTCCTTTTCCAAACTCCCTATCTTTCCCTTGTCAATTTCAAAATCGATGATGGTCTCGTCGGTCATTTCTCACAATCCTTCCTGAAAGAAAACAACCTGCTTCCTCTGATCGAATATGAAGATTCTTTATGGGTCGCAACCAGCGATCCGTTCGAAGGGAAGTCTCTTTCGGAAATAGCGGAAATCAGCGGCAAGAACATTTGGCCAATGGTCGTCCCGGTTTTAGAACTCGACCGCCTTATGCGGCAGTTCATCAATTATTCAAAAACTGATCGGTCCAATGAGCATGTAACTGAAACATTGAATTACCTGGTACAACATAAAGTTATTTCTGCCGATGATCTTCCGGCCATTATGGATGACATTTTTAAAAAGGACCAGGCGTTTGACCGTGTTATCAAGAAATTCCTGTTCAATCGCAAGACGAATATTTACCAGCAATTCGCCAAAGCAAGAGAGGTTAGCTTTCTGACCCTCGAACCTAAACTGGAATCCAGGAACCTGATAGACCCACTTGGAAACAAGATCAAACAGACCATCAGACATGATCCGGTGGATGCCACGGTAGCTCGTCGGATTGATCATGCTGCTGCCATCCGGTTAGGCGCGCTGCCATTTCAACAGGAAAATGAAGCCATCCTGGTTGCTTTTGCCGGGCCTTTATTTGATGACTCGCTTCTCGAGTTATCCCTGCAGTTTGACGAAGAGCTGATTCCGGTAATAACCGACCGCAACAGCCTTGATAATGCAATCGAACGAACCCTCGCCAAAACAAATATCGGCACGCTCCTGGTCAACGCAGGATTAATTACCCGTTACCAGCTTAATGACGCATTGAATCTGGCAGAGAATACGGATTCTCTGGTCGGCCAGGCGCTCATCCACCGCGGTTATATCACCGAAAAACAGCTTTATTCGTTTCTCTCCAGGCAGGTGGAGATACCCTTATTCGACCTGTCGAATATGGAACTCAACCGTCCTGTTGCCAGGTTGCTCACGCCTGAGCAGGAATGGGAATGGGGTGTGCTTCCTTTGGCGGTAAACGAAAACTACCTCTTCCTCGGTGTGATCGATCCGGTCAACCGTGAATCAATTAGTAAGGTTAGAGTTTTCACGCAACTGCATATTATCCCGATCCTGATCACGGAAAACGATTTTGAAGATTCTCTCGAAAAACTCTATCAAAAAGATTACACCAAACAATCTATCTCCGCGCTGCTCAGCCGCACTCCGGAAAATTCAGCCGCCCGCGTGTTGACCAATGCTCAAAAGATCTGGATGATCCTGATAAGTCTGGTGTTGGTGGGCCTGGCGATCTGGAATTTCAGGAATTTCCTGATCGGCATAAATGCCGCCTTCACCATCATCTATATGATGATGTTGGTGTATAAATTTTTCCTAGTAGCCAGCGCAGTGGGTTCCGACCTTGAAATTCCTATCACAGACGAAGAAGTCGCCGAGCTCAAAGATGACGAACTGCCGGTTTATACAATCCTCATCCCGGTTTATAAAGAAGCGGCAGTCCTACATTCCCTGCTTAATTCCATTGAAAATCTGGATTATCCAAAAATCAAGTTGGATGTAAAAGTCCTTCTTGAGCAGGAAGATAAAGAAACCATTGACGCTTTCGTCAATATCAACCCCCCCGATTTTATCAAAGGCGTCATCGTACCCACATCACTGCCGAAAACCAAACCCAAAGCCTGCAATTACGGTTTGATCCATGCCAAAGGTGAATATATCGTCATTTTCGATGCGGAAGACCAGCCAAACCGCGACCAATTAAAAAAGGTCGTGGCAGCATTCAATAAAAGCCCTGAAAATGTGATCTGTGTACAGGCCAAATTAAATTATTTTAACCGCCAGCAGAACATTCTAACCCAGTGGTTTTCCTCTGAATATTCGATGTGGTTTGACCTGTTCCTGCCTGGGTTGGATGCCAGTAATGTGCCCATCCCGTTGGGAGGCACCTCCAACCACTTTAAAAAGTACGCATTGCTGGAAGCCGGCGCCTGGGACCCACACAATATGACCGAAGACGCCGACCTGGGTATCAGGTTATACAAACTCGGTTACAGGACCAAAATTGTTGACAGCACAACCTACGAGGAAGCTAACAGTAATGTCAAGAATTGGATCCGTCAGCGGTCGCGGTGGGTCAAAGGTTACATGCAGACCTGGCTGGTGCACATGCGCCATCCCTTCAAATTAATCCGGGATATCGGGTTGAAAGCCTTCTTCAGCTTCCAAATGGTGATCGGCGGTAATATCTTCACCGTGATCATCAACCCGCTTTACTGGATCATTACTGCAGCATGGTTCCTGTTTCATTTCAATATTCTGACGTCCATCTTCCCGGGACCGATCTATTACCTCGGCGCTTTCAGCCTTTTTTTCGGTAACTTTGCCTTCACCTATATGAACGTCGCCGGGGCAATGCGGAGGAAATATTACGATCTGGTCAAATATGCCCTGCTCAGCCCTGTCTACTGGGTGTTGATGAGCATCGGTGGTTGGCGGGGTTTCATCCAGTTGCTCACCAAACCGCATTATTGGGAGAAGACCATCCACGGCCTGGCATCGCCCGATGAAGAGGAACAGGCATGAGAAAAGCCAACAACTTCGTAAATCGGAAAAAACAGAATGAGAAATTCATTCCTCAAATCCCCATCAAAGAACAGGCTAATCTCGCGCCTAAAACCCGCAAACATGAATCTTTGATCATCTTCCTGATCGCACTGGCGTTGAATGTTGTCGTTGCCGTCCTCTTCAGTTTCGTTTGGCATATTGGGGAAGTGGACGCTCTCACAACAACGGCAAATGGATATCCTGACCCTTTACACGCGCCAACCGGACATCGGCACGGTAACTATGGTAGCGGCGCCCCTCTCATCCATTCTCCAGTTGGTGTTCATCCCATTGCTGAAACAGGTTAACCTGACTTTCTTTGCCGGCCCGCTGTTAAGCGCGATCTCCGGTGCATTATCCCTGGTCTTCCTGAATCTGATCTTCGTCCAACTCACAATCCCCTTGAAGTTCCGTTGGATTCTCTTGCTGCTCACGAGCGTTTATCCGAGTTTCCTGTATGTCTCGGCCACCGGTACGACCGAAGCCTTTTTCATTTTCGTTTTTCTCTTTGTTTTGTGGGGTGCCTTGCAGATCACCCGGAACAACATGTCTTACCTGATCTGCGGTTTCGGATTGGCAGTAGGTTTCTTTGCCAAATACGAAACCATCGCACTGACCATCGGTATGACAATCGCCCTCATTATATACGAATGGAAATCCAATTATGAGTGGCGTTCGGAGCTGGAAGGTCGCTTGATCTCATTCATCACGCCGATCCTCTATGCAATAGGTTTGTGGGTTGTTTTTAATATCTTTACGCTCGGAGAACCTTTTTACTTCCTCAAACATTTATTCTCCCCAACATTTTCGCCCGCTGTCGCCAGAAATGCCGGTGTCCTGCATCCCCTCTTCCTTGGATGGGATAACATCTTTAACTCGGTCCGTTTATCTGTTGAAAGCATCTGGCAGGCCTTTCCTTTATTCCTGATTGCTTCTGTTGTGGGTATTTTTATGATCTTTATAGGCAAGCACCGTAACATTATCAGTATCCTTATCATCCTTTTCAGTATCCCTGTCTTAATGATCGTCCTGGTCTTCACCGGTGTTTTGCCCTCCTGGCATTACCTCTGGGCCTACGTGATGCCGATGGGCATGGTGCTTGCCGCCCTGATTTATTCAAGCGTGAAATCAAGATGGCGTGGTGTGATCCTGACCATAACCATCCTCCTGACGATTGCCTCGATGGGTGTCACTTTTCTCAGCATGGGTGATCACACAGCCAGTGCAGGCGAACAAAGAGTCTTTGCAATTCTGATAGGTGATATAAATCGTGAAGATGAGCTGCGAAATGAAGACCCCTACTGGATCTATCGTCATGATGCGCCGATCATTACGCAGGCGTTAGATCAATATACGCTGGGTGGAAAGGTCCTGCTGGATGCTTCCAGTGGTGTTCCCCTGACTGCAGCATTCAATCACCCGGACCAATTGATCGTTATCGATAAAATCAGCTTCCAGACACTGTTTGAATACCCGGCAACGACAGCAGATTTTGTCCTGGTCCTGGAAGACAAAGCCCCGATTAATGATGACTATGGTGTACATGAATTCCCCGCGCTCACGCAAGCCAATGTCGATTATGCCCATCTGATCTGGTCATCCGATCAAACGCTGCTCAACTGGCGTCTTTATGCACTCAGCACGGATTAGAGAATCTTCAATAAATTATCAATCGGTAGTTTTAATTAATTTTCTGCATACCCACAAAGCGCTAATGCGCCTGGCCCCGTGTTAATCCCGAGGACCGGCCCGGTGATATTTATGATCAATTCAACCGGATGGAATTCTTCCCTGATCCGGTCGACAAGTTGCTGAGCTTCTTCTAAAACATTGCCATGCATGACGGCGATATGGAGTTTTTGACCATTGCCGACCTGCTCGAAGAATTTTTTATAAAGCATCTCAACCAGCGCATGATGCGTCCGTGCCAATCCGGCCGGCTGCACCCGTCCCGAGACATGGTCAATCGAGACCAGAGGTTTGACCTTCAGGATATTCCCGACCCACTTTACCGCATCACCGATCCGGCCGCCGTATTGCAGGTATTCCAGCGTTTCCATAGCGACATATTGAACCAGGTTCTCCCGCACCTTTGCGACCTCAGCGATGATTTCATCCATTTCAGCACCCGCATCTCGGGCACGCGCCGCGGTCAGAACCTGCCAACCAAGTGACATGGTCGGTCCTTTCGAATCGATCACAGTCACCGGAATGTCTGCTAATTCCGCTGCCGCTCTGGCCATATCATATGCCCCCGACATGGCGCTGGAAACTGTAAGGATGACTGCTTCTTCTGCACCATTCTCGATAGCCTGATTGATGCCGGCCAGGAAATCTCCAACGCCAGCCTGTGACGTTGTAGGACGGCCTGATTGTGATTGCAGCCTCATGTAAAAATCGACCGGCTGCAGATCAACACGGTCTCGAAATTGTTCACCCTCCCAGATGATGATATGGGGAACGACGATGATCCCATACTTTTCAATCAGATCCTCAGGAATATCACAGGTGCTGTCAGTAATTACGGCTATCATTGATTCTCCTCAAATAAAAATAATATCAACATTATAGAACATGAATTGTAAAATTTGTGAAAAAAAACAGGAAGTAATCCATAGATTGATCATTAATTCTTCCGGATTGTCAACCTGATTCATCAATGCTATAGTAAAGGGGAAGTTGACCCGATTTTGCTTAAATGGCAAGGAAAACTTCAAAGGATAGAATAGACTTTATGCAGTCTCGAAATATTCTTCAGATGATATCACCCAAACGGTTCATGGTCCAACTGGTCATGATCTTTTTGATTTTCGCATTGGGGGCAATCCTAGCAATCGGTATTCCGGCCACCCTCCTCTTACAGCGCCAGACCAGTAATCAAATGCGTGCTTTATTGGATCAAACCAGCAAGACAACCGAGACTTTGATGGAAAATAAGCGCAACCAGTTGGACAATCTGGCAGTCCTTTTGCTGGAACGACCCACACTCAACACGATGCTTTCCACCGGTGCAAGCGCAGAATCCATCGCGGTTTATCTAGATGAAATCCGTCAAAACTCAGCCATTGATGCCATCCTGATTTGTAATTCTCAGTCATTGATAACCATTGCCGGATTTGATAATGGCGATAACCTATGCGAAATAAATCCGGATAACTTCCTTACCATCGTTAACGGTCATGCATGGTTAATGGCCAATGCAATCCTCCCAACGGGGCAGACCATCCTGGTCAGCCAGCAGCTCGACTCAGCACTTGGAGAATTTTCGACCCAGACTGGTTTGGGTTATGCTTTATTGAATAAGGGGGATTGGATTGCAGGAACCTTGAATCTTCAGGAATCTGGATTGTCAGCAGATCTGCCGACCTACCAACCCTTATCACTTGGAAACCAATTCTGAAATATTGGATGTCGCAGCAGTCAAACTGCCCATACCGGATCAACCCGAAATACAGTTATTTGGTTTCCTCGACATCTCCACTTTCATTCAAACCAACCACCAGTTACGAGCCACAATCCTGATCGTTCTGACTGGGGTAAGCCTATTGGCTGCAGGGATTGCTGTATTAGTTTCGAAACGGATCAGTAAACCTTTGAACGAATTAGCTGTTTCAGCGGCCCGGCTGCGAGAAGGCAACCTGAATTCGCAATTAACAACGGTTTCAGAATTATGGGAAATCGACCAGCTTGCCAATGCACTGGAAGATGCTCGTGTGAGTCTCAAACATTCACTCGACCAGCTTCAAAGGGAAAAGGCCTGGATCGAAGACCTGCTTAATGCCATCGTCGAGGGCCTGTTGACTCTTGATTCCCATCACCGCATTACCTTCGCCAGTGCTTCAACATCCCGGATCACTGGAAGGGACCCTGACGAAATCCTTGGTCAACCGATTGATGCCATCTTCAGCACAGTCCAGGGAGAAGATTCTTTCAGCCAGCAAATACCTGAAACAGACCAGATTCGTCGGATCCCTTCACTTGTCGGCGGCAATGAAATCCTGCTTGCAGTTTCACGATCAGAATTCATCCCTCCGGAAGCTGGAAATGCCACCACCGCATTGGTGATCCGGGACGTGACAGATGAAGAACGCATCCATCATTTGATCGGCGAATTCCTGGCTAATATCACCCACGAATTCCGGACCCCCCTGACCGCCCTTTCAGCATCGGTGGAACTGCTGGTCGACCAACTCCCGGACCTTTCAAAACAGGAAATCGAGCAGCTCTTGCATGCAATCAATATTGGTATTGTTAATCTTCAGGCTCTGATTGACAACCTGATCGAGGCGGCAAGCATTGAAGCAGGCCGGTTCAAGGTCAATCCACAAATCGTTGAAATGAGTCGGATCCTGGATGATGCTGTTCTCACTATGACGCCCATCGCCAGACTCCAAAAAGTGGCGATCATCCGCACCGATACCAATCAGGATTTCCTGGTTCTGGCGGACCGGCGTCGCACCGTGCAGGTCCTGATCAACCTCCTCTCAAATGCAATTAAGCACAGTCCTGAAGACCAAAGGATTAACATCAGGACCATACTGGTTGAAAAATATATTCTCGTTGAAATCCAGGACCAGGGGTCCGGTATACCTGAAGACCTGCAAAGCCGGGTCTTCAACCGTTTTCTTAATCCAAAATCTGATTTAATAACTCCTCAAATCGGATTGGGCTTGGGGTTATCGGTTGTGAAAGCGATCGTGGAAGCCGAACACGGCAAAGTGGGTTTCCGCAATGCAGAAACCGGTGGAGCCATCTTCTGGTTTACCCTCCCCATTGCATCAGGAGCGGATTCATGAGAGCACTGATTGTCGACGATGACCACACTCTGGCCGATCTCCTGGCTTTTACGCTTCGGCGGGCGGGATTCGAAGCCCTGCTGGCGTTCAATGCGCCTGACGCGATGCGACTCTTCCAAACGACGCCCCTTGACATCATCATCCTGGACGTGAACCTGCCGGGTGATGTTAATATGAACAGCGGTTTTGACGTCTGCCGTGAGATCAGGAAGTCTTCAAACGTCCCCATTATCATGTTGACAGTCAGAGATGATGAAGATGACATTATCAAAGGGCTGAACCTTGGCGCGGATGATTATGTCTCAAAGCCTTTCAGTCCGCGTCAGCTCGTCGCCCGTGTGCAGACCGTTCTGCGCAGAACAAAAGAGGGACAGCACATTGACACTGCACCTTATATCTCGAATGATATCCATTTTGATGCCAGCCGTCGGGAATTCCAAAGCGGAGATTCTCCGCCGGTTGTTCTGACCCGTCTGGAGAGTCGATTGTTGGAAGTCCTGATGCTCAATGCCAACCAGGTCCTTCCGGCTGAACAAATTATCGTACATGTGTGGGGACCCGGAGAAGGGACTCCGGACATGCTCCGCCAGTTGGTTCGACGGCTGCGTCAGAAAGTTGAAAAAGATCCGAGCAATCCACAATTGATCAAAAACCTTCCCGGGATTGGTTATAAATTTTCATCATAGACTTTAGAAATTCAGGGGGAAGATCATTCTGTTTTATCACACCTTTGTCACATCTCTATAACAGCGGTGGTCACAGTCATTCAGTACAATCGAAGTGAAATCCAGAGAATTTCCCTGTAAATTAGGATACCGGTTGTCAGAGGTTTGAATGTCGATCCGCGTCGAGAACATCAGCAAATATTACGGACACCAGGTAGTTGTGAATAACGTCAATCTGGAAATCCAGAACGGCGAATTTTTCGTTCTGCTGGGTGCCAGCGGCAGTGGGAAGACCACCGTCCTCAACATTATCGCCGGCCTGATTGAGCCGGACAAAGGCCAGGTTTGGCTCCACGACCGGGAAGTCACCCAGCTCTCGACTCAAAAACGAAATGTTGGGTTTGTTTTTCAGAATTATGCTCTTTTTCAATATATGACCGTTGCTCAAAACATCGAATTCGGCTTGCAGGTCAGGAAAGCACCCAAACAACAACGTCAGCGCAGACGGGATGAATTATTGGAGCTGGTGGGACTGGTCGGGCTGGGAAACCGGCTGCCCGGCCAACTTTCCGGCGGCCAGCAGCAACGGGTTGCCCTGGCAAGGGCTTTAGCAGTAGAGCCGGACGTCTTATTGTTGGATGAACCGCTGGGTGCGTTGGACGCAAAGATCCGGGTGGAATTACGTAGAAGCTTAAAAAAGATCCAACATCAATTAGGTGTCGCCACCATCCTGGTGACCCACGACCAGGAAGAAGCCTTCGGTCTCGGTGACCGGATTGGGGTCATGAATTATGGCCGGCTGATCGAGGTCGGGACTCCTCAGGAGCTCTATCAGTATCCTAAAACGGAATATGTGGCGTCATTCCTGGGCACTGCGAACCTTCTTCTGGGACAAGTCGATGGGCAGGAGGTCTATCTCGGGGGACACGGATTTCCCATGCCTGCGGAGACATTGGACATTCACTCCAACAGCCGCGCCCAGATCCTCTCTCGCCCGGAAGATATCGCCCTGGCAAAAACCGAGGAAGAACTTGGTGGATTACCTCTGGCTCAGGGCAAGATCATTGAAAGAGGGTTCAACGGACCCAACGAACATCTTAGGGTCGAATTGCCGCCCATTGAAGGTGTCCGATCGATATCCCCCGTTGCACCTTTTGGCATCCGCGGCTTCGTCATGGATGTCAATCGTTCCCCTGAGCAAAGCACCAGTTTGCCAATAGAGACCGGGCAGCAGGTTTGGGTGGGAATCCGAAGATTGCACGTCCTTTCCCATCCGGGGTTGAATTTTCTGGTCCTCACTGATGGTACGCTGCGCAGCCAGTCAGCCCTTATCCAGGGCGGCTATTTGGCTCGGATGTCCCACGCTCAGGTCACGATCTTAGGAATTGGTCATGACAGCAGCAGGATGGAAGAACACCTGCTCGAAGCCCGCAAGGAAGTTGGGAGCGGAATGGCATCCCTGGAGGTTCAATCTGCCAGCCTTCCCTTTGGTGCCGCTGTCGCCGATGCGGTGGAAAAACAACCCTTCGATCTAGCAATCCTTGGTTGGCGGCCGACTGCCGGACTTGAACAACCAGAACAGATCCTGCGAACCGGGGAACATCATCTCTATTTGGCGACCAACCCAATGGCGCAATTACGGAAGGCTCTGATCTGCCTGGCAAGTGGAGAGCCTGGGAAAGATACCGTAACCTTCAGCGGCCGGTTGTTACGACATTTCGGTGCCGAGGCCACCCTTCTTACCGTGCTTCCAGAACATCCTCAAAACGAACTGGCTCACACCAGAATTGAACGATTTCTGAATGACAGCCAGAAAAGTCTTGCACGGTTTGGTGTTCGATCCGAGGTCAGGATCAAAGAAGGTGATTTGGTTCAGGCAATCCAGGAAGAAACCAGACAGGGAAAATATGATTTGATCGTTCTGGGTGCAACGCTGCCCGGACATCCCAACCATCCAAAACTTGGGGGAGCCATTGCATCCATTCTTTCAACAATTCAGGATTGTTCTTTCTTAATTGTCCGTTCACATCACTATCAGAGGATCCAAAACATTTTCAGGAGGACAATATGAAAATCACTATTAAGAATTTCTCAACATTCGTGATATTGGTTTCTTTCCTTGCGGCTTGCACGCCATCCGCTCAGGAGCAATCCACCAATGAAGTCAATTTGATCCTGGGGGCCTATACCACACCGCGTGAAGCATATGGAGAGATCATTCCCCTGTTTCAAACCTATTGGCGAGAAAAAACCGGGCAGGAGGTAACCTTTGAAGAATCGTACCTCGGTTCCGGTGCCCAATCCCGAGCCGTCGTGGAAGGATTTGAAGCGGATGTGGTCGCACTTTCACTTGAGGCAGATGTGGTCCGCATTCAGGATGCCGGTTTGATCACACACGACTGGAAAGCGGGTGAAACCGGGGGAATCGTCACGACTTCCGTCGTTTCGTTTGCAGTTCGTAATGGAAATCCCAAAGCAATCTCGGATTGGCAAGATTTGACCCAGGAGGGACTTGAAATCCTAACACCTAACCCAAACACCAGCGGCGGCGCAATGTGGAATGTCCTCGCCGTTTATGGGGCTGCATTACGCGGCCAGGTCCAGGGTGTGAAGGGGGATGACCCTGCAGCAGCGTTCGATTTCCTTTGCCAGGTATTGGGGAATGTAAGCGTCATGGATAAGGCCGCCCGAGACAGCATTCTCAATTTCGAGATGGGGATTGGTGACCTGGCGATCACTTATGAAAATGAAGTCCTGGTCGGACAGAAATCCGGACAGGATTATGAACTGGTCATACCGACCTCAACCATTCTGATCGAGAACCCGATCGCCGTCGTGGATGCTTCGGTTGAAAAACATGGCACTCGTGAGGCAGCAGAAGCATTCGTTGCCTTCCTGTTCACACCGGAAGCACAGGAAGTCTTCGCCCAACACGGTCTGAGGGTGGTCAATCAGGACGTGGCAACCGAATATGAAAAGGACTATCCACCGGTGGAGGATTTATTCACAATTGATTATTTCGGCGGCTGGGGACAGGTAATGGATGACATTTTCAGTGAAAATGGGATCTTCAATCAGGCACTAATAACTGTCCAAGGCGACGCACAATAATGGACCTGACGTTACCACAGAGGCGGCGAAAATCCGGATTTTCAACCTGGTTACTGCGCGTCCTCAGTTTCCTCTATATCGGAGTGATGATCCTGGTGCCCCTGACGGTCATCCTGCAGGATGGTTTCAGGGAGGGACTTTCCGGACTGATCCATCAGATCACACTGCCAATCGCCAAACACGCAATCCTTCTGACGTTATGGACATCCGCTTTGATGACCTTGATCAATGCCATCATGGGGTTGGCTGCGGCTTATGTCCTCGTTCGCTATGAATTTCCCGGGAAGCGGATCATTAATGCCATCGTCGACCTGCCCCTGGCGATCCCCACCCTTGTCACAGGCGTAATGCTGGTCATGCTCTATGGTCCGCAGGGATCATTGGGAAGTTTTCTGTCGGAAAAGGTTGGCCTGCAGATCATTTTCGCACCTCCCGGGATAGTGGTCGCTTTGCTGTTCATTTCGTTCCCATTTGTGGTCAGGACGATCCAGCCGGTCTTGATGAACCTGGACCTCTCCCAGGAAAAAGCGGCAGCGACCCTCGGTTCCTCTCCATGGTACACCTTCCGGACCATTGTTCTCCCTGCCCTGGCGCTGCCCATGCTCAGCGGATCGCTGCTCAGCTTTTCAAGAGCTGTTGGGGAATTCGGCGCTGTCGTGATCGTCGCCGGCAATATCCCCCTCAAGACGCAGACGGCTGCAGTTTATGTCCTTGGTGCAGTGGAATCTGAGAACAGGCTTGGTGCATCCGCAATCTCGATCCTGCTTCTCGCCATTGCCGCACTTGTTCTTTTGATTGCTAACAGGCTTCAGAGAACCTGGGGGGACAAACTGTGAAAGCCAATGTCCTAAGCCGAGGCGCCTGGTTTTTGATTGCAGTGGTCGTTCTGTATATCGGGTTCTTGATCGTGGCACCGATCAGCGCATTGGTTGAAGGTGCATTTCAGGAAGGGCTAAATCCTGTCTGGAAGAGCCTTACGGCCCAACCCTTTATTACTGCACTATGGCTTTCATTGAAGATTGCTCTGCTGGTCGTCCTGGTCCAGGCCTTTTTTGGCTCTATGGTCGCCTGGGTGCTTGTCCGACAGGATTTCTTTGGTAAAGCATTGTTGAATGGCGTCCTCGATATCCCCTTCGCCCTTTCGCCGGTGGTCGTCGGCTACATGCTGCTGTTGTTATTCGGCCGGAATGGTTTCCTGAGCCCAATTTTGGATGCTCTGAATTTCAAGGTTGCTTTTGCGGTACCTGGTATGTTCCTGGCGACCTTATTCGTCAGTCTGCCGTTCATGGTCCGGGAGATGGTGCCGGTCATCAAGCAGCTTGACTTACCTCAGGAAAATGCAGCGGCCACATTGGGTGCAAATTCATGGATTTGTTTTTGGCGAGTTGTCTTTCCACAATTGAAGACCGCCCTGCTCTACGGAATGACTCTCACTTTCGCACGTGCGCTGGGGGAATTCGGAGCAGTCCTGGTCATCGGTGGAGGCGTTCAGGGTCGGACCGAAACAGCCACCCTCTTCATTTTCCGTTCCCTGGATGAACGACAGTTCACCGATGCCTACGTCGCTTCAATTGTTTTGGGATGTCTTTCGGTCCTAATGGTCTTCCTGGCAGATTCTCTCAAACGCAAACACAATAATTAATCTTTCGTGAGCTGATTATCCTAGAGTGTCCCGTGCGCTTCCAGATTCTCGATCAACTGCTCCAGACCTTGCTCTGAGACCAGGTCATCAAATCCACTGCCGGGCATGTGCCTGGCAGCGCGGTAGATCATTTTACGATATTCGGGTGGGTATGGCGAAGGAATTTGCAGGACCTCATCGAAAGCTGTCAGGATCTCCTGTGCGATAAACTCAATCCCTTTCTCGATGGGTCGTTTCTCCAAATCAAGAAAGCTTTCAAAGCTCACTTCCGCGCTGATTCCTCCTTTTTCGCTCTCCCAGCGATCCAGGTAATCGAATAGAGAATTGATATGGACGACTTTTGTCCGCGGGTAATTCTTGACCATCAGGTTATATGGTTCGTCAAAACTGTCGTTGGACATCCGTCTTGAATCACTCCGCAGGATCACGGTAGGTTTACCCAGGAATTTCGCCATCATGAATTCTGCCACCGTTCCGGCATCCAGTTCCAATCCATCAAATTGTGCCAGCAGCAGGTCCGTCCTCATCACATGCCAAAGGTCTGTGTTGCGAATTCGAACGGAGACATCCGGATGTTCAAATTCTTCCGGTTGTTCTGACTGAGGCAGTACCAACCTGTATTTACCTGAAGATTGGCGCCAAATGGATTCTTTAAGATAGACGTTCATTGCCAGTTCACGATAGGTGAATAACCCACCTGCGGTGTAAATGCTCAAGTTTAATTTGATCGTATCATTTTTTAGAGCCTGTTTGCTTAGTCCTTCATGAGTTATTTCCTAATCCTGAGCCTTTGGTTTTGTATTATATAAATCATTGATGAATTATTCATTTCTGAGCATGAGTAAGTATATCCTTTTATTGTGTTTTTCTTCACCAAAGACATGTTTAAAATCCGAATTGTTAATTGTTTAATAACAATTTCTTTTCATAACATAAAAGTCTAGACAAGATTTTTGGAGATGGTTTATAATCGATTATCAATTCTTTACACGGAGGAAAAATGAAATTGCATCAAAGAACCAAGTTGTTCACATCCATAATGATTGTGATGATGCTGTTCATCGCAGTCACCCCAGTAACAGCTGCTCCTAAGGACACCGTACGAGTTTGGGTGTCATATCAGAGCGGTCGAAAAGCCGAGGTCTTCCAGGCATTGGACAAAGCAAAAGGGACCATGCATTATGACTTCCCTGAGTTAAACGCTTATGTTGTCACATTGCCGGCCGCTGCTCTTCAGGGTATCTCTCACAATCCATTTGTGACCGATATTGAGGAAGACCCAGCGCGTTATCCGGTCGAACCGATCAAGGTTGCCCTTGAGCCGGGGCCGGATGACACGACCGATGTTAATGGACAAGTCGTGCCCTGGGGTATTGATGCTGTGCAGGCACGTGACGTCTGGGATACCGATCGTGATGCTGTGGTGGATGAAGGTGCGCCATCCGGTGAGGGCATCACAGTTTGTATCATTGATACCGGCTATTACGCTGGCCATGAAGACCTGAAGGATGTTGGGGATGGCGTAGCCGGTATCTCCCAGGTTGATGATAATTGGGCCAGGGACGGTTACGGACATGGTTCTCATGTTGCCGGAACCATATCCGCCTTGAACAATGATTTTGGTGTAGTCGGTGTGACTCCTGGATCAGTCAATTATTTCATTGTCAAGATCTTTGATGACACCGGTGCCTGGGTCAGCGCTTCCAACCTGGTGAATGCGATCTATTCCTGCCGCGATAACGGCGCAAATGTGATCAGTATGAGCCTGGGTGGGACCAGCTCGAACCGTAAAGAGCAAAAAGCTTTCGATTCACTCTACACTGCAGGCATTCTGAGTATCGCATCGGCAGGGAACGAACAGGAAGAGACGCCAGGTGCGCTCTCCTATCCCGCCTCATACAGTTCCGTTGTTTCCGTCGCCGCTGTTGATGCGTCAATGAACATCGCCAGTTTCTCCCTGCAAAATTCACAGGTTGAGATTGCAGCTCCCGGCGTTGGGGTCCTTTCAACCATTCCATACATCGAAACCAACCAATTTACAGTGGATGGCATCGGTTACAACGCCAACCATATTGAATTCAGTGCCTATACGTCAGTCAGCGGTAATCTGGTTGACGGCGGACTTTGTACATCTTCTGGTTCGTGGAACGGAAATGTTGTCCTCTGCCAACGCGGTGATATCTCCTTCTATGATAAGGTGATGAACGTCCAGAACGGTGGTGGCATTGCTGCAGTCATCTACAATAATGAACCCGGAAATTTCCTCGGCACGCTTGGTGATGAAGCATCATCAAGTGCTATTGTAGGCATTTCTTTGAGCCAGGAAGACGGTCAATACCTGGTTGCCAATAAACTTGGTAGTGTTGGGTATGTTGAAAGTACTTATCAATGGCCTGCCAGTGGATATGAAGCCTGGGACGGCACCTCAATGGCTGCCCCCCATGTTTCAGGTGTGGCCGCTTTGATTTGGTCGGCAAACCCCTCCTGGACGAATGTGGAGATCCGTGAAGCCTTGGATGCAACCGCCTTGGATTTGGGTGCCACCGGCCGTGACGTTGTCTTTGGTTATGGCTTTGTGCAGGCTTTGAGTGCACTGAATTTCCTCGGCGGCGTCACACCCACACCAACACCTACAGCTACACCCACCGATACTCCCACACCGACGCCGACGCCTTCTCCGACACCAACCCCCACGCCTACTGACCCTCCAACAGGCACACTCTCTGTTGAGATCCTCAGCCCGGCGGATGGCGCTGTATTCAGCAACAGACAGACTGTATCCTTCGTTGTTGCAGTCTCCAATGAATCCGGTGCTGTCAGCAGTGCATCCGTAAGCGTCGTTGTAACAGGATCAACAGGAAAAACCGTGACCCTTGCGGGAACTACCGGCACCAATGGTACAGTGAGTTTATCCTTCAAAATTAATGTAACCAAATTGGGATATGGAACTTGCGATGTCGAGGTCACGGCTTCAAAGTCCGGCTATGATCCCGGTTCAGCTTCAAGTACGATTGTTATACAGTAACGGTTTCAAAAATAACTGCTGACAACAATTAAAAAGAAAGACTGCCCGGAACTGCAATGCAGAACTTCGGGCAGTCTTTTATTACCGATCAATCCAGCATACTTATCGAATTAAACCTGGAAGCGGGCCGTCAACACTGACGGACCCGCTGCCTTCGTAACTCTGTTCTCTCGCAATAGAAAATCCTGAGTTCTTTACAATTTTACCACTACGGTCAAAGGCCAAACTCTTTGGCCAGGGTGTCTTTCATCAGCTCATATGGTGCATCCACACCGGTCCATAAAGTGAAATTCAGAGCGCCCTGGTTAACCAGCATTCCCAATCCGTTTATGGTTTGTGCATCACGTTTCTCGGCTTCCTGCAGGAATAAACTGTGAGGATCATTGAAGATCACATCAGTCACGACCATCCCGGATGTGACCGTGTCATAATTGATGTCCGGTTTTTGGTCCACATTCGGATATAGCCCAACAGAGGTTGCATTGGAAAGAATATCGGTATCGGATGGAACAGTAACCGGATGATCCCACATGATGAATTCTGCATCCGCACCGGTGCGCTTTTTTAACATCTCAACTAATTCTTCACCCTGGTCACGGACGATATTGGCAATGGTGATCTTCCTGGCACCCATCAGGGCACACTCCACACTGATCGCACGGGCTGCACCGCCAGCTCCCAGGATTGTGATATGCTTCCCTTCCGGGGAAATTCCGGCATCGGTCAGGGATTGCAAATATCCCTTGCCATCAGTGTTCTCACCCCAGAGCTTTCCACCGTTATTGACAACCATATTGACCGCACCAATAATTTCCGCGGCTTCCGATAATTCATCCAGGTATTTAAGCACTTCCACTTTATGTGGAATGGTCAGATTGATACCCCGGAAATTCATAGCTTTGATACCTTCAATTGCTGCCTGAAGATCTCCGGCTTCAACTTTAATGGTCAAATAACGATAATCCAACCCTTTAGCTTTGAACCCGGCTTCTTCCATTACACCGGTTGGGTTTTCATCAATTGGGCAGCCAAATGCACCGACCAGCTCAGAACGATAATTTTTACTCATCTTTTCTCAGCTCCTTTACTAAATTTGATTCGGCAAATTAGATTAAGGTTTACCAGTTTCTTCTGACAATCACCTTTTCCCGGGTGATATCAGCCAGGGTTTCGCAATTAGCCAACCGCATGATGTTCTGCAGTTCCCAATAGATCTTCTGGGTGTACACATAAGCGCCATCCTGACCGCCCCCGTAAACAGATACGGTGTAGGGCCGGCCAATACCGACCGCGTCCGCACCCAGCGCTAATAATTTGAACACATCCTCACCGGAACGGACTCCGCCATCTGCAAATATCTTGATGCCGTTACCGAGTTCCTTGCGGATGTCTTCCAGCACCTCAGAGGGAGCCATGCTGTTTTCAACCACATTCCCACCGTGATTGGAAACCAAAATCCCATAAGCGCCGGTTTCGGCAGCTTTAACAGCGGCTTTGACGGACATAATACCTTTGAGTACAACAGGCACATCCACTGATTGGACGAAAGCTTTCAATTCCTTCACATTCCGTGCACAAACGCCTTCCCGTTTTCCTCCGACATTCCCGGAATATTGATATCCCAGGCCAATCGCATCAAGGTCGGTCGCCAGTGCCATTGCACCTGCTTCCAATGACCAGGCTACTCGTTTATCGAATTCTTCCCGGTCCGCCCAGGGTTTGATCGTCGGCACACCGATCCCATCAACCTCTTTCAACGGGGCAACCTGACCCTCAAAATACCCCTCTTCCTTGTTATCACCCAGCCAGGCCATCCCACCGGCCTTATAACATCCTTTCACTAAAGCGTCTGCATAAAGATGATTTCCGTTGAAATAAGGGCTTTCAAATGTATAATCGGTCAGGACTTTGGCAATGGGGGATGCAAACACAGGCAGGTCAAAGGTATGCCCAAACAACTCGACGGATGTATCAGGATTGAAATCGTCATGGATAACATCTAATTCAATCCGGATGTCTGCCAGGGCATTATACGCATTGATAAATCCGAGGTTATTCCCTTTTGCACCAAACTCAAGAGAGTTTGTGAATCTTCCGGCACAGGCAATGCCATTGCATACTTTGCAAACACGGCATGAGGGATTAAGAATTTTCCGAGCTGTTAATTGATAATCTGCATACTGGTTTAAAACATCGTTATAACTTGTCGAATGCTCCATTTACGTTCTCCAATAATTCTCTCTACTGTTAATAAACACCAGGCTCAAAAGGTTATTACTCAGTCCGTGCTTCAACCTTTGCCAGGTCCTCAATGATATTAATCACCGCAGAATGATCAAGATCGCCGCGACCGGATGCGATCAGCGCTTTGAACAATTCATGCGCAAGGGCTGACGCCGGAAGCGGAACATTCAAATCCCGTGCTGTATCCATGATGATATTCAGGTCTTTATAATGGAACTTACTTTTGAAACCGGGAGCGAAATCACCTTCAATGATCCTGGGGCCGCGCACATCCATCACCCGGCACTGGGCGTACCCACCGCTGAGAACTTTCAGGATGATCGCCGGGTCCACACCGGCTTTCGCGCCAAGCACAAAGGCCTCCGCCATCCCAATGAAATTCATTGCCACCTGGATCTGGTTACAGGCTTTGACCGTCTGACCGGCGCCGTTCCCACCGCAAAGTGTGACGGTTTTCCCCAGCACTTCGAAAACCGGCAGGATTTCATCAAACAATTCCTGGGAACCACCGACCATAATGGAAAGGCCTGCATTTTGTGCACCCACCTCACCGCCGCTGACCGGCGCATCGAGGCAGCGGACACCTTTTTCAGACAATTTTTCTGACACTTTGACGGCCATGGAGGGGGCAATCGTGCTCATGTCAACATAGATCAGGCCCGGACGAGCCGATTCGATAATGCCGCCTGACCCCAGGGCGACCTTCTCCACATCCGGTGAATCAGGCACCATTGAGATCACCAGGTCCGATTTGGCCGCCACATCTGCACAACTTACTCCGGCTGCAGCACCTAAGGCAACGACTCGTGTAACGGATTCCGGGTAGACATCGTAAACAATCAATTCATAACCAGCTTCAAGCAGGTTATGTGACATATGATAGCCCATGATACCTAATCCAATAAATCCAATCTTAAATTTCATTACACTCTCCTATATGTCTGCGGCAAGTCCCTTTTCGGAAGCCTTGCCATAGATCATGATAACTAATTTGTTGTCAATCGTCCTATTCCTTGTCGCCCTATTTTACATCAGGATTTGGAAGCATAAAATTGGTAATTAAGCGCTGCAGGTCATGATATGAGCCGATGAAACCACGCAGTGTCCTGACTGTTGCACCATAGGTGTCAAACTCATCAACCGAAAGACCATCTTCATCATATCCCCTGCGGAAATCCTCAAAGTGGCTGTAAAGTGCATCAAGAATTTCCGGATCGACAGGGTCATCCATTCTGTCTTTGACTTCAATATCCGAGTCATTGTACAGGACCTGCCATCCATGCGGGATCGTTTGAATGAGGTCTCCACCGATCAACTGCGACCAGTGCATATGATGACGATATGCGGCTGCCAATAAACGGGTTTGATAATGCCGCTCGTTGAAGATTTTATAAGCCTTTTTAATATTGGCAATCCCCGCCCAATTTAGAATCGCCGGATCTACAATGATGCCCTCTTTCTTGGCAACGATCTTCAGCCAATCATCCATCCGACCGACCATGATCGTGCAAACAGGGGTCATATCCTCGGTCGGTTTCCCTTCCTCCTTACGCCGAGCCAATCCCCTCTCAACGGCTTCTGCAACGGCAATTGCCTGGGGAACGGTGAAACAAACCGTCGCATTAATATTTACACCATGATAGGTGGCTTCTTCAATTGCCTTGATGCCGGCTTTGGTCACAGGGATCTTAACCTGGATATTCGGCGCCAGGGTATCGAAATGGATCGCTTGCTCTACCAAAGCGTCAGCGTTGCGGTAATTGATTGGATTCGTTTGGATCGATAATCGGCCTTTTTTACCATTTTCGCGCTGGAAAACAGGATAAAGCAGTTCCGCACCTTTCACCCCGATTTCCTCGAAGATCTTCCAGGTGATATCTTCTTCCGTCCAATCGGGGTTTTGTTCGATCATCTCATGAAGCCGGTCCTCCCAAAGATGCATTTCCTGGTTGAGGACATTCAGCACAATGGTCGGGTTGGATGTTGCACCGACCGCACCATGTGAGATTGCATAATTCAATTCTTCAACGGAACAGGAATCATTCCAGAGATCGGTTGGTGTCGTACTGACCATCTCATGCATCGGGCTTTTATATTTATTCGCCATCATTTACTCCTTCAAGGTAATTTCAAACGTAAGAATGTTGTCATTGACCAAATCACCACTTATGGTGATATTTGTTGCCAGAATTTCGCGGTGTTCCTCACTGCGGTCAAGTCATCTGGCAAGGGTAAACACTCGGCCACGATCGGTCCATGGTAATTGATTTTTTCCAAGGCAGCCAAAACGGCTTTGAAGTCGGTTTGCCCCTGTCCGGGAGCATGACGGGTATTGTCCGCAAAATGAACGTAGCCAAGCTGATCTCCCGTTTTCAGGATTGCTTCCACCATATTTGCTTCCTCAATGTTCATGTGGAAGGTGTCCAGCAGCAGTTTTACCGAATCCAACCCGATCATATCCAGTACTTTACGTCCTTCTTCGGCTGTATAAATCCAATTGGTTTCATACCGGTTGATGGGTTCGATCAACAATGGGATCCCAATTGAGTCAGTCCATTCTGCACATGATCGGAAAGCATCAACTCCCCGAGCATATTGTCCGGCGTAATCCCCATCCTTATTTAGACTACCTCGAATCCCACCGATAATGACTGCGCCTGAATTGATCTCCATGGCAAATTCGGCGATTCCCTTTGAAATGGTCAACCGCATTTGCTGTCGAATCGGATCATCGCATCCAAGACACAAGTCGTCAAATAAACAAGCCTGTCCTGTCGCGACAGCCGTTACGCCCAATCCCAGCGCCTTGCAGCGCTGGTTGAAGACTTTCGGTTCAAGATCATCCTTAGTCCGGATGCTCAATTCAACAAAAGAAAATCCCGCCTGATGAACCGCTTCCAGACCTTCATCCAGTCTGCCGCTGAACATGACCGGTCCGAAATTTGTTTTTCGGGGTGATAGGGCGATTCCGGTAAGAAAATTATTTTCCATGATTGAATATTAACACCTTTGATAAATGTTTTTTAAATAATTCCGGATGTTTAATCCTTATAAACTTGCCAGTTAATCAATTCTTTTTTGGCTTAATCAGATGAATTGAAATATTTCCTTGGCAGGAGGATGCCTAATGAAAAAAGCACCCTCCTGCCGTTTGGTGGTTTCCTACCTAAACCAATAAGGGACTATTGGGTGATGTATGAAGCGAAATCGGCAACGTTGGTAGCATCGATAACGATAGCTTCAGTCTTGATGCGGGCAGGAACTTCTTCGCCATGGATGTAGTCAATGATCGCCTGAACGGCATCGCCAGCCTGGCGGGGTGCATTCTGGAAGCAGGTCACAGTCATACGGCCGTCGGTGATAGCTTTAAGAGCATCACTGTTTCCATCAAAACCAGCGACTTTCACTTTATCCAGCATGCCAGCAGCATCAAGGGCTTCAATCGCGCCCAGTGCCATTTCGTCGTTGCAGGCAATAACTGCGTCGAAATCGGTGTAGGTCTGCAGCAGGTTTTCCATTACTTCCAAACCTTTTGCACGAGCAAAATCTGCGGTCTGTGAAGCCAGGATCTCAATACCGGGGTTGGCAGCAAAGACATCATTGATGGCAGCCAGACGGTCAATAGCGGTCTGGGCACCAGCGGTACCTTCAAGGATGATGACCTTGCCGGAACCACCGAGTGAATCGACCAGATATTGAGCAACCAGCGACATAGCTTCGTAGTTTTCGACTGCTGAGAAGGTGATCACTTCTCCACCATTGGCGTTAGTGTTGGCCAGGGCAATCGGAATACCGGCTTCATTAACACGTTCGATTGCAGGGACCATACCCTCAGAATCAACGGGCACCAATACGATGCCGTCCACTTCTGCGGTGATCAGGTCATCAACCAAGCGGGTCTGTTCTTCCAGGTTGTTTGCTTTGGTGGGTGCGAGGTAAACGATTTCAGCGTTATTTGCTGCGGCAACTTCAAGGGCACCCTCATGCATCAGCTCCCAGAAGGGGTTGTTGAGGGTTTTTGTTACCAAACCAATGACCAGAGGTGCTTCCTCAACCACTACTTCGGTGGCTTCCTCTTCAACAACAGCTTCAGTCTCTTCAGCAACCATTTCCTCAGTGGCTTCCGGGGCGGTTGTCGCTACGGTAGCGGGCTTGCAACCCGTAATCAACACGCTCAGGATTGCGAAGACTGCAATCACAAAATAGAATTTGGAAATCTTCATTTTTCGTTTTCTCCTTATGGTAGTTTGAATATCATCATCTGATTTGTCTTCTTCAGGTAGTCAAATTCCAGAAACACCACCTCCTTTGAAAGGATTTATTTGGGCCTCAGTTATGACCGTTTCTTCAATTGGACATCATAGAAGACGGCGAGCACAACCACGACCCCGATGACAAGTTGTTGCCATACAGAAGGAATACCAAGTAAGTTCATCCCGTTTGATACAACGATCATGATCAGTGAACCAATGACCGTGCCGCCTATCCCACCCTGGCCGCCTGCCATACTGGTCCCACCGATCACCGGGCTTGCAATGGCTAACAACAGATAGGAAGCACCCAGATCCTGGTCTACAGCATTCAGACGACCAGCCAGGATGATCCCCCCAATTGCGGCCAATACGCCGCTGAGAATATAAGCAATCAGAAGTGTCTTCCGGACGTTCAATCCTGAAGCTCGAGCTGCATGCGGGTTTGCACCAACTGCATACAGGTTCCTTCCGAGAGTTGTGTATTTAAGCAGGAGCATCAGTGCGACGGTGATAATAATTAAGATCCAGATCGGCATGGGGACTTCCAGGAACGTCCCCCTACCAAGAAACCTGAATTGGTCTGCAAAGCCAAAGAACGGCATAGCACCCATGATCGCATAAGCCACACCTTTACCCACCCACAACATGCCGTAACTCGCAACTGGTGAGGGTAATTTCACTGTTGAAACCAGTAATCCTGTGATCATACCGGAGATCGCGCCTGCCCCCAGAGAGCCGATAATGGCAAAATACCAGGGAAGACCTGTTTGAGTCAGGAAATATCCGGCAACAATACTGGTAACTGTTACAACTGAACCTATCGAAAGATCAATACCGCCTGTCAAGAGGACGATTGTCATTCCGAAAGAGATGATCATCTGCGGCGCAGCAGTCCGGAGTACATTCACCAGGTTGGTGATCTTCAGAAAGTTGGGATTCGCCAGAGAAATACCGATGCTCAGCAGCAATAAAACGCCAACCCGTGAAAATCGGATCAGAAAATCGCCAATTTTAATTGGTTCTTTTTTAGTGGTTTCGGTTTCTATCATTTGATTTGTCATCGTTAAACCTCTGCCAGCTTCTGAACGTTTCGTTCGACAATTGTTGATGCAACAATAGCCGAGATCAACACCACGCCAAAGATCGCCAATTGAATGTAGGTTGGGATACCCACGATATTAAGACCATTTCGCAAGACAATGATCACAATCGCGCCCAGCAATGCACCCCCGGCAGTACCGCGGCCAGCCATATAACTGCCCCCCAGCACAACCCCTGCGAAGGCCTCAAATTCCATCCCAAGCCCGACCGTCGGTTGGGCTGCCATGTTTCGTGATAAAACGATCAGGGATGCAATACCGGCAGTGAGGCCGGAATAGGCATAGGTCAGGATCGTATAGAGTTTGACGGGTTTTCCGGCTAATTTCAGAGCCTCTTCATTACCGCCAATGGCATAAACATAAACACCAAATTTACTGAAATTAAGGATGAAATAGGTCATCAGGAAAACGAGAATGGTAATGATCAATGGCATTGGTATCCCAAAGAGGTCCCCGTTGCCAATTGGCTTCAACGAATCCGGCAGACCGCCGATCACATTCCCATTGTTCATCCCAAGTGAAAGACCGATCGTGATACCCTGGGTACCGAGAGTGGCGATGAACGAAGGGATATTCATCACTGAGACAAAAAACCCGTTCAGGAAACCGAAAGCCACCGCCGTAATGACGGCCAGGAGTGCTGCCAGCCATATCGGGAAATTCCAGTGGATGATTGACCAAGCCATGACCATCCCTGCCAGCGTGAGGATGCCACCGACCGAGAGATCGATCCCACCCGAGATCTTCACCAACACCACGCCCATACAAAGGATGATCAATAATGCACCCGAACGAGATAGGCTGAGCGCATTTTCTATCGACAGAAATGTTGGACCTGTTATTGAGAAAATGACCAACATGATCAACAGCACGAAGATCACCGGAGGCAGGTTCAATAATTTTTTAAGAATATTTATTTTCTTTTTCGGAGCAGCCATTAATTCACTCCCATCGCACAGCGCAGAATATCTTCAGAGCTGACACCCCGCGGGAACTCTCCAGCCACTTCACCCTCGTGCATGACGTAAATCCTGTCGCTCATACCGAGGATTTCCGGCAATTCAGAGGAGATCATCAGGATCGCGTGTCCCTGGTTCGCCAATCGGTCCATCAAGGCGTGAACTTCCGATTTGGTACCCACATCAATACCGCGGGTTGGCTCATCAATAATGATCACCTTGGGCTTCGCTGCCAGCCATTTTCCCAGGACAACTTTCTGCTGGTTACCGCCGCTCAGGAATTTCACGATCCGGTCCAGCGAAGGCGGCTGAATATTAAAACTTTCCACATATTTCTCAGAAATCTTACGTTCTTTCCGCATCGAAATAAAACCTTGCGGGAATAACATCCGGAGGGCCGCCATGACCAGGTTCTGCTTCATCGACAGGATCGGGAAAAGGCCATCGCGCCGCCGGTCCTCCGGTACCAATCCGATCCCCAAATCTACTGAATGGGGCGGCGTGATCCGGGTGAACATCTTGCCGTTGAATTCAAATGAGCCGGATTTGATCGGGTCTAACCCAAAGATTGCCCGGGCAGTTTCCGTCCGTCCCGAGCCGACCAGGCCTGAAAGCCCAACAATTTCGCCGTAGTGAAGCTCAAACGAGACGTCCTTGACTTTCTTACCAGCATTGATCGAATTAACTTTCAGAGCGACTTCGCCAGGCTCCCGATAATTTCGGGGGTAGAGGTTATTGATCTCGCGCCCCACCATCATCTGGATGATTTCCTGAAGCTTGAGGTCCTTGGCATCACGGGTACCAATCAATTGACCGTCCCGCATGACAGTGACCCGATCACCAATCTGCTTGATCTCTTCCATGCGATGGGATATGTAGATGATCCCGACGCCTTTTTCCTTGCAGACTTTGATCGTCTTGAACAACTGCTCAATCTCACGCAGGCTGAGGGCGGAAGTCGGTTCATCCAACACCAGGATCTTTGCGCTCACTGAAAGAGCTTTGGCGATCTCGACCATCTGCTGGTCGGCCACACCCAGGTTGATGATCAGGGCATTGGTGTTCACTTCAACGCCGATCGATTTCAACAATTCCGCTGCTTTTTCGTGCATTTTTGGCTTATCGAGGATAATCCCGCTCTTCGTCATTTCCTGACCGAGGAAAATATTTTCACAGACGCTTCGATAAGGCAGCAAGGTAAATTCCTGGTAGACCATCGCTACACCGTTGATACGTGCCAGCGTGGGATTCCAGCGGGAGTAAGATTCACCGTCCATGATGATCTCGCCCGAGTCGCGCTCATAAGCGCCGGCCAGAACTTTCATTAAGGTGGATTTCCCTGCGCCGTTTTCACCCACAAGGACGTGGACTTCACCGGGGTAGAGGTCGAAATCGACCTTATCCAGCGCCTGCACCCCTGGGAATGATTTTGAGATGCTTTTCATCTCAAGTATGGGGGTTGGTTTGCTCATACGTTTAACCCTTCTCGTACCTGATAGCGTGAATTACATTTCAAAGGCAACTTTTAATGCATCATTCTCAAATGATTTTTCAAGCGCTTCCTGCGCCTGTTCGAGTTTGAAGCGGTGGGTGATCAGTTTCTCGAAGGGGAATTGGTCCCGGTTGCGCCACATCATATCAAAAGCAGCATAATAACCGTCATGCGGGTGGTTGGTGTTTCCATAGAGAAGCACATTCTTGGCAGCAATGTGCCGATGGATGTTCAGAGAAACCTCGCCGGTGTCGGCAAAGTTACCGGTTTCCAGATAGGTACCACCGCGCTTGAGCATCTCAAGACCAACCCGCACCACATCTGGCATACCAACAGTTTCAACAACAACATCGGCGCCATAGCCATCGGTCTCATCCAGGATGGCTTCAACCAGTTCCTTATCGGACATATCGGAGACATTTATGGTCAGGTCAGCCGAGAATTCCTTGGCCAGCTCCAATTTGGCATCAAAAGTGTCGAGGGAGATGATCTTCCCCGCACCGAGCAGCCGGGCCTTGGCGACCATCAGCATACCTATCGGGCCTGCGCCTTGAACGACGACAGTGTCACCGAATTTGAAACCCTTGCCGCCATAAGCAGCGAATTCTTTGCCACGGTCCAGGATCGCGGTCACAACGAAAAGCTCGGAGAGCATCGCATATTCAACCGGCAGGTATTCCGGGACCTTGTAGACCCAGGCCTTGGGAGGCAGGTACATATATTCCGCCCAACCGCCGACGATGTAGGGGAATTCATTTGAATAATAGGTCAGGCCGATGCCTTTATGATTGCGGCAGTAAGGATACCCATGCACCGTACGGCAGTAGTAACATTCACCGCAGATCAGGTTCGGGCAGTTGGTCACGCGGTCGCCCACCTTTAAGGGGCTTGCCGCTGTATTCAATCCCTTCACCGTTCATCTCAACAACGATGCCGGAGTTCTCATGACCGTGCACCGAGGGGAAAACCATATCGTGTTCCGAATCGGTGCCACCATAAAGCGTTGTTTCACCTTTATATGCGTGTTTGTCAGTCCCACAAATCCCTGACAATTCCATTTTTACGATCATGGCACCGGGTTCGAGATGGTCAGGATAAGGAAGTTCCTGATATTCCATTTTGCCGGGGGCCACCATAACTGCTGCGCCTACTGTTTTTGCCATTTTCTTATCTCCAGAATGATCGGTTATTTCGTTGTAATTGTGTTGAAAAAAAAAGGGGGATCAAGAATTAATTCTCGATCCCCTCATTATTTATACGAATTGGTTAAGGTGGGTACGCCACGGTATAAAGATGCCTGCCGCCTTCAGCCAGAGGGCCTTTCAACAATGCTTCGATTTCCTCTTTGGGCCGTTGGGTCAGCAGATCCGCAGGAGGAAGGACGCCGGCAGGATAGAGTTCCATAATATCGTTGACCAGTTTCTCAAGGTAGTCGCACATGGCATAAACACCAGGCTTGGCTTTCTCGGGATCGGCCAGAGTAGCTGTGCCAACAACACCCTCGGGTGTGGCAATTGGTTCGATTGCTGAACCACCAACGTGCTGCCAGAAGGGAATCGGCATGTTATAGGCAGAACCGGAAGCATCAATGTGTCCGGGCGGGAACAGGCTCTTGCCTTTGGTGTCCACTGCGTCTTCCAGGTTGATCATTTCGGGGAAAAGCGCCATTGAGAACGAGGTCTCGCATTCATCCCCATGGACGAAGGGGGTCTCGAACGGGCCGCCATGCGCTTTGTCGCGGATGTGCTCTTTGATAATGAACCACCAGTTTACGTTCACCAACAGCATCGGTACCTGGTATTTCTTGCCGAACTGATGCATTGCCATCGGGATCGCATAATCCTGGCCGTGACCATTCAGCAGGATCTGCTTGCGGAAGCCTGCATTCCAGAGGCCGGCCATCACCGCACGCAGGTTGGCGATAAAGGTTTCCTCGGGAACGACAATCGTCCCGGGCATGCCCAGATGGTGGAAGGGATGCGAACCATACCAGATCGGCTCCGCAACCGTGCAACCGGTCTTTTCAGCCACTGCCTCAGCCATGCGGGAAACGAGGAAAGTGTCTTCGCCGCTGCAGGCATGGGGACCGTGAGCTTCCGTACTGCCGATGGGCAGAATGATCAGGTCGTTCTTATTCAGCCGTTCCTCAACTTCTTTGCCGGTCATCGTCTGGAGGTAGATGCCCGTAGGCCGCTCCATATGACCACCGTCAGGAGGAATTTTCCATTTACTCATAATGTTTGGTCTCCTCTAACTCGATTGACTCGTAATTTGATCGAAGGTATGCCACAACACGATCGCTGGCATACTTCAAGTGTTCACCCATAAACCAGGCCGCCTTATCACCATCCCTTTTCATAAGGGCTTTGACGACCCGTTCGTGCTCAATGATTGTTTGTTGGAAGGTTTCAGCCGTGCGCAAGGACATTACGCGCTCCCGATAGGTCAGGTCGTTTAGACTTTCCATAATATCGGTCAAGCGCTGATTACCCATGTGTCTTTGGAGGAATTCATGAAAACTGATCTCATTCTCCAAATAAGAATCAAAATCCTCGTTTTGGACGGAAAGTCTGAGGTCTTCAATCATCTGTTCCAGTTGATCCAATTCCTCATCCGTCAAAGATTCAGCAGCACGCCTGGCAGCACGCGATTCGATGATCTCACGCACCTCAAACAGCTCACGGATGTCCGTCTCGGAGATTGTGGCAACAAAATAACCCACCCGAGGACGTACATCGAGCAGGCCTTCTGATACCAGGCGCAGGAACGCTTCACGCACCGGCGTACGGCTGACTTCCAACATATCGGTAAAGGTTTCGATATCGATCTGTTCGCCGGGTTTGATTTCCAGATTCAGGATCTGGTCTTTGATGTAATCATATGCCCAGTCCGTCAAACCTTTAGGTTTTTTACTAAGATCTAGTCTTTGCATGAGCGCTTTCCAGCTAATAAACAAATATATGTTATGTGATATGTAATATATTACAGGTGATTCAAAATCCTGTCAATAGTAAGAAGGGGAAATCTTTAGACGAATAATGGAGTTGAAGTGGGGTAAACTCGGGAAATTGGATTGAAATGTTAAAATTGAAGTTGAAAAACCTACCCAATTCCCCAAACGCAGGTTTCTTCCGAACCCCGACATACGCCTGATGCGGAGCGAAGGCCTTCTTGCCTTTTTTAACATTCCTCTGGTGTAGCCTAAAGCCACCCAGCTCGCGATTCAGCTCAGGCTATCATCGAATGCCTTAGTAAATTCCTGCATATTTAATTGTTCTCTTAAATCGCTTCACCTATATTTTGTTTCTTAATGGCCCCCCATTCAAAGGTATAATCGACATTAAACTAAAAATGGGCGGAACAGGGCTCGAACCTGCGACCTCATCTGTGTAAGAGATGCGCTCTAACCAACTGAGCTATCCGCCCGACGGAGATATTATACCGCAGTTCACTTCGCTGTGAATGAGGAAATGATGAAAATATTGCGCTTCACCACTCCCGATCTTTCACCCCGCTACGGCTGGCTGCACGAAGACCGGATCGGCCAGATTGACGGCGATCCTTTCGGGGCATTCCGCCGGCTCGATCCCGACATCCCTGTTGAGTCGGTCCGCATCCTGCCGCCATCGCAGCCCTCGAAAATCATCTGCGTCGGTCGCAACTTTGAAGCCCACGCACGGGAACTGGACAACCCGGTGGATGAAATCCCCCTGCTCTTTTTCAAACCGTCCAGCAGCCTGATCGGACCAGGCGACCCAATCGTGCTTCCACCGCAGTCTCGCCAGGTGCAGCACGAAGCCGAACTGGCCGTGGTGATCGGCAAACGCGGCCGCTGGATCCACCCGGACAGCGCGATGGACCACGTCTTCGGTTACACCATCGCCAACGATGTAACCGCCCGTGACCTGCAGCGCAGCGACTCTCTCTGGACCCGCGCCAAGGGGTTCGACACCTTCTGCCCCCTGGGACCCTGGATCGAGACCGATTTTGACGCCTCCGACGTGCTGATCACCTGCCATGTCGGCGATGAGTTACGCCAGATGGCCTCCACCCGGGATATGGTCTTCACCATCCCCCAATTGATCGTGTTCAGCTCCTCGATCATGACCCTCGAACCGGGTGATCTGATCCTGACAGGTACTCCTGCCGGCGTAGGTGACCTGACCCCCGGCATCAGCGTCAGCATCACGATCGAAGGCTTAGGCACGCTGACCAACCCGGTGGTGAGCGAAGCAGAACGCACCTGATCGCCGATTGACTTTTTTCCATCCTCCGGTTTAATTAATCCCATGAGTGTCGGAGTTCTGTACCTGACTATTTACCTGCCGGAGAGCCACTCGCTCAAGGAGAAACGCAGCCAGATCAAACCCATGATCTCCCGGCTGCATAAGGAATTCAACGTCTCAGTGGCAGAGGTCAATTATCAAGACGTCTGGCAGAGCTGTGAGCTGCTGGTCGCATGTGCCGCCAGCGATGGACGGCAAGCGGAAATCGTTCTTACACGTGTGCTTCAATTTTACGAAAGTCACTGGCCGGACCTGCCGCTGACGGATGAAAAGATCGAAATCATTACTTGAAAAGATATTATCTAAAAAAGGAAAATTATGGACCTTGGATTAAATGGAAAACGCGCCTTGCTGACCGGTGCCAGCAGCGGTCTGGGTTTCGCCACTGCAAGAACCCTCGCTCAGGAAGGCGTCCGGATCGCCATTAACAGCCGCAGCCCGGAGCACCTTTCACATGCAAAAAGCGAACTGGACGGCTTTGACGTGGATGTCCTCACCCTGCCCGGTGACGTTACAGACCCACAGACTCCCGGCTGGTTGGTAGCGGAAACGGTCAAGCAATTCGGCGGGTTGGACCTGCTCCTGACCAATTCAGGAGGTCCTCCCCCACTGACCTTCGAGGAAGTGGACGACGCTGCCTGGCAGGCCGCGATCGAACTGTCCTTCCTAAGTCATGTCCGGCTGATCCGGGCCGCGCTGCCGCATCTTAAGAAATCCGACTCGCCCTCAGTCCTCACGGTGACATCCGTATCGGTCAAACAGCCGATCCCTGCCATGGTACTGTCCAACAGTATCCGGGCAGCTACGGCCAGCCTGACCAAAACCCTCGCACTGGAATTAGGCCCCGAAGGTATCCGCTTCAATTCGATCCTGCCCTCCTGGACCAGTACGGAACGGGTTGTCCATCTTTTCCAATATCGAGCCGATCAGAACGGTACCAGCCTCGAAGAAGAGATCGAGGCTCAAAACCGCTTGATTGCTTTGGGGCGGCTGGGAACACCTCAGGAATTCGCCAATGCAGCCGTTTTCCTGCTTTCACCGGCAGCTTCCTATATCACCGGCGTGATGCTGACGGTTGATGGCGGCAGTTATAAAGGTACATTCTAAGATGCTCAAATCCAACCCTGGAGCTCTATGGCGGCAGGTCGAACGCCTCCTGCCTGCCGTCGTCAAGCCCGGGCGGTATGTGGGTGGTGAACTCAACCAGGTGGTCAAACCCTGGGACTCCGTCCGTACCCATCTGGCGCTGGTCTTTCCCGATATCTACGATCTGGGACAGTCCAACCTGGGGATCGCCCTGCTCTATGACATCCTCAACCGGCGGGAGGATATTGCTGCGGAGCGCGCTTTCTCCCCCTGGCTCGATATGGAAACTGTCCTGCGGGAAAACGACCTTCCGCTCCTCAGTCTGGAAAGCAAGCGCCCCCTTGCGGATTTCGACATCATCGGGATCAGCCTGCCTTATGAGACCCTTTACACCAACTTCCTGAACATCCTCGACCTTGCTCACCTGCCACTGCGCAGTTCAGACCGGGATGAAAGCCATCCCCTGGTGATCGCCGGAGGACAGGCGGCTTACAACCCGGAACCGGTCGCACCATTCGTGGATGCCTTTGTGATCGGCGAAGGCGAAGAAGCGATCCTGGATGTGGTCGAAACATATCAGGCCTGGCAGGATTCGGTGGCTGGCAGGACAGCACTTCTTGAAAAACTCGCCCTGATCCCGGGCGTTTATGTACCTTCATTGTATGATGTCACCTATCACCAGGATGGCACAATCGCAAGCGTAACGCCCATCCATCCCAATGCCGCCCTTCCGGTGCAAAAACGGATCATGGCCAAACTGCCGTCGCCGTTATCCAATTTCCTGGTACCCAACGTGGAAATCGTCCAGGAGCGGGTCAGCGTTGAGATCATGCGGGGCTGCACCCGCGGCTGCCGGTTCTGCCACGCCGGGATGGTCAACCGTCCGATCCGTGAGCGGCCGGTGGATGAGATCCTGGCTGCACTTAAGGACGGCCTGGCTCAGACAGGATACGAAGAGGTCAGCCTGCTCTCGCTCTCTTCGTCAGATTATTCACAGATCATTCCGCTCATCGAGGGACTACGCGAAATACTGGCAGAGCAGAGAGTCAATATCACCCTGCCCTCCCTGCGGATCGAATCCTTTACTGAAGAACTGATGGATGTCATGCAGTCGCTTTCACCCGGCGGCGGGTTCACACTTGCGCCCGAGGCCGGTACGGAGCGGATGCGCAACATCATCAATAAACCGCTCTCCGACCAGGAACTGATGGAAACGGTCCGGTCGGTCTTCCGGCACGGCTGGAACTCGATCAAACTCTATTTTATGATCGGCCATCCCCAGGAAACGCTTGAAGATGTGCAGGCTATTGCAGACCTCTGTAAAGCCATTTTATATGAGGGGCGGGGGATCGTCGGCGGCCGAGTCCGGGTCCATGCCGGGATCAGTACCTTCATTCCCAAACCGCATACACCCTTCCAATGGGTCGCCTTTGACAACCTCGATTCGATCCGTGAGAAGCTGAATATCCTCCACGAAGGCCTGCGTGGCGCCAAGGTCAAGATGACCTGGAATGACCCGCAAGCCTCCCTGCTGGAATCCTGGCTCTCCCGCGGTGATCGGCGGATGGCGGATGTGATCTACCATGCCTGGCGGAACGGGGCGCGTTTTGATGCCTGGTCGGACCAGTTCAATATCGAACACTGGCAAAAAGCTTTCGATCAAGCCGGGGTTGACCCTGCGTTCTACAGTCATCGCACCCGCGATTTGGATGAAGTCCTACCCTGGGACCATATCAACGCCGGTGTAAAAAAATCCTTCCTGAAAACCGACTACTTGTGGAGTCAGGAAGGCAAGGTCCGGCCGGACTGCCGCGGCCAGTGCTACGGCTGCGGGATCCTCTCCGCATTCAACGAACTCCGTCTGATTTCACCGGACGGCGGATGGAAGTGTCCTTAAGATGAGCGATCAGGAACAAATCACCCGAATTCGTGTTCGTTATGCAGAGGGTAACGACCTGCGCTTCACCGGTCACCTGGATATGCAGCGGTTATGGGAACGCCTCCTGCGCCGCAGCGGCCTGCCGATCCGCTATTCGCAGGGCTTTAACCCCCGGGCAAGGCTCAACCTGGCTTCAGCACTGCCGTTGGGATTCACCAGCGATGCGGAGCTGCTCGATTTCTGGATGGATGAACCGTTACCGATTGAGGAAATTAAAGAAAGCCTTTCTAAAACGGCGCCCCCTGGATTGGTGATCCAAAAGGTGGAAGCGGTCTCCCTGCGGGAAGATGCGCTGCAGGCGCAGATGGCAGCCAGTGAATATGAGATCAGTTTTTTTGACAAACAGTCACCGGAAGTTCTCGAGACCAAGATAACAGGTCTGCTTGAAGCCGAACAACTCCCCCGCACCCGCCGTAAGAAATCTTATGATCTGCGCCCGCTGATCCTCGACCTGAAAGTGATATTTGGAGAGACTGGCGAAAGCGAGTTATGGATGCGACTTAAGGCGGATGCCGGTGCGACCGGCCGGCCGGACGAAGTGCTGGATTCTTTGGGATTTACGAACACCGATTACCTGGTGAAACGAACACGGATATTGTTGTCAAATGATATATAAAAAGAATGTTTTTGTAAAGAAATCATCTCTACTTCTAGGGTGTTCTCTGGTGTTGAGCGCATATTCTGAGCATAAGACATGACCCTCCCCATCCCTTCCCCTCAAGGAATGAAATAACAAATCATTCTTGAGAGTCAGAGGGGAAAAGTGCCTGCACAAACATGTGGGAAGGGGTTGAATCAATTCTTTGCAGGATGGGCTCAGTTTTTGAGTGCACTATTTCAAAAACGAATTCTGATTAAGCAAATTAAACGCATTTGGATCTTGGGAGAAGCATATGAATTTTTGGGGATTGGCAGCATCGGTATTTGTCAGCTTCGGCATGGCCCTGGTCTTTATCTATTTACTTCAATGGTTTGACCGCTTCGAACGAGAACCGTTCCTGCTGCTTTGCGGCGTATTTCTATGGGGCGCGATCGTATCCGCTGGAAGTGCGTTCCTGGTCAACACCGTTTTAGGTCTGGGCGTTTTCCTCGTCACCGGATCGGAAGCGGCTTCCAACCTGGTGTCTTCGGTCGTGATCGCGCCGGTCCTCGAAGAGATCCTCAAGGGATTTGCCGTCCTCCTGGTCTTTATCATTTTTCGGAACCAGTTCGATTCCCTTATGGATGGTATCCTTTATGCCGGTGTCGCCGCCCTCGGTTTTGCCGCTACCGAAAACGCCTATTACATCTTTACCTATGGCTTCCTCGAGAACGGCTGGCAGGGTTTTTGGTCGCTTGCTGCAATCCGGACCATCCTGGTCGGTTGGCAGCATCCTTTTTATACGGCGTTCTTCGGGATAGGTCTGGCAATCTCACGGCTGAACCGCAGCGTATTGGTCAAATTTACCGCGCCGCTGGTTGGGCTCTTCCTGGCAATGGCTGCCCACGCCACGCATAATTTGCTGGCCGATTTATTGCCCGGCGTTGGTCCCCTGCCGCTTTCCAGCGTGATTGACTGGTTGGGTTGGTTGGCTATGTTGGGGTTCATCGTGATCGTGATGCAGCTTGAAAGGCACGATATCGAACGCTATTTGTTTGACGAGGTTGCCCAGGGCACCCTGACCGAATCCCAATACCGGACGGCCATATCAGCTCGGAAAACAAACCGGGAGCGGTTCTCAGCGATCTTCTCCGGGCACTATCGCACGGTCAACCAATTCTATCGGACGGCCAGTCGTCTGGCGATCAAGAAAAAACATCTGGTGCGGCTGGGTGAAGAACGGAACAACAGCGAAATCGTTGCTTTACTGCGGACGGAAACTAAAACTTTATCGGATACCCTTGTAGGAATGGCTTGAAAACTGGCTGTTTGAATATTTTTAGGTATAATTGTGATGCTTGAATGCCAACAGCATTCGCATGTTCCCGTGGCCTAATGGACAAGGCGGCGGCCTCCGGAGCCGTAAATGTGGGTTCGACTCCCACCGGGAATATTTGTATTTAAGGTCTCTTCGTGTAAAATTTAATCATATCGAGCAGACACAAAGGGAAACCCCATGTCACCAGAAGACCTTCGAGAAGAATATGAAGACCTCAAGAACAAAATCCGGTATCATAATTACCGCTATTATGTGATGGACGATCCGGTCATTAGCGATTATGAGTATGACCAGAAACTCAAACGTCTCGAAACGATTGAATCTGAACATCCTGATTGGGTCACGTCGGATTCACCCAGCCAGCGCGCCGGTGTCGCACCGATTGACAAGTTTGAGAAAGTCACTCACCCCGCGCCGATCCTCAGCCTGGCAAACGCTTACGATCCGCAGGGAATCAGGGATTGGTTTGATCGAATCTCGCGTTTGGACGACCGGGTACCCGGTTCCGATTTCACCGTTGAACCGAAACTGGACGGGCTGACCGTGGTGCTGCGTTATGTGAACGGCATTTTCACCCAGGGGGCCACCCGCGGGGATGGCGTTGAAGGTGAAGACGTGACCGAGAACCTGCGAACGATTAACGTCCTGCCGCTGCATATCCCTGTCAGCAATGACGGCCCGGCTGTGCCGGAGGTACTGGTCGTTCGGGGTGAGGCGATCATGTTCAAAGCCGATTTTGAACGGCTCAACCGGATGCTCGAAGAAGAAGGCAAAAAGACCTACCTCAACCCCCGCAACACTGCTGCCGGTTCCTTACGACAGCTTGATTCGAAGATCACCGCTCAGCGCCCGCTCAAGCTGCTGGTCTATGCCATCGTTTACCACGAAAACGGCGATATCCCCACCACCCAATGGGAGACGCTTCAATATCTCAAAAAACTTGGATTCCCGGTGGCGGATAGTTCACAGCATATCCGGACGCTCAATGAAGCAATCGAGATCTGTCTCAACACGAACCCCGACCAGTTCGCCTACGAAGTGGATGGGATGGTGATCAAATTGAACGACCTGGCTCTGGCATATGACCTCGGCATTGTTGGCAAGGATCCGCGCGGCGCGATCGCCTACAAATTCCCGGCTCAGATCGTCAGTACGAAACTCAACGACATCGGCGTCAACGTGGGTCGCACCGGCGTGCTAACGCCCTACGCCATGCTCGAGCCGGTGGAAATTGGCGGCGTGATCGTCAAGCAAGCCACGCTGCATAACTTCGATTACATCAAGGAAAAGGATATCCGGGTCGGCGACCGGGTGATGATCAAGCGGGCCGGCGAAGTCATCCCTTACGTAATCGGACCGGTGGAAGATGCTCGGACCGGAAAAGAAAAGGTCTATGAACCACCAAAGTTCTGCCCCTCCTGCGGCGAACCTGTGGTCAACCCGGAAGGTGAGGTCGCCTGGTACTGCGTCAACAATGCCTGCCCGGCGCAGCTCGTGCGCAACCTGGAGCATTTCGTATCCGGCAGCGCCATGGATATCGAAGGATTGGGCATCAACACCGTTCAGCAATTTGCAGATGTCGGGCTGGTCAAAGACCTGGCGGATGTTTATCATCTCAATAAAGAATCTTTACTAAATTTGGAAGGCTTTGGCGACAAGAAAGCGGATAACCTCCTGGCAGGGATTGAAGCATCTAAATCCCAGCCGCTGTACCGTCTGATCGCCGGATTGGGGATCCGCGGTGTTGGTGAGGTGGCCGCCCAGGACCTGGTCAAGCATTATCACGATCTGGACGAACTCAGCCGGGCGAGCGAAACCGAACTCGAATCGATTGAGGGGTTCGGCCCCAGCATCGCCGAAAATATCGTGGAGTGGTTTGCCACGCCCGACAACCTCGAGATGTTGGCAAAACTCAAGGCCAGCGGGGTCTGGCCAGTCGCTGAAGCGCGTGAAGAGACCGGCAAGCAGCCCTTGTCCGGTTTGACCTTCGTGATCACCGGCACCCTGCCAAACCTTTCCCGGACGGAAGCCAAGAACCTGATCGAGGAGAACGGCGGCAAGCTCACCGGCAGCGTCAGCGGCAGTACGAGTTACCTTGTTCTGGGGACGGAACCCGGTTCCAAATATGACCAGGCGCTGAAGCGTAACGTCCCGATCCTCTCGGAAGATGACCTCCGCCATTTGATCGAAGACCGGTCCTGATGAACGCCATCACCCTGAAAAAGGGACGTGAAAAGTCCATCCTGCGTAAACACCCCTGGATCTTCTCCGGCGCGATTCAATCCGTGACCGGGGAACCCGGCCTGGGGGAAACCGTGACCGTGCAGGATTCCCATGGGAATGTTCTCGCGCTGGCCGCCTACAGCCCCCAATCCCAAATCCGGGCCCGGATCTGGACCTGGGAGCCGGAGCAAGAAATCAATCAGGATTTCTTCCGGGCGCGGATCGAAGCGGCGCTTGCCCTGCGGAAGGACTGGATCGATACCAGCGAAACCTCTGCTTACCGTCTGGTGCATGCCGAATCGGACCGCCTGCCCGGGTTGGTCGTCGACCGCTATGGAGACAGTCTCGTCCTGCAGATTCTCTCCGCCGGGCCGGAACGCTGGCGTGACGCGATCGTCTCGATCCTGGTCGATCTGTTGGATCCGGCTTGCATCATCGAACGTTCGGATGTGGCCGTGCGGGAACTGGAAGGGCTGGAAGAGCGCTCCGGTATGCTATACGGCGTTATGCCGGAGATGCCTCAGGTGATCGCGGAAAACGGGATCCAATACAAGGTGGACCTGGTCGCCGGCCAGAAGACGGGCTTCTATCTCGACCAGCGCGACAACCGCCAGTTCTGTCGGAATAGTTGCAAACGGGAAAAAAGTACTCAATTGTTTTGCTTATACCGGCGGGTTCACGCTCTCCTCGCTGGCCGGCGGAGCGGAATCGGTGGTCTCGATTGATTCCTCCGAAGAAGCGCTGGAACTGGCGAAGGAGAACGTGGGTTTGAATGAACTACCGCAGGAGCGCTGCGAGTGGATCGTCGGCGATGTCTTTCAGGAACTGCGTACCCTGCGCGATAAAGGTGAGCAGTTTGACCTGATCGTTCTCGACCCGCCCAAGTTCGCACCAACGGCCTCCCTGGCGCAAAAAGCTGCCCGGGGGTATAAGGACATCAACCTGTTCGGCTTCAAATTGCTCAAGCCCGGCGGGACGCTGATGACCTTCTCCTGCTCCGGCGGGATCGATGCGGCCTTCTTCCAAAAGATCGTCGCGGACGCAGCCCTGGACGCGGGCGTGGAAGCCCAGCTCCTCTATCACCTTTCGCAGGCACCGGATCACCCCACCCTGCTGTCGTTCCCGGAGGGGACGTATTTGAAGGGGCTGGTGGTATACAAAGCCAGGTGAAAGAGTGTGGGTATAAAGACATCATTTATGGATAACATGTGGAGAATAACGAGTTGAAGAATTACCCGAGATCAGAAAAATACGATATCAACTGGGTCCGTGAGAACTGGATGGGGCCTAATCCGTTGTGGCTGCTTGAGGAATTATGCGAACACATGGATTTGAAGCCTGGTATGAAGGTTCTTGACATGGGCTGTGGAAAGGGAATTACTTCCATATTTCTGGCGAAAGAATTTGGCGTAACGGTCTTTGCCAACGATTTATGGATCCGCGCGACGGAAAACCTCCAACGTTTTGAGGAAGCCGGTATTGCCGACCGGGTCTATCCCATCCATGCGGAAGCCCATGCCCTGCCCTTTGCCGATGGTTTCTTTGACGCTGCAATATCCATAGACAGCTATCAATATTTTGGTGCAGATGAAATGTATTTCCCCTGCACATTCTCAAAGTTAGTCAAAACCGGTGGCCAATTTGGTATCGTGGTCCCGGGTTTAACGAGAGAATTTGATAAAGGTTATCCCGACACGCTTGAAGAGCATTGGCAAGGGGAGATGTTCAGCTTTCACAGCAGGAATTGGTGGCGGCATCTTTGGGAAAAGACCGGAATTGTCGAAATCACAGCTTGCTATGATATGGAAGAACCAAAAAAAATTTGGGAACCGTGGGCGTTTTGGGCAAAGGATAACCTTGGATTCAACGATATGGAATTTCTGAATTCCGACACCAATAATGACATTGCGCTGATTGTCATGAGTGCAATTAAACATTAGCTTTAGGATAAGTTGGTAAGCCACCCTACAAATTTGATGCCAACGTAGACGCCAGATCCTCTATCACCTGGGTCAGGCACCTTATCATCCCTCAATGCTGTCGTTCTCAAAGTGGACATATCTTAAGGGATTGGTTGTTACCAGAGATTAGGAATTAAATCACTGAATTTGGTTTTTCCCAATCAAATTATTCCAATTCGGAAACCTTACTTTTTGCGGAGCGCAGACTTTAGTCCGCATACTTCACTTATATCAATAAAATAATGGGTTATTTATATACTTCCCATTTTGTAAATATTATTTTAGTTTTTACGATAAAAGATAAACTTATAAGATAGATCATTCATTTTAGGACTTTTTTCTTCAGTCAGTCCAGATAAGTCGTAATAGATAATTTCGATAGCTGAGAGTACTTTATATACGGACTGAAGTCCGCGTTCCAGAATGTGTTATTGGACTTTCCTCAGACAAATCAAATCTTATTCCAATATTCTCGATGACGATCCCGTCTTCCCCATTCCCCAACCAAAAAATGCCTAAATAGGCATTTTTTGGTTCTAGTGGAGATGGCGGGAATCGAACCCGCGTCCGAAAAATTCGACCCTCGAATATCTACGAGTGTAGTTGACCTATTCTGTCTCGCTCCAGGTTAGCCAGCCAACGGGGCGACCCTTTCGCCAGCCGTTAGGACCCGAAAGCCCTTCTTTCATGCAATTAACGGCATCCTGCATGGCATCCTGACTTTGTGTCGCCACACTCATTCCCGGCCAGGAAAACGGGCGATGAGGGACGTGACCTCCTAAGAGATCAGGCTCTTAGCCTGACAGCTTACGCTGCGAGGGGGAGAGCTGCGTATTGAGTGCGATTGGCACTTAGTTGGTTGTACGGATTTAACGAGTTCGGTACCTCTCGACTCGCAATTCGGGACCAGCCTCTCCCGTCGAAGCCAGTCATCCCCGATTGGACTAATATTATACACGATGGGCGTTAATTCTGTATAAGAAAAGGCCGCCCTCTTCAGGGCGGCCTTTTTATAACATAATCAATCGGATTTAAGGTGCCGGAGCATTATCGATCTGAGCCATCTGCTCAGCCAGGATGCCGTTGGCGACATCATTGAAGTCATTCAATGAAGTGGAAACATCCAGGGTGGGATCATCAACGATGCCAGCCATCACGGCTTCAATCTCATCGCGGACGAAGTCATAACCGGGAACGTTTGGTTCGGCAATACCGTATTTGAGCATATCGAATGCAGTCGCATAAGAGGGATTGGCGGCAAAGAATTCGGTCATCTGATCGGCAACACTCGCCCGAGTCGGGAAGTACATGCTTGCCTTCGCCCAGTCAGCCTGTGGGCCAGCGCTGGTGTAGTATTTCAGCCAGATCCAGCCAGCCAATTGGCGTTCGGGTGTGGATTTCGGAATGCTGACGCTTGCGCCGTAAACGTTCATAACGGGATCTGCAGTGGTGTGCGGGATTGCAGCCACGGACCAATTAAAGTTCGCACCTTCGTCAACTGCAGTGCCATAATAGGGCAGACCGGAGGATGAACCAACGGTGAAGAGCAATTTACCGGCGCCGAAATCGGTCTGGTCGCCGTAACTCTCGGTCACGATCGTGGCACAACCATCGGCGAAGAGGCTCTGCACAAACTGCCAGGCTTCAATTGCCTTGGGGTCGTTGTAGGTGAACTGATTGGCAGCGGCATCAAAGATATTGCCACCATAAGCGAATGTCCAGGAAGCAAAGCGGGAAGCATCGATGGACAGTTCATAGCCAATGCTGCCTTCTGCAGTTGCACCACTGTAAGGTTGTGCAGTAGCCTTGCAAGCCATTTCCTTGAATTCGGCGGGAGTGGCTGGTGGTGCATCATAGCCCATTTCCGCAAGCCAATCCATGTTGTAATACAGCACTTCCATGGACCGGTTTGGCGGCAGACCCAAACGGGCATTACCGAAGGTTGGATAAATATCCTGGGCAAAGAATCCGGGGAAGAAGTCTTCCTGATCGGCTTTGGGCATCCCCCAGGTGGGATCATCCATAATCTCGTTCATGTCCCAAAGGGCATCTGCGAGTTGATAAGTTGCGGCCTGGTTCTGATATGCCACCACGACGTCCGGTACCTCGGGTGTATTGAGGATGGGGAGCATCTTGGTGAAAATATCACCATAACCGCCGGCATACTCTGCCGTCAGCGTGATCCCGTACTCATTGCTGGCGTTGAATGCGTCAACAACTTTCAGAAGTTCGGTCTCACGGTCGCCACTGTGCTGGTGCCAGAAGGTGATTTCGGTTGCAGGTACGACTTTGGACCAATCGGTGCCACTTGTCGTCCCGCCCGTCGTCTTCTGACAGGCAGCTAGAATCATTGCAGCGATGACGATCACTGCAAAGATCCAATAATTGTGCTTCTTCATATCTTATGCCTCCATTGAATAAGGATTGAATAGAGAGAATGCGTCGATAAACGAAACCGGGTTTGGTCTCGACATATCCTTCAGAAGTTTGGTTTTACCTTTCACCATACTCACCCCTTCAAACCGGTCGTCGCAATGCCTTCAGTGAATTGCTTTTGGGTTATGAGGTAAATGATCAGGATCGGGATCAAAGAGATCACCGCGCCGGCCATAAGTAAGTGCGTTTGTGGGCCTGCTTCCTGAACAAAAGTCCACAGGCCTACCATCATCGGCCGCCAGGTGTCATTCGTGGTCACCAGCAGCGGCCAGGTGAAAGCGTTCCAGGATGCTGTGAAACCGAAGAGAAGGACGGTCATGATCGGAGCCTTACTGATTGGCAGGACGATCTGAACCAGGAAACGGGTATGGTCGCAGCCATCAATCCGCGCCGCATCCCACAGGTCTTTGGGTATCTGAGCAAAGAATTGTCTCAGCAGGAAGATGCTGAAAGCATTCGCGATGAAGGGGATCGTTAAGGCCCAGAAGGTATTCAACCAGCTTCCTCCCGGCAAAGGAATGATCGCGCCTCTGATCATCAGGAAGTTTGGTATCCAGGTGACCGATTCGGGCATCATCATCGTTGCCAGGAATAGTGCAAAGATCAGGTTCCGTCCCTTGAATTCAATCCTGGCAAAGGCGTAACCCGCCATAATCGAAGTAACTAATAATCCAGCCAGGGTTCCGGCTGTGATCATAACGCTGTTGATAAAATATTTGCCAAACTTCGCAGTACTCCAGGCGTCCACATAATTCACAAATTGAGGCACCTTGGGGATCATTTGCCTGTTGATCGTTTCGCCCAATGACATCAAAGATGTTGATATCATCCAGAAAAATGGGAAGATTGCGACGAGCGCACCTATGATCAATACGATGTATATGATAGTTCGGCTAATGATCCTGCCAGCCTGGCCTTTATGGCTTACACTTCGGGTTGAAATTGCACTTGATAGACTAGCCATAGAAAACCCTCTCACCCATGATCTTATTCTGGACAAAGGTCAAACCCAGGATCACGAGAAACAGAACAATGGCTTGCGAAGTCGCAACACCGTACATATTTGCCTTATAGAAGGTGTCAAAAATGCGGATGCTTGCCGTGATGACGGAATCCTGCGCGGATGGCACCCTGAGCACATAGATATGGTTGAATGCCTTGAACGTGCCGATAAAGGCAACCAGGGATAAGTAAAATGTAACCGGGGAGAGTAAGGGCATGGTGATATGTCTGAACATATCGAACCGGTTTGCACCATCGATCTCAGCCGCTTCGTAGATCTCCGTGGGGACATTACCCAGCCCGGCCAGGAAGATAACGGCGTTATAACCGACGTAAGTCCAAATACCAAATAACATGATGGTCACCAGCGCGAGGCTGGGACCGGCCAGAAAGCCCTGGATGTTCAATCCCAGAAGCTGCGTGACCGGCTTGGGTTCGAACCGCCATTTCAACGGGTCCATACCTAAAATGCCCAACACCATGTTGGCAATGGATGTATCTCTTGAACTAAAAATGATCTGAAAGACAACAGCGGTCGAGACGGTCGGGGTAATATAGGGCAAAAAGTAAACCATTCTGAATATTTCTTTTCCTCGGATGCTTTGGAAAAGAACATATGCCAGGACCATCCCTAAAATGATTTCCAATGGCACTGTACCGATTGCATAATACAACGTAATGATCAGTGAATTCAGGAAATCCGCATTACCGGCAGCAATCATCCTGCCCCAACCGGAGGCCAGGATAACCCCCCCAGCAATCAACGCAACAGCAGCAATTAATTTTGCGATCAGGCCGCTAGCGGTTAACGAACGGAAGGCTTTATTCCAGACCCAATAGGCAAGGACCAGGAGGCCTACCCCCGCCAGGAAAAGAAGAAACCCCCAAACATCGCCAAAGATATCAAAATAATGACCAAAGCCTACAAAATTGCCGCGCCGAACGCGCCAATTAAAGAGAACTCATATAAAACGAATAACCAATGGGAAAAAGACCAAATAAAAAGATGATAATAAATGCAGGAAGAATGTAGAGGAATCCTGTGATCTGCTCCCGCTGTTTGAGCCATTGAATGCCTCGCTGCGGTTTAGTGGATTCCCCCTGGGCTGACGTCAAATTTGCCAATCGCTCCTCCTAGAGTTTACCAGTAGGATAAATCTAAAATTCACCGATCATACTTCTTTATTATAAACAATGAATCGCTGTGAAGCAAAGGATTCGAGAACATTTAAGATACCTTAATCACTCTTTAACCCCACTGACGTACCCCAGGATTGTCGTGGGATATTCATCCGTTACCAGGAGAAAACCACTATCCAGCCGCACCAAACCCTCCCAGTTGTTGGCTTCATCACTGGTCAGGGTCAGGTAGGTCGGAGAAGTATCTGTCAGTTGGATACCATCATCCGTGATCTGTAATTCAATCAGCCGTTCCACCTGGTCGGCATTTTGATGGGTCAGGCCAATGCCGAATTTCAATTCGATCTGATCCTCGGCCGGTTTGAGTTTCGTGTCGCCGGGGAAGAAATAATTGATCGCCCAAAACGTACCATCATTATCAACCGTTGTGGCATCAGTCAAACGGTATTCAATATTTGGTAAAGGGACATCACCTTCGGGTGCCAGATTGAGATCAAATTCATGCGCGACAGGGTCTGGATTCACATTGACACCATTCGCTTCATAAATTGTATATATCATGTCCCCAAAGATCAGGATCGTTTCATCAGACATATTACTGAGATCGGCCTGGGGAACCAGCTCGGTTTTCGTCTCCGAATCCAGGGTAATCTCCGAACAATCCGAATTTACATGACCTTTCACAAGATAGCCCATCATTCCGTCGGATTGGTGAGTCTCAATCGTCACAAGAGCCTGGTCGCCAGCAAACGCGATTGCCTCAAATCCTTCAAATCCTGAGAGGAGTTTTGGAAGGCCGTCCGTATCAAACACAACTTTTTCAGGTTCAATCGGAGAGGGGGATTCAGCATCCAAATAAGTTGAGATCAAATCTTTGGAAATTGAAAACACCCGGCCAATGCCATCTTCCTTGAATTGGTCCGGGAATTGGGGCAGCAGGATCAGGTGATCACCGCACCACGCCATCCCTGAAACTTCTGCATTCGCCTTTGAAGCCGGTCCTGCAAGTTCGATTTGAGTGACCGGGTTCTCCTCAAGAAGGAGTACATTGGGGCTTACCTCAGTTTGTTTTACTGCCTGACATGCGCAGATTAATCCAGCGAATAAAATGATTAAGACGAATTGAATTTTTTAAGTCATTTTAACAAATACTCACTTCAATTTACCCATCTAACTATCTTCCGGACAGGATGATCGATTTATATTTTCGAGAATGACAACCCATGGATTATCCTCATCTACTATTCTATACTGACCGGGATCAAAATCGGGATCGTTTTCAGTTATCACTTCCCATTCATTTATCGTAAGGAAAATATAATCGGAATCGGAATTAATAATAGAGGAACCTGAAAATGACTTTTCATTAATAAAGGTGAAAGATTCGATTGGCAGCCTTGAAATCATAAGCAATATTAAACATGCCCGCTGCTTCATACGGATCCGGATGAATTTTTAATTCGGTCAGCATTTGAGGTGACAGTTCAATAGTTGTATTCTGACAAAGCTCGATCTCTCCATCAGGCAATGAAAGATAAGCAAATCGATTATTCACCTCATTCGTATTTTCGTGCCGTAAAGCTGCCTTCAAATTCATTGATAAAGAAAAGAACAGATTTAGGGACAATAACACCATAAATATTACGCTAGCATACGGTGATTTTTCACGAATAATAAACATCGCTAAAAGTAAGGAAACAAAGAAAAGATCCACAGCATAATGCAGGACAATTTCCGATAAAGTCATCCCGTATGCATTACCTAAGAATTGTAATAATAAACGAATTAGAAAGACCAGAGCGCAACCACCCAGGATTGCCAGAAAATAAATAACTTTCCCCTTTTTCTCAATTGGCAGTCTAAACTCAAAATATTGTGGCGCAAGAAAAGCTACTATCCCAATAATTGGGTACAAATACCGTTCATCTGTTCGCCACCCGCTTCTGAACATAAGGAAAATCATCATCATGATATAAAGTAAAGGAATTACCCAAATCAGTTTTTCTTTCCACTGAATTTCATCAAGTCGTTTAGCAAAACTCAATAAATACAATATGAATGATAAAGAATATACTGGCCAGATCAATGATTGGAGATAGGATTCGGGATTTGGATTAATCGTGGTTATAGTTAAAATTGTTTTTCGAAAATTGATCCAATCTGAAAACCTCACTCCGAATAATGGATCTGACAGAATAAAGGTATTTAAGAGGATAACAATTGCCACGCCAATCAAAATCCCGATCAGGAAATAGAGACATCCAAACAAGAATCGCTTCCATTGAAACTTATTGGCTTGATCAAAACCAAAAGCTGGCAGCGAAATCAATAGAATGACCGAAAACTCTTTGGTCTTGAAAGCCAGAAGAAAAAGTGCTCCCAGCAGGATAATGATCCATTTCGATTGATTCTTTCGAATATATAGGATAAAGACCAAGAGGAATAGCAAAACCATCATCATTGTTGTCAGATCAACAATTGGGATTCCGAAGTACCGCCTGAAAAGGTTCATCGAAAGAAAGATCAATAGAGCAAATAAACCATGAATAAAATTGTGTGTCTTGAGAATATATCTCCCTAATAGAAATACCGAGACGGAAGACACACTCATCACAAATCCCCAAAAAACTCTAATTCCCAGGAGTGGTGAATTAGCCAGGGTTATGAATAATAATTGCAGATAAATATGGGTATAGCGATTCATGACAATATAATTGCCATATCCACGCAATCCTGCATCTGCATAAAGCAATTCATCACTGCCATATGGTCCAGCAGCATAAATTGAAAAAAATACAAACAACACGATAAAAATTGATATGGTGAAAATAATTTCGAAATGCTTTCTTAGGAAATTGAAAATTTCAATACCAATCGAAGTATTTCTTTTCATTTTTAACCCTCTCAAAATCCCAGTTCTTTAACCCTTTATCTTTCTCCAACGCACATTTGCTTCGAAAATTATTCTATTTGCTTAAATCATAATCTAAAAATTTCTATGAGTAACTTCGAATATTATAATTTAATTGATATTGAAAATCACCGTCACCGGATCGTGATCGCTGAAACGAGCCTGGTAATTGAATTCGCTGTTGATGTGAAGGATATTGAATTCTTCCATCATCCCCAATAAATTTTCACTTACCAGCATTTGGTCGAGAACCTGGCTGTTCCCGTCATAGACATAGGTATATTGTTCTTCCACCGGTAGCGTATCTACCAGATCCGTGAGAATTTCACCTTTTAATAATTCAATTGGTGCGGAGAATTGGAAATCATTGAGATCACCCATCACAAGAATATTTGCCTGGGGATCGACTGCGAGCATCTCTGCTACAAAATCATGAACCACCTGGGCCTGGAGCAAACGCTGCTCTTCTGAAATCCAGCAATGGCGGTTGGTATGCACCAAATAATGCCGTATCGCCGCCTTTGGAATTGAAATGGTTGTTGATGATAAACAGGGGAGTCTCACCAATTAAAAAAGTAACCACAAGCGGTTTACGGCTGTCGGCAAAAGCGATATTGGTGGGATCAATCCGGCCGGGATTCAATGATAATACAAGGTTGCCATCAATATTCAGAACTTCGGTTGGCGTCACCGCGTCACCCTTAGGTGCATCAACCAGGCTGATCCCCCTGTCCAAACGGTAAATGAAACCCACCCGGATATTACCGCCGGGTACGCCACCGTCCCGATTCAGTTCCGGATCAATATCGACAAATCCATAAGCCGGGCCGCCCAATGCTTCAATGGCATCAATGATCGCCTGGTAGGTCTCATTCGCAGAAAGCGATTGCGTACTGCTGCTCCCGTCATTGTCCTGGATTTCCTGGAAGCCGATGATGTCCGGTGAAGCCATTTCGTTGACGATCTCTGTTGCCAATGTCTCCGCCCGGTCAATATCTTTTCCGCTTAGGTTCAGAATGTTGTAATCAGCGATCCTGATTTGTCCGTCATTCACCGGCGATAAAGCGGTTTCCGGTTCCAATCCCACCGATGTGAAACTAACACTCTGAGTCGGCTGAAGTTTGTAGTTGCCAAAAGTGTAATCCATCACACCGATGATCGGCCCTTCCGCTTTATCTCCTGTATTGACAAAAGGAAGCTGCCTGAGGCTGTCATCAAGAATGATCCGTTCAGGGTTGAAATCACCAGGTTGGATCACCAGCCCTCCTCGGTCAGTCATTACACCGGCATGGGCACCATTATCTCCAACCACGGCAATTTCTTTATATTGGGTTGTGGCTCCAACAACAACAGCATCATTGACCTGAACCCTCATCCCCTCCAGGCTCTCATAAAAATCGATGCCATCATTAGCGGGATCAAATACACCTGATTCCCCAACCAGGCCGAAAGTATCATCATCAATAACCACAGAGGGAGGGATCCTTCCCCCCTCTCCAATGATCGTCGGTTCCGGCAAATCATTTCCATTTGAGATCACTTCGATGTGAGGGTTCTGCAATTGGGTAATAGTGAGAGAACTTTCATCCATTCCGGCCGGGTTCATCTCTTCAACCATAGCATTCACAAGAAGCTCATCCCCGACTTTTACGCCTGGCACGAAGTGCCCATAAACGAAGATCCCTTCCGATGTTGCCGGGTCGTCGTCTGGTGTTACTGACTGCATATAGAAACCGTCCCCCCTGATGGCAGTCACAATCCCATGCACGTTATAGACGGGACGGTTTTCCAGAGGGGATATATGTCCCGCTCCCTGAATTTCGCTGATCGATTCCCCTTCCGGTAAGGGTGTTGCCGGGGTTAATAGATCACATCCACTGATCATTACCATGACAATGATAAAGAGGCCGAAAACTTTACGAAGTGATTTCATAATAACCTTTTATTTCCACCGTTGTTTGAACTGTAAACCCTGATCTTTACGATCATTCAAAATTTGCCTTACTATTATAAACCATTCAAATTATCCCCAGAGGTAAAACAGGTTCTGGTCTGAAATCCTATAATAATTGTCCAGACAGCCTCAAATTGCAGTAAAATTGTGTCATGGAATTACGCATCGCCGTCGCAAAGGTTGATCAATATCGGTCCACTCAAAGTGGAGATACTGTTGAAGTCATCGAGCGCCCGAATGGGGGGATTTCGGCAGTCCTTGCTGATGGCAAGATCAATGGGATCAGTAATAAGGGGATTTCCACGATGGTCAGCCACCGGGTGATCAGCAATATCAGCGAAGGTGTCCGGGATGGTGCAGCCATCCGGGCCGCTTCAAGCAGGATTTTCGCAGAACACACCGGTAATGTTCAATCCAATTTGAATGTTATCAGCACTGATCTTTTGTCCAATACGATCCTGATTTCACGCAACAGTCCTGTGCCGGTCTTCATTATTAGTGATGGACAGGTTGATTGCCTTTCGGCTGAAAGCGAACCCATTGGCCTTCATGCAGAGGTTTCACCCTCCATTGTCGAATTGCCTATAAACCCCGGCCTCACGGTCATTGTGTTTTCGGATGGCGTATTCAATGCAGGACAAACAGCAAATCAGAATTTGGATTTATGCACAACCATTGAAGCGCTGATCGAAGAACAGGAACCTACCGCTCAGGAAATTGCTGACTTCATTCTGAACCAGGCTGTCCGTCTTGACGATGGCCGACCGAACGATGATATGAGCGTTGTGGTCATGACCATATCTCCCTATTCAATGGATCAGATCCGCAGGATGAACGTCACCGTAACACTGGATGATTGATCCATTCATGCGAATACCATCTTACCCTTCCCAAAAATAAACTAAGTTACGATACAATATAGTCGCATGTTATTGGCACACTCTCACCATTACCTCAGGAGGTACCTATGCGCCAAAAGGTCGTGCTTATCACCGGTGCCAACGGTGAAATTGGGCATGGACTGATCCGTTATCTCGCGGAAAACACCGATGCAAATATTGTTGCGCTGGATGTCGTACCGCTGGATAAATCCTTACGTTCCCTATGCAACACCTATATTGTTGGGGATATCCTTGACCAGATGTTACTCGGCAGGCTGGTCGTGGAACATGAAATCGCAACCATCTACCACCTCGCCTCCATTCTTTCAACCAAAGCGGAATATAACCCCGAAACAGCCCACCGGATCAATGTTGAAGGGACCTTGAACCTGCTGCGGTTAGCCGTTGAACAGTCTCAATGGCAGGGGACGTCCGTTAAATTCATTTATCCCAGTTCAATTGCGGCTTATGGCATCCCCACTTTAGGGGATAAGGTCCAGGCAGGCGCTGCCAAGGAAGACCAGTGGCATCACCCCACAACCATGTATGGCTGTAATAAGCTTTATTGCGAGCATCTTGGTCGCTATTACAGTTTATATTACCGTCAGCTCGCGGCTGATTGCGGCACGACAGAAACGGTCGATTTCCGCTCGATCCGTTTCCCCGGATTGATCAGCGCCGAGACCATCCCAACCGGGGGTACGAGTGATTATGGACCGGAGATGCTGCATGCGGCCGCTGAAGGTGAACCATATAACTGCTTTGTCCGACCGGACACGACCATCCCCTTCATGGTGATGCCCGATGCCGTCAAAGCCCTGGTCATGCTGTCAGCCGTACCGCGTAACAGACTTTCTCAATTTGTCTATAACGTGACCAGTTTCAGCCTTTCCGCGCAGGAAATCCATGACATCGTCCTTAAGGCTTTCCCGGAAGCAAAGATCCATTTTGCCGTGGATGAATGCCGTCAAAAAATTATCGATACCTGGCCTGAGAAAGTCGACAATTCTGTCGCACGACAGGATTGGGATTGGTCTCCGGATTATGACTGCGACCGAGCCTTCCATGAATACCTGATCCCGGCCATCAAAGCCAGATATCAAAAATGAGAAGCAAATCCCGGGTTTCATTTCCGGGATTTTTATCTCCATAAAGACCGGGTCAATTCAGGCAGCATCTCTACCACTCCACCTTCAGGGGTAGTACATCACTCAGCGGAGCTCAATAGAACCTGAATTCAATTGGACTTTCCGATGGATCGGAAGGCGTGTCTTCATAGCCAATCCAGCTTTCCCCTGGAATATGAATCACTACCAAATGAAAATAATGACACTCCCGAATGACTTCAAGACCAAAAGCTATCTTTGATGATCGTCCATAATGTCCAAAAGACTTTAAAATCCTTCCGTACGATTTTCTCTTCAACTTCCCGTAGAACCGCATTTTCGGCTGCTTCATAATCCACTCCCGAAACCTGAATGCCTGCTCCAGGGAATCCAGTATGTTTGAAAACCAGTTGTTGACCTTCATATATGGTGTATTCATTGACTTTCAGGCACATTCAATCATGATCACTTCCCCTTTCAGATAAATTGACCCAGGTCTTCAGGTGCGATAAAATGAAACAATTATTAACATTGAATCAAGAGGTGGACAAGCTAATGCCGATTTATGAATATCAATGTCTGGATTGCGGTCAGAAATTCGAGCTGATCCGGCCGATGAAGGATGCAGACAGCGAACTCGGTTGTACCCATTGTCAGAGTAGAAATGTGAAACGCCAGCTTTCTCTCTTCAATGCATCGAGTAACGGGCAATCCATCACTGCCGGCAGCGGCTGCAGCGGCTGTTCCGGGGGTTCGTGCAGCACCTGCGGAGGTCATTAATGGAAAAGCAATATCAACTTGCGCTTATTACCGGTGGATCAAGCGGGATTGGGCTGGCCCTGGCAAAAGAACTTGCCCAAGCCGGGACCAATCTTTGCCTGCTTGCCCGCGATGAAGCAAAACTCCAGCAGGCGAAGGAAGCTATCTCCTCTCAGAAGAAACAAAACGACCAGTGGATAACGACCATTTCTTGTGACATCACGGATTACGATTCACTCCAATCAGCACTCGATAAATTTATCGAAACCCAAGGATTGCCTGATTTGGTGATCAATTCAGCCGGTGTGACCTATCCCGGTTATTTCCAGGATCTTGATGTAGACATCTTCCATTGGCTGATGGACATCAATTATTATGGGACCCTGCATGTGCTGAAGACCGTCGTTCCAAAGATGATCGATAGGGGTTCTGGCACGCTGGTCAACATCTCCTCTCAAGCCGGGTTCGTTGGTGTCTTCGGCTATTCAGGTTATGGCGCGTCAAAATACGCAGTCCGTGGATTGAGCGATGTTCTGCGAGCCGAACTGAAACCTCTGGGGATCCAGGTCTCGGTGGTGTTCCCGCCTGATACGCAAACACCTCAGCTCGAATTTGAAGAACCGTTAAAACCGATTGAGACCAAGGAAATCGCAGGCAGTTCAAAAGCCCTCTCTGCAGAAACCGTTGCCCAGGATATTTTAAAGAATGTTAAAAAAGGGAAATATGTGATCATCCCTGGCTTTGAGGGAAAAGCTTTCTACAAGCTGATCAACCTGTTAGGCAACTTGACCTACCCGGTCATGGATATCATGGTACGCAGCGCCCAGAGGAAAAAAGTAAAGCTGCAAAAATAAGGCCAAAATCCTCAATACCAAGCAGCTTTATGCTGCTTTTTTATTTCTTAAATATTTTCCTTATTTATTCTTTCAACCGCTTATTGCATTGAAAATCAATTCCGATTATTATTAATAAAACAAACATTCGAAGAATTCTTATGTCCGATAAAATTAAGACCATCCTAAGCCGTTGGCGAACACAGTCCTCAATCGCCGAGAACGTTGTCGAGTGGCGCGTCCTTGCACAAAAACCTGCGGACCTGGTTGATTACCCATCTCAGTTGTCCCCGGAAATTTCAGGCTGGTTATCGGCACACGGGATACCCAGCTTATACGCACACCAGGCGCTGGCTTATGAAGAAATCGGGGATGGTAAAAATATCGCCATCGTTTCCGGTACGGCCAGTGGAAAGACACTTTGCTACAACCTGCCCGTGATCGACAGCCTGCTCAAACATCCTGAAGGCCGGGCATTGTACCTCTTCCCTACCAAAGCCCTTGCCCAGGACCAGCTTTCCGGCCTGCGCGAGATACTGAATGGAATTGGGCGGACGGACATCAACCGGGCGAATATCTATGATGGTGATACGCCTCAGCATGTCCGGTCGATGATCCGCCAGGAGTCAAACTTCATCCTCACCAACCCGGATATGCTTCACACCGGTATCCTGCCTCACCACACCGGCTGGAAGGATTTCTTTACCGCATTACGCTTCATTGTCATTGATGAAATGCACGCCTACCGGGGGGTTTTTGGTTCGCATGTCGCCAACGTAATCCGCCGGATTAAACGGATCAGCCGGTTCTACGGCAGCCAGCCGCAGTTCATCCTGACCTCGGCCACCATCGCCAATCCGCAGGAGCTGGCAGAACGGCTGATTGAAAAGCCGGTGACCGTGATCGACCAGGATGGCTCTCCTCATGGTGAACGGAACTTCCTGATCTACAACCCACCTTTCCTTGATAAAAAGACCGGTATTCGCCAGAGTTCTTTGCTGGAAGGGTCAATGCTTGCCGGTGAACTGCTGGATGAAGATATCCAGACGATCGTTTTCGGGCGAACACGTCGGGGTGTTGAATTGATCCTGACCTATCTCCGCCAACGGGATTTCCAGGGTAATCCCAACCGGGTGCGCGGTTACCGCAGCGGCTACCTGCCGCGGGAACGACGCGCAATCGAGGAAGGTCTCCGCCGGGGTGAGGTTAAAGGTGTGGTGGCAACATCCGCACTGGAATTGGGGATTGATATCGGCGGGATTGATGCATCCGTCCTGATCGGCTACCCGGGCAGCATCGCCGCCACCCGACAGCAAGCCGGCCGCGCCGGGCGTAAGCTCGCGCCTTCACTCTCCGTCCTGGTCACATCGCCCAACGCCATGGACCAATACCTCGCCCGTCACCCAGATTACTTCTTCGACCGGTCACCGGAACGAGCTTTGATCGCACCGAATAATTTATTGATCCTCCTCCAGCACATCCGCTGTGCCGCATTCGAACTCCCCTTCCAATCCAGCGAGGGGTTTGGTGCAATCTCGGCTGATAAGCTGGGAGCCTTCCTTGATCTCCTTACTCAAAATGGAGAGCTTCATCAACAAGCGGATCGCTACTTCTGGATGGCCGACCAATATCCTGCCGGTGACATCTCCCTGCGGAACGCCGCACCGGACCAGGTGACCCTGATCCTGCGGAACGAACAAAAGCAGGAAACAATCGGCCAGGTGGATTTGAACAGTGCTTATTGGATGGTCCATCCCAATGCGGTCTATCTGCATGAGGGCACCTCCTACCTTGTGGAGGAGTTGGACCTGGATACAGGTGTCGCATTTCTCAAACAGGTTGCCATCGATTATTACACCCAGGCAAAGAAGGATACCAAGGTTGAGGAGAAGAGCCGCCTGAAATCCGAGGCCGTTACCGGCGCGGTCAAAACCCTGGGAGAAATCCTGGTAACCTCAAAGGTCGTCGGCTACCGGAAGATCCGCTGGTTCACGAATGAATTCCTGGGCGGTGGTGAAGTTGACCTGCCGCCAAGCTTCCTGAACACCATCGGTTATTGGATCTCTTTGGACGATGCAATAGTCAGCAAGTTGAAAGACCAGATGCTTTGGAATGCGGATGAAAATGACTATGGCCCCGATTGGAAGAACATCCGCCTGAAAGCATTGAACCGGGACGGGAACCGCTGCCAGGTTTGCGGGACGACCGGGAATGGACGGCCAATGCACGTGCATCACATCCAGCCATTCCGAAGTTTTAACAACCGGGAGACAGCCAACCAACTGCAGAACCTCATTACCCTCTGTCCCAACTGCCATCAACTGGCCGAGACAAGAGTGCGGGTACGCAGCGGAATGGCCGGATTAAGTTATGTCCTGCAAAGCCTGGCGCCGCTGCTCATTATGTGTGATGGCGAAGACATTGATGTGCATTACGATCCAAATTCCACCCTGGGTGAGGGACAGCCAACGGTTGTTTTATTCGATAACATCCCGGGTGGTCTGGGGCTGAGTGAAAACCTTTACGAATTGCATTCAGAACTCCTATCGCAGGCTTATGAAACAGTTTCTCTTTGCGAATGCGAGGATGGTTGTCCTTCCTGTGTTGGTCCGGTTGGAGAGGAAGGTTCCGGTGGGAAAACGGAAACCCTGGCTATCCTGAAAGCGCTGATCAATCATGCCTGATTGGAAATCCCTGGAAGAGCAGCTCAAAGCGTTGGGTGTGCAGGTGGGAAAGGAAAAACACCTTTCGACCAAACGCGGTAAGAAATTCCCCATTGAGAAGGTCGTGGATGGGGAATTCTGGGAAGTGATCTACGGACAAGTTTTTTGCCATGAAGAGCGTTATGAAACGGATTTCATCCATGGTGCTAAACCGCTCATGCCATCCGATCCGATCGAAGTGCTTTGCCGATGGGCAGGCACACAGGAACTCTCACTGGATGATTTACAGGATTTCATCTTTCTGGATACGGAAACCAGTGGCCTGGCAGGTGGTACCGGCACCTATGCCTTTGAAGTCGGCGTCGGCCGGTTCACGGATGACGGTTTCAGGCTTGCCCAATTCTTCATGCGCCATCCCGGCGAGGAACCCGCCCTTTTAGCCGGACTGACAAAATTTATGGATGGCATGAAAGCCGTTATAACTTATAACGGAAAAGGGTTTGACATTCCTCTGCTGAACACCCGATATACCTTGATGGGAATGTCGTCCCCATTTGAAGGTGTCGGCCATTTCGACCTGCTCCCGCTGGCGAGACGGCTTTGGAAGATCCGCCTTGAAAGCCGGACGTTGGGCAATGTGGAGAACCTGATCCTGGGGGTGATCCGTGGTGAGGAAGAGGTCCCCGGTTATTTGATCCCCGAAATGTATTTTGAATACCTCCGGACACAGGATGCCCGTCCGATCGCCGGGATCTTCTACCACAACGCGATTGACATACTGAGCCTGGCAGGTTTATTCAGTCACATGTCTTTTCTTTTAAACGATTCCGCATTCCGAGAGGATCCGTCACGGGGAAGACATCGTCGCTCTGGCGCGTTTCTTCGAATCAATGGATGACATTCCCCAAGCCGAGGCACTCTATGAACGGGCATTGGCAGCGGACCTCCCGGAAGAGTTATATTGGGACTCCATTCAACGTTATTCCTTCCTCTTAAAAAGGAAAGCCGAATGGAAATCCGCGCTCGCGTTATGGGAGCAGGCTGCCGAAAATGAAGCGCTCTATGCCTTTGAGGAGATCGCAAAATACTTCGAACACCAGGTCAAGGACCTGGAAGAAGCACATCGCTGGACGGTCGGCGCGATCCGGGTACTGAACGGGCGGCATTTTCCGGCATATGAATATCATTTCTGGCAGGAAAGTCTTTCCCATCGGCTCGAGCGACTTGAAAGGCGTTTGAACCGGAATAATAATGAACCATGATCCTTGCGCTCCAGCGCATTTTCTCATATGATTAACCCGGTTCGTAAAATGGTATAATCGTGCTAGATACCGGGAAGAGTCGAAAACTACTTCTCAGGATACTTAAGGAGAGTTCTTATATGTCAGGACATTCGCATTGGGCGACCATTAAACGTAAAAAAGGCGCAGCTGACGCCAAAAAAGGTGCAGTCTTTACCCGTATAGCACGGGAGATCGTTATTGCTGCACGTGAGGGCGGGGGTGACCCCGACATGAACGTCCGGTTGAGTCTGGCAATTGAAAAAGCAAAAGCGGCAAACATGCCAAAAGACAGCATCGACCGCGCGATCAAACGTGGTACCGGTGATGATAAAGAAGGGGAAATATTTGAGGAAATCTTCTATGAAGGGTATGCAGCCAACGGCGTGGCCCTGATGATCGAATGCGTCACGGAAAACCGCAACCGGACGGTGGCTGAACTACGGCATATCCTTTCACGTGCTGGCGGCAGCATGGGTGACCCAGGTTCGGTAAGCTGGCAGTTTGACCGGGTGACATACTTCTCGGTTCCCAGCGATGAAGCAGATTTTGATACAGTTTTCGAACTCGCGGTTGAAGCCGGCGCGGATGACGTCCGCCAGGATGATGAATTGATCGAGATCATCGGCTCACCTTCCAGCTTTCAAAGCATAGCCGATCAGTTCAGCAAAGCAAACATCACACCTGAAGAATCAGGGATCCGCTATTTGCCAAAACAGGAGATCGCACTCGATGTCGACCAAGCAATCAAGGTAATGAGAACCATCGAAAACCTTGAAGAGCTGGATGATGTCCAGAATATTTATTCCAATCTGGATATCTCTGATGAAGCCATTCAGGCCATGGAGAACGAATAAGCCGGATATGCTCGTTCTTGGCATTGACCCCGGCATAGCGATCACCGGTTACGGATTGGTCCGGACGGATGATCGCAGCGATTATGAATGCATCACCTATGGGGTCGTGGCCACAAAAGCCGGCCTTTCAGACGCCGAACGACTGAAGATTCTTTACGACGAATTAACCCAACTCATCCTTCTCCACCGCCCAGATTCGAGCGCGGTGGAGAAGTTGTTTTTCCAGAAAAATGTCAAAACGGCTATCTCGGTCGGCCAGGCGCGCGGCGTAGCCATGCTGACCCTGGCGCAGGGCAATCTCCCAATCATGGAATATACACCTAACGAAATTAAACAGACTGTTTGCGGTTATGGCAGCGCCGGTAAAGTCCAGGTACAACGGATGGTACAGGCCCTTCTACGGCTGCCCGAACTACCTAAGCCGGATGATGCCGCGGATGCCCTGGCCGTTGCCATCTGCCATATTAACCACCAGTCATATCAACAGCTATCCCGACAATAAAATGATCATCACCAGTTTCTCCAACCCAAAAATTAAATTCATCCATAAGCTCAAACAAAAAAAGTTCCGGCAGGAAACCGGGCTGTTTTTCATTGAGGGGCTGCGGACGGTCGGTGAGGCCATTCAAACCCGGGCTTCGATTGAAACGCTGATCATTGCGCCAGACTTACTGGTCAGTGATTTTGGCCAATCGCTGTTGGAAGATCCCTTTATAAAGAATATTGAAAAGATCGATGTCAGCGCTGAGGTCTTTGAGAAAATCGCTCAAAAGGATGGCCCACAGGGTATTGGCGCAATCGTCCGGCATCACTGGACGCCTTTGGAGAATTTGCAGGTTGAAGCGAGCGACCTCTGGGTGACATTGGATGCTGTATCTGACCCGGGAAACCTCGGGACGATCATGCGCACGGCGGATGCGGTTGGTGCGCGTGGCATCATCCTATTGGGAAATTCGACCGATCCGTTTGACCCCGGTGCGGTCAAAGCCAGTATGGGTGCGATCTTCTCATTGGAATTATCCCAATCCGATTGGAATAGTTTCCATCTTTGGCAGGAGACAAACCGTGTGATGCTGATCGGGACGTCCGACAGTGCAAGCCAGGATTATCAGAAGATCAAATATCTGCGCCCGCTTGCCCTACTGATGGGCAGCGAACGACATGGTCTAGCGCCTGAAATGATCACAGCATGCGACGAGATGGCACGAATCCCGATGGAAGGCCGCAGTGATTCGCTCAACCTGGCGGTTGCAACTGCCGTAATGCTTTATGAGATTTACAACCAATCCCGAAATCTTGTTACAATAGAACCATGATAGCGACAGTTACCGGAGAGATCAGCCAAATACTGGACGGCCAGGTCGTCGTGGAAGTTGGCGGTGTGGGGTTACTGCTCAGCCTCACGGAGAACACCTGCCGGAATTGCCACCTGGGAATGAAAAGAGCCTTCCACACGTATCTGGTGGTGCGAGAAGACGTCCTCGCACTTTATGGCTTTGAAACAGCTGAGGAGAGGGATTTATTCGTCCTCCTGATCGGTGTGGCTGGTGTGGGCCCGAAGATTGCTCTGGCTTCTCTCTCGACGCTGACACCTGAAGCTGTCCGTCAGGCGATTGCGGCGGATCAACCCGAAGTGTTTGCCAGAGTACCCGGGATTGGCAAGAAAACCGCTCAGAAGATCATCCTCGATCTACAAGGAAAAGTCCAGCCTCTGGAACCGTTTGAAGCGGTGTCAAGAATGGATGAAGTGGATACAGAAGTATTGGAGGCATTGATTGCTCTGGGGTATTCCATTGTGGAAGCACAGGCGGCTGTGCAATCTCTGGGGAAGAACGAAGAGGAAAATGCCGAAGAACGGCTCCGTAAGGCACTGCAATATTTCGGCTAGGAAAATCCGGTTCTTCATCCCAATCGCCCTTGGAGTGATGTTCCACACCTGATTCAACTCTTTGATATACCCATTCCCTCAAATAAATAAACTGAGGTTTTTTCTACTATAATCACATTCTGATTTATTAATTGAAATTTATTTGTTTCTCTTATTCTGATTTTAATCTGATATAGGTAAAATTAGTCCTGTTGTTTAAAATCAACTAACGGAGACCATTTGGTACAAACCATATTGGGGAAACAATATAGCTGGCGCTTGGGTGATAAACCCATTGGCAGCGGCGATGCCGGTGAGGTCTATGCCGTCACCTGCGTGGAACAACCCGAACTGCTTGGTGTGATGAAGAAGCCTGCCCGGATCGCAACTGGCGGCACCATCCAGCGCCAGGCCGGTCAGATCGCACAGGAAGGGTTGGCTTTGGCGCGCCTGGAAGGGCTTCCTAAATGCAAAGCTCACCCTCCCCAACTGATGGATCAGTCGCCGGATTTCACCCAGGGTACCGCAAACTTCTTCATCGTCAGCGAGACCGCTGCCGGTGTTGATCTGGCGTCCATGATGATACAGTCCCGCCAGGCTGGAAAACCCTTCCCGCGGCGGGTGATCATTACGGTGTTGGACGCCTTATTTGACTTATTCGCACGCGCCCATCGGATCGGTGTTCTCTGGAATGATGTCAAGCTTGAACATATCTACTGGCACAATCCCTCCGGCAGTGTCTCGGTCATCGACTGGGGTAACGCTCAGTTCCTGTCTGAACCGAACGACCAACGTCGGGTCTTACCGCGCTGGGAAGATTACCGCCAGATGATTGACACACTGGGCGGTTTCCTGCTGCAAACCGCACCGGAATTGTATGAAGACCTTGGCTGGTCTGAATTTCAGAGTAAAGAACTGGACCTTCCCAGGATTTCCATCCTTGCGCGCCGGATCGCTTACCAGCAGGAAGTTGTTTCCCTGCGGGTGATGGAATACCAGTCATTGATCCGAGTCGTTTTAGGTTCAGATCCATCCCTGACGGGACTGAAGAGCATCCAAACCTACCAGCAGATTCTCGAGCAAATCGGAGCACCCTGGGAATCACCTACCGTACTTGAATATGGCAAGAACCTCGTCGAACAGTTCATTGATTCTGGTGATTCCCATTCGGCAATTCGGGCCACCACCATTATCTGGGATCTGTTTGATAATACCCTTGATCTCTCCTGGCACCTGCTCCGTGAATATTTCCGCAACACGGATATCCTTACCCATCCCTCTTTGGGTGAGTTGACCCGCACCACGCTGAATGAGAACTGGTCTCAGGCTTTATGGACCCTGGTCTCGATTGCACGAGAGTTACAATCCGTGGCCTGGTGGGACCAATTGATCCCCGTCCTACGGCAAAAATCATTGGGCCTGGTTTCACCACCTCCGCTCCAAATTTGCCAGTCCGTTTTGGATTGGCAGGAAGCTCAAACGGTTGAAAATCAGGCAAATGCCGAGAAATTAAGCCAAATCCTGCGCGAATGGCGCTTCAAAGGAGAAGACTTGAAAGAAAGTCCCTTTGATTATGACCTGCTTGATCTGGTCCGGGACGACGAAGCACTACCTCGTAAACTCAGGCGGGAACTGAGAAGCGGTTTTGCAGCCGGCCAGGAGGCCATCCGTGAACTCCTGCAAGTCTGGGTGAACATGAACTGGGATGCTTTACCAAAAGCCTTCAGGCGCATGATTGGCTGGGACCCTGACCGCTGGGGAGTTTTACGTCTCAATGAAGCTGTGGTCGAATTTCATTCCTGGTTGGAAAGTTTGTATCAGGGACCACTTGTTGGTGCGGAAATTCCAGCCTTCTTCTCCCGGTTGCTTACCGTTCGCCCACCGGTGGAACAACTTTTAGGTACACCTCCCTGGCTGCATGCGCTTCTGCAGATGCTGGAGAAGATCAACGAAGGCGCATATCTGGTGGATTATCAGGCCGGCATCCAGACATGGTGTCCCTGGCTGTTGGGTCTTGAAACCATCCATGATAAAGAATCCAAATTTTCCGCACCTGATAAATCAACAATCAACAAAGTTCTTAATCATTTTGTACAGCACTTGAAGAACTGGACCGATCTGGATTCGGGACTGGAGGCGATCAGACAGATTGCGCCCTCCTGGTATCTACCCTGCAAGCGCTTAATGGATGGGTTTCAATCCATCTTTCAATTGAATGCCAATCTGATTGAAATCGAAGCTTATTGCACGGAACCGCAGCATCAGGCCCTGCAGGAAAGCTGCGAAATCCTGCTTTCCCTGATTAATTGGCGTCGGGCAGTGGATAATAAAAACCTCGTACTTGCTCTGGATATCCTGAAGGATTCACCGAAAGACGAATGGCGGATATTGGAACATACCTATGAAGAAACCGAGTTATGGCATTCACAAACACTTTCTTTATTGCAGACTATTTATATGAAAGAATTGAAAAGAACACCGAAAATAACAAATGAAACTGCCACAATACTGCTATCCGTTAAGGACCTTTATACTGAAATTCTCCGACAGTGGAATCTGATTTATCAGGGTGGACTGCACTTGCAATTTTTGGAAGCCCTGGAAGGATCGATTGAAGCTGCACGGAACAATTTTTTAGCCTGGCGGAATGAAATGGAACATACCGATGACCAGGTGACACGGTTGCTTTACCACAGCTGGCTCATTAAAATCCGGGAGATCTCCGATCGCTTCCTCAGGCTTCTCCAACACATACGCCAGGCAAGAATGAGCTTCAGCGTAATCTCAAATGCGGATGACGTCCCTCTTGCGGTCCAAATACGATCCGGTGAAAATCTGCTGGACCATCTTACCGCAATGGAAGCTATCCTGGTTGAAATTGATTCCGAACGCCGTTTCCCTGATTGGCACAAAACATTCAAGAGCATTTCCGAGATTCCCGATTTTGAAACGCGGCGGGACCTCGTTCTATCCACAGACCACAACCACCCCCTTTATGCGTGGCTGGTACAATCAGTGCTGGCACAATCATAAAAACTTCACCAAGAATTGGAAAACACCCATGGAAACCATCTCCTTTGGACCCAATGAAAAAATGAAATTCACCGAACCTCTTGACACCTGGCTTTCAGCCGGACTGCGGGATTTTGCGGTACCGGAAGCCGTCGGTTCATCCGCCCGAGTCTTCAATTTGGATTACGCACATCTTTCGGGTGACTACGCGAATAATCCGGCGATCAAAATCATGCGACCCGACAAGATCCAATATGCGTTGCCCCTGTTCAAATCCGAGATCCAGATCCTTTCAAGAATGAACGATGTCACCGGGGTCACCCCTGTGTTAGGTTTGGGGTTTGTCAAGATTTAATGAAGGTGTCTGGCCGGATGAGATCGCACCTTTAAGCATCTCCCTCCAAATGGAATCTTCCGCTGACCAGCTTTCCGGAAATCTCGAACTTTATTCACCGGAAGAGAGTGAAACGGTGCTTGAGCAGCTTAACTCAAAGGTGGCCGAAGACTGGCTGGCTGCGATTGTCCTTTCCCGCCGCTGGGAGGATAACCTCTACCTGCGCTGTGATGCCGGTTATACCCGCGGAGATTTCCATCGCAGTTTTTCCGTTCTGGATGCACTGCGAGCCGCACTTCAGATTTGTGAAATCATGCAAAACGCCCACGACCGAAATATCGTTTATCTGGACCACAAAGCCCTGCACTATTACTGGAATGAACCCCGTCAGCAGGTCTACGTCCTGGATTGGAATATTGGACGCCTGATCACCAACGATAATTCCTCCGAGGTCTATGCCTTTGATGTCCTGCAGTTCAGCGCTCGGGCCATGCACCACCTGCTGACCGGCCGCCAGGCACCTGGCTCCGTCAAAGTTGGACCAAACCGCCCGGAAGATATCCAGAACGCGCCGCACCAATACGAGCCGGTCTGGACCTATGACGATCAAAAACGTCTCAACCAGAACGAACTGGATCTTTTGAGCGCCGCCATCCAGGGTCAATATCAGACCTTTTCCGAGTTGGCGCAAGACCTTCAATCCCTGTATAATCAACGTCAAGCTCAAAGCTAACTCGCCTGTGAAAGGAAACGTATGCTGAAAGACCTTATCCAACGGGCAAAGACCGTCCTTGAAGAATCCCATCCCCCAGAGCAAGAACTGGTGGAAGTTGAAAACGCACTCAGCGCTTACCTTGAAGCGCTGGCAACCGAACGCATCGCCGAACCGGTAGATTTCACCGAACTGGAACATGCCAACCGTCTCCTCCGTGAGGTCCGCCGGGAACGTTCAAGACGCCTTGCGGATGTCCAAAGCCAGGAACAAACTGCACCTCAACAATCCCCAGGTGAAGGCAATCCCCAACAAAGACCGGAACGGATGAATGTCTCGCCACAGTTTGGCGAAGATGACACCTACGACCCTTTACGAAAATTCCTGAGTTCCAGCCACGATCCGGAAGCCGAAGCGCTGATGGATTCGGCCGAGGAAGCCTTCTATGCGGGTAATTATCAGAAGGCGATCCCACTCTACGAGAATGTCTTGCAGATCGAACCGGGATGGGCACGAGCGCAGGAACACCGTGATGAGGCCGAAGAGTTCATGCGGACAGGCAACATCCCCTCGGTAGCCCTTCCACCGGATGCCGGAAAGGCCTACGGGAAAGCTCAATCGGCAGCACGTGTTTTCCGTTACCAGACAGCGCTGGACTATCTTGATGAAGCTTTCACAAGTCTCAAAGAATTGGGGATCAACCGCTGGCGGGAAGGCGAAGAACTGCGCCAGGACCTCGAGAACCAGATGCAGGCGCATGAAGTCTTCGAGGAGGGACTGTCACTGCTCAGACAGGGCGACCTCCAGGGTGGTTTATCCAAGATCCAGACTGCGGCCAGTGCGGTTGCTCTGCCGGAATATGTCGATAAAGCCAGCGAAGTGCGCAGCGATATCTCATCCTTTGATGAGATCGCAGATGTCATGAACCTCAGTGGGAACATCCCACCGGATAAACTGGCCGAAGCGCGCACCAAACTCGACCGGCTCTCGGTCAAATATGGTGAAATCCCCCAAATCTCGCGCCTGCGAAATCGGATGGACATCATCCTTCCTGCCGTGACGGAAGCGTTGATGGATAAGATCCAGCGGCTCAAACGCCAGGGTGATGCAGCCAGTACACTTAAAACCGCGAATGCCGCTTACGCCGAAGCCGATGAGGCCATGAGCGTCCTGCAAATTCTGAAGCCGGATACCACTCAGGGACGCACTTTGCAGGCTGAGGTCCAGGAATCCCACCAGCAAATCGAAACCCTTGAAGACAGTGTCAAACGTGCCAGCCAGGCGCTGCACACAGACAATCGCTTCTTCCCTCGCAACGCTTATCTGATCAGCAAGGCCGTCCGTACCCGGTTCCCACAGGACCCGGAGGTTCTGGAGCTTAAGAAACGCCTGCGCTGGTATTATGTCACACTTTATGGCGGCGGCGCCGTTGCAGGCGTTCTGCTGATCCTGATCTTCTGGCTTGCCGGTCGCGGGATTGCCAATGCCGTTCATAACCATCAACTGGCGCTCACACCCTCCCCAACTATGACAGCCACGGTCACCCAGACCCCGACCATCACGCCTACGCCGACGATCACGCCAACACCTACCCCGAACGCGACCAGTACGCCGGACTATACACCAACGGCAACACCGGTCATCACCGCGACCCTGCTGCGTACGGTTTGGGCGCGGGAAGGGTGTTACGAGAACTATCAAGCCACAGGCAGGATCCCGGCCGGCGGCGTAGTGACCCTGATCGCGATTCCCGAACGGGTTTTCGACAGTCTGAACCGGGAATGTGTCCTCGTGGAATACCACGCTGAAAACGATAACGCAATCGGGTATGTCTTGTTAATGGATCTGGCCATTCCCTGATCGGTAAACAAAGACACATCTAAAAACCTTAATTTCAACAGGTGGCGTCCTGCCACCTGTTATTTCTTATATAGGTTTGAAACGTATAATTTTGTGATGTCGGAAGGTATAATTTAATAAATAAATCATTTAGACTGAGAATTTAAAAATCAATGAAAAATATTGTTATTACCGGCAATACTCGTGGGATAGGATATGCATTATCTGAAAGATTCCTGATGCATGATTGCAAGGTAATCGTCAGCGGTCATTCAGATGAATCAACAAATAAAGCCCTCAAACAATTACAAAAAGACTTTCCGGATAAGGAATTAATTGGTATTCCTTGCGATGTCAGAAATTACGATCAGATTCAAAATCTTTGGGACCAAAGCAAATCTGAGCTCGGAATCATAGATATTTGGATCAATAATGCCGGAAAATCCAATGAGCAAAATCCCCCCTGGGAAATCCCAACCGAAGAAATTCGGGATGTGCTTTCCACTAATCTATTCGGCGAAATCTATGGAACCAAAATCGCCATGCAGGGATTCCTTGAACAAGGATTTGGTGCCTTATATAATGTGGAGGGTTATGGCGCTAACGGAAAAATGAATAACGTTTTAGGACTCTCGATCTACGGGACAACCAAAGCGGGATTGCACTTCTTCAACCAATGCCTGGCGAAAGAAGCAGAAACGACCGGGATCATCACCGGCGCAATCCAACCCGGGATGGTGCTGACCGACCTGATCACCCAGCGGTATACCGATAAACCTGAAGAATGGAAAAGGGTCAAACGGATATTTAATGTGATTGCCACGCCTATTGATGAAGTCAGCGCATGGCTGGCAGAAAAAATCCTCAACAATACGAAAAACGGCATCTGATTTAAAATACAGCAATTTGTTCAGAATGAGTAAAAGACTACTTTCGCCGTCGAAAAACGGTTGAGAAGTTTTTTACTCACTTATCAATCAGGATCACAACGTTCTGAGGGTATTAACGATTCCCATCACAACCGGGCATAATAAACAGACCATCGCAACCAGCAGGACGATCCCCACAATTAATCCAGCGGTCATGCTTCGCATTTTTTGAACGAGAACTGTCTCTTCCGGATTATCGGGATTATAAAAAACTCTCACCTGGTTACCCGTTTGATATGGTGCGAGAAAAGTTTCAGCCTTCCCGCGGGACGGAAAACTTGGTTCACTGCCAAATGAAAACCGATGTGCCTGATAATTTAGTCCAGCCACTTCGTATTCATAGTTGATTCTCGGAAGATATGAAAGCCTTGAACTGTCTTCATCATCATCCGACTGAATCGCAATGTCGGTGGAGATAACACGTCCACCAACGGATGGCCAATTTTGGCTCGCAGCCGCTTTTGATTTATTCCGTAAATAGAGCACAATCAATACAACACCAATCGCCCCAAGGATTAATGCAAAACCACCCGCAGCCAACGACCCAATCATCATACCAAGATTGCTGTTCATTATTATCTCCTTGAAACTGATTTATGGATGAGGCCCCACCTTATTCAGAACAAAGAATTATTGTAAAGGGATTAAACTTTAATAAGAAATTTCGGGGTTAATCAAAGACAATTATACGCCTGATTACCTCTTTTCAGATAATCAATATTATGCATAAAATGGGATACTGCATCACATTTTGGATCCCGTTACATTTATCTGAATCAGGTGTACTTCCAGAGATTATTCAATAGATTGCAGATCCAGGTGATAGAAATCTTCCACCACAATCAGTTCTCTCCAATCCGTCGGAGAAATTTGCGTCCCGAGGATATCACCTGCGGTATGTACCCGGCCCCTGCCAATGCTCACAACACCAATATTGATAAATTCAGGCGATCCCAGAAACAACTCGGGGATTTGCAATTCAATCGTGGTGGGAGTGCCGAACCTGATCGCCTCACCGCCCGTCATGGCGAGTGTAATCCATGCTTCACCATCCCAGCCGTAAAAAGCATAACTGCCGGATACTGTTCCGTTACGATCTTCAGGAGTGATATCCAGACGATATTCGGGGAAATATGGGTCGGCAACAGTGATTGGGTGTTTATCCACATCGATCTTTGCACCCCGTTCATCCTGAGTTGTATCAAAATAAAAGGCATAGCTGCCCCAGGGATCAGTTGATGGATTACCGGCAACCGTTAAGCCGATATAGATGGATCCACCATCCTGTTTGGCATAAAGGTCCAGTAAATCCAGATGTGGCACCTGGTCGAGGTTGTCCCCTACTTTGTCCATCGCCACCGGTGAACCGTAAGAGCTGTCAATGATCCCGTCAACAAGTTCAGGTGGAAAAATGTAGTCGTGATCTAGAAAATCAATCGCACTGGTGACTTCGTTATTATTTGTGAAGTCGAAGAAAGTTGCATTTTCCCAATGTGAACCCTGCCCCCAACGTGTGGAACATTGCGTCGAGACCCAGGCCGGTTCCCAATAAACCACTCCCAAGCCACCATTACTGATCAGGCTCTGGGTCAGGTCGATCATGAATTGACGCTGGCCTTCGATGCTGATCGGGTATTCACGCACACCTTGATTCAGGATGTTATCTGCTGTTTCCTCGACCTTGTCAAACGTCCAGGGATAGGCCGTTTCAACGATCATTACATCCTTACCGAAGGTCTCCCGCAGGAAGGTCGTCTGACCACCAACATCCGCAACCGAGAATGAACTCCATTGGGGGTAATATGAGAGGCCAATGATGTCGAATTCCGTGATACCATTCGCCATTGCTTCGGTGAACCACCACCCTGCATTTTCAGGCTGCGCTACATGCAGGATGATCCTCGGGTTGGTCCCGGTATCCATCCCAGCATCACGTACCGCCTTGATCCCGGCGTTGAAGAGCTTGGCGTCCCGCGGCCAATCCAGTTCGGTGATATCTTTCACCAGGCCTGCATTGGTTTCGTTACCCACCTGGATGAATTCCGGCATCAGCCCTTGCTGGTCCAGCATTATCAATACATCATAGGTGTATTGATACAGAACCTGCGGGAGCTCCTCTTCTGATACATCCTTCCAAATTTCGGGAACATCCTGGTTTCCAGGATCAGCCCAGTTATCGGAATAGTGAAAATCGAGCAGCGTTGCCATACCGTCCGTCTTCGCACGGGCGAAGGTGCGTTCGATATCCGGGACGGTGCTGTAGGTAGTCCAATCCGGGTCCACCCAAAGCCGAGCCCGCACCAGGTTGGCGCCGTGTTCAGCAAACAGGTCATAGGCATCAATCAGTTTACCGTTTTCGCGATATTCAGCCCCACAGTCATCCATCTCATTCACATAAGAGAGGTCGACGCCAAAATAGAAATCCGCTTCAGGTATATTGGGGTAAGGCGATTCTGTAGGTGTTGACTCGAGAGTCGGCGCTCCTTGAGAAGGTTCAGGACTTGATTCCATCTCAGTGCTTTGCCCAATTAAAGAACTGCAGCCAACCAAAATCAGGCCGAAGAAGATCAGAATGGCTCCAGCGGCCTGATAGATTCTATGATTCATCTGTTATCCTTTCACAGCCCCCTGGGTCAAGCCGCCCACAATCTGGTCCTGCAGGATCAGATAGATGAGCATAATGGGCAGTGCGCCGATCAATGCGCCGGCTGCAAAGACGCCCCATCGCTGGTCAAATTGAGCACCTGCAAAGATCTGCAGGCCAACCATCAGCGTATATTGCTCGACGGATTTCAAAAGAACTCTTGCCAGAATGAACTCACCATAGGTGCCAATATAGTTAATGATCGCGATTACGATCAGGATCGGCCGAAGTAACGGCAGGATCAACTGCGTAAAGATCTGCCATGAAGTTGCCCCTTCAACCATCGCCGATTCATCGATATCACGCGGGACGGTATCCATATATCCCTTCATCAACCAGATATTCAGTCCCATTGCCCCGCCGAGGTAAACCAGGATCAGTGCGGTATGCGTGTTCAATCCCATGAAAGGCAGAACGTCATCGATCTGAGAGATCATCAGGAAAGTCGCTACCAAGGCTAACAAGGTTGGGAAAACCTGGACAAGCAGAAGCCCTTTGAGCATGGTTTTCCGGCCTTTGAAACGGAACCGGGAGAAAGCATAGGCTGCGACAGTAGTGATGGAGAGCGATAAAACTGAAGTTATGCTGGCAATTTTGATCGAATTGAAAAACCATCGCCAGAATGGGAAATCACCGGACACCGCCAGTGCCTGATAATTTCCAAAACCCGGATTTGTTGGGATCAAAGTTTGAGTGGCTAACGAACCTGTCGGATTGAATGACGCTGAGATCACCCAAAGAATAGGAAACACCGAGAAGAAAATCAGGATTAGCGCCACAACCAACCTGATTGCTATACTGACCTTCCGGCGCGTACTGAGAGACGAGAAGCGTTGTTTCTTTGCTGCCTGGCTAGACATTTTCGCTAACCTCCTCCCACATATTGGTGAACCTGAACTGGAGCAGAGTAATTGTCCCTACAATGATGAAGATCACCACCGTGATTGCAGCTGCAAAACCGTAATCAACACCACGGCTGGCAGTGAAAGCGAGGTTATAGACATAGCTGATCAGGATATCTGTGTGACCTGCAGGCGTCGGTGTATTCGCCATCGGTGGACGGCCGGCATTGAATATATAAATTAGGTTAAAGTTATTAAAATTAAAAACAAAGGAGGAGATTAATAATGGCCCAACAGCGACCAGCAGTAACGGCAAAGTGATCTTCCAGAATTTCTGCCAGACATTTGCCCCATCAACCTGAGCGGCATCATAATATTCATCCGGGATGGATTGTAAGGCACCGCTGCTGATCAACATGAAATAGGGATAACTGAGCCATAAGTTGACCAGTATTACAGCTACCTTAGCCCACCATTGGTCGGTAAACCAGGGAGGTGACCACCCAATGAGGTTATTGAGCACCCGGGAGACCACTCCCAGTTCGGGGTTCAACATGCCACGCCAGACCAAAATTGTAAGTAATGCCGGGACGGTATATGGAATGATCAACAAAGATCGGATCAGCTTTTTGAACGGGAAGTTCGGATCGTTGAACATCACCGCAATTACAAGACCGAGAGCAAAATTCAAGATCAGACTCAAAAAAGCGAAACTGAAGTTCCAGATGATGATCCGGACCAATGGACCGCGTAAAGCCGGACTAATAAAGAACCGTTTGAAGTTTGAGAATCCAACCTGTGCAATAAATCCAGGTTTGATTTCATCTCCGGTTGAAGAGGTAAATGTACCTCGCAAGTTCGAATAAACAATCCCTGTTTCCTGATCAATCATTGCATCCGCTTCGGGATCATAAACAAATCTGGGCAGTAATTCCGAAGCCTCCGAAGTCGAACGAATCTGGATTGTCTTCTGTGGATCGCCAAACAGGATATTGGTCAGGTTCTGATCCGTAGCTGCCTGAATGGCATTCAACCGTTGATATCCATCAATCGACTCCGGAATACCTTTCGCATCCAGAGGACCAACCCCATCCTGGCCTGGAACAGGTTGGGTTAATGGCTCACCTATTTTCGCAAGGTAACCCTGTCCATCCGGGGCGATCAGCCAAAGTACGTATTCGCCATCAGCAGATTTATAGGCCGTCCAGGAATATGCTTTTCCTTCCTCAGGGAGATATTTTTGTTCAAGGATATGTTGGATCGCTAATTCTTCTGTGATGAGGTGTCCCTCACCATAGTTTGTAAACGCAACCCATACAGTAAATAAGATCGGGTAAATCGTGAACATTGCCATCAATACGAGACCAATGACCATCCATCTCAATGGATATAATTTCTTGATCACCAGTATGATGTTGACACCAATGATAATGACCAATACCGCAATCGCTAAAGGAAGGTAGCCAAGTGAATAGAACCGACTGATCACCCATCCAAATACGGCATCTCCGGCTAGCAATAGAACGATTTTCAATACCTGAGACCAAACCGTCTTAGGTAGAAATGATCCTTTCCTACGTTTTTCTTGTGGGGCAACAGCAGCCATGTCCTCGCCTCCAAAAAACAGAAATCAATCCGCTATTAAGAATGAAGGCCGGGAAACACCCGGCCTTCATCTAAAATCAGATTAGTTATTCAATTGTGAATTCTACGAGATGTGTTTCAGGATCGTAGGTGAATGTGACTGTGCTGTCAGCAGCCAAACTCAGGACATAGTTCGGGCCATCCTGGGCACCGTCGGAGCCATAGTTCACCGTCCAATCACCATCCAAAGCGACCTTGAACTCATAATCGCCGGCGGGAATATCGGTGGTCAGAGTGTACATGCCATTATCACCTTCAACCAATGCGGTCGCTTCACAGGCGGGATCCCAATCGGCACCACAGCCAGCTTTTGACTGATAGGAGCCGGGGAGGTTGACCATGCCGACCAACGCACCTTTGATCAGGTCACGGATCTGGGTCGTGGCATCTGCCATCGATTCGGCAGGAGTCAGATCACCGGTCAGCGCGAGGGTAATGCCATTATTCCAGGCGGACCAGACTGAACCCATTTCAGGAATATTGGCCATAGGAACGGCATTAGCGCCAGCCTGGCCCATCGCCTTGAGATCAGGATCATCTGTTGTGGCCAGAACCGCTGAGTAAGCGGAAGGACGGTTACCTGTTGTGTAAAGCTCTTGCATCACAGCATCGGTAGCAACAAATTCGGTCAGGAAAGCTTGAGCAAGCAGCACATTCTCACTGAAGGGATTGATCAGGAAACCCTGAACGCCCAGCAGAGGAACGCCATTATCCGGGAAGAAGGGAGCGACTGCATAGTTCACACCTGAAGCGCGGATACGATCCAACGCCCACGGGCCAGCCATCAAGAAGGGGATCTTGCCGGATTCGAACAAGGCATGTGCGGTCTCATAGTCGGTGGTCTCGGGCATTAAGCCTTCGTCAACGGCTTTCACCATCCATGTCACTGCATCAATCTCACCCTGGCTATCCAACCCAATGTCTTCCGGGTTCCAGGCGCCGTTCGCATCCTTGCCGAAGACATAACCGCCAAAAGCGGATTGCATCGGGTAGGAGTTGTATCCGGGATCGCCACCAATGGCGATAGCGTAATCAACCAAACCCTCATCCTGAAGTTGTTTACCGACTGCAAGGACGTCATCCCAGGTCGTGGGAACATCGGTTACCAGATCTGTGTTATAGAAGAAGCCGAGGTTCTCCGTGGCGTAGGGCATACCATAAAGGTTGCCATCCGTGTAAGTAAAAGCTTCCAGAGCAGAACCTTCGAAAGCAGCGGCTTTATCACCCAGATCAATGGGTGCAGCCAAACCGCTTTCTACCAAAGCACCGAGCCAGTCGTGGACACCGATGTAGATATCGGGGCCTTCACCGGCAGGGATGGCGATGATTACCTGTGAACGGATATCCTGAACGACACCCAGGTCTTCAACGACCAGTTCAACATTGTAATCATTAAGGAATTGTTCTGCCAGACCCTGCAAAATCGGCGTACGGGTATCATCTGCCCAAATCCGCAATGTTGCAACAGGTTCAGCAACAGCAGTTTCGGTTGGGGCCTCTGTCATTACTTCGGTCGGGGCTTCGGTTGGCGCCTGAGTCGGAGCCGGAGTTGGGGTTGCACCTTTGCAGGCTGTTAGGCCCATAACTAAAACAAGGGCCAAAGCAAAGGTAGTGTAAAATATTTTCTTCATCCTTTTTTCTCCTTTATACAAGTATGTGTTTTGGTTAAATGTTTCCAAACCTTCCTGGTTTCTAATTAACACACCAAGAATTTGACGGATAATCCCTCCTTCTGAAGTTGTGTAAAAATTGGCTTTTAATCAACTCGTGTTGACATCACGTGTAATTAAGATTATAAATATTTCACGAATAATTGTCAAGCCAAAGTAGATAAAAATAATCCATATAAAAATTAACACCTCCTCCACAAAATGAAGAGGGAATAAAGAAGGCATGAGAAGAACCATCGATTTTAATCAGGACTGGTTGTATAGTCCTAACCAGCTACCAATGATTGCCCCGGACCGGGAATTCACAGCAATTACGCTGCCCCACACCAATAGGCTCTTCAGTCACAATGATGTCGATAACCGGGATTACCAATTCATCTCGACTTACCGTAAGCATTTTTCTTATCATCCTGAATCTGAAGAGGAGCAGGTTTTCCTCGATTTTGAAGGCGTCATGCTGGCTTGTAAGGTCTATCTCAACGGCCAATTTCTATTGGAACATCTTGGGGGGTATGATCCATTCTCCGTTGAACTGACACCTTCGCTTGAAGTTGGAAAGAACACTCTCACCGTCTATGTCGACTCACGTGAGCGAAAAGATATTCCACCTTATGGTCACCTGGTAGATTACCTGACTTTTGGAGGAATTTACCGGGATGTGACTCTCCGGATCGCGAATCCAACCCACATTGAGAATTTGTTTGTCCGTACAAATGACGTCCTGACCGATCCCTGGCTGGACTGCCAAGTGCAGCTAAATCGAATTGAACCCAATCTTGCACTAACGGCAATATTAACAAATTCACAAGGGAATGAAATTGCCATAGCTCAAAAGCAAGTGTACGAAACCATTGAGCAAATTAAAATTAAAAATTTACAGGATATCGGCCTCTGGTCATTGGATAACCCTTCTTTATATACTGTTCAGATCACACTCGAAAAAGACGATGAAGTCCTTGATGTGGATTCTGCCCGCTTCGGATTCCGAAAAGCCGAATTCCGACCGGATGGTGGTTTCTATTTGAATAACGAACAGATCAAATTGTTCGGACTCAATCGGCACCAGACTTATCCCTTTATCGGCGCAGCTGCTCCGATCCGACTGCAGCGCCTGGATGCAGACATACTTAAATTTGAACTGGCATGTAACATCGTCCGCACCTCCCATTATCCTCAATCTCGTCATTTCCTCGACCGCTGTGATGAGATCGGCTTGCTGGTTTTTGAAGAGATCACCGGCTGGCAGCATATCGGGGACAAAGACTGGCAGTCGATTACGCTGAGTGAGCTTCAGTCCATGATTGAACGGGACCGGAACCACCCGGCTATCATTCTCTGGGGCGTACGAGTCAATAAATCGCCCGATGACGATCCATTTTACAAGCGAACGAACGCTCTCGCCCACCAGCTCGATCCCTCCCGCCAGACCGGCGGGGTGCGCTGTTTCCGAGACAGCTCTTTTCTTGAAGACGTCTACACTTACAATGATTTTTCCAACTCCATCCTGGACCCGGATCAAATACCCTATCTGATCACCGAATTCTCCGGTCATATGTTCCCGACCAAGATTTGGGATCACGAAGAACGGCTGATCGATCATGCCCTGCTGCACGCAAAGATCCAAAACGGCCAGATTGGCAATCCCGGTATCGCAGGTGCAATCGGGTGGAGCGCTTTTGACTATGCTACACATAAAGAATTCGGCTCAGGAGATAGGGTCTGTTACCATGGCGTGATGGATATCTATCGCCTGCCTAAATGGGCGGCATTCTTTTATCAAAGTCAACAGGACCCTTCCCGGAAAATCGTTCTGCAGGCGGCCACTCACTGGACCATGGGTGACCGTAACGGCGGCGGGAATAACCCACTGACCGTCTTCAGTAATTGCGAAGAGGTCGAGGTAATTATCGGTGAAAATAATCTAGGTAAATTTAAACCTGATTATAAAACCTACCCAAACCTCGAACATCCCCCATTTACGATCCCGGTGCTGGAAAAGTACAGCGCCTGGGGCCAATCCGAGTTTTATGACCTTCACATCGTGGGATATATCCAGGACAAGCAAGTCGCAGAACAATGGATTTCCAGCAATCAGCTGCCCACCCGATTTGAATTGTCCGTGGACACGGATCATTTAGCAGCAGACGGCGCGGATATGACCCGCCTGATCTTCCGTATTACAGACGAATTTGGAAACCCGTTACCTTACGCTGCTCAGGTAGTCTTCTTTGAAATTGAAGGTCCCGCAGACTTGATCGGAGAAAATCCGTTCGCACTGGTCGGTGGGCAGGCAGCACTCTATATCAAAGCCAGACACGAAGCTGGTCAGGTGATCGTCCGTGCCAGCACATCTGGTCTTTCTGATGCAATAGTATTTTTAACAATTATGGATACAGTATCCAAATAAAATTATTTGGTAAAATCGTTCTAATGTTTTTTTATAGAATCAATTCATCACACAGCATTATAAAATTATTTTTACTGAGAAGGTTTTATGGATTCCGGAAGTAAAGTCATTACACAAAAGGATGTTGCTGAACAAGCAGGTGTTTCACGCAGCGTCGTTTCTTATGTGATCAATAATGGACCCCGCAGCGTCGCAGCTGAAACCAGGGACCGTGTCCTGGCGGCCATCCGGGACCTGGGTTACCACCCCAATAAACATGCCCAACAATTGAAACTCGGGAACAGCTCGGCCAGGAAGTCCCTTGGGATCATTGCCGGCGGCCAGAGTTTCAATGTGTTGGAACGCTCATATTACAACACAATCCTTTCCGGTCTGTTTGATGAAGCTCACAAGCTGGGGCAGGAGGTCCGCTTTTTCAGTTTCTTTGAAGCGCTGACCGACCCGATCTTCTTTAACAAGAATATCCATCGTGACGAGATTTCTTCACTGATCCTGATCCTGCCTGCAATGATCGACACCATCCCCGGTTATGACGAGATCCTCGATGAGATCGCGGAACGGATCGACAACGTCGTCTGCCTGGAAGAACCTATTAAGGGCTGGCCAACTGTGATCTTTGACCGCGCCCTGGCAGCTAAACAAGCCATGGAGCATCTGATCAAACTCGGACATAAAAGGATCGCCAACCTTGCCATTCAGGATGCCCGGTTGACAGGGTATAAGGACACTTTGGCCAAACACGATCTCCCATACCAAGAAGACCTGGTCCTCACTCCGGACCCATCCCATATTTTAAATACCTCTTATCAGTTAACGCTTGAAATCTTGAAATTGAAACCGCGCCCGACCGCGATCTTTGCAGCGAACGATGAGATCGCCTTCAGTGCCATTGCCGCCCTGCATGACCAGGGTGTGGACGTCCCGCGGGATATGGCCATCGTCTCAATTGATAATATCGCCCTGGCAAAGATGATCCGCCCCAGCCTGACAACGGTGGATGTTCCCAAGCGCCGCATGGCTTCCTTCGCAATGCAGGTCCTTATGTTGAAAAAGAAAATGGACGAAGAACAGACTGCCTCCATCGTTCTGCCGACCAAGCTGATCATCCGGGAATCCTGCGGAGCGAATTTACCAAAGAGAGAATAGATCCTGCTTAAACCTGATATTTTCAAATTATCAGAAATCTCCCCAGCCCCGAGAATTAAACTTTAGCATCCATCTTCCTGGTCCAAAGGTAACCGTAATAGGTTTCTACCGGTCGCAATGAGGAATATAGCCGGTTGATGGCATTGTTTTGTGTATCCGAAGCAATGTAGGCATACTGCATGTCATGAGCCTGCATATGCTTAAAGCTTTCCAATACCATCGCCCGCGCCAATCCCAATCTCCGGAATTCCGGATGCGTTCCCAGAGGATCAATTTCAGCCGTCCGAGTCGTCGGATACAGCCAAACCAGGCTGGACGCGGCCAGTTTCCCGCTTGGCGAGACGGCGACCAAATCCAGATCGAGCGAATAACTCGGCGCTGAGCTTTTCCCCTTGAACCAGGCCATGTCAAGCGATGCATCCCAGATGTTGTTCTCCAGGTAAACTCGGGCCTGCGGATCACCAACCTCTTTCATGGAACGGATCCGAAAGCCATCCGGCAATTCCGGTTCAGGATAGTCTCGACCCAGATCGTAGATGCGTACTTCCTCAATTCGCTTTTGATTCTTATAGCCTCTTTTTGTCAGTTGCTGCTGCCTTTCTTCGTCCCAATCATAGGCCAGGGCCGAGATATTATTTCCCTCACCGGACCAATTCTCCTCAGCCCAATCCAACATTTCATCCACTAAATCGCTATCGCAATAACGAACTTCGGGATGGACGAGCATATTACCGCGAATAAGAAATCCTGCCAATTCACCATCACCATTTCGCCACAACCGTACCCGGCTGGTGAAGTATTCTTTCGGTTCCAAAAACCGGGAACCCATGGCCCAGTTCTCAGCCAGCGCCAGCCGCCAGTTACGAGGCCTCCTCTCCTCAAGATAACTTTGGCTCAACAACGCACGCATCTCTTCAAATTCTTCATCGGTATGCGTGTATGGTAAATCGGTAAAAGTCATAATAAAACCTCGAAATTATCAAAAAGGAGGGAAGAAGAAATCCGAATAACTTGTCAAAATAATTGGTTAGGGATCAACTAATTCCGGTGCAACTCCCCATGACGGCCAGAGCTCATCCGAAGGCAAATCGATCATGGGCACCGGATTGCTGCCATCAGCATCCATAAAATAGATTTGGAAGTTGCCATCGCGTGCGGTTTGAAAAGCAATTCTCGTCCCGTCCGGAGACCAGGAAGGATTCTCGTCAAATCCTGCAGAATCCGTCAGCGGCTGAAGGTTGCTGCCATCCGCATTCATCACATAGACATCCGTATTTCGTGAGCGGGGAACCAGATAATTAAAAGCGATTTTTTGTCCGTCCGGTGACCAGGCCGGGAAAAGTTCCCAATCTGGGCTTTCAGTAAGAGGCATCTGATTCTCACCATCAGCATCCATAAGGTAGATATCCCAGTTCCCATTTCGATCAGAAGAAAATGCGATATGCTCGCCATCCGGCGACCAATCCCCGAACTGATCGTTGGAATCATTGAAGGTCAGACGCACAAGGTCGCTTCCATCCTTGTTAATCGAATATAGCTCCCCGAACCCATCGCCGTCATAATCCGCATCAAAAAGGATCCGGCTTCCATCCGGAGACCAGGCGGGGTGACCTTCGGCTGCTTCAGTCTCTGTCAACCGGTTCTGGTTGCTGCCATCGCTATCCATTAGATAAAGCTCATACTTGAGGTTCGGAAACTGCGGATTCGGATCGTGACGGGCAGTCAGAAATGCAACTTGACGGCCGTCCGGAGATAGCGCCGGGCTGTCATCGAAAGCTGGATCTTCGGTAAGTTGAGTAATTTCACCGGACTTGATGTCAAGAGCGTAAATATCCGGATTACCACCCATATCAGCATAGAAAACAAGCATTCCTGTCAGGTTCTCTTCAGGATACGGCTGTTCTGTAATGGTCTTCTCCGGAGAAGCGTTTCGGCGAGGGTTTGGTCGTTGTCACAGGTGAAACCACTGTTGTGACCGTTCGTGCTTCCGTCTGTTCCAGAGACTCGATGGTCAGGGTTGACGCTTCCTGTGGCCGGCACGCGCCCAGGATAAAACCGATAAAAAGAAAATAAGGCATGATCTTTTTCATTGGAATTTTTCCTTGTTTAGCGTTGTTCAAACAAATGATCCCCTGTAGATTATTTTTTAGAAATTATTGGATAGGTTTGCGGACAAATCCAGCGCTTTATAATCTTTAGGATTTAGGCTTCGATTGAATTATATCAAAACCCATTTTGAGTGATAACCCTACGAAATGACCATATCTGGCATGATTATTTTTTCGATAAGCAATCTGACACAAAAAAAATGGCTGGTACAAGCGGGAAACAATAAGCTTGCCAGCCATAACGACTTCACTTCAAAAATGTCAGGGATTCATTTACCTTACTTACCCGTACGATTCCAGGAATCCCCCCTTTTCAGCTTGTGTCAGCACCTCCTGGATCGCAGCCACCAGATTCCTGGCTGCCTCCTCGCTGAGTTCCACCGCCACCCTGGCACTCGGTCCGAGGTCATCGTTGACGAAATCAATATTCAAGGCATGTTCTTTTTCTACATGAAATGGGTGGTCGTAGGAAACGCTGGCTTGTTCCAGAGCAAACCAACCTTCCTTTCCTTTTCCGCTGCCTTCAACTTCAATTTTCTTTGCGATCATCGTGCACATATCACCCTGCCTTTTCAATATTGCGAGCGCAGATGGTTACCCAGGAAACTGAATATCTTTTCCCAACCATCCACTGCCTGGGCCTGTCGGTAACTTGGGCGGTTATAGTAAAAGAAACCATGTCCGGCATCCGGATATAATTTTAAATTCATAGGCCTTTTTATATTTTTTCAACGCATCTTCCTGCATTTTAACCTGCTCCGGACTGGGATGCTGGTCGTCTTCCCCGAACAGCCCTAAAAGCGGACAGGCCAGGTCCTTGGTGTAATCAATCGGCGCAACTGGATAATTGGCGTTCAATTCATCCTTTGCCATCACAACCCGGCCGCCCCAGCAATCAATGGCCGCGTCAAAACCCGCAAGCCGGCAAGCCGCCAGGTAGGCCAATCGGCCTCCGGAACAGGTGCCAAAAACGGCCACCTTACCGTTGATATAGGACAAGGAACGCAGATACTGCATGGAACCGTTGATATCTCCCAGAGCCTGATCATCTGGGATCCCGCCTTCTCCCCGCACCTTGGCAGCAACGTCCTCGACCGACCCATGACCGACTCTGAAATACAGGTTAGGTGAAAGCGCAGCAAAGCCATGATAGGCAAACCTGCGTGCGGCTTCCCGATACCATTCATCCCAACCTGGCATATGGTGGACCAGCACAATCCCCGGAAATGGACCCGGCCCCAGAGGACGCGCAAAATAGGCGTTGATCAATAAACCCTTGTCACCCGGAACAGAGATCGTTTCGGCCAGCATGCCTTCATACATATCCGTCTCAAACATCTATATATCCTTCCTCAAAACAGAAAGTCTTGCCATTCAATCGTAATTTATTCATCATCATTAACTAACATATACCCGATAAATTCCCATCTGCACATCAAGGAATGGGTTTTCAGATCCGGATAATCCTTTTTAAAAAACAACACGCCACTTCAGAAATATAGGGGTGCTGCATTGAAAATATACTCTTCGATTGTTGTCAAAAAAAACGATAGGAGCCAACAACTTACACATTCATTTTTTGATAATCCAGCAAATATTTTTCCAACTCATTCAACAGTTCCTGTTTATTTTTGTCATCAAGGAATGACGCCTCAACCGCATTTCGGCTGATCTGTGTCAAGTCCTCTGGACTCAAATTCAATCCAGCCTGGGTTGCTAAGAAATTCTCGTTCATATACCCGCCAAAATAGGCTGGGTCGTCAGAGTTGATCGTCACCCGCACGCCCAGATCCAATAACTGTTTGATGTTGTGATGGGAAATGTCATCGAAAACACAGAGCTTGATGTTAGATAAAGGACAGACCGTCAGAGGAATTTTGTTTTCAACAAGGTATTCGATCAGCTTTGGATCCTCGATCGACCTTACGCCATGGTCAATCCGTTTCACATTGAGCAGATTGATCGCCTCCCAGACATATTCCGCAGGTCCCTCTTCACCGGCATGAGCAACGGTCAGATAGCCTTCCTTCTCCGCTTTTCGGAATACATCCACAAACAACGAGGGCGGTCGACCTGCCTCTGACGAATCAAGCCCTACACCGATGATCTTGTCACGGAAAGGATGTGCCTGTTCAAGGGTTTCGAGCGCCGCTTCCGGGCTGAGGTGGCGCAGGAAGCACATAATCAGTTCTGAGGTGATCCCCATCTGCTGTTGGGCATCTTCCCTGGCACACGTTAATCCATTGATCACAACTTCGAAAGGAATCCCGCGGCCGGTGTGGGTTTGGGGGTCGAAGAAGATCTCGGCATGACGGATGTTCTGCTCACTTGCCTTTTGTAGATAGGCCCACATCAAATCGTAAAAATCCTGCTCTTCCTGAAGGACTCTTGCCCCCTGGTAATAGATATCCAGAAAAGATTGGAGACTGGTGAAATGATAGGCATTACGGATTTCATGGAAAGATTGATAGGGAAGTTCAATCTCATTTCGGCGAGCAAGTTTAAACATCAACTCGGGTTCGAGAGTGCCCTCAATATGGAGGTGAAGTTCCACCTTCGGCATATGTTCGATGAAATGTGATAGCGTCATAGTGTCCTTTGGATTGAGGATTAAGTAAAGTTGTCTATTGTTTTTCAGCTAAAAGAACGTGTCGGTCATTGATCGGTATAAGGTGAGTAACCGTTCGTAAAACTTGGGATCTCCCAATTGTTCTCCCCATTTTATATTATTTTTAAGCTTATTTCAAAAAGTAATGATGATTAAAAGAAAAAATCCCGATGCTTTCACATCGGGATTCGGTATGACTTTTATAAATCTTCTTTTTTCCGACCCTTGATAAAATCCCCCATTAATGAAGTGAATTCCAATGGGAAGATATATTTGGTCGATGGACTCTTTCCCATGTCTTTAAGCGTTTCAAAATACTTCAATGTGATGGTCTTTGAATCGACGCCCTTGGCAGCATTGAAAATGTTCTCCAGAGCCTGTGCGTAACCCTCTGCATTCAAGACCTGCGCCTGGCGGGTACCTTCCGCCTCGAGAATGGCAGCCTGTTTCTGCCCATCGGCCACATTGATAGCAGCTTCCCGTGTCCCTAATGATTCGGTCACGACTGCCCGACGGATACGTTCAGCAGACAATTGCCGGTTCATCGATTCCTGAACCTCTCTGGGAGGGATGATCTCACGAATTTCAACATTCGTTACCTTGACGCCCCAGCGTTCAGTCACTTCATCCAGACGAGTACGCAAGGCAATGTTGATCTGCTCCCGTTCGGAAAGGACGCTATCCAGGGAAATACTCCCGATCACAGAACGCAAGGTTGTGGTCGCAATACCCTGGGCTGCCAATTCGAAATTACCCACTTGAAGGACGGTCTTGACAGGATCGATCACTTTATAGAACCAAAGAAAATCGATCGATATTGGCGCATTATCCATCGTGATCGACGTCTGAGCCGGGATTTCCCGGACCTGCTCACGCAAATCCACTTTGGTAGCTTTATCGACCACCGGAATGAGCATAACCAAACCTGGCCCACGCTCCCCGATGCAGCGACCCAAACGAAAAACGATCAAGCGCTGATATTCAGGCACAATGCGAATGGATGTGGCTAAAATGAATATCACCACGATCGCAATCAAAGCAATTAATAAGGAAACAAGTGCACTGGGCATAAAACCTCCAAAATTTAATTATTTGAGAATTCTACTTATCTTTATTTTCGATTTCCACTTTCAATACCAAACCATTTCGCTTTACAACTTTTACATTGCTTCCTGCGGGAATCGGTTCATCACTGGTCGCGGACCAATTCTCACCGTCAATATAGGCACTGCCTTCAGCTAAAATATCCGTGATCGCTTTACCTGTCATACCCGTCAACCGATTCAGGTCAGAATAGGGTTTTTGGTGAGACGCCTTTGAAATGTTAGTCCCGGCAATCCAAATGAACCCACCCAAACCAACAGCACCGATCACGGCCAGCAAGGGATTAATACCTGTTATCGCATTTTCGCCCCGAAAGACGAAAACCATACCGACAACGAGCAACACGATTGATCCAGCCATGAAATACCATTTCCGCACACGCCGGAAAGTCACAATCACAGCAATAATCCCCAATAATAAAAGAGCCAACGCCCAGGCATTGACCGGCAGGTTCGCCACTGCATATCCAACAGCAACCAATAGAAGTAAAGCCAGACCTTCAAGAATTCCTGTGCCGGGCGACAGTAAGGCGAAAATTGTAACCAACAATGCCGCACCCAGGAAAACAAAAGCCACATCAGGATTCAGTAGAAAATTCACTTTTCGTCACTTTCTTGGGCGGAAGCCAATTTCTTGATCTCAATTTGATTTGTTAAACTTTACAACCACGTCAACCTCAAATTCAATATCAATGCATTATCAGAATTTTTCCCCATTTCTTATCTATATTATTGTACCCAAACAGCGGTAAATAACCAATATGATATTGGTAAAGAGGTCCAATGGCAATCAGAACAAATGGTATAAACTTATCTCTTTTACAAAGTAATATCGGATGCGTATTTTAGTAGAAACCAAGCTTCCTGCTGATGTTCGGTGGATGATAAATTGAGGTAAAATCTCACAGGATAACTTACTGAAAATAATCTATCGGAGGGAAAGAAATGAAAGATAAAGCTTATTACGATCAGATCATTGAAAGATTGATCAAAATGTCACGTCACAACTTGAAATCTTTTGCTTTTCCGGATGAAGTCATCCCGGATGAATTCATCATCACTGACCAGGTGGCCGGCATCCCTGCACCTCCTTTGGAGAAAGCGATCCCCGAGGATGCAACATTGATCAACCTCCCGGCAATTGAATGAATCAATCTGGGAAATATGCCCCTGATCGAGGCTTTTAGGAAACGCCGCAGCCATCGCCAATATTCACAGGAAAGTCTCACACTGGAAGAGCTGACCTTCCTCTGCTGGTCAGTAGCCGGCGTCCGGGAAGTCCATCCGAACAGGATCTGGACTAAGCGAATATCCCCCTCCGGCGGCTCGCGCCACCCCTTCGAGACCTATCTTGTCGTCCAGCGTGTGGAAGGATTGGAACCCGGGATCTACCGTTATTCGGGGCTGGAGCATAAGCTGGTGCTGGTCAAACTCGGTGATGAATTCGCCGCGCAGCTTGCCGAGACAATGCAGGAGTTCGTCAAGGAAAGCGCGGTGATCTTCATCTGGACAGTCGTACCCTATCGCAACGAATGGCGCTATATGTTCTTTTCTGCACGGGAAGTCGCCATGGACATCGGTCATTACTGCGAAAACCTCTACCTGGCAGCCGAATCGATTGACGCCGGCACTTGCGGGATCGCTGCCTACGACCAGGAATTCGTCGATAACATGCTGGGGGTAGACGGGGAAGAAGAATTCACAATCTACGTCGCACCTGTGGGAAAAATAGAGGAATAATCGGTCCTTCAGTTAAGACCCTAGAAAATATACAGGTGCACAAACTCTAATCTCTCTATAATAGGGTTGTCAATTCGAAATTCATATAAGGAGAATAAAATCATGGAAAACAGTGAAAACAATCGATGCAGGAGGACCTATCACCACAGCAATGGTGGGAACGCGGTTTATGGTCTGGGCATGATCGGCGCAGCCATCTTCTTCATTGGCCAGGCGACAACCTTCTGGTTGGGCGTGCTCGGCTTCCTGAAGGCCATTGTCTGGCCCGTGTTCCTGGTGCTGGAAGCCTTCAAAGCCCTGATGTAATTGGAATGAACAATAGAAAAACTCTCGCCGGAAAATATCAGCGAGAGTTTTATTATTCATACATCATCGGTCATAATCTGAGGTTTTGATTGCTTTTCCTCTAAGAAAAGTGATCCCTTCGTTTTGCGTTCAATATTGGGCAAGATTTCCAATATAACTATTTTTTAAATATTAATCCAAATTTGCATACCAAGTCGCAAACAGAATCAGCATCCAAGAAAGCCTGCTCAAATTCTCATTTAAAAATGAAATTCCAATGGAAATAAAGAATATCAAAGAAGTGAGCAAAGGCGCAATAAATTGCTTATTGATGGCTCGAGCATCCAGGTTAGGGTCAATCAATCGTTTCTTCGATGATGCATATCGCCAATTAACCGCAAGAAGCAATCCTGCGATTGCCATGGTTAGTGCATAAAATATCGTTGCCGACCTATCGGGGTAATTAATAATAAGAGAACTCGAAAAAGGCATAAAGGCAACAACCATCAAAAACAATAAATTCAATATAAGCAATGTGTTGTCATAGTTTTTAATGTAGCGGTATTTTCGATGGTGAGCCATCCAAAATGTTCCGATAACCAAAAAACTGATCAGGTATGCGAGATAATCATGCCACATACCCAACAATGTTTCGGAAAGCTGAATGTTGTTCAATGGTCGATCGGCATCAGGTAAGCGTATTTCAAGAACCAGTAGCGTGACAGCAATTGCAAATATGGCATCACTGAAAAACAGGAGCCTTTCTAAACCTAAATGATCAGTTTGATTCTTCATTCTGTTAACCTTTTCTAATTCTGATTTTTTATGGGTGGGATTTTTGTATTCTTAAATATAGCGTTAACATAAAAAAAGAGAACCTCAAAATGCGATTAGTCAAGCGATTTTACTATTATGGATTATAAATGCGTCTCATTACATTTTCTATTCCAGATATTTATAAATTGCAAGAAATAGATAAGGAAATCAAATGCCTTTGGTAATCACTAAAAGAAATCGAATATTTTCCTAAATCAAGCAAGACAATCTTCAAACGCAAAGAAATTGATCAAAAGATTATGGCCTAAAAGCACAAAATTCACCAAGAGAGAAAGTGCCATCCGCCTTGATCAAAACTTATCCAATCATTGAAATTCAGTGCATATTATGGAATGGCTTCAATACTTCCGCTTCCTTCAATCGATCGAGTAATGTGTTCAGGATTTCCTCGATACAAAATTTTCCCTGAACCATTTATGCTGGTCACAAGATTTCTCAATCGCATTGATAATGATACTCCCCAAGTCTTTAATAGAGAGATCTGCTGAAGCTGAAACGAGATCTTTGCTTTCAATATCTCCGGAACCTCCAATGGAAACCTTCACATCTTCAGCCTTTCCCTCTACAATGATATTTCCCGATCCAAGAATTTTTAAGATTGATTTCCTTTTCATTCAATCACGAAACCCATAAATTTCCTGATCCTGATATTATTACGGCGTTTAGTGAATTCATCGTGATATGAACTTCAATTGTGCTGGAGGATACAACTTCTGTATTGGTTCAAACCCAAAGGTCAAAGTTCGATTATGGATATCCGTTTGAAGTAAAGGAAGAATATTATCATCAGCTTCAACGATAAATGATTGCTCTTCCCCAAATTGAATATCAACATCAGCGTGACCAGCGTTTTTGATTGCCTAGAATGTTGCCAGTTCTCTTTCTTCGCTTAGTTTATTTCCAGATCCTCTACTAATTGTTATAGCTCTGAAATTGAATGTATAGGCTAAAGTTGCAAAAAATAAAACACCCAAAATGAGAATAAATCGACCAATTTTCATCTTATCAAGCCCCTTTTAATTCAAATCATAGAAGTGTGTTTAGAATTATTGCGAAACCCGCAAGAAGCAAAATTACTGGACCCAATACGATCCAATTCCAGTTAAAAAGAAAAACGGCGGTGATCAAGGTAAGCAGGATTCCGCTAATCAAAGAAGTTCGCGCTGGTGCGGCCAACCTTCCGTCTTTTCGATAAACGCGCCAGGCATTTGCAAACGCTCCTAACGCCGGGATCATAATAAATAATGACCACCAGTTATTTATACGAAGCGTTGTGAAGTTTTGAAGAAGAATAAAAATTCCTGCTACAAGCATGATCAGCCCAATGATCCAAGAGCTACCATGTCGACTCTCACGCCTCGCATCGATTCTTCGTCGTCTATCAGAGAGTTCTTGAATAATCCTGTCTATTGTTCCCATTATTTTCACTATGAACATCATTTGGTTGTTGTGTCATCATCATCCTCCAATATTTCTTGAGCTTTGAGATTACTCAAAAATAATGATTTAATTTTTTTCAGGAGAAATTCTGTTGGATCAATTCTGAGATAGAACCCACCTGCACCTTGGGATAGAACCAAGTCATCCAACTCTGACCTGACCCATAATTTATACCAACCTTTATGATAATCCAACCGACTGAAATTGAGTAGGTCGAACTAAGAAAGGGGATAATAACCCAATGAACTATGTGGTCTAATGACGTTGTAATGCCTTCTCCACATCTCGATCAATACTTGGGCTTCCTTTACAGAGTAGAAAATTTTTCCATTCAACATAGCCATTCTCCTAGGGTCTGCCGGGTCAATATACAAAAAGCGAACCTGAAGCTTTGCTAACCATTCCCAGACCCGCTTGGCAATGAATTCAGGGCCATCATCAGAGTAAATATGGACAGGAACACCGCGTTGGATAAACAAGTCGGTAAGCACCTCCACTGACCAAATCCCGATGAACCGATCCAGATACTATGACAATAATTGGAGAATTTGGAGCTAAACCAAGATGATTTTTCCTGCGACCATATTGTCCTAAATAGATTCTATTACAACTCCAGCATTCTACTAATGCTCAATGCGCCTATTTACTGAACTGCACGGTCAGGGATTCATCGCTGCAGCCAGTTGAAAGTTCGCCGAGAAAGTGAGCGAGCCTTGGGTGCGGCTGATCCTGATCACCTTTCCCCCAATTACTGACTCTTGATTTCCGGCACCTTCGAGCAGAAACCTGCAGTACATTCATGATCGTAACTAATTCTTTCCGAATGATTTTCTCTACGATTTAATCGAGGGCGGTAAATCCTACAGCAACTCCATCTTAGGCCGGTACTGCAATGCCTCTGCCAGATGCACCTGCGTGATCGGCTCAGAACCAGCCAGATCGGCAATCGTGCGGGATAGCTTCAACACCCGGTGATAGGCACGCGCGGTCAATTGTAATTGGCGCATGGCCGCTTTCATCAGGGTTTGGCAATCCTCATCCAATGCGCAGTATTTCCGGATCTCCGCCGGGCGCATATCGGCGTTGCTGGCGATATTGGTGCCTTTGAACCGCTCCCGTTGGCGTTCCCGAGCCGCTTCCACCCGGGCCCGTACGTCCGCAGAGGATTCTCCCGCTTTCAAATCCCGCAATTTCTGATATTCCACCCGCGGCACCTGCATGTGGATGTCGATCCGGTCCATCAAGGGACCGGAGATGCGCTTCTGGTAACGGGTGATCGTTGTGGAGGAACAGGTGCAGGGTCGCACCGGGTCACCATAATACCCACACGGACAGGGATTCATCGCTGCAGCCAGTTGGAAATTCGCCGGGAAAGTGAGTGAGCCCTGGGCGCGGCTGATCGTGACCACCTTATCCTCCAACGGCTGACGCAGGACTTCCAGCACCTTCGAGCTGAACTCGGGCAGTTCATCGAGGAAAAGCACACCCCGATGCGCCAGGCTGATCTCACCGGGATGCGGCCAGTTGCCCCCACCTACCAGGCCGGCATGGCTGATCGTATGGTGCGGCGCACGGAAGGGCCGCGAGCGCACCAGTGGTACGTCCGAAGGCAGCAGGTCTGCCACGCTGTAAATACGGGTCACATCCAGCGCTTCGTCAATCGTCATCGCCGGAAGGATGGAGGGCAGCGCCCGTGCCATCAAGGTTTTACCTGCTCCGGGAGGGCCGATCATCAGGACGTTGTGCCCCCCTGCGGCAGCCACTTCCAAAGCGCGCTTGACATGCTCCTGGCCCTTGATCTCGCTGAAATCCGTCTCAACCAGGACCTCATCGCTGTGATGGTCGGGTGGTGCGGCAGGCGTGAGCGGTTTCATGCCGGTCAAGTGGTCGTAAAGAGCGTTAAGGGTCGGTGCGGGGATCACGGTAATATCCGGGATCAAGGCCGCTTCCGCGGCATCCACCTCCGGCACGATCACCGTTTTATAGCCTTCCTGACGCGCCAAGGCTGCCATCGGCAGAACGCCTTTGACATGACGCACCCCGCCATCCAGCGAAAGTTCGCCGATAATAAGTGTTTCTTCCATGGTTTCCGGGTCGAGCTGGTGGGTGGCGATCAGGACACCGACTGCAATCGGCAGGTCGTAGGCCGGCCCTTCCTTTCGTACCGAAGCCGGTGCGAGGTTGACCGTTACCTTCTTGCGGGGATAATAGAAACCTGCGTTCTTAACTGCCGACTGGAACTCGTTCCCGGCTTTCCTGAACCGCCGCATCGGGCAGTCCAACGATCACCATCTTCGGCAACCCACCCCCCGTATCGACTTCCACCTCAACGATGACGCCATCCAGACCGATGACTGCACAAGAATTGACCCTGGCAAGCATAAATTTCACCCCATTTCAACGATAGAGCGACCGTGTTTGTAAGGAAATTCTAGCATAGAAAACTCGGAAAAGAGATAGGAATTGCAGACCCACTCCAATTTGGTTTTACAAAGCATCAGTAAACTTGAACCCTCCCGAAAGTTCAAAAAACTCCTTAATATTCCAAGAAGACAAATAAGCTGCATATATAATTGACTTTCCGAGCATAAATGACATTCAACAAATTTTATTATTTCTTTCCTAATTCTTCACTTTTAAATAGTATCAATAATCCTGAGTAATACTTGAAACCGAAGAGAATAAGACTTACAAGTATTTGAGGAGTATATGAATAAAAAACAAAAGACCAACTGGTGGATCAATATAGCCCTGTTGCTCAGTTTTCTTTTGACATTTTTCCTGGATCTAACCGGGGTTATCGCTCACCAATGGGTCGGGATAATCAGCAATTTTTTCGCAGGTTTTCACCTGATCCTTCACCGCGACTGGGTAAAGTCAGTCCTCAACAGGATTTTTCAAAATCAATCAGGTAAGACGCGAAGATATCTGGTTGTTGATTTCCTTATCCTGTTCGGATTTATTTTTAATTGGATTTACCGGATTGGCCATGTCAACATGGCTGAATTTGCCGATAAAAAATTATGACGCGTGGCGGCAAATACATATTGCGGTTTCAATCTCTTCCCTGATCTTCATTCTGATTAAGCTTACCCTTCACCGCCGCTGGTTTGAACGAATGATCCGAAAATTATTAACAAGTTCGGTCATGATCCCAGTAGAAAATGTCGTTGTTCAATCTACGAATGGCAATTCAAATCGCATGGGGCGTCGCGAATTCCTGGTATCAATGGGTGTGATAAGTACGGCATCCGTTATCGCTCTTGCTTCAGCGTCAAAAAGTCTGGCAGAGTCGATAATAACTACAGAAACAGCCGAAATCAACGCGGATCACTCCCAAACCATTGAGAATACGGAAACCACCCCACAGGTTACTGAAACCCCCAAGGTTACCGTGCAACCCACCGAGACAATCCAAGCAGCGACACAAACCCCAACGGTTGAAGAGACCCAAGCAAACCCTTCTTCATCACCAACTGAAAATAATTGTACAGTTCGCTGCCCAAGAGGCTGTGCCTTCCCCGGTCACTGCAAGCGATATACAGATACGAAAAATAATGGCCGCTGCGATTTAGGTGAGTGTCTCTAGAATTGAATTTAACAATTTATCCGCTAAACAATAGTAGATGCAAACTTGAATATCAAAAAACGATGATCATGAAAAATATCATGAAGATTGCCCATAATAATGGTTAATCGCCGAATTTATATTTTCTTCGATTTTACCAATTACTCAACCTGTGGCAATAAAAATTCAATTGAATACACTGATAGGTAATAATTCCAACCCAGTCTTAAGAAAATAAACATATATTACCGATGTAACCCCAGGAACATATACAATTGTGCGGCGTGTTGCTCCACATGGCGCATGGTATACAGCATCAACTCTGCAAAGGGTAATTCCCCCCATGCAAATCGGCAGATCCTGTTCGCTTGTTCCATTGTCATATCCAAAATCGTGTCGTGGCATCTCTGCCGGCAAAACTCAAAATATCCGATCAATTCTTCTTTTGAATAAACTCTTGGTAAGATTTCCCCTTCCTGCATCTCCACCAGGTCAAAAGGATCAGGAGGGATAAAATCCTTCTCTGCGCCTGTCAGGTAAAGATCCAGCCAGAATAGTGTGTGGTAGCAAAGGTACCAAAATTTTGAAAATCCCGGAGCGACCCATTGACTCGGATCGTCTCTCCAAAGTGGCTTTTCCCAAAGATCGTCCGGACAACTGCGCAGTGCACCTCCAAAAGAATCAATCGCGATGGCGAACTGTCGCCACAACATCTCTTTCGCAATGATCCCCATTTTTAATCCTCCGAATTGTTTCAGATCACTCACAAACCGCGCTCACCGCGGATATATGGTATGCCCAGGGCTGCTGGCGACCCGCGTCGTTTCCGCCTGGCAGCGCCGGAGCCCCAGATCAACGCGACAATGGTCAAAACAAACGGCACCATCTGGAGGAAGAACACCAGGTTATGGTCGTAAAAGAAAGGATTGCGGAAACCGAGGATCGTCATCGGCCCTTGCAAATCCAGGGTGAAGCGCCGGAGCATTCCAAAGAAATATCCACCCAAGGCGGCCGTGATTGGGTTCCAGCGGGCAAAGATCACCAGCGCAATCGCAATCCAGCCCTGACCGGAAGTGGTCAGGTTGCTGTACCACCCGGGCGAGATCGCAATGCTGATCGTCGCGCCGGCGAGACCTGCCAGACAGCCACCGACGAAGGTGTAAAGATACCGCGTGCCATAGACGTTGACCCCAAGCGTATCCGCTGCCGAGGGTTTCTCACCCACCGCGCGCAGGTGCATACCAGGCCGTGTCTTGTATATGTAATACCAGGAAATTGGAATGATCAAATATCCAATGTAAACCAGCAGGTTAAAGTCAGTAAAGAAGATCCGCCCGATCAGGGGGATCGAAGATAACAGGGGAACGCTGACATTGGGTATCGTCGGGACGTTCAAACCCGTCAGCCCCTCGCCCAACACCAATGCTAACCCGGTGCCGAGGAAGGTCAGAGAAAGGCCGCTGACCGTCTGGTCAGCCTGCAGAGAGATGACCACCAGGCCATGGGCTAGGCTTAAAATCCCGCCCGCCAAAATTCCGGCTAATAACCCCAACCAGGCGTTTTGGGTCACATAGGAGACCTTGAACGCCGCCATCGCCCCCATCAGCATCATCCCTTCCACACCGAGATTCATCACGCCAGAACGTTCTGCCAGGATTTCACCGATTGAAGCAAAGATCAGGATCGTTCCTGTGGATAGACCTGCCCGGAGAATGACTTCCAGATTCATAACGCTTCCTCCTGCTGCCTGTGAACGATGCGGATCTTATAGCGCAGCAAGACATCACTGCTGATCACCAGGAAAAGTATCGTACCCTGGATCATGAAGGACAGGCCGGATGGCTGGATCTCCCTCCCAGCCACGATCAATGCACCAAATAAGATCGCCACCGGGATAACTGCAAAAGGATTAAGCTTGGCTAACCAGGCTACGATCACGCCTGAGAAGCCATAGTTGGTGGAGATGCGCTCCTGCAGACGATGTACAACGCCGGTGACCTCCGACATCCCTGCCAAACCGGCTAACGCGCCGGAAAGCATCATCACCAGGATGATATTCTTCTTGATATTGATCCCGGCATAATTAGCTGCTTTGGGATTATCGCCAATCAGCGTGATCTCGTATCCCCAACGGGAATGTTTCAGGATCACCCAGATCAGGACTGCAGCCACCAACCCAAAGACAACGCCGAGGTGTAAGGTGATCCCGGAAAAAGCAGGAAATTTCTTCGCCAGATCTGCCAACCGCGGCAGCCAGGCTACCTTAGGAAAGGTCGGAGTCATCTGAAAACCGGCATCACTCCACTTACCAAAAATCCAGTAATTATTCCAAAATACAGCGATATAGTTCAACATCAAGGTCGTGATGATTTCGTTCACATTGAACATCGCTTTCAAAAAGCCCGGAATAAAACCATACAGCGCGCCGCCCAGGATCCCCATCACAGCCATCAGGGTTAACACCAACCATTTGGGGCTGTCCAGCGGAATGATCGGGACCAGGACCACCAGACTGGCGAAAAAGGCTCCCATATAGAACTGGCCTTCCCCGCCGATATTAAGGATGTTCATTTTAAATGCTACAGCACACCCTAATCCAATCAGAATCAGGGGTGTTGCTTTGACTATAATATCCGAAAATGCGCCCCAACTGCCAAACGAGGCATTGAAGAAGAATCCAAATACCCGCATTGGCTGACCGCCGATCAGTTTCAGGACAATTCCGCTGATGATAAATGCTAATACGACAGCGCCTATTGAAGTTGCCAGCGGAAGCCACTTGGGAATATCCTTGGTGCGATTTTCAAATTTTATTTTATAAGGAAACTTCATCGGTCACTCCTCAGCGAACCGGTCATCATCATCCCAATCTGGTTCAGGTCAGCCTCACCGGCATCCATTTCGCCGACAAATTCGCCATCAAAAATCACAGCGATTCGATCACTCAGCTCCAACAGCTCATCCAATTCTTCGGATAGGAGCAGGATTGCCGCTCCTCGTTGGCGCTGTTCCAGTAAAAGACGCTGAATACCCTCGATAGCGCCCACGTCGAGTCCACGGGTCGGCTGCATCGCGACGATCAACTTCGGATCCCCGGAGATTTCTCGCGCCAAAATCAGCTTCTGCAGATTGCCGCCTGAGAGTTTACGGGCCTGGGTTTCCACATTCGGTGTCTGAATGTCGTAGGCTTCTTTCAAGTCCATGGCATGATCCCGAGCTTCCACGTAGTTGATCCGCCAGCCGTTGCTGATGGGCGATTGGCTGTAGTTCTTCATAATGGTGTTATTCGTGACAGAAAGGTTTGGTGCAGTCCCCACACCCGTCCTATCTTCAGGAATATGGGCTACGCCATATTTGATCGATTTGCGCGGGGAGCAATTGCCGATTTCCACGCCGTTGATTCGGATCGAGCCTTCAATTGGCCGCAGCCCGGTGATCGCTTCCACCAGTTCGCTCTGGCCGTTTCCTGCAATCCCGGCGATGCCGAGGATCTCGCCTTCACGGATCTGGAAAGAAACGTCCCGTACAGCTTCAAGACCGCGGTTATTCTTGGTGGAGAGATGTTCGACATCCAATACAACCTCACCCGGTTGCTTGGCTTCCTTTTCAACCTGGAAAATCACCTTCCGCCCGACCATCAGCTCTGCGAGCTGACCTCTTGTGAGGCCTTCGGGATCAATCCCTTCAGCAGTGGCTTTACCTTTGCGAAGCACCGTTAAACGGTCTGCTACCGCCCGCACCTCATTCAACTTGTGGCTGATGAAAATGAGCGATTTCCCCTGCGAGACCAACGCACGCATAGTCTCCATCAGTTCTTCGATTTCTTGTGGTGCAAGAACGGCCGTGGGTTCATCGAGGATCAGGATTTCTGCGCCGCGATAAAGAGATTTTAAAATCTCGACCCGTTGCTGTTCCCCGACTGAAAGCTGCCAGATATTGGCCGTTGGGTCCACTTTCAACCCGAACTTCTCCTGCAGCTCCAGGATCTTTTTGTCATATTTAGATAACTTCATGAAGAATTTGGGTTCATTCAACCCTAGTAAAATGTTTTCAGTCACGGTCAGGGTTGGTACCAGCATGAAATGCTGATGCACCATGCCGATCCCACTCGCAATGGCATCTTTGGGTGAGCGGAAAGTCACTCGTTTGCCATCGATCCTGATCACACCAGATTCCGGTTGATAAAGCCCGGAGAGGATGTTCATTAGCGTACTTTTCCCAGCGCCGTTTTCACCCAAAAGGGCGTGGATCTCGCCTTTCTTCAACGTGAAGTTCACATGATCATTCGCTAAAACGCCGGGGAAACGCAGGACAATATCCCGCATTTCGACCGCATATGGAAGTTCTTCAGATAAATTCATCATAATGCCATTGTAGATTAAATAAATGCACCTAACTGGTGCGGAGAAATCAACAAAACAATCCACAACCAGGAAACCGCCGAAGCGAATTTCCTGGTTGTGATTGGGTTTTAGAGATTAATCGAGTGGCGGTAGCTCGGCTGTGACGTTCTGATTCCACCAGTACATACAGGTGGTACATTCACTGCCAAATTGTTTGAAACCATCAAGGTCGAGCTGTTCTAAGCTCACGCCATCAGCAAGAATTTGGTTACCCTGATTGTCAATAATCGGACCTTTGAAGACGTCAAAGCGGGTGAATTCACCGGCAAGCATCTTGTCCAGAGTGTCCTGAACCATTTGAAGATCGGCGGCAGGTAAGTCAGCAACGCCGGGCTGCATTGTCTCACCATCCATAAAGCCATAGAGGCCAAGGCCGCCGGAATCGGCATCGAAGTATTCCCAGCCACCCTTCCAGGTGCCGGCACGTGAATCTTCAACGATTCGGGCATACTCAACACCCCAATTCCAATACATGGAAGTCAGACAGGCATCGACTGTGCAGTTCCCGGAATAGTCATAGGTGATACCCCATTTCCCATCCGGCGCGACCATCGCAGGGGCAGGTGTGTCCGCGCCGGTCATCACGACCTGGGCGCCAGCAGAAAAGAGCGATTGAGCCCCTTCCTGTTCTAGGATGGGATCATGCCAGGTATTGATGAAGCGGACGTCAATCGTGCATTCAGGGCAGGTTTTCTCAACACCGAGTGCAAAGGCGTTTCCAAGCCGTAGTTCTTCGGGGATTGGGAAAGTGGCTGTATAACCCAATTTCGGATTACCATCCATCTTCGCCCTGGATCCAGCTAACATACCAGCCAGGTATTTAATATCTTCCATGGCGCCCATCAGGTTACCGAAATTTTCACCATTGGCTTTATAGCCGCTAATGTGAATAAAATCGATATCCGGGAACTCATTTGCTACGGCTTCTGTTGCATCCATGAAACCAAAGGAGGTCGTGAAGATCACATCGAATCCCTTGCGGGCCAATGAACGAATGACCTGTTCGGCATCTGCACCTTCAGCAACATTCTCAACATAAGCGGTGTGAACACCTTCCAGGGTGTTCTCCACATACATCCTGCCGACATCATGAGACTGTGACCAGCCGCCATCATCGTGCGGGCCAACATAGACAAAACCAACGTTATAGCACCCTTCAATGGGAGCCGGAACCTGATAGGCACCAACAGCTTCGGAACTCGTCTCAGCAGTCTGGCAATTGACCTCGGTTGCTTCCTGCGTTACAACAACCGCTTCAGTTGCTTTTGTGCCACATGCTGTCAGGACGAACGAAAGAACCAGCAAAAACACGAACAACCAAGTAATCTGTTTCTTCATTTCTCTTCCTTTATTATCTAAAAAGTTAGGTGGATTTAAACGAATGAATTATTTTCTCTTATACCTTATTCTCCTTTCACCGTTAATTATGCATGGAATGTTATTCAATTCCTTTCAAGATAATTATACATAAACATTCTTAGTCCAATCAAAACAGGCTTTCCGATTTGTTGAATGAATAATTGATTGCGCATATTTAATAACGAACTTTGTCATCAACCCCCAAGAATTCGACTTGCATAACAGTATTTATTAGGTTGATCATTTTGCAAGTTATCTTTCTTGCAATCATAACCTCGCCCCAATTCTTCGATAATAAGTCAATAAAAGGATTCTAACATATATTTGGAAAATACTGTTCCCCTCCGGTCCAGAAAATCATTCCCTTCCTGCCAGAAACCCTCAAGACCCAATATTGTTTTATATTTACTTATGGCCCGATGATTTCAATTTCCTTCGGCCTGAAAAAAACAACCTCTACGCATTGACAAAATAAAAGTCAGCAGTTGTTCACACCAATTCACCTTTCGAAAATCTGTACCGGACATGTGATCTATTACAATCAACTTTATGAACCAATCAAAGAAATGAAAAGAAGATCAAAATGACTCGCTTAAAAACCTTTCTAACCACGGTTGAACAGGAGCTTGGGATTTTCATCCCGGTTTGATCGGATCCATCAATTGCCTCCAGGCAATCAATTAATTGGACTTTTCCTGGAAAATAGCCAGTTTATCTTAGGATAATTTACCTTCCGCAAGAAAAAACTTTTTTAATTAATCAATCTTTCTTCTTAAAATAATTTTAAAATTTAACCCAATTTGACACCTCTTTCTTATATAATAAAAAAGTTCACAGAAATTTATTTTTGATTATCTACTATGTTTTAATAAAAAGGAGAAGAAATGCGTAAGTTCTATTTGAAATTCGCACTGGTGTTTATTACCGTGTTTGTCCTTATAGGGATAGCCTGCATGAGCAGTTCTCCGGATCCGACGGCTACGCCCGAACCAATCGTCGTCGTGGAACAGCCCACCGAAGAACCCGTCGTGGTGCAGCAACCCACCCCAACCAATACCGTTGTCGTAGAACAACCGCAAGCGACGATTGAAGAACCGGTTGAAAATTCACCCGCCTTTTATACAGAAGAGTTCGACGGGAATATTGACAACTACACGTGGTTCATGATGAACGGCGACGAAAACCTGATGGACCTGTATACCGATAACGGCCGCCTCGTTTTCGACCTGCAGGGCACTTATCAATACGTTTACGTTCTTTATGACAGCTACACTTATTCCTCAGTTGCGGTCGATCTGGTCGCTGAAAACCGGGGCAAGAACACGAATAATGTCAGCCTCGTTTGCAACTACTCGGACCGGGATGGCTGGTATGAATTCAATATCAGCAATGGTGGTCTTTATGACATCCTGGTTTATTCCGAAATTGACGGCGATTACTTCGGGCTGCAAAGCGGCGGCTCGACCCACGTTGTAACTGGCCGTGCGGTCAATGAATACACCGCAGTTTGTGATGGAAATTACCTGGCACTCTATATCAACGGCTACCTGGAAAAGGAAGTCGTTGACAATAAATATAATTTGAGAGAGGGTCAGGTCGGGTTCTCGGTTTCTTCCTTTGACGTCACGCCCATCCTGGTGGAAGTCGACTCCTTCACCATTGCCCAGCCGTAATCAAGGTCTGTATCAAAGACCCCCGGGATTTGTAATCCCGGGGGTCTTTTTATTAGTAAAATAAATTTAATACTCGAGTAAGTTCAATCTGTATTTAAGGGTCCCCCATCCGGATATTTCTCATACCATAACTTCATGAAGAGCTCGACAACTTCATCAGCGAAATCTTCATCGTTGATGTGTTTATCCCGGATGAACAATTCCACATCATCATTGAGTTTTTCCTTCAAGGCATCTTCAAAACCCTGATTTGCCTGCTCATCATAAAGCGGCATTCCCTCCCGGTTCATCATCGAGTACCCCTGTGTCGGGACAATCGCAGCCCGGGGACCTTTTCCCGCATTCAGGTGCTCGGCGATATATGTACCGACTTCATATAATTCATCATAGGTCGTTCGGAAATGGGTGTGGGTGGGTGTATGCCGGACGTAAGGTCGTCCATTCAATTCTTCCGGAATTTGTCCCCAGACATGCAGGCGCATATCCGCACAACCCGGACCCACGATCTGAGGGATACCCATATCTCCTGCAGCGGTCATCCGACCGGGCATGGCAGGCATTAAGCCGTCGCAGAACAGGTCAATCAGTTCATGGGGAGAGTAGTCAATCACGCCTTTGATCACACCCTGGCGGATGAAATCTTCCATCGCCTGGCCGCCAATACCATTGCAGTGGAAGACCACGACATCAAATCCCTTTTCTTCCAATTTCGCCTTCACAGCCATCGTGCCGGGAGTGGTCACGCCGGCCTGCGTGAGCGCGATCAGTGGTTTATGTTCGGCTTCATCAAGCTTCACCCCTGCCATCGCCACTACGGCCGCTGCAGCCTGGGCAATGATCTTCCGGGTAATGAAGTTCAATCCGGCGATATCCGCGACGGAATGGATCATGGTCATATCGGATGTCCCTACATAAGGCCCGAATGTGGTTTGCCCGCAGGCGACCGTCGAGACCATCACCTTGGGGATACCAAACGGCAAGGTCTGCATGGCTGAAGTCGCCAGAGCAGTCCCCTGCCCGCCTCCCACCGCGATCACCCCGTCGATCCGGCCGGCGGCAAATTCCTCGGCAATCAGGTTCTTGAGACCTTCCCGCATCACTCCCTGGCTGTAAGCCTTATCGCCTTTCACCTGAAGATCTGCCAGGCTCTCACCACCTGCCTCAGCCACCTGTTCACGGGGGAAATTTGCATCCAATCCCGGTTTGCCGGACGACCCGGGATCCACGATCACGGGTTCATTCCCGGTTGCACGAATCTTCTCGGCGATAAAACCCGCTTCGGCGTATTTCGTATCCAATGTCGCAATCACCCAAATTTTCATCATCTTTTTACCTGATTTGTTTTGGTCAATAAATCAAAAAGGCGCGCTGTAACCGAATTCTCTTGACTAGATCTTCGATCATCACGCGCCGTTTTTATCACACAGTGAATTAATTATCTATTTGACCCAGCGTTTTTCATCCAACTCTTTGATCAATGTTACTTTTGGCAGCGACCGCCCACCGCTGAATTCACTTTCCAGCCAAATGTCAACATTCTTCTTGGCCGCATTCAACCCAATGACAAGGCTGCCCAGGCAGGCAACCTGTGCGTCATTGCTGGCTCTCGAACGTTCCGCTGAATAGGGGTCGTGGATCACGGCTGCTCTAACCCCGGGCACTTTATTGGCGACCATCGCCATTCCAATCCCTGTCCCACAGATCAGGAGCCCGCGTGAGTAATTCTGCTTGAGTAATTCTTCACAGAATTCGACTGCCACTTCAGGATATAGAACGGGTTCATCACTGTTCACACCCAGGTCAACAACCTTATATCCTTTTTCAATCAGATAATCCCGGATAGGATTTTTTAACTGCATTCCAAAATGATCGGATGCGATCAAAATCGGTTGATTCTTATCTGCCATGATTAATGTCCTTCTTTTTATTCAGTTTTATGGACCAATACTACGAGCCATTTGAGCGTGTTTTCGTAATGTTCTCTGACCATTTGTTCTGCCAGACGGGCATCGCCCTTCTCGAGTGCGCTGAGGAATTCCTGATGTTCTTTGTGGATCTCTCCCAATCGATCGGAGTGAATCACAACCAACTGACGATACTGAGTGGATTCAGAATAGAGATCAGCTAAAAGCTCTTGCAGTCGTTCCGACTTTGTCCGGCTCCAAATCGTTGAGTGAAAGATTCGGTTAACTCGTTGGAACTCAACATCATCTTCACTGATCATATTGCGAATCTCTTCATTCGCTTCGCGCATTTGCTCGAAATCTTCGGGACGCATATTAGGACATGCCAAACGAGCTGCCAAGCCCTCCAATACCGAACGGATATTGAAGATTTCAACGTAATCTTCAGCGGTCAATTCATTGACAATGGCACCCTTGTAAGGGATCAATTCAACTAATCCGGTTGAGCCCAAACGAGTTAGGGCCTCACGGACCGGCATCCGGCTGATATTAAACTCGGTTGCAAGATCACTCGCGATCAAACGCATGCCGGGTTGATAGGTACCGGATATGATCCGCTCCTTTAACTTATCGTAAATTATTTCCTGCATTGTCTTGAATTCGGATGTCATAAAACGCTCTCTTTTTTAACAGTGTTATTTATAGAATTGGTTCAAAGAGTTGTGGCAATGGAGTGAGGTTATCGCAACCATCTTCTGTGATCACGATATTATCCTCAATCCTAAATCCTCCCCACCCATCAATGTAAATTGCCGGTTCGACAGCGAGAGTCATCCCAGGTTGCAGAACTTCAGTACTGGCAGGATGCAGCCACGGTGCTTCATGGAATTGTAACCCAATTCCATGACCTAGTTGGTGATTAAATGCTTCTCCATATCCGGCTTTTTCAACCACTTTACGAGCAACCGCATCCAGTTCACGAGTCATTACCCCAGGTTTGGCAGCATCGATCGCGGCGTTCAACGCTTCATGGACAACATTCATGATCTCCTGGGATTTAGGATCAGGATCGCCGACAAAGAACGAGCGGGTGATGTCTATGAAATATCCGTTCGAGACGGCATCCAGTTCGACAAGCACGGGTTCTCCCCACATGATCGGTTTCTTGGAAGCCACGCAAAACGGGCGCCATGAATTGCGAGCGTTCTCACCGGACATCACGAAACAATAACCGCGCGCACGAGTTCACGTTCTTATACCCAATCCCCATGCCATAAATATAACCTTCAACCATCCCGGCGACGAGAGATTCCTGCACACCGGGTTTGATCAATCCGCGGGCATGTTCAAGGCCGATCCCGGTGATCTCGCTGGTAATTCGAAGTTGTTCGATCTCCATCGGGGACTTGATCACCCGGGATTGCTTGATCTGCGGGGTGGCATCCACCCAGGTATTGCTGGGGAAGGCTTCAAACATATCATTCAATATCTTGAAGGTCGGGACCCGTGCTTCTGCGGCAACGTTATTCCCACCCACCAGGTCAAAACTGCCTTCAAAGCCCGCCACCGCGTTCTTATAACCGCGTTCACTCCAGACCTCTTTCATCAAGCGAAGTATATTCGCAGGCGGGTTGGCAAGTTCAGCCATATTGATGAATTGATAGGTCCTCTGGTCTTCAACCCAACCTTCAGCAGCATAATCCAACTCAGAATACGGCAGGATCACAACCGGGTCGTCATCCACCGGGAAGATCAGGCAGGACGATCCAAAAACCGGCCAATACCCGGATAGATAAACGATGTTTTCCGGCAAGCGGCAGACCAACACGTCAATGCCGGCTTCACGCATGAATTTTTTCATTCGATCGGTTCGTACTTTATCCATCATGCTGATCTACTCCTCCGGGCCATTCGGTTCAATGACCACTTTGACGGCGCCTTCTTTACGGTGAATGAACACATCCAGCGCTTCTTTATATTGCTCGATTGGGAAAGTATGTGTAACCAGGTCCTTGACATTCAATTCTCCGGAAGAGATCATTCCGATCACACGCCACATAGTGTTTGGGTCCGCCCTTGAACCTGTGATCATGATCTCATTATGTACGATGGCTTTAAAAGGAACCGGTTCCTCAACATCACCGGAAGGCACACCTAATAAGCTGACCTTACCGCCTTTCTTGACCATCCGGATTGCCTGGTTCATCGTCCCTGTCGCACCGGAGCATTCGAACACTTCGTCCGCACCTCGCCCACCGGTCAATTCCCGAACTGCTTCCACAGGATCCACTTTTTCAAAATCGATTGTATCGTCCGCACCCAGCCGTTTTGATGCTTCCAGCCGGGATCGGCGACCAACCATCATAACCCGTGCTGCACCCATCGCCTTTGCCAGACGCATCGCAAGCAGACCGATCGGGCCGGGTCCAATCACAACGACTGTACCTCCAGGCGTCACGCCGGTCAATTCCAGACCGTGTAATGAAACCGCAGCGGTATCACCTAATGACCCTTCCACGAAGCTGACGTTATTGGGCATCTTTGTCAGGGCCTGGACGGAGTGGACGGCATACTGGGCATAAGCGCCGTCATTCGTAAAACCGTAGTGACGGTGCCCGGATTCAGGATTGCCATAATTCATACAAAGCGTATAGCGGCCTTCTTTACAGTTCTCGCAGTAACCACAGCCTTTATGCGGCTCACCGGCAACCCGGTCGCCAACCTTGAGATTGGTCACGCCCTCACCCAAGGCAATCACTTCACCTGCCCATTCGTGACCGGCAATGAAGGGATAATATGGCGGCCAGAACCCAGCCAGCCCACCGTTAAAGATCTCAGGGTCGCTGCCGCAAATTGCAACTGCACGGACCCTGGATAAAACTTCATAGGGACCCGGTTGGGGAACCGGCAGTTCCTGTAGTTCATGCTCACCAGGTCCTGTCAGGACGATCACTTTCATTTTTTCGGGGATGTTAACCATCAGAAACATGTCTCCTTATTATTGGTAACAATCAATTAATTTTAAACACCTGCAAGAGCTGTTCTGAGCAGGTTGGCATGATTAATGGGGTCATCTGCTCTCAGCAAATAACCACCGACAACGAAAATATCAACGCCCGTGCCAAATAGTTGGGCGACTTTCTCTGCATTTATTCCGCCAGCAAGGCTGACCGGAAGGGTTAATTCAGCAGTTATTGTGCGGACAACATCCGGCTGGATAGTGAGATCACCTTGTAGATCGATCGGCAGGTGCAGCCCAATGCGGTCCACGCCAAGTGCTGCGATTCCCGAAAGTTCTTTCGCTGACCAGGATGCACCAAGGTGATCGAGCAGGACAGCCGCTCCATTGGCATGTGCTGTTTTAACTACCGACTGAATGGTCTTCTCACTAGCGGCGCTGATTACCGTGATCAGGTCCGCGCCAGCCTCGCAGGCTGCACCTGCAAGGACGGCTCCTGCATCTACGATCTTGGTATCTGCCAGCAAGACCGCATCGGGGAATGTCCTCCTGAACTGGCGGACGCTTTCCAAACCTTCCGCTAACAGTAACGTCGTGCCAATCTCAAGGATATCCCAATAATCCTCCAGTAATGTTGCCAGTCGGACTGCATCCGCCATATTCAGGGTATCCAGCGCTATTTGAAGCTTGGGGGTCATGATTTACTGACCTCCCAAAATTGCAAACATCGGCTTCAAATGTGTATATAGTTCTCTGAAATGAATGAAGATTTCCTGATAAATTCTATGATTTTCCGGGTCTGGCAAATATGTTTTCGAAATGGGAATTAAGGATGTAATTTCATCATACGATTTGATCAATCCCAGGGCTTTCAACCCCAGCGCGGCCGCGCCGATGGATGAACCTTCAAAATTCTCAGGGATCCGGATCGGAACGCCAAATATATCGGCCTGCATCTGAAGCATCAGTTCCGAACGTAAATATCCGCCGGTGGCACGCACCTCAACATCTTCCCCATCCGATTTGATGATCTCAAAGATGGAATACATCGCGAATAAAATACCTTCCAGGCCGGCCCGCGCGAAATGTCCGCGATGATGACTGCTTGTAAGACCAAAGTACACGCCTCTCGCCCGTTCATCATAGATTGGCGCACGTTCACCGAATAAATACGGCAGGAAGATCAATCCTTCTGCGCCGGGGACAACTGAAACTGCCGCGGTAAAAAGGTCTTTATAAGCTGCATTCTCTACAGTGCGCTGGCTTGAAAAATTCTCTACCAGCCATTGAGTGACCAATCCCCCGTTATTCATTGCGCCGCCACGGATCCAGATCCCTTCATCCAATGGATAGGACCAGGTCATTAATGGGTCGCCCTTGGTCAGAGCTGATTTCGCCGCAATCCGACAGGCGCCGCTGGAACCTATCATGGTCGTCACCTGGCCGGGTTTGAAGGCGCCGGCGCCCAGGGACGAAAGAACACCATCGATTGCGCCTAACACGATTTTAATCCGTGGGAACCGAGTAAATTCAGGTAGTTCAATGATTGGGTCAAAGTCAAGAACTGACGTCGTCGGCTTGATCTTTGGAAGCTGGTCCTGAGCAATCCCTGCGATTTCCAGCAGCCGTGCATCCCAACCCCCGGTACGCACATCACACATACCTGTCGCAACAGCGTTGGAAATGTCGGTTTCAAATCGACCCGTGAGGAAGAAAATAAATAAGTCCTTAATGGTACAAAAATAAGTACATTCCGATAATCGTTCTCCAGCTTTCAGCCAGAGGAATTTGGACAGCCAGTAACTGGCATGTATAGGTGTCGCCGTGTTTGAAAAGAATTGGCTGCCATAATCCACCAATAAACGATCGGCTTCTTTTTGTGAGCGCAAATCAATATAAGTTAGTGCAGGTTGCAAGGCATGATATTCTTTATCCAGACAGACCAAACTGGCGACGGCATTTGAAAAACAAAGCGCATCGGGTGAAATCGAATGTGCCTCGGCCCAATCAAGCACCTGACCGATACATTTCAGTCCAGTCTTGATGATGGATTCAGCATCCTGAACTGCTTTTCCGGATGGATCCGTATCCAGGGAGACTTGCTGCTGAGTTTGAAACAGGATGTTAAGTGAACGATCCACCAGGCAGGCACGTACACTGCTGGTTCCCAAATCCACGCTTATCACAAATCCTTCGTCCAATCCGTTCACCTGGAAGCTCACTCCATCATGATACTTACAATAATTTACAGCAATAAATTCGGGTTTTTAATTATTATATCGAAATTCATAACCCTCGAATGCTATCCTGGCGGCAAGGTCAAGGCAATATAGGTGGTCATCCCATCATAAGCATTTGCTGAAGCATGGGGAATGTTTGCGGGAATATGAAGCGCTTCCCCGGTATGGGCGGTGTATTCCTTCCCATCGGCAAAGATCGTGATTGCACCTTCGACAATGTAGAAGACATGCTCTCCAACATGGTTATGTTCAACAGAAGTGCCACCTTTCCCAAAATAACCGATTTTAAGTGCATACTGATCAATCCCGATCAATTCTCCGGCAATTTCTCGCCCGGTGCAAAAGGTATGTCCGGGTATATCAACTTCAGGGTTTTCTAAAACTTTAACGACTTTCACTTCTGCCATGATGTCCGAATTCTCCTATTTTGAAATGAAGCCTGGCAGATGAATGGAACAGATGTTACATATCTGCCAGGCTGTCTTATTAGTTAATCGAGAGTGTTACGAAAACTTAGTCGGTCCAGTGCTCAGCGAGGTTATCCAAGGTCACGATCGCCACAGGGGTGCGGATCTCTTGGGGAACATCCATACCATTCAGGTGCTGGACACAGGCAGCAATGCTGTAATATGCCTGCCAGTAGGGCTGCTGGTCGATGGTGAAATCAACATCTCCGTTGCGGATTGCTTCCACAACTTCAGCGGTGACATCGAAGGAACCGACGACCACATCATCCTGGGCTAAACCATAAGCTTTGATGGCCTCGGCTGCACCTTCGGACATACCAGCACCAGCGGAGATAACAGCATTCAGCTCGCCGCCCCATTTTGTCAGGACGTTTGTGGTGATATCACTGGCTTCAGCGTATGACCAGTTTGCGGGTTGTGATTCAACAACAATATCGGGGTATTGCGCCAATGCTTCGCGCATACCATTGGAGCGGAGGTCGCTTGTTGATTGGCCAACCACACCTTCGAGGAGGAGCAGGTTGCCTTTGTAACCCATTTGCTCTGCAACATATTCACCAATTTGCTTGCCAACGGTGAAGTTATCAATACCGACATAGGCGAGGAAATCGCCGCCGGAACCGCGGGTGTTGTCATAAACTACGGGGATGCCAGCGTCATTCAGCTTGACAATACCAGCCGCGATGGATTCGGTGTTGGTGGGTGCCAAAGCGATACAATCCACACCTTTTGTGATCAGGTCTTCGAGAATCGCGATCTGCTCTTCAATGTTTTCAGGCTTCTCAGGCGCATGAGCGGTGAGAGTGACGCCAAGATCTTCGGCAGCCTGGGTAGCACCGTCAACATGCTGGGCCCAGAAAGCGGACTGGAAGTTCTTTACAACGATAGCAACATTGTAATCAGAATCGGCAGGAACATTGGGATCGAAATCATAAACAGGTTCCGGTTCAGTAGCAACTACTTCAGTCTCTGCCATCTCTTCAGTAGCTACCGTTTCATCTGTGGCCGCCATCTCTTCAGTAGCTGCCATTTCTTGGGTAGCTGCTTCAGTCGCAGGAGCGGAAGTCGGGGTGGCTGTGCAGGCGCTCAGGATGAGCACGAACATCACTATCAGTGACAGGAAAATACTTTTTTTCTTCATGATACGAACTTCTCCTTAAATATGGTTTAGAAAATTTTGACCAGCAAAATGCTTATGCTCAACAATTTCCAATAAATCGCCTCCTTTCGATGACAATTCTTGGGTTGTCAGATATATTCAACCGGTAAAGTTACTGCAACTGCTTTTCCGTCACCTTACGGACGGATTGATCAATAACGACCGCTAAAAGGATGATGACACCTACAATGAACTGCTGGAGGATGGACGGAGCACCGACCAGGTTGAGACCATTATCGATCACGCTCATGATCAGTGCGCCGATCACAGTTCCGAAAACGCCGCCTATGCCGCCAAACATACTGGTGCCGCCGAGGACGACGGCCGCAATTGCGGGTAGAAGCATTGTGTCCCCCAGGAACGCATGCGATGAGTTCACCCTGGAGACCTGAATGATCCCAGCCAACGCTGCCAATGCACCGGCTAAGACGAAAGTCCAAATGATGATGCTGTCAATTTTGATGCCTGACAGACGTGCAGCTTCTTTATTAGCACCGGTTGCGTATAATTTGCGTCCAAAAGTTGTTCGCCGGAGCAAGAACCACACTACAAAGAAAGTGATAACTGCAAGATAGATCGGGACGGGGATATTCAATACCCTATCGATTCCCAAGAAGCGGAAGGCATCCGGGAACCCATACACGACGTACCCTTGCAGAATGGCGACAGCAATACCTGTCGCTGCAACCTTTAAACCGTAAGTGGCGATGAATGAAGGCAATTTCACTTTCGAGATCAAGACACCGTTGGATAAACCCATTAACCCGCCAACGATAATTCCGGCCAGAACCGCAATCGGCACAGGGACATTCAAGAATTTCATTAATGCGGCTGGTACAACGCCTCCGATTGAAAAGATCGCGCCTAAAGAAAGATCGATTTCACCCAATAGAACGACTAGGGTTTCTCCCAGAGCTAAAATAATCGGGATACTGGCCATCGAAACAACATTGATCAGGTTGTTGGGTTTCAGGAAATATGGCGACATAAATGAGAGCACTACACCCAATAGGATCAGGATCGAAACCCGGGGTAACATGTTCATGACCTGAGCGCTGATCTGGAATTTCTTCTTCTTGTTCATATCTTGTTCGAGGGATGGAGTGGTCATTAGTTACGTTTTTCCCTTCTGCGCATGCTAATGTCAAAGATAATGCCGGCCAGCAGGAACAGACCCACAATCGCAGAACGCCACATTACCGGGACTCCCATAATGTTCAAACCATTTCGCAATGCCAGGATCAACACAACACCGATAATGGTTGAGGAGATCGTCCCCCGGCCTTTTCCACGCAGTGTGCCACCCATGATGGAAGCAGCCACAGCATCAAATTCCCAGCCAACTCCAACAGTGGGATCTGCACTTTGAATTCGGGCAGCGAGGACGACACCTGCAATTGCAGCGATAGTGCTGGAATACATAAATACCAGCCAGATCACTCGTCGCGTGTTGACACCCGACAAGCGCGCCCCGGTTTCATTTTCACCAATGGCGATCAGATTTCGCCCGAAGGAAGTGTGATAAAAAAGAACGTACGATATACCAAAAACCACCAGAGCGACAATAATTGGAATCGGAATTCCCAGGATAGATCCGGCGCCTACATAGACCATGGTGGGGTTACCAATAAAAATTGCGCTGGTTTGTGTCAGAGCGACTGCCAGACCGCCGAATACGTTCATCGTTCCTAACGTGACAATAAAAGCAGGGATGCCCAAAACGGAGATCATAAAACCATTGAGGAAACCAACACCGGTTCCGCTCAGCACAGCAGCCAGAGCGGCTATCGGTGCGGCAACATTTTTTTCCAGCAATAAGGCCAATACCACGCCTGAAAAAGTGATCATGCTGCCAAGAGAAAGGTCCAACCCTCCTGCGATGAGGACCATGGTTTGCATGGTGGCGATCATCCACAAAGATGACCCACGACGGACAACATTGACAAGGTTTTCGGATTTGAAAAACCCCGGTGCAGCGACACCAAAGAAAAGGATCATGACCAGGACCACCCAGGTCAATGGCGGGAGGGACCTGATAAACCGTTTCAGTCCTTCGATAAATGAACTTTGTTTCTTAATATCAGCTGTTTGCATTCATTGCTCCTACAGATAGGCGCTGAACATCACAATTCCGGAATGGAATTCAAGCGCCGCCCATCGCATGGGCGATCACTTTTTCTTGCGTAGCTTCATCCCGGTTCATCTCAGCAACAACGCTTCCTTCACGCATGACAAAGATCCGATCGCTCATCCCCAGGATCTCGGGTAATTCTGATGAGATCATCAGGATGGCAGCACCGTTTTTCACCAGCTCGCGCATCAAACCGTGGATTTCAGCTTTGGCACCCACATCAATGCCGCGGGTCGGTTCATCAAAAATGAAGATCCTGGAATTGGTGCAAAGCCACTTAGCCAGAACAACTTTCTGCTGCGTGCCGCCGGAAAGATACTGCACGATCCGTGAAGTGGATGGCGTGGCAATTCGCAGGTCTTTGATGTAATCCATTGTGACCTGGCGTTCCTTGCGCATTTTGACGATAAATCCATTGAATAATTTTCGTAAATTTGCCAGTACGATATTTTCTGAGGTCGGGAGGATCAGGCATAGCCCCTGACCTTTACGGTCTTCGGGGATCAAACCCAGACCCCTTTTCACCATATCAGAGGGAGTCTTGGGTTTCACTTCCTTACCGAAAACAAAAACCTTCCCGGAATCGCATTTATCTGCGCCAAATATGACACGCGCCAGGTCCGTCCGCCCAGCGCCGACCAGTCCTGCCAGGCCGACAATCTCACCAGTACGAACATCCAATGAAGCGCTTACAATGCGCTTCCCACTGACAATGTTTTCTACACGGAGGGCAACTTCGCCGACCTCATGAACAGATTCATCCTCACCGTAAAGGCTGTCCATTTCACGGCCAACCATCATCTTGACCATCTTTGAAATCTCGGCTTCGGAAATATCCATCGTGCCGATATATTTTCCATCCCGTAATACCGTCACACGGTCACCGATCTCGCTAACCTCTTCGAGACGGTGAGAGATGTAAATGATGCCGATTCCGTTTTCTTTCAATCGTTGGATCGTTTCAAACAACCGGTCAATCTCACGATCGGTCAGGGCGGCTGTTGGCTCGTCCATGATCAGGATCTTCGAATTCATGGTCAGGGCTTTAGCCACCTCAACCATCTGCTGCTGGCCAGTACCAAGGTCACCACAGAAGGCGTTGGTATCAATATTCAAACCGAGTGATTTGAGAACTTCTGCAGATTTCCGATGGAGTTCCTTATGATCGATCAACATACCCAGGCGCTTGGGATAGCGCCCAAGGTACATATTTTGGGCGACATTCAAATCAGGGATCAGGTTGAATTCCTGATAAATGATGCCAATCCCTGCTTCCTGAGCCTGGATCGGGTTCTGGAACCGTAATAACTGACCGTCAATGAATAGACTACCGGAATCAGGCTGGTACGCCCCTGCAATGATCTTCATCAAGGTAGATTTTCCAGCGCCATTTTCACCAATCAGGACATGGCACTCACCGGCATATAAATTGAAATCCACATTATCCAGCGCCTGGACACCCGGGAAACGTTTGTTTATCTTTTCTACACTTAGAAGCAGCTTTTTATCCATTCAGGATACTCCCAGAGTTACTTGCTTGGATTGGCTTGTGGACTTACGATTGATGACCGTTCGGTTCAATAATGACCTTCAAGGCACCACCTTTACGGTTGATAAAAGTGTCGAAGCCTTCATTAATATCGTCCAAAGAGAAGTGATGGGTGATGAAAGGTTTGGCCTGAATTTTACCAAGCTTGAGCAGCTCAAGAGAACGACGGCAGTCACCCAAACCCTCACCGCGAACCCCGGCGGCTTTCAGATCATCCAGCACGAACTTGCGATGGTTCGGGGTGGGACGTTCATGAGCGTCGCCAACAAAGGAAAGCCGGCCACCGCGCATCACCATCTCATAAGCATCTTCAACAGCGGCAGGCGCACCGGAACACTCGATCACCAGGTCAACACCCAGGCCATCGGTTTCTTTCATAATTCGTTCAAGTGCATTTTCCTCGTTGATATTGATGGTGACATCGGCGCCGAGTTCACGGCCAATCTTCAGTCGGGATTCACGGGTGCCGGTGAGGTAAACTTTACCGGCACCAAGCGCCTTTGAGAGTTGTACCGCCATCAAACCGATCGGTCCAGGCCCTAATACTGCAACTTCTTCACCGCCCAGGAAACCACCGATATTATCAATGGCATAATGGACACAGGCAGCCGTGGTCACCAGGGCTGCTTCTTCGTAGGATATATTATCGGCAACCTTGTAAAGGGTGCTGACATGATTGACCACATATTGGGCATAACCACCGTTATTAGTGAACCCATAATGGCGGTGCCCCGTCTCAGGCTTGCCATAGTTCAGACAGATTGTGTATTTCCCGCGCTTGCAGTTGCGGCAGTATCCGCAGCCTTTGTGAGATTCAATCGCAATCCGGTCGCCGACCTTAAAATCGATCACATTCGGACCAACCTTGACGATTTCACCGCTGTATTCATGCCCTGGAATAAAGTTGCCATATTCAGGCATTCCCTTCCATCCCTTGGACACCACGGTCGGGTCGGTGCCGCAAATGGCACAAGCATGGACTTTAACCAATACTTCCTGCGGACCAGGTTCCGGGACTGGAACTTCGACAACGCGCAGGTCATCTTTACCAAATAAAACTGCTGCTTTCATTGTTTTTGGGATATCTGAACTCATTACAGCTCCTAATAAATTATGATTATCTGGATAATTGGATATTTTATCCAATATACAATATCAAATATACAAAATGCCACCTTATGATATACGGATTCAGTTTTCATGTCAAGGTTTGATTATTGGAATATTAAGGGATATTAATAATGCTCATGATTCATATGAAAACTCAACAAATTACTGGGTGAAAATAGGAAATATCGCCAAAAAATTACTGGAAACCAACCTGAATTTGTCATGATAAAATCAAATAAGAATATACAAATTAAGCTTAAATATCCTGATTGCCAAATAAGCTAAATGAAAGGAACCATCTTATGGATCTATTTACAGCCATTCAACGCAGGCATACTTCACGCCAATTCGATGGAACGCCTATAATAAAATCCGATCTTGAAAAGATCGTTGATGCAGGACACCTAGCCCCCACCGGGTACAACATTCAGCCGCTGCATTTTGTTGTTGTAACTGATCACGAAATGATCCAGTATCTCAGCAAAGCCGATGAATGGATCGCAAACGCTGGGGCGGTCATTATGGTCATTCTTGATCCATCCCGCTCTGATTTCACTACGGAAGACGGTTCCGCGGCCACCGAAAACATGCTCCTGGCAGCGACTGCCCTGGGTTTTGGCAGCTGCTGGGTGGAAGGAGACATCGTTCCTTATGAAATGGAATTTAAGGAAACCTTCAACATCCCCGATGAATTCAGGTTATTCTCCCTGGTGCCAATTGGCATCAATCCGAGTTCTCCAAAACTAAAAGAGAAGAAACCACTTGAAGAAGTCCTTCATTGGGAAAAGTTTTGAGTTAACAAGAATTAACTATCCGTTAACCTCCTGATGAAGTAACCTATAATTTTTTTGATAAAATCAAATCCATAATGATTAACCAAATCGTTCAGGAACTCAAGCGAAAGCACCATAACCGAACCTCCCCTGGAGGAGCGGCGCTTGGCGCTTAATTGAACGAATAACAAAGCGTACATGTAGAAGCCTTCCTTCCAGGGAAGGCTTTTTTGTATATCAAAGGAGGTAGTGATCCGGTTTTTTGAGGAAGAAAGTTGAGAAGAAAATGTTGTTTGCACAATCCAATCATCACTCTAATGAGGAGAAAAATTACATGAAGCATAAAATCCTATTGACCCTGGTCGCCATTATTGCAATTAGCCTGCTGGCTTCTTGCGCCAAATCCAGCGACGCATTGACCGTCGCCACAGATGCCTCTTTCCCACCATTTGAATACGTTGACGAAAACAGCAAAGATATCGTTGGTTTCGATATCGATCTGATGAATGCCATTGCGGAAAAAGCCGGTCTCAACATCCAATACCAGAACGTTGCCTGGGACCCGCTGTTGGCTGGTATGGCCAACTGCCAGTATGACATGGCGATCTCTGCCATGACGATCACGCCTGATCGCGCCGAACAATTCAGTTTCTCTAACCCCTATATCAACGCCGGTCAGATCGTGGCGGTCGCCGCCGATAACGAAACCATCTCCGGTCCTGCCGACCTGGTCGGCGCCACCATCGGTGCCCAGATCGGGACCACCGGCGCCATGGAAGCCGAAGCCATCGAAGGCACAACCGTCAAAGTCTACGATACCTACGAACTCGCATTTCTCGATCTCGCCAACGGCCAGATTAATGCCGTTATTGCGGATTACCCAACCGCAGTCGCCTTCGTGAATGCCAATTCCGACAACCTCAAGGTCGTTGGAGATGTCTTCACAGACGAATCCTATGGCATTGCATTCTGCAAAGGCAATAACGAATTGATCTCTCAGGTCAACACAGCCCTGGCCGAACTCCAATCAGAAGGCTTCATCGAGACCCTGGTCGTAAAATGGTACGGTGCTGAGTAAGGCTTCATAATCTCATTTGGGAACCCCCCTCGCCCGGGTTGGTAACTCTGGCGAGGGGGCGAAAGGTTAATTTATGCGAGTTCAAAAAGAATTGGATAATATTCCCGGTCACGAGGTAGCCAATCACCGGATTGACAGTTGGTGGTGGCTGGTTGCCGCAGTGATCGGGATTGTGGTTTTACTGGCCGGCCTGCAACCAGATCCTTATTGGCGGATCATCAAATTTGTCAGCGACGGCCTTTTGGTTACAATTGGCGTCACCCTCGTTGCTTTCGTCCTCACCCTTTTTTTGGGTTTGTTGACTGCCCTGGGCCGTCTGGCAAAGAACGGCATTATTCGCTGGTTCACCACGATATATGTGGAGGTTGCCAGAGGGATCCCGCTTCTGGTTCAATTATTGTTCTGGTATTTTGCTTTTCCTTCCATCATTCAAGGTATAGGGCGGTTTCTTCATTTCTATCCTTTGGAACATTTCCTGGCAAATCCATTCGCGATGGCAATCCTCGGGCTAACTTTTTGTTACGCAGCTTATATGAGCGAAATCTATCGAGCCGGAATTCAAAGTATCCCCAAAGGACAGAACGAAGCTGCTCGCAGTCTGGGCATGACTTACAACCAGGCGATGCGCTATGTGATCCTGCCCCAGGCCATCAAAGTGATCCTCCCTCCGGTCGGCAATGAGTTCATCTCCCTGTTGAAAGACTCCTCACTTGTCAGTGTTGTAGCGGTTGCCGATATGACCCGACGAGGCCGAGAATTCATGGCAGCCAACTTCATCCCGATACAGACCTGGATGATGATTGCGCTGATCTACCTGATTATGACACTCATCTCAGCCCGGGTCGTCGCCTGGATCGAACGAAAAACCCAAACGGAGGACCGTTAAAATGACCCCCACCCCCATCATTCACATCGAAAACTTACATAAACACTTCGGAACAACGGCAGCCCTCAACGGCGTGAATTTGGATGTCTATCCGGGTGAGGTCGTGGTGATCATCGGTCCTTCCGGATCGGGCAAATCCACCCTCTTGCGGTGCATCAACCGTTTGGAAAATTTCCAGGTAGGGTCGGTTGTGGTTGACGATATCCCTCTCACCACAGCTGAGAATATCAACGCCATCCGTACCGAAGTCGGGATGGTTTTCCAATCCTTCAACCTTTTCCCGCATCTGACCGTGCTCGAAAATGTGACCATCGCTCAAAAAGTGGTCCGCAAGCGCACGAAGGAAGAAGCGGCCGAGATCGGCCGGGCATTGCTTGCCAAGGTCGGCATCCCGGAGAAGGAAAACGACTACCCCGGGCAGCTTTCGGGCGGTCAGCAGCAACGCGTGGCGATTGCCCGTGCGTTGGCAATGAACCCGAAGATCATGCTTTTTGATGAACCGACCAGCGCATTGGACCCTGAAATGATCCAGGAAGTGCTGGACGTGATGCTGCAGCTTGCCAAAGAGGGCATGACCATGGTGGTTGTCTCTCATGAGATGGGGTTCGCACGGGCAGCTGCGGACCGTGCCATGCTGATGGATGAGGGCCTGATCGTTGAAGAAGGCGTCCCGGATATCCTTTTCAGTAATCCCACGCAGGACCGCACCAAGGAATTCCTGAGCAAAATTCTCTAAGCCAACTTCTACCCCCTTTATAAACCGCTTTGGTCTGATATCAAAGCGGTTTTTTAATGCTATGATTTACATCATAGGTTATCAAGCAAAAAAATCGGAGGAATAATGAAAATCGCCATTGGCAGCGACCATGCCGGTTTTGAGTTAAAACAAGCCGTCATTAACCACCTCGAGTCGAAAAATATCGAGGTCACGGATGTTGGGACATTCACAAAGGAAAGCGTCCATTACCCAATCTTCGGACAATTAGTCGGGAATGCGGTCGTGAATGGCGCTGCGGATTTTGGGATTGCCATTTGCGGTACTGGAGTAGGGATCGGGATTGCCGCAAACAAGGTCAAAGGTATCCGGGCGGCAATTGTCAGTGATACTTTCTCGGCTCGCATGTCCCGGCTCCATAATGACGCCAACGTGCTTGCCTTTGGGGCCAGGGTAGTTGGCGTTGGGTTAGCGCTGGACATTGTCGATGCTTTTTTGAACGGCACTTTTGAGGGTGGACGTCATAAAACCCGGGTGGATCTGATCAGTCAGATCGATGTCGGGGAGGATATCACCAGCCTGGCATAAATCGAATTGATTATTTACAGCCTTCTTTGTCGCCTTGCACCCTCCGTATACACGTCGGGTGTTCCGCTTCGCTCCAGAGAAGGTGGCACGTAGTGTCGGATGAGGTGGTGAGCTAAGGAACGCAAAATAAATTCCTTTATTTAATCTGTTATGAATTGTAAATTGGTTGTCAATTGAATTGTAATTTTTCCACCTCATCAGTCTGCTACGCAGACAGCTTCCCCTCGAGGGGAAGCCGTAAAAAATTACTTCTGAATTTAATAAATAACGTATCTTTACAGAAAAATACATCTCCTTTAAAACCCCTAATTACTCATAAAGAATCAGAAAAGGCTATCCTTTTTGGAATAGCCTTTATTCTTTATTGTTTCCAATTACTTCTACTTATTTCTGGTTGGCGATATTTCGCCGATAGGCTTCATCCGGACGGGTGTGGATCCGCAGGATGTCTTTTTCACTCATGAAATGCGGCCCGCCAAACTGCATGGTGCCCAGCAGGATCCGAGCACTCTTGTCTGTCATAACCTGAGTGTTTTCGACCGCCATCGCGGAATCTCCCAAGGCGAACACACCGTGGTTTTGCAGGAAAATGACCTTCGGATCCTCCTGCCATTTTTCAAGGTATTTTGCAATCGATTTGCGGACGGCGTGGGCGAGCGGCAGACCCGGATCAACATAAGGAACAAAGACCGATTCCGGCCCAAGATAGACTACTTCTTCCGGTGTTGTGCGACCTGCCAGCATTTTCTCCGCGTCACGCGAGCAAATCACGGCATTGACCGCGATTGGGTGGGTATGGCCGATGAATTGAGCATTGGTCATTTCATATAGAATGGCATGGAACATCGTTTCCACTGAGGGCTGGCGGTTCGCATCAGGATCCAGGCGGCTGGCTGCCAGCATTGTTTTAACCTCATCATCCGACCTGGATTCTGCTTCGGTGATCGCCAACACTTTGGAGATGCTGACTTCAACAAATCCGTTCCGATCAATCTGGTGCAGCCGGGTGCCGCTGGCCTTGACCCAGAAGGAATCCTCGCCGGTACGAGCGGAGGTATTCCCCTCACCCATGATCACCAATTCCCGTTCCGGGAGCCCTAATGATTGGGAAAGCTTGACAAGTTCAGCAAGGATTGTTTCTTTGGTCATTATAAATTCCTTTTCTTGTGATCTAAATACCAACAATCATTCATTCCCAGCGTTCATCATCTATCGCAAGAAATCCTGCAATTTTTTAAAATAAACCGCAACCCTTGAAAATCCATGCACGATAAACGGTGAAAGCTGCACGTGATGCTGTGCCTGTGTTAATGAAAACTTAAATTCCTCCGGCCCATCGAAATCAGGCATGAGCAGCGATGCCCGGCCTAATTCCCAAAGGGAATGCGCATCCGAACCGACCGTTGCAAGTAAACCCTGTTCTTCTGCAAATGATGCGGCTTCATTATTAGGCTGCATCTTCAGGCATCGCGCGTTGAAAACTTCAATCGCATCAATATGAGGGGTGATTTCCAGCAAGCTTTCACGGGTCCAGTGTTGGGTGCGGACAGTGTCAAAAGGATGCGCCACACTGACCACTGCACCCTGAGACTTCAATCGCTCAATCGCCTCCATTGGCTTCAGTCCGGGCGGCACCCATTCGGACATGAAGTAGCCAAGCAATTCGCCGTCGGTTGTCTCGATCTCTTCCCCCACGATAACATTCTCCGGTGCCAAGGCGTGCGCCGTGAAGGCGCCTTCTATCTCGTTATGGTCGGTGATCGCGAACCTGGAAATCCCTTTTTTCCGGCAATACCGGATCAAACGCTCGGGTTTCACCAGGCTGTCTTTAGAATAGCAGGTATGTAAATGGAGTTCTACACGAATCAAGAAGCTTTCGTCGACGATCATGCGTTCAAATAGATCCGGGGGAGTTTGTCCGCCAGGCCGCAAACCACTTCATAGTTGATCGTTCCCCACGCTTCAGCCAGGTCGTCCGCTGTGATCTCCTGATCACCCTGCCGGCCCAGTAACACCGCTTCCTCGCCGGGCAATGCATCAGGAACCGAGTCCAATTGCAGCATGGATTGGTCCATACATACTCTGCCGACCACATCCACCTTTTTTCCCCGGACCAGCACCTGCTGTCCCATCACACGCCGGTAACCATCACCGTAACCGACCGGGATCACGCCGATCCGTTCGTCGGACTTGGTGAAATATTTATGGCCATAACTCACACCGTGACCCGGCGGCAGCATACGTATTGAAGTCAGTCGGGCTTTCCAGGTCAGCGCAGGCTGGAAACTGTCGGGGAGCAGCGATTTAGGTGAAGGATTGAGACCATAAATGGCGATCCCCGGTCTGATCATATCGAAATAGGCTTCGGGATAGTTCAGCATGGCAGCCGAATTGGCACTGTGCACGATGGGTGGGAGCAGGTCGGCATTCCGCAGAGTCGTCAGCAATTGATTGAACCGCACTAACTGCTCTTCAGTCGTATCCACACCGGGTTCGTCCGCTCGGGCATAGTGGGTGAAAATGCCATTGATTTCAATGTGATCGTTGTTTCGAAAGGTTTCAATGAACTGAGCCGCTTTTTCCGGCGCCATCCCGAGCCGGCCCATACCGGTCTCCACCTTGACGTGTGCTTTTAAACGACCGGAAACATTTTGGAGCGCTTTGGTATAAGCCTCCGCCATCTCGGGGTTATAAATTGCGACATGGATATTATGAGCGATCGCATCCGGGACGAGAGAAGGTGGCGTATACCCCAGCACCATAACCTCGGAGGTAATACCTGACTCCCGCAGGTTGAGGGCTTCTTCCATCCGGGCCACGCCCAGCCAGGCTGCACCGGCCTCCGTGGCGGCCTTCGCCACCTGCAGCGCACCGTGCCCATAGCCGTTGGCTTTGATCACGGCCATCACCAAAGTGCCGGTCATCTGCTTGATCGCTTTGATGTTATTGCGGATGGCTCCCAGGTCAATTTCGAGCCAGGTTGAGTAAGCTTGCGTATCCATGGGGTGTAGTATAGTCCCCCTTTGGCATCCTTTCAAGCGAAAAAGATTTTTAATTTGGATGAAAACACCTCATCCCAGGCCACTTCCTCTTTGTAAAAAGCGGAAAGGTACCTGATGAAACAGGCGGGAAAGTGTTAATCCTTGTAAATAGCAACAACTGTCCCCCGATATCCCTCCCCCGTAAATGGGGGAATTTTTATTCTCGCACCACCATACGGTATAATCGGAAAACCTTGAATTTGAAATACATAATGGAAAACCATTCATGACGGAAAATAAAAATTCATTCAAATATGACCTGATTGCCGAAGACGGCAACGCCCGTGCAGGCACTTTCCACACGCCGCACGGCGACATCCCTACGCCAATCTTTGCCCCCGTCGGTACACAGGCCACCGTCAAATCCTTGACGGAGCGGCAGCTTCACGAGCTGGATGCCAAGCTGGTCCTGGCGAACACCTATCACCTTTACCTGCGTCCCGGCGACGAACTGATCGCTGAAATGGGCGGCTTACATAAATTCATGCACTGGGACCGGCCGATCCTGACCGATTCGGGCGGTTTCCAGGTCTTTTCGCTTTCCGATACGCGAACAGTGGACGAAGACGGCGTGACCTTCAAGAGCCACATCGATGGCTCAACGCATCGTTTCACACCTGAAAAGTCGATCGCTATCCAGGAGAACCTCGGAGCGGACATCATCATGGCCTTTGACGAATGCGCCGATCCCTATGACCGGGATTATATCGAGCGAGCCATGCACCGTACCCACCGCTGGGCTGAATGCTGTAAAGCCGCCCAGACCCGAGAGGACCAGGCGCTCTTCGGTATCGTCCAGGGCGGGATTTACCCGGAGCTGCGAGAGCAATCCGCGGCATTCATCTCTTCCCTCGATTTCCCCGGTAACGCGATCGGCGGCCTTTCGGTCGGCGAAACCAAACCGGAGATGCATGCCATGCTGGACCTGGTCAACGAGATCCTGCCGAAAGACAAACCCCGTTACCTGATGGGTGTCGGCACGCCGCAGGACCTGGTGGAAGGCGTTCGCCGGGGCATTGATATTTTTGACTGCGTCCTCCCCACCCGCCTGGCGCGGCACAACGCCGCCATGACCGATACCGGGCGAATGAACATGGTAAACGCCCAGTATGCCCGCGACGAGAAACCGATCAGCGAAACCTGCGATTGTTACACCTGCCAGAATTTTTCTCGGGCTTATATCCGTCACCTGGCCCAGACCAAAGAGATGCTTGCCAGCACGCTGCTCTCTATTCACAACATCCACACGCTGCTCAACCTTGTCCGGCAAATGCGCCTGGCGATACAGGATGGTCAGTTCGATGATTTTGCTTATAATTACCTTTCAAACTTCGATAATTAGTCAATATAGACTATCGGGAGCATTTAAGTGACCATTCTGCAAGCCATCATCCTCGGTATCGTCCAGGGGTTGACCGAATTCCTGCCCATTTCCAGCTCCGGCCACCTGGTCTTGCTGCCTTTCTTCCTCAATTGGGACTTGCCGGCCAAGCAGATGTTCGTTTTCGATGTGCTGGTGCAACTCGGGACGCTGGTGGCCGTGATCTTTTATTTCCGTAAAGAACTGATCGCCATCATCGCCGGTTTTTTCAAACAAATCTTCGCAGGAAAGCCTTTCGCCACTCATGAAGCCCGGATGGGTTGGCTGCTGATCGTCGCGACCATCCCGGCAGGCCTGGCAGGGATCTTCCTGCAGGATATTGTCGAGCAAGCCTTCTCATCCCCACTGGCAACCGGCATTGCCCTGATCGTGACCGCGGTATTGATGGTGCTTGCCGAAAAGGTCAGTCAGCGGATCGGTGATTTGCATGACGTCACTTTTGGAACCGCTGCTGGTGATGGGCCTGATGCAGAGCCTGGCATTATTCCCGGGTGTCTCCCGATCAGGAGCGACCATTTCCGGCGGTATGTTCCGGCACCTCAAACGGGAAGCCGCTGGTAAATTCTCCTTCCTGATGTCGATCCCGATCATGTTGGCCGCCGGTGGTCTCAGCACTTACAAGATGGTAACGGAAGTGCCAGACCTGGTATCATTCCTGCCTCTGATGGTGATCGGGTTCCTGACCGCGATGGTCGTAGGATACTTCGCAATCCGCTGGCTGTTGAAATTTTTAGTAAACCATTCCCTGGTTTATTTTTCCATCTACTGTGCGCTGCTGGGTGGGGCAACCATCCTCGTCTGGGCGCTGAAATGAACGGATGAAGACCAAATACATTTTATGGATTGGAATACTTTTTATACTCCTTCTGACGGGATGTGGCTCAAGCCCATCAGATGGTCAGGATGAAGGTGTTATGACCGTGGTCGGTGTTCAGACCACACCTGCGCTCACACATTGGCTATCAAGAGCGGCTGATTGTGCCAACAGCATCCCAGATCTTGGCGTATACTCCGAGATCGTCCCCCGAACCGAACTGGACATCAACAAGGCGGATCTGACCCTGCGCCTGGGAGATCGCTTTGATTCTGACCCTTATGTTTCAGTGATGGGAAATGAACGTCTGGTGATCGTTGCCGGCGCTGATGTTCCGTTCGATTCGCTGAGTCTGGAAAGCCTGCAAGCGATTTACACCGGAGATATGGATAGCTGGTCGGCCCTCCCTGAGGCTGCCAATCTTGAACTTGGTAATAGTTTACCCCTGGTGGCGCTGAGCTATCCAAATGGGAACGAGCTTGAGCGGTTCTTCAGCCAGATCTATCTATCGAATAATACAATCACAGGTAACTCCCTGCGATATTCCACCATCGAACGGTTGGCGTCTTTATTGGAACAAAACCCTTCCGCGATCGGTTATACACTGGCCAGTCAGGTACCGGCAGGCGTTAATACTCTCGCAATCAGCGGTATGGAAGCCGATCCAGTCCTCCTGGTGTTAGCAGTTACAACTGCTGAACCGACAGATGGATTACGACAACTTTTGCTCTGCCTGCAGGATTCCCAGTGAGTCAATCAGACCGGGCGTCTGGCTGGCCAGGAACACCCCCGTCTCTTTTCGGATCTTTATTCCCCCATTTTTCGCTATCTTCTCTTCAAAGAATGCCCGCATCCGGTTTACTTTTTGATTGGTGATCTCTTCCGCTACATCCCACATCGAGAAGGCATAATCGACCAGCGCCTGAGCGTCCGTGACCCAAAGGTCAGATTCGTAGCGGTCCATCCGGACTTCGGCGAATTGCGTGTACAGATAATCCGCCCCGTTTTGCAGGCTGAAGCGCCGGCGCACGCTATCTTCAAGTCGGAATCCCGGTTCGAATTCTTCATAAAGATCATGCAGATCCACCATATGTGTGACCCCATTGGTGGCGGCAATGAAAAGACCATCCGGTTTGAGCACCCGCGCACATTCTACAACTGCCAAGTCAATGGTCGGGACATGATAAAGCATGTGGTTGGCCGTCACCCGGTCAAATTTGGCGTCCGGAAATGGCAGGAATTGGGCATCCCCACAAAGATAGGAAAAACGTTGGTCCGCAGCACCAATCCCTTGCCTGCCGCCGGCCAGCATACCCACCGACAGGTCCATTAAGGCGAACCGGGTTGAAGCCGGAAACTTATCCGCATTATCCCGCCACTGGGTCGCATTCCCGCATCCCACAGCCAGCACATGCTGGTGTTCTTCAATAGCCAGATGTTGGTAAACCCAGGTCGTCCAGGGCACCCTGGCTGTGCTGAATCTCTCATGTAAGGCGATCCGATGATCGAGGTTAACCGAGGAATGATATTGTTCTTCCTTCAGGTATTTCTGATCCATGAATTTACTCATCTGATCTCCAATATGGCTCAATCTTGACTGGGAACACCTCTTGCGAAAATTTTATCATTAAAATTCAAACACTGAAATTAAAACACGATCAAAGACTGCAAATTTCCTGACTTCTTGACATGCCCTTGCAAAGGGATTATATTTAGCAGGCATCTTTTAAGGTAAAGGATGCATTGAACTTTAATAAATCCTAGAAAGATGGAGTAAAAGCATGTCAGAACGTTATGTTGGAACCGTCAAATGGTTCAGTGCCCCCAAAGGGTATGGTTTCATTGGTCGTGATGATGGTGAAGAGGATGTCTTCGTACATTTCTCAGCAATCCAGATGGAGGGATACAAACGTTTGAAGGAAGGTCAGGAAGTCGAATTCTCCATTGAAGACGGTCCAAAGGGGCTCCAGGCGGCGAACGTTACCCTGGTCAATGAAGAGTCACCGGAGACTGAAGAGACAACAGACACTGAAGAGGCGCCGGAGATTGAAGAGACAGCGGACATTGAAGAGACAACGGACATTGAAGAAGCATCGGAGTCAGAAGAGACAACGGAGACTGAATAGTCAATCAGAAAATTGGACCGGTTATTAAACCGGTCAGGAAGATCATAATTCTTCAAAAATTATCGGGCCGCGAATGCGGCCCGATTTTCTTTTAAGAAATACCCAGCATATATGAGATGAGTTTGGTGATTTCAAGAAAAGTAAATCGCCATCCCTCCAAATGATAAAACCAGGTCGTGGACCGGAACCAATGTCCAACCACCGGCCGGACAAGAATGGTAATGCCACTGTTCGCAAAAATATCCCTGAAAATCACCCTCGTCCGCAAGCTGTGATACGGATCGGTGACGATCATTAACTCAGTCCAGTGCTGGACCTGTGCCAGCTCAAGCGCGGCCTTCGCCTCATCGCTAGTACTGTCCACCCGGATATCCGTCAGGTAGATCCTGTTTTCAGCGAATCCACCGGCAATGGCCTTCGTCCTTGAGCCGAGCATTAGCTGAATTGGTCGTATCCGTAATTATCAACCTTGTGGTATATCCGCGTTCAAGCATCTCCAATGCCAAACCCAGACGGTCGCCATCATCACCGCTGAGCACCACCACTGCATCGACATGCTGGACCGGGTCGGCCACAATCAAAGCTGCGCCAATTCCAACCAGCAGGAAATAAAACAACATGACGCCGACCAGGATCTTCACTCCTAAAGGGAGACGTTTGAACATAACACCAATATTCCTATTGGTCTTCTCTTGGTTATTTTCTGTCATCATGGATTCCTATCGATGGTTTAAGGCGGCTTTCATTCGATCCAGGCCTTCTTCAAGCATCACTCGGGGACAGCCGAAATTCAATCTGACGAACCCTACACCACCCTCTCCAAAATCTTTTCCATCATTCAGGCCAACTTTAGCTTCTTCGAGGAAGAACTTCTGAGGGGAGATATCAAGTTCAAGACCACGGCAATCCAACCAGGCCAGGTAGGTGCCTTCCGGTTTCCAGACCGAAATTCCGGGCAATTCATTGGTTACAAAATCTACCAGGAAATCCCGGTTGGCTTCCAGATAAACCAAAAGTTCATCCAACCAGGGCTGCCCATCACGATAAGCCGCCAGGGCAGCCTGCATGCCCAGGATATTGGGGTGCCCCAGCAGCAGCGGCATGGAATGCTCCAGTTTTTGCTGTATTTTTTCATCCTGGGCAATATAGATTGATGTTGATAACCCTGCAATGTTAAATGTTTTACTGGGTGCCAGGTATGTGACCGTCTTCGCCGAAATTTCCGGGAATAAACTCGCCATCGGGATGTGCTGATAGCCGGAAAAGACCAGATCGGCATGAATTTCATCTGAGCAGATCAGGACATCATTCTCCAGGCAAATTTCAGCCATCCGGGTAAGTTCCTCCCGGGTGAACACACGTCCCACGGGGTTATGCGGGTTGCACAGAATGAACAACTTCACACCCGATGCCGCCTTGGCTGCGAAATCCTCAAAATCGATCTCATATTTACCATCCTCATTTCGAATGAGCTGATTTTCGACTTTTTGCCGCCCGGCTTGTTCCGGCGCATACAGGAATGGAGGATATACCGGAGTTTGGATCAGGACCTTATCCTCCGGTTCCGTCAGACTGTAGATCGCATGATTGAATCCCGTCACAACTCCTGAATTGAAAGAGACCTGCCCCGGATTTACACACCAGCCATGTCTATCAAGCAGATGCGTCGAAACGGCTTCCTGTAAGCCTTCCGGTGCAAATCCATAACCGAAGACACCGTGTTCAACCCTCGCTTTGAGCGCGTCAATCACGGGTTCCGGCGATCTGAAATCCATATCCGCCACCCACATCGGAAGGACGTCCTCGCCGTACCAGTTCCATTTCACACTTTCTGTATCACGACGGTTTATGATCCGGTCAAAATCCATTGCTTCTCCTTATCAAGCTAATCTGAAGAATTATAGCGCATGACGCCAGGTATGGCTCACTGTCTGACAATCAAAGGATGGTATACTCAACCACAACAAAAGTCAGCGGAGAAAATCTTGAAGATAACCATCAAAGGACTGTTAAAACTGACCCAATTCGACGAATATGTCTACTTCGTTGAGATCACAACGCTGCTGGGCGTCGCGGCCGCGGCGGGGACCTTTGACTGGCGCATGCTGGTCCTGCTTCCAGCCAACTGGCTGGCAGTCGGGTTTGCCTTCATGATCAATGATATCGAAGATGCTCCGGATGACGCCCTTTCCTCAAACAAGATCAATCGCAACCCGGTATCAGCCGGATTGATCACACCCAAAACCGCCCGAATCTGGACCTTCATCGTTGGGATCATCTCTGCCGCTCTGTTTGCGCTGCTGGGCACCTGGCCATTCGTTTTCGGACTGATTAGCCTGATCCTGGGATTCCTCTATTCGTATCGCGGCGTCCGTCTCAAGACGATGGCTTTCCTGGATGTGGCTTCTCACTGTCTGATGTTGGCAGGGCTGCAGTTCCTCTGCGGGTATTTCACCTATACTAATAAGCTCAACCAGCAATGGTTCTGGCCGTTCGTTTTCGTAGTGTCCATCTCGGTCTACGGCGAGCTCTACAATGAGATCCGGGACTTTGAGGGTGATAAAGCCGCCAACCTTCGGCATACGGCCATCGTGTTAGGCGAGAAAGTCAGTCATGCACTCATGCTGATCGTTCTGGTGATCGGTGGCTTTTCAGGCATCGTCTCCTTCCTGATCATCGACCTTATCCCATTCTGGGTCTTCATGGTCATGGCAATCCTGGCAGCGCTTTCCATCATCCCGTCTCTGATCAAGATCCGACACGGCGACAGCAGCATGGCCATCCAGGGTTCACTTCAAAAACCTCTGGAACGCGCGGCTGCCATCGCTCTTTTATTACAGTATGTTGTTCCCTGGCTTGATCAAGTATGGCATTTAGGGTTATTTAAATAACCAGCGAATAAGGTATCCAATGAAGAAAGATTACGAGCTTCCGGAGCTTAAACTGTTAACGCCTGACCGGTGGCAGGATTATGAACTACTGGATTCGGGTAAAGGGGAAGCACTCGAACGCGTCGGATCCTACAAGCTTATCCGTCCTGAACCTCAGGCGATTTGGTCGAAATCCCTACCTAAAGCGGAATGGCAATCCGCAGACGCGGTGATGATCTCGACTGGCGGTAAATCCGGCGGTGACTGGGATATTAAGAACGACATCAAACAACCCTGGACGATTGATTATCATGGATTGAAATGTGAGATTCAACTCGCAAAGTCCCGCCATATCGGTGTTTTTCCGGAGCAGGCCAGTCATTGGGACTGGATCGAGGACCAGATCAAAACGGCCGGCAGACCGCTGAAGGTCATCAACCTCTTCGGCTATACCGGAATGGCGACCGCAGCGGCGGCCCGAGCCGGTGCAGAGGTGACGCATGTGGATGCCTCCAAGCATGCGGTTGCCTGGGCCAGCCACAATCTGGAGATATCAGGCCTGGGCAAAGCCCCCGTCCGCTGGCTGGTGGAGGATGCCAGAAAATATTTACACCGCGAGGCAAAACGCCAGTCATTTTATGACGGCATCATCCTTGATCCACCAAAATTTGGTCGGGGACCAGGCGGCAAAGTCTGGAGTTATTTTGAAGATATCTACGATTTGCTGCAACAATGCCGGCGGGTCCTTACACGAAATCCCCGTTTCATCTGCCTGACTTCTTATGCCATCCAGGCATCCGCCCTTGTCCCCCATCAGGCCTTACAGGAAATTGTCAAAGGTCTGGGCGGGCATATCACCAGTGGGGAACTGGTGATTGTGGAGAAAAGCCAGGGCAGGATCCTTTCACACTCGCTTTATTCCCGTTGGACATCGGATTAGATTAATGGAGTGATCATGAACAAAGACAAACACTTCACCCTTATCGGCCCAGGTGTAATGGCAGAAGCCATCATCAGCGGCCTGATCAAAGAAAAAGTCATCCCGGCTGAAAATATCACTGCCGCCGGACCGCGCCAGGAACGCCTGGATGACCTTGCAGAACGTTATCAAATCCAAACCAACCTTAAAAATGCGTCGGCTGTCCAGGATGCCGATGTTATCATCTTGTGCGTCAAACCTCAAAAATTGAACGAGGTTCTGGAAGACCTGCATGGAAAGGTCCCCACTGATGCCCTGGTGATCTCGATCATTGCCGGTGCGACATTAAAGAAAATGATCGATGGGATGGAGCATAAAACTGTCGTCCGGGCGATGCCCAATACACCGGCTCAGATCGGTGAAGGAATGACCGTCTGGACGCAAAGCAAGAAGACCTCCGAAGCCCAACACGATTTGGCGCAACAAATCCTGGGTGCACTCGGCGATGAGATTTTTGTGGAAGAAGAAAGCTACATCGATATGGCAACTGCAGTCTCCGGGACCGGTCCGGCCTATGTCTTCCTCTTTTTGGAAGCGATGATCGATGCCGGTGTTCATCTGGGTCTCCCGCGCCGGATCGCTGAGGAAATGGTGATGCAGACCATCAAAGGGTCGATTGCGTATTACAACCAGAACGATTCCCACCCCGCCCGGCTTCGCAACCAGGTTACCTCACCAGGCGGCACCTCAGCAACCGCCCTGTATTACCTTGAGAAAATGGGGTTCCGCACCGCCATCTCTCGTGCAATCTGGGCTGCCTTTACACGCTCCCAGGAACTTGGTAAGGGGCTGGACCATCAGGACCCGGAGAATATCTAGAAAGCCAGCATGCAGGAAATACTCTTCGAACTTTCCATGCAGGTTGGGCAGACCTTGACCCAGCGTCACCTGACCATCGCCACAGCCGAATCGTGTACCGGTGGATTATTGGGGCATATCCTGACAGGTGTTTCGGGTTCTTCCGGTTATTACCTGGGAGGTGTTATCGCCTACAGCAACCCGGTAAAAGAAGCGCTGTTAGGTGTGCAGCATGAGACTCTGCTGGCATATGGCGCAGTCAGCGAACAGACCGCAGCCGAGATGGCTGCCGGCGCACGTCAAAGGATCGGTAGTTCGATCGGCCTTTCCACCACCGGGATCGCCGGCCCAACCGGCGGGACGCCGACCAAGCCAGTTGGTTTGGTCTATTTCGGTATCAGTATGGGCGAAAAAACCGAGAGCTTTTGAATGTCATTTTAAGGGTGGTCGCGAAGAAATAAAAGAGAGTACAGTTAAGATGTTGCTTGAGAAACTGCTGCAAGAATTGGCATAAACTGAACTCATAAGGAAACACTGATGGACATTGAGAATAAAAAGAAAGTCTTGATCCTGACAGCGGACGCCGGGATGGGACATCGTTCGGCTGCTGAAGCCTTGAAATCTGCTTTCCTAATCAAATATGGAGAGCAATGCGAAGTCATCGTCAATAACCCTTTGGACCATCCCAAAACACCTAAATTTCTCCGAAGAAGTCAATCAGATTACGATGAGATTGTCAAGAAGCTTCCCGATCTATACGAGGCCGGGTATCAGATCAGCGATGGTACTTTGCCAGTGACGCTTATTGAGGGGGGAATGGTCGTCGCTCTTTACGAAGCCCTGCGGGAAATTGTTTTAGATATCAAACCGGACCTGATCCTGACCACCTATCCTATATACCAGGCACCCTTAAGCGCAGTCACCATCTTGAATGGCCTCACCAAAATCCCTCTGATCACTGTCGTTACGGACTTGACAGCGGTTCATCATGTTTGGTTCAACCCCAACATCAGCTGTTGTGCCGTCCCAACAGAAGAGGTACGCACGCAAGCGCTGAACTCAGGTCTTTCTCCGGACCAGATCATCCTGAGCGGCATCCCGGTTAACCCGCAGATTGCTGCTCTTAAACAGACGAAGCCTTCCGATTTGCGCCGGAAGTTCGGATGGAATGAAAATTTACCCACTTTTTTGGTCGTGGGCAGCCCAAGGGTTAATGACTTTGAACAACTTCTCCAGGGATTGGACCAATGTCAAAATCCTTTTCAATTGATCCTTGTGGCAGGCGGGAATGAAGAACTCAACGATCGACTGGAAGAGATCACCTGGCAGCATCCTTCCAAAATCTACGGCTTTGTTGATGACATGCCGGAAATGATGCGAGCTGTAGACATGATCCTCTGCAAGGCGGGAGGCCTGATCGTCACCGAATCACTGGCAGCCGGACTACCCTTATTACTGATCAACGCCCTGCCGGGCCAGGAAGCCGGAAATGTAGAATATGTTGTTAAACATCAGGCTGGAGAATATTGCACCTCATCGGAGGAAATAAGGAAAACAGTCTCCTCCTGGCTGAAAGATGAAGAAGCGGAATTGAAAGTGATCGCTGAAAATGCAAGCCAAATCGGAAAGCCTGACGCGGCCTTCACTGTCGCTGATCATGCCTGGCAATGTTTGCTTGAATCGGAGAACGAACAACCGGCGGTCAAAGAACATCACCATGCGCATCCGCTCCGTGAGCTGTTGCAACGGTTCAATATCAATCACAACAACGACTGAAGGAAGTTAGGATTTCCCCTCTAAAGGCGTAACCAGCACCCGGTCAACCCGGCGGCCATCCATATCCACAACTTCAAACTCATAACCTCCGTAACGGAATTTCGCGCCGGTTTTCGGGATACGGCCCAATTGGCTCATAATGAAACCGCTCAATGTCTGATATCCGGCTTTTTCTTCATCAGGCATATCGCTAAGGTTCAGAATTTCTTTGAGTTCATCAATAACGATCAGGCCGTCAAACAGCCAGGAGCCGTCTTCCCGCTGGAACGCCAGGTAATCCGTATCCAAACTGTCTTCCGGAATCTCTCCCACGATCGCTTCAAGTATGTCATAATCCGTGACCATCCCGGTGATCCCCCCAAATTCATCGACCACCATCGCAAGATGGACGCCGCTGGTCTGGATATTATCCAGTGCCTTAAGCGCAGCCATATTTTCAGGAACATAGATCGGTTCCTGGATATAGTCCCGTATGTCGAGATCCGGCTCATTCATGGTGTGCCCCAACAGGTCTCTGATCTGGATATAGCCGAGAACGTTATCCAGATCGCCGTCAGCCACCGGGATCCTCGAATGCGGCGTTTCCATGATCTGCTGCCAGATTACTGCAATAGGCGCAGTAATATCAATCCATGCCATTCCCATCCGTGGTGTCATGATCGCTTCCACCCTACGGTCACCCAAACGGAAGATGCTGGAGAACATTTCACGCTCAGCCTCTTCAATCACACCGATCTCCCGGCCTTCATCAATGAACCCTCTGATCTCTTCCTCAGTGATGGATGGGCCTTTATCCGTGTTGATATTCAGAATTTTCAAACCTACATTGGTCGAAAAAATTAAAAGTTTAGTAAGAGGGCGGAAAACCTTTGTCATATAAAAAATCACGGTCGATAGGCGAGAAACAACATCTTCCGGTCTGCTGACTGCGAGACGTTTGGGAATCAGTTCACCTATCACAATTGAGAAGTATGTGATCACCGTCACGACCAGGATCAGCGCGATCAGTTCAGCCTGAGCCGCAAGCCAGGGGATCTTCGCCAACAGCGTCGCCAGGGGAGTCGCCAGCGTCGCACCGCCGATACCGCCGGCCAGGGTATCGATCAGGGTAATCATGATCTGTACGGTCGAGAGATATTGTTGGTTCGGATCTGCCAGCAATTCCAGGGCATGCTTGGCGCCGGTGTTGCCAGCTTCCACTCGCTGCTGCAGGCGCGTCTTGCGCGCCGCCACCATGGCGATCTCATACATAGCGAAAATCGCGTTGAAGATAAAGAGGATAAAAATCAGAGTGATATTTATATAAATGGGCATCTATATTGCGAACTTTCTATCATTCGGCTTACTTCATTTTACCGTCGATTTTCCATCATTAATTTATTAGCTAATTCCAATTGCACCGATTTATAAAAACGAGTGAAAGTTTACTCTTCTTTGATGTCTCTGACTTCTGCCCCACTCACGGCCCAAAGTGCTGCGGGAGTCAAACCTAATAAATCAAAATCCGACCCACCGGAGGCCCAAACACGATCAAATTCAAACAAATCGGAATCCATCAATACCGGGTAATCGCCTTCAATCCCAAACGGCGGCACCGCGCCGACCCGAAAGCCGGTCCAATTCAGGACGTCAGCAGGACTGGCCGGTTTGACGCTTTCTTCAAGACACGCGCCAAGGATAGCTAAATCAGCACGATTTTTCCCGGAGACCAGCACCAGCGCCATCTCACCCGATTCCTGTCCCTGGAAAACCAAAGACTTCACAATGGCACCAAGGGGACAGCCGAGAAGGTCAGCAGCCTGCTGCGCCGTTTTGCCGGGAGAATCAAAGTGTCGAACCTGAACGGCAACCCCAACGGATTCGGCGGCTGCCAGTACCTTCTGGACTTGCGGCGGATATTGGGATTCCGATATCGGCTGCGTCATGATAAGGTCTTCACCATCCTGCGATAACCCGCCCCGGCGTACTTTACGCGTTTATTGGATTCCAGATACATCGCTTTGGTCTCAAACCCAAACGATTCATAAAGCTTTTTTGCACCAATATTCTCGATTGCCACCCTTAATGCCAGCTTGTTCAATCCTTCTGCCCTGGCCAACTCTTCGACATGTTCCAACAACAGCCTCCCCACACCTCGATCTCGATAACGTGATTTGACGGCTAAGTTCCCGATCAGATACTCATCTCGTTTGGTCTCATTCATGAATAACAGCGGCCAAACTCTTACGATCAAAGCCAGTTTACCCCGCATGCGATACTGTTTCAGGATCAATCGGTCAGCTACCCGGTCGATCTTCCCCAGCCGCCGCCCGGGATAACTGGTCAGCAGACCGATCACCTTACCATGATAAACTGCAAGAACAGTCTCCTCATAGCTGAAGCGGTGCCCGGGAATTGCAAATATTCGCTCGAGGATCATCCTTGCGCGCTCTTCGCTCCCCAATCCTATAATGAATGTGGCAACCTTTGGAAAGGTTTCGAAGATCAAAGCACTGGCGGCTTTTGCATCATCGGGTTTGGCGGGTCGATATGTTATTTCAGAAGGTTGTATCGGCGATTTAGCCATTTCGTATTTTGCTTTCAATTATTCTATGTGATCAGAATCATCGGGCAGGAAATCGGTTTTATTCATGTACGCCATCATGACCCGGCCGTCTTCACGGACATCCACCCTGCTAATGCCGCAGTTGTTCATGTTCAACCAGTAATGCTCCGCCTGGATATCAAAGAATGCGCCGATGAGACGGGTGAAAATACCACCATGCATTACGATCCCTACCCGATGGTCGGTACCACCGTGAATTTCCAATAATTTTTCAATAACCGATCTTGCTCGAAGGTTATAGGACGAATGAGGCTCTTTTTCACGGTTCCACCATCCCTCCTCAGGTAAGTCATCCGGTATGATCAATTCCGGGTAATTGTTCACAAAATGGGACCTGCCTTTACCGGGCAGCCCGATCAGGACCGTCTCTTCTCCCTGTTTTTCAGCCCGGAAAACACCGCCATTTTCATGGACATCCGGCCAGGCGACTAAAGGCAGACCGGTTTTGCGGGAGATCGGTAAAGCAGTCTCGACTGCCCGGGTCATCAAACTGCAATAGAGATGTGTGAGTCCAAACCCGGCTCGGTTTTGCGGGTCATATCCTTCAGAGGCTTCTCCGTGAACCAGGTAATCCGCCACCAAAGCAGCCTGTTGGCGTCCCTTATCCGTGAGCTGTGGGTCAACGATCCGGTGAAAAAGGTATACATCCCGATCGACCTCGTCCATAACAACGTTGTTTTCCGATTGACCGTGACGGATGAAATAAAATTGCAGCAATGTGTTCTCCTAAAGCTTATGATAGGTCCGGATTACTTCAATTTCCGGTTCAATGTTCACGTTGACATCAGGCCCTTTACCATAATGATCCGGATATTCGGTTTGTCCACTGAAGGCTGCCAGACTGGCTTGAACATTGTCCTTCAAGGCAATTGGATCATATCCGCCTTCCAGGACAAACATGATCTTGCCACCGCAATATTCCTCTGCCAGATCAACCAGGGTCCGGGTCATGTCATAAAACCCGCGCGTATCGAGTGTCAGGCTGGTGAGGGGATCGGAAAAATGGGCATCATATCCTGCAGAGACGAATAACATTTCCGGTTGGTTCTTTTCCATCCAAGGCCGGACAATGTCCTGACGTACCAGTTTGAATGTCGTGTTACCCGAGAATGCCGGTAAGGGGATATCCACAATGCGACCCCTTGCATGCGGGGCACCATCCAGACGACCCGTTCCCGGATAGATACCGGTTTCGTGGGTCGAACAATAGGCCACCTGTTCAGTCTCCCAAAAAGCGGCCTCGGTGCCATTACCGTGATGGGCATCAAAATCGAATATGGCGACTTTGCCCAACCCACTGGCAACAGCATCCGCTGCTGCAATGGCGATATTGTTCAGCAGGCAAAAACCCATCGGCGTTTCGGGTTCAGCGTGATGGCCCGGTGGACGCACGATTGCGAACCCACGTCCTCTCCCTTCGGAGATGATCTTCCGGCTAATGGTAAGCGTTGCGCCAACCGCACCGAGCGCAGCCTGATAACTTTTCGGGGTGATATAAGATGGCGCAGGTTCAAATTGATGGGACCCCAGTTCGCATTCTGTACGCAGTTCTGCCAATAAGGACGCCGGGTGGATCAGACAGATGTCTTTTTCGGCAGCCGGAACAATATCAAGCCATTGAATTTGAGGGTAAGGTGGATTCACCAGCCACTCCCCCATATTTTGCATTCTTTTGGGGGATTCCGGATGCCCAGGGTAAAAGTGCTTGGGGGCATCCTGGTAAGTGCAGTAAACCTTGATATCTTCTTTGCTCATCATTTTCACGCAGGCATTAGTATACCGCAAGAGCGGTTTTCGGGTTTCTCATCAATCAAATTCCATAAAAAATGTCTACGCAACTTGATATTAATGCCTATACGAAAACAAATTCCTTCTCTGAAGTGGTATAATCCCTACGTTAATTTCAATAGTAAACAATGAGATTAGATCAAAAATGATAGAGAAATTAAAAGGCATTATCAACCGGTTTGAAGAAATAGAGGACAGCCTGGCGCGGGTTGGGGATGATTACACCACAGCCATTGAACTTTCCAAGGAACGGTCAGAACTGGAACCCCTGGTTGCCAAAGCGCGTGAATATCAGGATACACTCACTAAATTGGATGAAATCGAATCTCTCCTTGATGCGGATGACGAGGAAATGCGTGCTCTGGCAGAAATAGAGTTGGAAGAACTCCAAACAAGGAAATCCGAGCTGGAAGATAAATTGAAATCCATGCTGGTGCCCAAGGACCCCCGCGATGATCGCAATGTGATCATGGAGATCCGTGCCGGAACGGGTGGAGATGAAGCAGGCCTGTTTGCAGCGGAGCTCTTCCGGATGTATTCACGCTATGCCGAACGTAAGGGTTGGAAGACGGAAATCCTCTCCATGCATGAGACCGGCATCGGCGGCATCAAAGAGGTCAGTTTTATGATCAAAGGCAAAGGTGCCTATTCCCGCCTTAAATACGAATCCGGTGTGCACCGGGTCCAGCGAGTACCCGAGACCGAATCCCAGGGACGGATCCACACCTCCACGGTCACCGTGGCCGTTTTAGCGGAAGTGGATGATGTTGAGATCGATATCCCTGAATCGGACATCAGCATAGATGTTTATAAGTCTGCCGGTGCAGGCGGCCAGAATGTGCAGAAGAACGCCACCGCCGTCCGAATCACGCACATCCCCACCGGGATGGTCGTTGCCTGCCAGGATGAACGGTCACAGCTCCAGAACAAAATGCGCGCGATGGGTGTTCTGAAAGCGCGCCTTTATGAAATTGAAGAACAGAAAAAACAGGATGAGGAATCGGCCACACGTCGCTCCCAGATTGGCAGTGGGGAACGTTCCGAAAAGATCCGGACTTATAATTTCCCTCAAAGCCGGGTCACCGATCACCGTGTTAACATCTCTTCATATAACATAAGTGGTGTATTGGATGGTGACATTGATGAATTCATTGATGAGCTATCCCTGGTGGATGAATCAGAAAAATTGGCAATGGTAGAGGAGTAAGAGCCATCAATCTCAAGCAGCACCGTAATGAGATCAAAACCACTCTGGCAGAACATGCTCTTGAAACGCCGGGGAACATCAGCCTGCTCCTGCTCGGTCACGTGCTTCATCAGCCTAAAAGCTGGATCCTGACCCACAACGAATATGCATTAACCTCCACTGAAATCCACACCCTGCAGACCGAGTTGGACCAACTCCTGCGGGGTGTTCCTTTGCCACATATCCTTGGTGAATGGGAATTTTACGGGAGATCTTTTTACGTTTCACCGGCCGTCCTCATCCCGCGCCCAGAGACCGAAGTGCTTGTGGAGCGGGCATTATCGCTCGCAGGAGGTCTTGATAATCCCCTGATCGCGGATATCGGGACAGGCTCCGGTGCGATTGCGGTCACACTGGCTGCTGAATGTCCCCAGGGGACGCTGGTTGCGACAGACATCTCCAGACCGGCTCTGACCGTAGCTGCAAGGAATGCCCATCGACACCATCAGGACCGGATCTCTTTCGTGCAAGCCGACTTGCTGCAACCTTTCAATACAACATTCAACCTGATCTGTGCCAACCTCCCCTATATCCCCACTTCAATACTGGAAGAGCTGCCAGTCGCCCACTGGGAACCTGTTTTGGCCCTGGATGGCGGTATCAATGGCTTGGATCTGATCAAAAGGCTTCTCTCCCAGGCAAGGCAGCGACTAGCGCCGGGCGGATCGATTTTACTGGAAATTGAGTCCAGCCTGGGGAAAGCGTCACTGAACGCAGCCACAGCAGCTTTCCCTGATGCAGAGATCATCCTCCGTCAGGACCTGGCCTGTCATGACCGGTTGATCGAGGTCAGAACCAACTGAAAAAGGTCAAATCAGGGTTAGAATTGTAACAACGAAATTATTAAGGATTGAACGATGGTTGAGACGCTTATCCTTTCCATTGACGACCCCCAGGCCATCCTTGCCGCCGAAAATACCATCAGACAGGGCGGGCTGATCGCCTTTCCCACCGACACCATCTACGGCGTGGCTGCCGACCCTTTCAACCCCAAAACCATTAAGAAAGTTTACCTCGTAAAAGAACGAGCGGATGCAAAAGCGCTGCCGGTTTTGATTGGTGAATTTTCACAATTATCTGACCTTGTTTCTCATGTACGGGAAGATATACGAATAATTGCAAACGCATTCTGGCCGGGACCATTGACACTGGTCCTGCCCAAAGCGCCTAACTTACCTCCAGAACTCTCAGTCCACCCGACCATCGGCATAAGGATGCCTGACCTGGCATTTACCCTATCGCTCCTCAGGCAGACCGGCCCACTAGCGACCACCTCAGCGAACATATCCGACGGCCCCAACCCAACCACAGCCCAGGACGTGATTGACCAGTTAGGCGGAAGGATCGACTTAATTTTGGACGGTGGGCCAACACCCGGACCCACAGCCTCTACCGTCGTAGACGTCACCACAACAGACTACAAGATTCTGCGCGAAGGACCGATCCGTTTACTGGACATTCAATCACTCTTCAATAAGGATTGATCATGGAAATCGAAACCAAAGACCTCGTCCTCTCCATCTCACCCCAAACCGGTGCCCTATCCCTGCAGTCTCGTGTGTACTCCGATACCCACTTTCAGGCGCGGCTGAATGTCAATGTCAACCTGGACGGGAAAGATCATAACCTGCTGGGTGAGAGCTGGTCTGTGCTGGAAACCGAAGAACCCATCATCCATGAGATCCAGATGGGACCCCTCAGGCAGGTTACCTTCCATTTAGAAACCACCCTGCCCGGTGTGGTGCTGATCCTTCGCTGCGGCTTGTCCATCTCCCACCCCTTTGCTTTGGTGCAGATGACGTTATTCAATCGCAGTCGGGAAAACCTGACGCTTAACGAATTCTCCCTTGTGGATATTCAGGCAGGCAACCTGCACCTGGGTAACGAAAGTTCACCAGGACCAACCTTTTACAGCAACGGCTGGCAATCCTGGTCATCCACGGGAACTTACACTTTAGGAGAGAAGCAAAACACCTCAATCCTGGGACGCTTCCAGAACCCGATGGTTGTCAACCCCGGCACACCGCAGCCCAAGGACCGCAATCACTTCACGGGGGATATGTTCGGGGTGATTGGCGACCGTCAAAGCCGAAATAGTTTGCTGGCCGGGTTCCTTTCGCAGAAATCACAATTCGGAAGTCTTGAAACCCGGTTCACGCCAGCACCGTCCTTGCGGGTTTGGGCGAACGGCGACCGGGTAAAAGTGGAAACCGGGACTCAATTGTCAACTGATTGGCTGGCGCTATCATTTGTAAACCTGGACACCCCTGATCCCATGGGTGAGTATCTGGAAGTTGTCGCACGGATGCACGGTTTCATCTCCACCGAACCCGTCCCTGTCGGCTGGTGTTCATGGTATCACTTCTACCAGGATATCAACCAGCCCGTTCTGGAAGCGAACCTGGCTACGGTGATCGATCTTAAAGCAGAGCTCCCCTTACCGCTGTTCCAGATTGATGATGGTTTCGAAACCTATCCCGGGGATTGGTTCGACTTCGACCCCGGATTTCCCAATGGTTTGCGGCCGCTGGTGGATCAGGTGACGGATGCCGGACTAACGCCTGGCGTCTGGCTGGCACCGTTCATCATCCATCCCAAAGCCAAATTGGTTCAGGAGCACCCGGACTGGCTGCTGCGGGATGAACGCGGGAAACCGGTGACCGCAGGGTTTGTTTGGAATTCATTCACCCTTGCCCTTGACCTGACCAATCCTGATGCCCTGGCTTATACCCGGGAGGTGATCCGGACAGCCGTCGAGGAATGGGGGTTCACCTATCTCAAACTGGACTTTCTTTATGCTGCAGCCCTGAAAGGTGTTTATCAGGACCCAACCCAATCCCGGGCGCAGGTCCTGCGAATGGGATTGGAAGCTTTGCGCGAAGCTGCCGGTCCGGAAGTGACCATGCTGGCCTGCGGCTGCCCGTTTGGTTCCGCCCTGGGATTGTTTGAAGCCATGCGGATCAGTGCTGATGTCAGCGGGTATTGGAAACCGCATTTCCCGCCTTTCAGCGCGATCCTGCAGAATGAACCTGGTATGCCAGCCGCCCGGAATGCGATCCATAATATCCTCACCCGGGCATCTCTTCACCGTCACTGGTGGATCAACGACCCGGACTGCCTCTTGGTCCGGCCTGACACCCAACTGACCCTGCCTGAAGTTCAGACTTTGGCGACCGTGATCGGTCTGACCGGCGGGTCGCTGCTGCTCTCGGATGACCTGCCCGCTCTGCCGGAAGATCGGCTGGGGATGGCGCAGGTCCTGCTGCCGGTGATCGACCGTCGGGCGCGGGTAATGGACCTGTTTGACACAAATTTTCCCCAAACACTACGGGTTGATCTGGAAGGACCGATCGGTCCCTGGTATCTGCTTGCGAAATTTAACTGGGAGAACAAACCCTGCGATCTAACCTTCTCGCCGCAGGAATTTGATCTTGCAAAAGGCAAGTTGTGGTGGCTGCGGGAATTCTGGACAGGAGGAATGGGACAACTGGGCCCCGAATCCCCCTTCACATTTTCCGATGTTCACCCAAACGGCGTGGTTGTTGCAGCCGCACGATCCTTCGACCCGGACCAACCAGCCTATCTGGGAAGCGACCTGCACCTTTCGCAGGGAATCGAAGTCTCAAAGTGGGAATTCTCCGAGACCGAACTGAATCTTCAATTTAAGGTCGGAAGAAAAGCCTCTGGCAGGATCTATTTTTACCTGCCCTGGCTGCCGGCCGGCGCCTGGTATCGTAATGAGACCTGCTCGTTGCAGGAGCAGGGATTGGGGATTTATTCAATTGATCTTGATGACCTGGATGGACAATCCCTTTCAATCCGTCAATAACATTACAAATATAATTTAAAAGGCATCCTTAGGAAGTTTTTTAGATTTCCAGAACAATCTTATTATTATTAGCTGGATGAAGCTGCAATCTGTTGTTCCATATCAGTGTCTTTATCAGAAGTCTTTGATTCCACCACCACATCCGGAATTTCTGTTTCGATATTACGGATATGTTTATTGCCGAAAGCAATCCCGCTGATGATGAACAGCAGAAATCCGCTGCAGATGATCATCAGGCCGACCCCACGCGCCGGACCCACACCGAGTGCCTGGCCGACAAAAGTATTTGCCAATGCGCCGCCTTCAACTAACAAAGGATTGAACACATGATCCGCGAGGAAACCGCTGAGCAGGAATGCCAGAGGCATCATCGATTGCGAGATCATGCTACGAGTTCGCAAACACACGCCCCTGGACATCCGGCGCAACTTTTCCTGCAAACAGTGCGGAACTGATGCTGGATGCAAAGGGGATAAAGAACAGCAGTACAAATAACCCGGCGCTTATGGCAATAACGGATGGCCGGCTCCCAATGACGAAATATCCGGTGGATGCCAGAGCGATGAAAAGGATGACAGACCTGACTTTATTCTTTTTCGGTCCGCCCCAAACGCTCATCAGCAAACTGCCTGCAAGTATCCCCGCGCCCTCGATCGTCTGAGCGATCCCAAGACTGGTTGCATTGCTGAAGGAAAGGATCAACGGCCCAATCATCACACCGGAAATGTTAAGGAAGAAGTTGACCGAGGCAAAATAAAACAGCAGACCAAACAAGCCTTTCCGTTCTACCAGGTATTTCCAGCCGAAGACAACATCTTTCAACATCGACTTTTTCTGATGCGCTTCTTCATCGACCGGTTTGGGCTGCGGGATGCGGACGATGATCAATGTGAATAGGGCAAACAAATATGTCACCGCATCAATGATAATGATCCCAGTCATCCCGATCGTGGCGAATAACGCGCCTGCCATGATCGGCGTCAGGATATTCTGGATCGCCTGCCCCATCTGGATCATGCTGTTGGCCCTGGTCAGTTGTTCCTTTGGCACCAGCATCACGATAGAGGCGGAATAGGCCGGCTCCTGAAATGCGCCAAAAACGGATTCAAAAAAACTGATCAGATAGATCATCCAGACCTGCATATTACCGGTCAGCAGCAGCACGGCTGTAATCAATGTGATCACACCGGATAGCGAATCAGAGATCAGCATGATCCATTTCCGGTTCCAGCGGTCCGTCACCGCACCGGCAATAGGTGCGATCAGGATCCGCGGCAGGGAACCGAACAACGCTGTCAAAGCAAACGGGGTTGCCTGACCTGTCTGGTCATAGATCCATACCGCCAAAGCAAAACCGATCAGGCCCGACCCGAGCATGGAGGTCAACTGGCCGATCCAGATGATGAAGAACGTACGCATTGTCTTGGCGGGTTTTTTAGCTTTTTTATTTTCCATCTTCATTCCCATGTGGTTTTTCGTAATAGAAACTTGGGTAAAGGAAGTAGGCAACCGTGAAAACATTACCATCCGGATCGGAAACATCAGTTTCCGGAATCGCCTGGAATTCCTCAATCAAATCTTTCATTTTCTGTTGATAATCCCAAAAGGCCTCATCGCTAATCCTTTTCTTGACCCGAAAGGCGATCACCACTTTAGGATTGGGTTCTGCACCGTGATCCAGGTTGAACCGGCGGGCTTGCAAACTGCGCACGAAATCATCCCGAGTGGCGTCGAGTGTTGCACTGACCACCTGGCTGATATCCTCGGCCCCCACATCGGAAGAAAAGTTCATGATCTCTTTATTGATCTCAATTTCTTCGGCGGTCACCCAATAGAATTTTTCAATAATATTATTTATGGTCCGGGTCCGGGCAACCGCGATCAAACCTGTCGATTCGAGTAAGTTGAAATGGTAATACAACCGGCTGCTGGTGAGACCGAGGGATTCGGCAACAAATTTAACGGTTTGAGGCTCAGGTTCCAATATTTCAAGAATTTGGATGCGTAAAGGGTCCGTGAAGACTTTCAAAGTCTCCAGATCGTTGATCATGAATATGGGCATCCGTTCAAATTCCATTTCCATAAAAATCTCCTTCACCATTAAATTTTAATTTTAACGGTAATAATAATTTATATCGTTAATCATTTTTTGTCAACCCCAAAATCAAAACAGCGCCCCTTTTCAGGAGCGCTGTCTAATAATTCTAAAGGAAGGAAGATCAGGCTTTAGGAGCACCCTCATCTAATTTCTTCAATGCTTCCATTTTTTTAGCCTGCCGCCTTGCTTTTCCCTTGAGAATGATCTTGACCAGGAAATAGATCCCAATTCCCAGCGGGATCAGGAAAGGCAGGCAGTAGATACCAAACCAGATAGCTGCGTCGGCGAGGAACTGACCGGTGTTGATCAGCGCTTCCACCGCTTTCTTGGCGGTTCCCTTCGGTTCCCACCCTGCGATCTCGATCGGCTGCAGGGATTCTTTGGCGATCACCTGGACTGTGATTGCGGACATGGCAGCGGATTCTTCCAGATACTTCATGCGGCCCTTGACCGTTTCGATCTCTCCCCGGTAATAGGTCAGTTCGTCGAAGACATCCAGCACATCCTGCGGATCCTGGGCATCATTCATCAACTCTACAAGGGCGGCTTCGGCAGCTTCAAGGTTGCGCAGGCGGGAAGACAGGTCGGTGTATTCCGAAGTCACGTCCTGGCCGGAGACGTTTTCCGAAATGACATCAACATTCGGATCAGGCGTGAGTGCCTTGATGGCATCCATGATTGGGTCCAACTGACCGGCAGGCACCCGGACGGTCAGACTGGCGTGAGGTACCATTTTCCCGCTGGAGGAGGTGGATTGGTAGAGGTTGGAAGAGACCACGAACCCACCAGCACTCTCGGCCATCGCGATGATCGTATCCATGGTCGCCACCGGATCCTCCACGGCGATCTGAAGGTCGGCGTTGTAGATCACCAGCCGATCGGCGGCGGCAGTTGTGGACCCACCCTCACCGGAGTCGAAATTACGCGATAAATCCAGGGATTCTTCCGACATGACCGCGGGGGCTTCCATGGCCATATCGTAACCAGCTTCTGCTTCCGGCATGGCCATGGATTTATCTTCCATAACCGATTGTGCTGCGCAGGCACTGAATAGAACCCCAACGATGACCATCAAACTGACTAATAAAAACATCTTCTTCTTTTCCATCATCTTCTCCTTTTTCAATCTATTGAACGTATTTCTCATATTCTATACCTTATTGACGTCCAATGGAAATAAAAAGTTCCCCTGAAAACAAGTTTTAGGGGAACAATCATTTGCTGGGAACTTTATTATTACCAACCCTCACTCAGCCGGGATGCGTGACGCTGAGGCAGTCCTGCGGCCAGGATTCGCATCTGGACCTCTTCGATGTCATAAGCCACTCGTTGGTAAACCCAGGGTAATTCTTCCTGATCATCATAAATTAAATAGGAAGCTAATGGATTATGGTCCCGGGGCTGCCCTACCGAACCAGGGTTAATGATGCACTTCTTGTCCAGGGTAAAAGACTCGTCGGGTGAAACCAGATAAAGATGGGTTGATTCAGGTTTTTCACCATCCATCTTGAATATACAGGGGATATGAGTATGACCGACCAGGCAGAACTGCGTATCGAACTGACTCATATTCTCCCGGGCAGTCCTGAGGTCCATGATATACTCCCAGACCGGGTTACGAGGGCTGCCATGGGTGAGTGTAAATGGATCAAATGTTATCTTCTCCGGCAGTTCACTCAGCCAGTCTTTGTTCTCAGGTAATAATTCGGTCTCGAGCCATTCCAGGGATTCACGCGCTTCATAATTAAACGCGGTAATATCGATCTCTCCCAAAATGGCCGCATCGTGGTTTCCCTTCACGCATTGCAATTCAGGTAAAACCCGGATCGCTTCAATGCACTCATTTGGATCAGGACCGTAACCGACAATATCCCCCAGGCACCATACCTGGTCAAAAGGCGCGGCGTCTTCAAGCACGGCTTGCAGTGCCGGCAGGTTGGCATGGATATCGGAAACGATCAGGGTCCGCATGATTTAGGGCAGGTAGAAATTGAACTGCCAGTTGCCACCGTCCTGCTGGACACCGGAATTTGCACCCATGATGACCATCCAGGTGTTCCCTGGTTTTAGCGGGAAGGGATCGCCGTTCTGGTCGAGGAACTGGATCGGCTGGCTGTTGTTCGGGACCACCCAGGTCACGTCGAAAGCCTGTCCATCCCGGAAGACGATCGCTCGCCGACCGGCGGTGTTGCCCCAGATATCCACATCATGCATTGAGGCGGTATATTCGGTGTAATAAGCGAACATCACAACCACATTTGAGAATGCGACCTGCTCATCGGTGTTCCGATCAACCAGAGGAATCATCTGCAGATCGGAACCGGTCGTATCTTCAATCCAGCGCTGGTATTTCCCGGTTGGGATATCGAACTTCCACTCTCCCCGATCGAGGTTGGAAAAGATGACCAATGCATCCGTCCCATCCGTTCCACCGGAAGGTGCGACGGGATCGAACGCCATCCCGTCCAGCGTATATTGGTGGTTGTCGACGCCGCGCTGGGTGGAAAGCGCGGTCAGTTCGGCTGAATTGGCAAAGACACTGGTCACAATGTTCCGTCCATCATCACAGATTGCAGGGCAGACATTTCCTGTACCGCTGATTGCCCGGTTACCGAGAACATCCACAATCTTGTCGAGGATCGTCGTATATGCACCCTGAAACCCAAGGATGCCCTGATACAGGCTTACAAGTTGGGGATCCACTAACCGCCCAGAGCGAACGGGACCGATTTGGTCGGCATTTTCTCCGTAAAAAACGCCCATGAAACGATTGCTTCCATAACCGATGTAATATTCAAATACCAGGTCGGCTGCTGAAAGCCCGGCATGCGGACGGCCGGAGGGGGGATAATTCGCAATTTTCACGAACACCGGGCGCCTGTTCAGATTTTCAGGGTTGGCTACATAGAGACCGGTTAAGGGGTTCACACCTTCCGGGAAATCCGATGGGCCAACCGGTCCCAACGTTGGCGTTGATGTAGGGGTAGCGGTTGCAGTCGGTTCGGACGAGGGAGTTGCCGTGGGCAGGCTTTTCTCCGTTGCCGCGGGCATAGCGGTTAAAGTTTGGGCTGCATAGGTACTGGCTTGCTCAACTTCGGAAAGCCCTGCCGGTCCGCAAGCCGTCAAAATCATCGCTAGAATTGCAATAATGGTCCATGTCGTCAAACGTTTTGTGTGTGTCATTAATTTACCTCCAGGGACAATTTTACCGCACTTGTCCCCCGGCGCGTTAAACAAACTATTCCTCAAAGTATTTTCAATTAAACGCAAAACCTGGTGAATTTCAGGATTTTATTTTTTCGATGATCCCGGCAACCATATCAAAACGGTTGAACGAAGGGATGAAGTAGACGCCCTGGAAATAGCCCTTGATCTGTTCGACTAATTCGAGTGCGATCCTGGCTCCCTCCCCCGACATATCCTCACCAGCGCCTGTCATCCGGTCCTGGATCGCCTGGGGAATATTGATCCCGGGCACCTCGTTGTGCAGGAATCGGGCATGCCGGTCGGTCACCAGCGGCAACACGCCGGCCAGGATCGGTGTTTCCAGCGCGCCATATTGTTCTTCATAGAATTTCAGGAAAGCCAGAGCTTTATCCACTTCAAAGAGCGGTTGAGTCAAGAAAAAATCCGCACCGGCATCCAGCTTCTTGCATAGAACCTTGATCTCCCGTTCGGGATCGCTGGGACACAGATTCAGGGCTGCACCGACAAAGAAAGTCGTCGGTTGGCCGATCTCGCCGCCGGCATGGTCCACACCGGTGTTGAATCCCTCCTTGATCAGTCGGATCAGGCCGGTCGGCACCAGATCATAGGAATCACTGGCATCCGGGTAATCGCCGATCGCGGTCGGGTCACCCATCACCACAAAGACGTTGCGGATATTAATCGCATGCGCCGCCAACAGGTCACCCTGGACCCTTAACAGGTTTCGCCCTCGGGTTGGGAAGTGGAGCGTGGTCTCAACCCCAAAGCGGGTCTGGATCAGGTCACAGACAGCCCAGGGGCTCATTCGCATACGCGCCCGGGGACTGTCAGCTACATCGATCACATCCGCGCCGGCATCCGCCAACAGAGATGCCCCGGCCATTAACTTATGGGTCGAGAGCCCGCGGGGCGGGTCCATCTCCGCTGCGATCACGAACTTCCCGGCAGCCAGTTTCTGTGCCAGCCCGGAAGGCGCATCCGCCGGCTCCATTTCAGAAACGGGCAGGGCTTCCATATCTGTGAACTGGACCAAGGCGAAATCCTTCGGTGCATCTGCAATGGCCTCAGCCATCACCTTGATATGGGCAGGTGTGGTCCCACAGCAGCCACCGATCACATTAGCGCCGGCTTGCCAGAAGGAAAGCGCATAATCGTGGAAATACTCCGGGCCAGCCGGGTACATGATGCGGCCGCCCACCCGTTCCGGGAACCCGGCGTTGGGCATCACCGAAAAGTCAGCCTCTGGAACAGCTTCCTTCATGTGTCTGAGGATCTGCAGCAGCTGCTGAGGCCCGCCGGAACAGTTCACTCCGATGACATCCACGCCGAATTCAACCATCTGCTCCGCCACTTCACGGGGTGTATCACCGAGCAGGGTCCGGCGGTCACGGGTGAAGGTCATTGACCCGATCACGGGCATGGTATCATCCAATTGATGGACGGCTCTGACCGCTTCGCGTACCGCGTAAAGGTCCACCATCGTCTCGATCAGGATCAAATCGACACCGGCATCGATCAAGGCACCTGCCTGTTCGAGGTAAATCTCGAAAGCTTCTTCCGGCTGGATGTGACCAAACGGCGCAAGAGGCAATCCCAAAGGGCCAATATCTCCGGCGATCATTACGTTCTTGAATGAAGCATCCACTACCCGCCGCGCCAGGTTGACAGCCGCGGTATTCACCTCGACGACGCGCTCATCCAGGCCATGCCGTTCAAGTTTGGTGCGGTTCGCGCCAAAGGTGTTGGTTTTAATGACCTCCGCACCGGCTGCGATGTAATCCCGGTGGATCTCACCCACAATAGCGGGTTGGAGCAGGTTCAACTCGTCAAAACAGGCATCAATCTCGACCCCGCGTTCGTGCAGCAGGGTTCCCATCGCACCATCCGTCACAATCGGCAGCCGGGATTGACGTAATCGTTGGATAAATTTTCGATCTTCTTTACGCATGATTTTCTTCCAAATCTTTAATCGCCTAAAAGTTGTTCTACCCGGCTCGTACCAATATTGAAATACTTGGCATCCGGGTGATGCACGATGATGGCTGCGGTTGATTGTTCCGGCACCAACTGATAGGCAGTTGTCAGGCTCATTCCCAATGCGGATTCAGCGGGCAGGAGCTTGAAGACCTTGAGATGGTCTTCCAGTTCGGGGATCGCCGGGTAACCCCAGGAATACCGTTTACCGCGGTTCGGGTCCAATCCCAATTCACGCCGGATGTGTGCATGCAGGTAATCAGCGGTGGCTTCGGCCATCTGCACAGCCAAGCCATGGAGGAAATAGGCTTCCGAATATTCTCCGGCATCCTGCAGTTCATCGAACCGTCTGGTAGCTTCCAGGCCAACGGTGACCACCTGGAAAGCGACGACATCCATCTTTCCAGAACCTTGAGGTGCAAAATAATCGGCCAGGCAGAGACCTTCGCCGCCTTCCTGTCTTGGGAACTCAAAGCGTTCGATGACCTTCTGGCTGATCCTCCTGAAGGGATTCGGGATCATAGACCAGCAGCGCATCCCCACTGGATTGGCAGGGCCAGTAACCGTAAACACCCTGCGGCTGGAGCCAGCCTTCCCGGTCAGCCTGTTTCCGCATGCGAGCCAACCTGTCTGAGAATTCAGCTTTCAACTGCGCCCATTCCTCTCCGTGAGCGTTCTTTGCGCCCCAGGAAAGCCGGTAGAGTTCATTTAAAGAGAGGTGTTCGCCCACCATTTCGATCGGCATGTCTTTGACAACCCGCGGCCCCCAATAAGGCGGGATGGGCAATGAATCCAACAACCTGACCGGATGCGGTTTTCCAGTTTGGGGTCGCCTTCCGGAGGTCAGTTCCTTCCCCAATTCATAATCTGCCCCTTGTTGGATCCCTTTAACGATTTCAGCTCGCTTTTCAGGTTTCATCAGGGCGTCCATCGTGGAAAGCCCTTCGAAAGCATCCTTGCAGTAAAATACGCCCGGCTGGTAATAATGGCCGGCTTCAGTCAGCAGGATCCGCTTACCAAACCGCGGATTGATCGCCGCCCCGCCTACCAGCACCGGGAATGTCAGCCCGCGCCGGTCGAGTTCATTGACGATCAGCGGCATTTGCTTACTGGTGGAGACCAGCAGCGCGCTCAAACCAATCGCGTCGGCCCGCTCTTCCACCGCCCGGGTGATGATCGTCTCAGCCGGCACCTGTTTACCGAGGTCCACCACGGTATAACCATTATTGGAAAGGATCGTCTTGACCAGGTTCTTGCCGATATCGTGGACATCCCCATAAACCGTCGCCAGGACCAGTTTCCCCTTGGTCGTGCCTTCCTTCTTTTCAAGGAAATTCTCCAGGTAGGAAACAGCAATCTTCATCACTTCAGCGCTTTGCAGCACGAAAGGCAGGATCAGTTCTCCTGCGCCAAACTTGTCACCAACGTCCTTCATAGCCGGCAGCAGGACCTCATTTAGGACCTCTACCGCGGTTTCGGATTTAGGCCGGTCCGGGTCCTTATTGAGCAGCAGGTCAATATCCACTTCCACATCGGCCTTATGCCGGTGGAGGATCCGCCAGTGCAGGCGTTCCTCGGGTGACATAACAGAGAGGTCAATCTGGCTGCTCTGTTCGTCCTCACCTTTGTCTTCCACGGACCGGAAATAATCGATCAACCGAGAGAGAGCCTGGCTGTCCTTATTAAAGATCAAGTCTTCGGCCAGCTTGCGTTCCTCTTCAGGGATTTCAGCGTAAGGTTTGATGTGGGCCGGGTTCACAATCGCCATATCCAGCCCGGCTTCAACCGCGTGATACAGCATGACACTGTTCAACACCGCCCGAGCAGGCCGGGAAAGCCCGAATGAGACATTGCTCACGCCGAGAGAAGTCAGCACACCGGGCAGGGCTGCTTTGATCCGGCGGATCCCCTCCAGAGTCTGGATGGCCGAATCTTCCAATTCCGGGTCACCTGTCGCCAGGGTGAAGGTCAGGGCATCATAGACCAGGTCTTGGGGCTGCAATCCATATTGATTGACGGCCAGGTCATAAATTCGCTTAGCCACTTCCAATTTATGGTCAGCGCGCTTCGCCATCCCGTTCTCATCAATCGTCAGAACGATCACCGCGGCGTTGAACCGTTTTGCCAGGGAGAAAATCCTGCCCGCTTTTTCCGGGCCGGATTCCAGGTGGGTGGAATTGATCAGGCTGCGCCCGGGGTTGGCCTCAAGTGCGGCTTCAATCACTTCCACTTCCGTCGAGTCAATCACCAGCGGGACTGGGACTGCATTGGCTAGTTTCTTGACCACTTTTCGCATTAACTGGTCTTCATCCGAGCGTTCGGTGAGCGCCACACAAATATCCAACCCATGCGCACCGTTATCCACCTGGGCGCGGGCCATCTCAATAATCCCGTCGTAATCTTCATCCATGATCAGCCGTTTGAACTTGCGTGACCCCTGGGTATTCAGCCTTTCCCCGATCAGGAACGGCGGCGGCACTTGCTTCATGGCAACCGCCTGGACTGGTGAAGCCAGCATGGGCTCTTCAACAGGCTGTGGTGGCTTGGCACGGGACCGGTCCAGCCCTTTATTGATCAACCGGATGTGGTCTTCACGAGTACCGCAGCAGCCGCCCACCACCCGCACGCCGAATTCTTCAACGAACTCCAGCAGCAGGTCGGCAAAGGGCTGCGGTTCCATCGGGTAGACCGCTTCGCCATCCACGTTCAATGGCAGCCCCGCATTCGGGATGCAGGAAACCGGGATCGTGGCATTTTCGGTCAGGTAGCGGATTGGTTCACGCATGTAATCCGGGCCGGTCGAACAGTTCAGGCCGATCACATCGATCCCCATATCTTCGAGGATCGCCCGGGCTGCGGCGATATCGGTCCCCAGAAGCATTCTGCCGGTGGTGTCCAGAGTCACCTGAGCCTGAATAGGGAGCACTTCACCTGTCTCTTCAAATGCGGCTTTGATCCCCTGGATCACAGCTTTAACTTCAAGGATATCCTGCGAGGTCTCGATCAACAGCAGGTCAACCCCGCCTTCGATCAATCCGACAGCCTGTTCCCGGAAGATGTCTACCAGGTCTTCAAAACGGATATTGGACATTTCGGGATCTTCGGTTGAGATCAGCTTACCGCTGGGGCCCATGGACCCTGCTACGAAGCGGGGTTTTTCAAGTGTGGTGTATTCGTCCGCGACTCGGCGCGCCAGGCTGGCTGCTGCACGATTAATTTCCAAGGTGCGCTCCCCTAACCCAAACTCAGCCAGGGTTAACCGGTTTGCCCGGAAGGAATCCGTCTCGATCACATCCGATCCGGCCTCCAAAAAACTGCGATGGACCTTTTCAACTGCCGACGGTTTTGTGATCACCAGGTAATCATTGCACCCCGCCGTGCGTTCACCACCGAAATCTTCAACGGTCAGGTGCTGCCGGTCGAGGTTGGTGCCCATTGCACCGTCGAACAGGATGACACCGTGATCGATGGCATCCAGGTAACGCCGATTGGTGAACTGTTTATCGCTTGCAGGCATAAAAATCCTTCCCGGTCTTTTTAAACCAAACGCCTCTCAGTGGATGAGAGGCGCATGATACCTTTTTGGTAACTTCACCTCATCTTCCAGATCTACCCGCTGACGGGGTCTGCCGGAGTTGGCACCTGCGATCATAGATCGTGGTTGCCGAGGTATCAACGGGCCGGTCCCTCCACCTCTCTCGATGAGTTTTCCAATTAGACAAAGTCTATCACATTAAGAAATGAAAGTCAATTTGAGGGACGGTGAATGGTGGATGGGGAATAAAGGTAAAAAGCCAAGCGTAACTTACAAATTTACCCTTCCCCTGTTTATAAGAGAAAGGTGCCAGCGAAGCAATCAGGATGGAAAGAATTGAAGGTCATATATCATAAATTTCGACCACTTACATGAAAATCGGTCACATCATCGTCTCCAACACTCCCATCACCGTGCCAAACCCGGGATTCTCGGGAATGATGAAGCGTCGTTTGTAGAATTCGCCCACCAATGTGATCTCCCGGCGGATAGCAGCAAGGTCCACCAAATGCCCGATCAGGATGATCTCCTCCAGGTCCTCGGCATTGGAAGCGTTGATCGCAATCACCGCGATGACTTGCGCTACCATCCGCACCAATCCGGCAGCCAGGTTTTCAGGCGAAAATTCGTTCTCTCCGTCCAGCTTACCAAGGTTGACGGCGTTCGCATCAGCCGGCAGGCGTCCCACCCCGCCGCCCACTGCCTCAGTCAGCATGATATCCACTTTGGATGCATCCCCCGCCAGTGCCAGCCGGTCAATCTCATGGACGTCATCGGTATGAAGGATCAGTTTGGACAGTCCCAATAACGTCCCGCCGCCCACCGCCGAACCGGTCACATGATGCACGTCACCTTTACGGGCTGCGACCATCACCGTACCAGTCCCGGCGCTGACCACCAAACCGGCATCTGACCCAGCCAGCGATAAACCGCCCACTCCCACAGCATGGATTTCATCAACCTTTCGGATGATATACCCGTCCAACGTTTCCGGCAGGTCGCGGTACCGGCCGCCTGTAACTCCGATGGTCATTCCTGTCATCAGTTCATCGGAAACAGCGCTAAACGCCTGGCGCACCTGATCCGCCGCGCTTTGATGCTGGTTGGCAAGCATTTTCAATGTCAGACCTTTGTTGGTTTTCAAAGCAAGGTCGATATTGGTCATCCCGATATCAACCGCCAGTTTTTTATTTGTCATTCCATTCTCCGGTTCACACTATTTCGGCTCCATTCTACCCCATTCCCTTCGGGATTTCTGTTTTTGATAAATTATTTTCATCAGAAAAGAGGTGAATGCCGGGCATTAATGCGTTACAATAAGAAATTAAGGAAATTAAATGAAAAACGGCCTGTTCAAATTCTTAACCAGCTACTTACCCCTTTCGATCGTCCTGACCGTGTCAGGCTGGGTCGGATTACTGCTTGTCGTTCGCGGTACAGTACCCACTCTGGGGCCGCGCTGGCTGTTCTTCTTCCTCGGTGTTCTCGCCCTGACCGGTCCGGTTCTGCCCCTGGTGTATTTCCTCAATAAACGATTCCCCAGCGACCCACCGGTTGATGGCCTGGTCATCGTCCGCCAGGCGCTTTGGGTGGGCGTTTTCGGCAGCACGGTCGCCTGGCTCCAGCTCGGCCGGGTCCTGACCACCGGTTTGGCCTTGATCCTGGCGTGTGTTTTCGTTTTGATCGAATTCCTTTTACGCCTGTTTGAACGCAGCCGTTGGAACCCCAACCGCTGAGCCATCACTTGAATCCTATTTCAACTCCCAATCATTACGATGCCTGATCTGAGCCGATTACCTTCAGTTGATCAACTGCTTCTTTCACATGAGAGCCGGGAAATCATTAACTCCTTCGGCCGCCCTTTTACCCTTGAAGCAATTCGAGCCGTTCTGGAAGAAATCCGTCAGGCAGCGCTGAAGAGAGATGAACCGATCCCCTCTCATGATGAGATCCTCAGAATGATCCACGATCAATTGGAAGACTGGACTTCTCCTTCTCTGGTTCCTGTGATCAACGCCACCGGCGTGATCCTGCACACCAATTTGGGTCGTGCGCCGCTTAGCAAGGCCACCCGGAACGCCATTGCTGAGATTGGGACCGGTTATTCCAACCTGGAATTCAACCTCGAAACCGGAAAGCGCGGAAAGCGGTCAGTACATGCCGCACAGCTCCTGTCACTGCTCACCGGTGTGGAAGACGGGTTTGTCGTCAACAACAATGCCGGTGCGGTCATGCTGGTGCTCTCCGCTCTGGCGAACCGGAAGAATGTCCTGGTGTCCCGCACCCAACTGGTTGAGATCGGCGGCGGTTTCCGCATCCCCGACATCATGCGCCAGAGCGGTGCAAAACTTGTAGAAATCGGTACAACCAACCGGGTGCACCTGCATGATTTTGAGGCTGCATTGGAAGAAGGTCCAGTCGCGCTGGTGCTGATCGCCCACCATTCCAACTTTAAACTGATCGGCTTCCACAGCGAACCCTCACTTGAAGAAATTGTGACAGCCGCGCACCATCATGGTGTGCCGGTTGTCCATGACCTCGGATCCGGCGCGCTGCTGGATACCACTCAATTTGGCCTGTCGCACGAACCAACCATCCAGGAATCACTGGATGCCGGCTGTGACCTGGTCTGCTTCTCCGGCGATAAGCTGATTGGCGGTCCCCAGGCGGGGATCATCATCGGCAGCAAGGAACTGCTGGCAAAGGTCAAGCAACACCCCCTGGCACGTGCGCTGCGCGCCGGAAAGCTCACCCTCTCCGGGGTCAGTGCGAACCTGATGCATTACCTTAAAAATGAAGCGGAAACCGAAATCCCGATCTGGAAAATGATCAGCACTCCATTAGACTCCCTCCAGGAGACGGTCGAAAACTGGCACACTTACCTGGGTTTTGGCGAAGTTCAAGCCGGGTTCTCCACGGTGGGCGGCGGCAGTCTGCCGACCGAAGAAATGCCGACTTTCCTTTTCGCGCTCACTCCTTCAAAACCTGATTCATTCCTGCGGTCACTGCGGGATTCACACCCACCCGTCATCGCCCGGATCGTGGATGACCGGGTCCTTTTTGATCCCCGAACCATCCTTCCTGAACAGGAAGCGGCTCTCCTGCGCAATATCCGGGAAGTCTGGGAAAACCAGGCTGGGTAAAGTAAACTTAAGTAATCATCACGAAAATCAACTGCGAGGCAAAATTAAATGAAATCCGATCTAGACCAACTCCTCAAAGACAATCAAGCAGATGCCTTATGGGTGACCGGACCGGCGCAGCACAACCCGGCAATGGTTTACCTGACCGGCGGCGGGCATATGACCCAGGCGGATGTCGTCAAACCGCTTGGCAAGCCGATGCTGCTTTGTCATGCACCGATGGAACGGGATGAGGCAGCCAGGACCGGTCTGCAGACTTTGAATTACACCCAATTTCCTTTGAAGGAACGGCTGGCAGAAGCACAGGGGAACCGTCTCACAGCGCAGGCGCTGCTCTATAAGAAGGTTTTTGAACAAGCCGGGGTAACCGAAGGAACCGTCCTGCTTTACGGCCGCTCAGAAGTCGGAAAACATTATAGTCTGGTCAACAAACTGCAGGAACTTCTGCCTTATCTCACTTTCAAAGGAGATACGGAAGATGCGGTGTTGTTGCAGGCGATGGCAACCAAGGATTCAAACGAGATCGAACGGATACGCGCAATGGGAGAGGTTGTGGTGACGGTCGTTTCCCGGACCGCGGCTTTCCTCACCGATCATCCCGTGGTCAATGAGGTTCTGGTTAAACCGGATGGTACACCGCTCACAATTGGCGACGTCAAAGCCAAGATCAATCTGTGGCTGGCTGAACTGGGCGCCGAAAACCCCGAAGATACGATTTTTGCCATCGGCCGCGACGCGGGCGTTCCCCATAGTAATGGGACACCGACCGACCCGATCCGCCTGGGACAGACCATTGTCTATGATATCTTCCCCTGTGAAAAAGGCGGCGGTTATTTCTATGACTTCACTCGCACCTGGTGCCTGGGATATGCCCCCCCTGAAGTCCAGTCACTTTACGACCAGGTCAAAGCTGTTTACCACCAGGTCGTTTCGGAACTTGAGGCTGGCGTGAATGCTGCTAAGTTCCAGGAGCGCACCTGCGAACTCTTCGAAGCGCAGGGTCACACCACCACCCGTCAGGACCCGGCTGTGGAATCCGGTTATGTTCATTCCCTCGGTCACGGCGTGGGGTTGAACATCCACGAGAAACCCTGGTTCAGCCGCCCAGATGACCCAACCAATGCACTCGTCCCCGGTTCAGTGTTTACAATCGAACCCGGGTTGTATTACCCGGATAAGGGTATGGGCGTTCGGCTGGAAGATACCTATTATGTCACAACCGAGGGCAAGTTCGAGAAGTTCGTGGATTATCCCATGGACCTCATTTTACCGATGAAGGAAAGGGGATGAGAACGATGGCACTCCCAACTGCAAGGATCCTTGGAATCGAATCTTCCTGCGATGAGACCGCTTCAGCCGTAGTCAGTGACGGTCGGGTGATCCAATCCAGTGTGGTCGCCAGCCAGATCGACCTGCATGCCCAATATGGCGGCGTCTTCCCGGAGCTGGCATCCCGTGAGCATGTCAAAGCGATCTACGCCATCGTGGAACAGGCGCTCCAGCAAGCCCATCTGGACATTCAGGACATCGACGCCATCGCCGTCACCCGTGGTCCCGGCCTGGCCGGCTCGCTGGTGGTCGGTGTGAACATGGCTAAAGGTCTCGCCCTGGCGACCGGCAAACCCTTGATCGGCATCAACCATCTTGAGGGACACATCTATTCAGCCTGGCTCTACCCGGCTAATACCTCGCCTCATCAGGCCCCCCGCTTCCCGATCCTGGCCCTGCTGGTTTCAGGTGGGCACAGCGAACTGGTCCTGGTGAAAGACCATCTGCAATACCAACGCCTGGGCGGCACCCTGGATGATGCGGCAGGGGAAGCTTTCGATAAGGTCGCCCGGTTGCTGGACCTTTCTTATCCGGGCGGGCCTTCCATCCAAAAAGCCAGCCATACCGGCAGTGCGACAGCCTTCACCTTCCCCCGCGCCATGCTTGAAGACACCTGGGATTTCTCTTTCAGCGGGGTCAAAACAGCCGTACTGCGTATGACTGAAACCCTGCAGGCGCAGGGGCGCCACCTGCCAATCGAAGATCTGGCGGCCAGCTTCCAGGCAGCGGTTGTGGACGTGCTGGTGGAAAAAACTCTGATGGCCGCTGACGAATTCGATGTCAACGAAATCATCGTAGCAGGCGGCGTTTCTGCGAATAAAAGGCTGCGTGAACGGATGATGGCCGAAAGTAAACGGCCGGTCCATATCCCCTCGCTATCGCTCTGCACGGATAACGCCGCCATGATCGCCGGCGCGGGATACTACCATTACATCAAGAGTGATTTCAGTTCATCAAATTTTGATGTCCTGCCGACATGGCCGCTCTCTTGAATACATTGATTGAATGTAACCAACCCAACCCGGAATTCATCCAATGAATGAAAACACATCTCAAGAAACAATTGATCTTGATGCCCTGCGCAGGAAGGATAAGCATGCTTTTGCCATGCTGGTCAATCAGAATTCAGACCATATTTACCGGTTGGCTCTAAAGATGACCGGCAGCGAGCAGGATGCTGAAGATGTGATGCAGGAGACATTCATCAAAGCCCTCAACCATATCGATACCTTTGAAGGCCGATCGAAGATATCCACCTGGCTTTACCGGATTGCCACCAATGAAGCGCTCATGCTGCTGCGGAAAAGGAAAGATGGCGTTACCGATATTGATGAAGGTATTGAGACGGACGAAGGTGATGTCATACCGGTTCAAATCATTGATTGGTGCTGCCTGCCGGAGAAAGAATTACTTTCCGGAGAAACACGCCAACACCTTCAGAGCGCGGCGATGAAACTCTCCGATTCCAATCGAGCAGCTTTTATGCTGAGGGATGTGGAAGGTTTATCCACAGAAGATGCTGCAGAATCCCTTGGTATCAGCGAATCAGCCTTGAAAGTCAGGCTGATGCGGGCGAGGATGCAGCTAAGAGAAGAATTGAGTGATTATTTTGCCAATCGGATGGCGAAGGAAAGCTTATGATGCACCTACATGATTTGGATTGCAAGGAAATGATACAAAACCTGAACAGCTATGTGGATGGGGAACTTGATTCCTCACTTTGCAGCGATATCGAATCACACCTCAAGACCTGTACAAATTGCCGGGTTGTGGTTAACACGCTCAAGAAAACGATCCAGCTTTACCAGGAGGATGGCGAAGAAACCACCCTAACACCTGAAGCCCGGCAGCGATTGCTTTCCTGTCTTGACCTGGAAGATTATGTCGATCCGGACTGACCCTCTCATTCAGCAAAAACCAACTCCCCCACCAGAGTCATCTTCTATCTGCGACCTTCATCCCGGAAAAAGTTTGCGGCCTGGTAGTATTTGCCCCCGGTGCAATACGGGCGTTATAGATTATGATAGTCTATTACAATTGATCTGTCCCGTTTGTGGCCTTAAAGAAACAGGTGCCTGCACCTGATAATACCACGGGTATCGACCTCCGTGCGAGGTCAGAAAGGAACTTATTCATGCACGCAAAAGTTGTTTGGGAAGGCGATATGTCATTTGTTGGCGCGAATGAAGAAGGATTTCTCATTCCTCTCGACACGAAAAAGGAAGTCGGTGGTCATGAAGCAGGGTTCCGTCCATTACAATTGCTGGCGATTGGGCTGGTCGGCTGCACGGGCATGGACGTGATTTCCATTTTAACTAAGAAACGGCAGGAAGTAACCGACTTTGAAGTCACGGCAGCAATCGAACGTGCAGATCAGCACCCTAAAGTCTTTACTAAAATCATTTTGGAATATATTGTTACCGGGAAGAACATCGACCCGGAAGCGGTCGAACGAGCCGTGATGTTATCCGAGACGAAATATTGTCCCGCCCAGGCGATGCTCAGTAAAACAGTTGAGATCACCCATAAGATCACGATCAATCAAATCGATTAATCGATCTTTTCCTCTCCATCAAATTCAAAACGTACCGGTTCGCTCTGACTTTCTTCAAGGTCAAAGTCCGGTAAGCGCGCTTCCACATTCCGGATTGCGCCGGAGAATGTACCGGCCAATCCCACCAGCGTGACCATGATGCCGCTGATCGCAATCATCAGACTTAATCCCGCGCCGGGTCCGGTCCCGACCAAACCGGAAAACAATCTCGTTCCCCAACCCTCAGATGATGTAAACGCCGGTTCAAACACATTATCCGCCAGCCATCCGGATAGCGCCATGGAGATAGGGATAGTGATCTGTGCGATGAACCGTCGCACCGTAAAAACCCGTCCCTGTTGGTCAGGTGGGACTTTCTTCTGCCAGAGTGCCTGATTGCTGCCGTTGATGGTTGGCATGAAGAACGCCAGCAGGAAGACCGAAACCATCCATATCCAGGACTGCTGGGTGACACCCATCAAGAACCGGCCAAGCAGACCGTTAAGCATCCAGCCCAGCAAGATCCCGTTTACCAACCGTTTCGGCCCACCCCAAAGTGTCAGGAAGACCGCGCCGACCAATCCCCCTACCGCAGCAAAGCTTTCTATGAAGCCCAGAAGCTGCGCGTCTCCGGTGCGTGCCAGAACCATCGGTGAGATCACCGCCCAACCAATCACAGTCATGAAATTTGCGCTGAAAAACACAAGTTGAAGCCCAAGCAGTCCGGGACGTGCGAAAATATATCGAAAACCAAAGGTCGTATCCTGCCAAAAGCTTTGGAGCGTAAATTTTACCTTGTTAATCACAGGCTGAGGCACAACCACGATCAGTAAGGTAAAGATCGCAACAAAGAATGTTGTAATATCGATCAGTAAGATCCCTTTGACACCAATCACCCCGATCAACGCCCCTGCCAGGACCGGCCCAATGATGTTGGAAGTGCTTTCCACCATACTGATCATCCCGCTGGCTCGGCTGTAATGCTTCTTCGGCACCATCAAGGTGACCGAAGCGGAATATGCCGGCCATTGGAATGCCTGGAAAGCGCTGGCAAAGGCAGTAGCGGCATAGATATGCCAGATTTCCAGTCTGCCTGAAGTATAGAGTAAAAAGATCACTACTGAGGAAAGCACCGCTCCCAGGTCGCTGAGCATCATCACTAATTTTCGGTTCCAGCGATCCACCAACGCTCCGACCAGAGGAGTCACAATGATCAGCGGCGCATAGGTAAAAACGCCGACCATTGCCAGCGCCTGAGCGGAGCCGGTCTTTTCCCAGGCCCAAATTCCCAGGGCGAAGCTGGTCATGAAGGATCCGGCCATCGAGACGAACTGTCCCAGCCAGATGATCACAAACGCGGTGATGTTGTGCGGCCGTTTTTCGGCGAGTTTACGCGGATTACCAGTCTCTGCCATTAAAAATAGTCTTCAGCTTTCGTCATGATCGGGTATGAGCTCTTCAACGTTAACAATCAGTCTGTTTTGATACGCCCCAAGACCTACGCTAATCACGAGTATACCACTGATTGCGATCACGATCGCCATCCCTGAACCGGATGTTGTCCCAAATATCGGCCCCAGAACCTTGCTCAACCAGGTTCCGGGGTTGGTCATGGCGGGTTCAAACAGTTTATCAGCTAATGGACCGGCAACAGCCATTGAGAGCGGCGCTGTGACCTGCGCGACCAGCCGCCGGACGGAAAAGACTCGACCCTGGACTTCCGGGGCGGTCTTGGCCTGCCAGATTGCCTGGTTTGACCCATTCACAATGGGTAAGACAACCATCATCAGCAGATTGGCGCCGAGCCAGAATGGAAGCGACCTTCCTAATCCCATGAAGAACAAACCAATCCCGCTGACGATCCAGCCGATCAACACCCCATTGATCCGCTTCTTCGGGCCACCCCAGACTGTCAGGGCAATCCCTCCTAACAGGCCGCCAATCGCACCTATGGATTGAACCGACCCGAGAATTGCGCTTTGACCGCCGGTGGATGCCAGGATCATCGGCGCCATAAGCGTGAAGGCAATCGTAGCAAAGAAGTTACCAAGCAAGAATACCAACTGTAAATAAAGCAGGCTTGTCCGGTCAAAAAGATATTTAAAGCCAAACGCCAGTTCCCGGAAGAACGCCCCCGAGGTCTTGTCCCGAGGTTTTCGTTCCGGTTCGGGAATGAATACCATCAGCAAAAAAGCAAGGGCAATCACTAAAGTCGCAAGGTCAATCGCAATAATCCCATTGACACCGATCAGGGGGATCAGGAAACCGGCCAGGATTGGGGCTGTGATGCCGACACCGGATTCGGCCATCGAGATCATCCCGCTAGTCCGGGCATATTGTTTCTTGGACACCATCAACGAGATCGCGGCCGAATATGCCGGCCACTGGAACGCGCCAAATATCCCACTGATCGCACCGGTGATATAGAGGTGCCAGATCTCCAGTCTTCCGGTGATCATCAGGATGAAGATGGTCACGGTCATCAACCCTGCGCCGATGTCACTGAAGAACATCACCCACTTTCGGTTCCAGCGGTCCACCAACACGCCGGCAAAGGGAGAAATGATCACAACAGGAGCAAAAGAAAACAGACCAACCAGGGCCAAAGGTGTGGCCTGACCGGTCCTGTTCCAGGCCCAAATGCCCATTGCAAAACTGGTCATGGCGGACCCGATCATCGAAAAGACCTGGCCAAACCAGATCAGAAAGAATGCCTTCATGCCTTTGGGTTTTGGTGCCATCGCTTTGCCCTTACAGAATGAACTATGATAAGCTTACTCAGGTGCTTTTCAATCCTTAATTTGGTCATAAAATACGCAAAAGCCATCTTATGCCAAATCTGGTAGAATCGGATGACAGAATGAAATCCAGGAAAATCCCTATGATTAAATCTATGCGAAAATTTCTGATCCTTTTCTTACTTGTGACCGGATTATTATCAGCCTGTGGACAGGGCGCAAAATCAGCTCAATCTCCTACAATCACGCCGACTTTGGAACCTTCTCCAACGGCTACGGCTTCTCCGACAGCGACGGCCAGCCCGACACCGACCCCTACGCCCTTGCCCTTGAACGGTCAGCAGACCCAATATTTCGTGGACTTAACAATCAATTATTATAACCGCTTTATCACGGTGACAAGCCGCTCGGTTTATACCAATAAGACCACCGTACCGATCAATGATATGGTCTTCATCGTTTATCCTGCCATTTTCCAGGCGATTTATACAAAATCGATCCACCTGGCCGGCAGCTTCACACCTCTGGAATATACCTGGGAAGGCCATCGGATCAGGATCCCTTTAGCAACGCCTCTGATGCCTGGCGAAAAGATCGAGATCGTCCATGAATATGAATTGTATATGCCGGACCGGGAAGGCGTCTTCGGTCAAACCGGACGACAGCTCAACCTGTCATACTGGTTCCCCACTATCCCGCCTTATGATGAACAGCAGGGCTGGCTGGTATATGACATCTCATTGGTCAACAGCATGATCGTTGGCGAACACCAGGTCTTTGAAGCGGCCGATTTCGATGTAACCCTCCAATTCACAGACCGGCGAGAGAACATGAAAATTGCCGCTGGGGTGATTCCGGAGGAAACCGATAACGTCCTGCATTACCAGATGCATCTCGCTCGAACGTTCACAATCTCCATCAGCGATATCTACCATATTGCGGAACGTGAGGTGAACGGGATCAAAGTCCTTTCCTATACCTTCCCGGAAGAAGCCGTCGCTGGTGAGGCGGCAGCTGATATTGCCGTACAGGCTATCGAGGTCTACAGCGACCTCTATGGACCACTCGATAAAGGTTTACTCAGCGTTGTGGAAGCGGATTTCCTGCATGGCATGGAGTTTGACGGTTTGGTCCTGCTGAGCCGTGGTTTTTATATGTTCTATAACGATTCACCCCAATCCAACCTGGCGATCATTACACCGCATGAAACCTCACACCAATGGTTCTTCAGTATGGTTGGTAACAACCAGGCTATGGAACCCTGGCTTGACGAATCTCTGGCAACTTATTCAGAAGTCCTCTATTACGAACGGTACTACCCCGATCTCGTCCAGTGGTGGTGGGATAACCGGGTTGATGGATATGCGCCTTATGGTTGGGTGGATAAAACGATCTATCTTGATGGTGGTTATGATGAATACCGTGACAGCGTTTACCTCAACGGCGCTCATTTCCTTCAGGATGTGCGGGATGCGATCGGTGATTCTGCCTTTTTCGGTTTCCTGAAGGATTACGTTAAAACTTATCGCTATGAAATTGCCACCGGTGCTGATTTCTGGTCAATGCTGCAAGCGCACACAGATGTAGACCTGACCAGCATCCACGATGAGTATTTTCAAACGCCGCTTGAATAATCTCCTTTTTTGATCACGTTTCCCCGGCATGAAAAAAGCACTATTTTCTCATTTTGGCGCGCTTGACTTTCAATTTTTTCATGTTATCATGCCTCAGGAGAAAAATTATGGCCAAATCACAAGAATCCTCCGAAAATACTGAGAACATTGACCTTTTGCAGGAAGAAACTCCTGTTGAAGAACCTACACAATCCCAGGAAACAACTGGTTTTTTCCAAAACCCTGCCGTCCTGAAAATCGGGATGTACGTCGTCACCGCCATTGTGATCGTCCTGGCGGTCTGGGGTGTTGGCTCGCTGATCGTCCATGCGACAGCCATCACACCTGAGCCAACCCCAACGGCCACACCAACCCAAGCGGTGATGCCCGCAGACCTGGCGACGCCTTCATTTACCACTGAAAATGAACCCAATGGCCTTGTCCGCCTGCCGGAAGTGATTGCCACATTTGAAGTCTCGGCAACCAGTTCTGCTGAAGTGGAAGAGCGGACAGATTACATCACCTACATCGTCAAGGAAGGCGATACGATTTTCGATATCGCGGAAAAATATGGGCTGATGCCGGAAACCATTCTCTGGACCAACTGGTACATCCTGGGAGAAATGCCGGATGCCATTTACCCCGGAAATGAGGTATTGGTCCCACCTGATGACGGCGCCATGTATATGTGGTTTACAGGTGACGGTCTCAATGGTGTATCAAGTTATTTTAGTGTAACCCCTGAAGACATCGTCAACTACCCACTAAACAACCTGGACATCAATACACTCGGCGATTGGTCTCTCCCAAATATCGCTGCTGGTACAATGTTATTCGTACCGGGCGGCACCCGTCCAAACACATCCTGGATACCAGCCCGCGGTGAAGAACTCTCCGGTAATTCTTACCTTGGCCCCGGCGCATGCAGCGGTATTCTTTACGGCAATATCGGCACCGGCACTTTCACCTGGCCGACGACCGCTCATTATCTATCCGGTTATGACTACAACCCGCCCGTCCATAACGGTCTGGACTTCGATGGCGATTTCGGCAGCCCGATCTATGCCGCTGATTCAGGCGTGATCATCTATTCGGGCTGGTCAGACCGGGGCTACGGTAATCTGATCGTCATTGACCACGACGGCGGTTGGCAAACCTATTACGGCCACCTGTTGGATAACTCCCTGCTTCCATGCGGTTCAAACGTCGTCAAAGGCGAATTAATCGCTTCCATGGGCAGTACCGGTAACTCCACCGGACCTCACCTGCATTTTGAATTACGACTGAGTGGCGCAGCGGTCAATCCCTGGTCGTACCTGCAGTAAGATCAAACAAACAGAAAGTTATGTAAAAACACAAAACGAGGCGCCTCACAGCGCCTCGTTCTTTTCCTAATTCCTATTACCTAATACCTAACCTCAAAATTCTTATTTCATTCCATCCACCGGTATGGTGCTGTGGTTATCCGGGTTCGTGTTGGCGATCACGGTCAGGTCACCCTTGACCAAGTAGCCAGAATAAGCATCGTCACCGCTGAGCGGCTGCCAGCCATCAAGTACGAATGGAAGCACCCCACTGGCGCTGATCCATTCGCCGTTGTATTTCCGGGCGATATGGATATGCGTGCCGGTGGAGTGACCACCTTCGCAGGAGGGATACCCCAGATAATCACCGGTCTCGACAACCGTACCCACAGGCACTCGGCCCTCATTGGCAATATGCAAATAGAAGATCACCCAGCCGGTGTGTTCATCACCGTCACCATCCAGGTCCAGCACCAGCACACCTTCCCCATCCCGAACGACCACGCCGCTTGCGACAGCGGTGGTTGGGACGGAAGCCGGATAGCACCCGGTCGTATCGGAAGGCGGCGCGAAATCCAGCGCAGACCAGGGCTGCAAGCTGCCCCAGCCGGTGTGCGGACCGCCGGTGAAGGCCCAGGCAATGTTATTCACATAAGGCAGCGCCAAGTCCGGCTGCTTTAATGAACCGGCAATATGGGGCTCCACAGTCCATGGATCACCGAAAAGACGTTGATAAGTTTGGATGAATCCATCCGGTCCAATGGCGACCTGATAATCGTCACCGACCAGCATCTTGGAGAAGAAATATTGCAGTGAAACAGTGGCTGCATTTTGCCAGGGATCGGGCCTGACCAGCGTACCATCCAGCAGTTCAAATTCAATCAGGTCACCATCACGCCAGCGGTAATAACCGTCATTCAGGATGTTCGCGGCGTAAGAAAGCTGGAGATATACGCCGGTCCAATAGGCTGATTCGAGGCCAAGCAGGTTCACCTCCGCGTTGGCCGAGATCGAAGGCTGCGAAAAAGCGCCGCTTTGAAAATCCAATAGAGCCAGCAGGAGCTTGGGGCTGATGGAGTAATTGATCGCCACGTAATTAACGATCTCCGCTGCAGTATGAGTACCCTGGAACGCCCAGGCATGGTAGCTGTTCAGCCAACCCTGCTGCTGATTGATGAACTGCGCGGTATTGAACGCAGACGCCTCCGGTCCGTCCACAAAGACAGCGTCCGGGATGATCTGGTAAGGTGTTCCCCAGAGGGCGCGGTAATAGATCGGGATCGACATCGGCATCCCAGGCGGCATGGTGGTCGCATCGGGTGGGATGATCGGGTTCGCGTCCCTGATTTCCTTAATGGTCGTGTTGAACCGGGCGGCAAGCGCCGGAAGGGTGTCACCCGTTTGGGCGATATAATCCACCAGTTGTCCGGGGTTATACGCCGGGCGGGTCGGATAGGGCGTCATCTCCGTGACTTCTTCCGCGACAATATCCGCTTCCTCGGTCGGGAAGATCATTGTGGGCTGCATGGTCGGGGAGCAAGCGCTCACCAGCAGCAATATGGAGATCAGTGGATAAATAATTTTTCGAATCATACCAGTCATGGGGTTTTCTGTAAAAGCCAGACTAAATAATTTGGCTTCAATATAACCAATAAATCAGACCAAATAAAAAGAAAGCATACTCTGTCCGATTGAAAATGTCCAGTTAATCAAAATTAAATTTAATTGGGCTGATTTTACTTCAATGGTGTGAAGATTTGGTTAATTTTCACGCCTGATTTGGGTTTCAATGGTACTGGCCGTATTGGCATAAATGATCTGATCGTCCTGGATCAGCCAGCCCTGATAGGCCGAGGTCGAAGCCTTTGCCACCCACCCACTTAAAGTAAACGGTAACGGACCATCCGCAGGCACCCATTCGCCATTGTATCGCCGGGCCATATGCAGATGAGTCCCCGTTGCACGTCCACCTTCACAGGAAGGATGTCCAATCCGGTCACCGACTTCCACCCAGGTTCCGATCGGAATTCGATCCCTGGTCGCGATATGTAAGTAAAGCAGTGTCCAGCCGGTTTGTTCATGCCCATCACCGTCCATATCTATGACCACAACACCTGTCCCGGAACGTACGATCAATCCGGGTATCGAGGCAACCACCCAGGCATCCGAGTCATGACAGCCTGTTTCACCGCTGGCAGGAGCGAAATCCAACGCAGCCCAAACGTCTGCTGCACTCCAGGCTGCATGCGGGCCGCCCGTGAATGCCCACAAGCGCCCGATCTCGAAAGGCAGGATCATCTCAGGCTGGACGGTATCGGCCGGGATCAAAGGTTCAACCGCCTGTGCTCTTATCCAGGGATTCCCGAACATCGATTCAAAGAAGTCAAAGAAATTATCCTCGCCGTAAAGCAATTGCGACCAGTGATCGTAATCGTACAGCGCCGCAAAGACATGCATCAACCCGACCGTGCCGGCATTCAGTTCCGGTGCCAGACGGATCACCTGTCCATCGTCAAAGTTGACGATCAGCGTCCTGCCTTCCCGCCATCCGTAATAACCATCCATTACAGTGCTGGCAAACCAGGCGCACTGCATGTAAAGATCGTCTTTAAGCGGGTTGATATACCCCATCGGGTAATCCAGGGCGTGTTCACCTGTTGGCTGCCCATAAACCCAGCCGGAACGAAATTCAAGATAAGCCAGGATCAAACGGGGGTTGATCGAATATTCCAGTGCAATCCGGTCGATCACCTGCGCCCCGGTCGTCACCCCAGTGGTACTCAAATCTTCTGTGTAAGATGCAAGATATCCGCCTGCTGCATTCACAAAAGCTTCGACATCGAAATCCACCGTGGATGGCGAAAAGGTGACTTCGCTGTCAGGGAGGAGTGCGCTCTTGGAACTGGTTTCCGGCAGTTCGTTGGGGATGATCAGCAATTGACCGGGTGACAGCAGCCCTTCCCGGTCAAGCGGTTGCGGCGAAGCGATCTCATTCATATCAACCCCGAAATGCAGGCTTACCACCTTCAGGCTGTCACCGGCGATGGTGTAATACAAAATATGTTTGTCCTCAACGGGTGGGACGATTTGCCCTTCAGTTGGAATAATCAGTGTGGGTTTGGCTTCTTCAGTTTCAGTTTGTGAAATTTCAACAACATTGGCCTGGGTTGCTTCTTCGGTCATTTCAGGTGTGATTGTTTGTGTGGCTGAATAGCTGATGGCTGTATTGACATCCGGAGCAAGCACAGGGTAAACAAGTGCGCCGCCAACCCCCAATGCGAGCACCAGCGCCGATCCGACCAACAAACCGGTCCTTTTCAGGCGGCGTTGGTAGTAACGGTTCCTAGCGCTGGATGGCGTTGAACGGCGAGCGCCCATCCCATGCCTCCACAGTTTGGTCTCCTTTGGCCAGATAACCGTCATATTCCACCCCATACCCGGCCGATACCCAGCCATCCATCACGAATGGCAGATCGGCATCTGCTGCGATCCACTCACCATTATACCGCCGGGCGATATGCAGGTGTGTCCCGGTGGAATAACCGCCTTCACAGGAGGGATGTCCAATCTTGTCTCCGGCATCCAGCATTGTTCCGACCTGAACCCTTTCCGAACTGCCGATATGCATGTATAGGATTGACCATCCTGTCTGCCAGACACCGTCGCCGTCCAGATCCTGAACGACCATACCATTCTGTGAATAAACGATTTCACCCGGTGCAGAAGCAACAACCCAGCTTACTGAAGGGTTACACCCCAATGCATCCCCGGGAGGAGCGAAGTCGAGTGCTGCCCAGGCAGAGCCCGAATCCCAACCACCGTGCGGCCCGCTGGTGAGGGACCAGACATCTCCCACTTCGAAGGGAAGCTGCAATTCAGGCTGGGTGAGATCATCCGGGATCACCGGTTCATACGCATAATCAAAAGGATAGCCAAAGAAACTGTTATAGGTTGCGTAAACGCCGTTAACAGAAGTTGCATTTTCCCAGGTTGACATGGTCGTTAAATAACGCATGAGGTTAAGTACGCCTGCCGTCCCGGCATTGATTGTGGGATCCACTTCAATAACGGTATTATCTGAAAGGGTCCAGACGTTAATCGCTTCAATCTTCCACAAATAATAGCCTTCGTTCAACAGGTTGGCGGCGAAACTAAGCTGCGAATAAAGCCCCTGGCGATACGAGTCATAGAAACCCATCGGGTATGTCAGGGTTGACTTATCCGGGTTTCGCTTGGTGACCCAACCGCTCTGATAGTCAAGGACGGTCAGCAAGATCCGGGGATTGATCGAGTATTCCGTGGCGACCCGCTTGAGGACCTCAATCCCGCTCAGCGTCTGCCCGTCCACCTCTTCCTGATAAAAAGCCAGGTAGCTGTCAAAACCATTGACGAAAGTCCCAATGTCAAAATTCGCATTCGAGGGGCTATAGATCAATTCCGAATCGGGAATGATCTTGAAAGCCGATGCAGTGGTATCAAATGACGGTGCTGGAATTAGCAGGACCAATCCAACCTCAATTTGATTGGGATTGGTAATCTGATTGTATTGAAGGATCTGGTCAACGGTGACCTGGTAATGCAAGGCGATCCTGGCCAGTGAATCGCCGGCCTGAACAGTATATTGGACGGATTCAGTACGAAGCGTCGGCAGCGTGATCGGGTCGTTCGGAGTTGGCGTTGTGGCAGGCTGGATGGCATTACCTTCAGAATTACCGGCTGATGAGGCAGTTGCAGTCGCAAGGTAGGTATTGCCGCCGCTGTCAACACCGGATGCCTGCCAGACTTTCGCACCCGGTCCGGGGCGATAGCAGCTGCTCAAGAAGAGCGCTAAAAGGAATAGAACGCCAATAAAACGCTTGATCTTCAAAATCAATCGCCTTCCGTTGATTGACAGAATAGTGAATAATAGAGTTGCTCCTGTGCCATCACTTCCTCCGCTTGTTTTTCGGCAGCTTCGCTGATCTGTATTGCCTGGTTGAGAGCGACATCCGCAGCGGAAGACCAGGCCCTCGGCAGCACCATCAGCGGGTCATCTATCGCTCGCTCCGGTTCCCCCAGGGGGATCCAGTTATACATCAAAGGTCCCCGGGAGTAGACTGTGAAGCCAATCTCAAAACCGGCTTCCCTGGCAATTTGCGCTGCTTCAGGAGTGAAGTCCCCTCCGGGCCAGATCAATGCCTGCGGTGTTGTGCCGAAATGCTCCTTGATCACATCGATCGGCTTGTAAATTTCCTCTTCAATCACATCCGTGGGGGTATAGGATTGAATGTAGATGTGGTTGTGACCGTGAGACTGCACTTCCACCCGGCCGGTGTCCACATAGCCTGCAATTTTTGTCCACAGACTTTCCGAGGTCTGATCGGTCGTTGGCCAGGCTAATGTCAGGGTCCAGTCATTGGCTTCCAGGTACGGCATAAACAAACCTGGCGTATCCGGACGACGATCGTCCAGGATCAGGATCATGGAGTATTTTGGGATGGCTTTGTTTTCTTTCAAAAAATCCACCAGTTCTGCTGTGGTGACCGTTTCAAATCCCTGCTCTTTGGCATAGTTCATAAAAAAGTTGAAATATTCTGAAGTAATCTCTTCCGTCTTGGTCGCCTGTTTGCCGGGAGCGAGGATACTGTGAAACATAATGGGTACAACAATCGTGCCAGGAACAGCTTTTCCCTCACCCCAGCGGTTTTCCAAATAAGTACAGGGATCGTTGACATATTCCACCGGGATGACCCCCGGATATAAGGTTGATGATGCAAAGGAATCCAGCGTCCAGGGTGTCGGCGTGACCGTTGGTGTCGGTGGGATCTCGGTCGGCGTAGGTGTTATGGTCATTGTCGTCGTCTGGGTGGACGTCGCAGATGGCGAAGATTCCGGTGAGGCTGCGGCTGCATCTTGAGCAACTGACGTCTGAGTCCGGTCATTGCGTGTATCTTGAGGCAGAGGGAATACCATTGCAGGAGGATACCAGTAATAATATAAATAAAATGAGTATTTGTAATCGCTTCATAACGTCCCAATTTAATCCTGATAATTGCAATGATTATACCGAAAACTCGATTCGGTTCATAGTTCGGATATATGAAATGCGATTTTACGGTAAACTTAATCCTGAGGCTTTCCAATCACCGGCAGTTGAGGAGAGGAAGAAATGAAGAAACTTGTTTGGCCTTTGCTAGTGATTTTCTTCTTACTGGGAGGGCTGGTCGTGATCCTTGTCGGCCAGGTCACCCTACCACCCAAACCCCAGGCTCAATCAGTCCAGGAGATCAGCCAGAACTGGTTCGATTCCGGACATGCGAATTTCAACTCTGAATCATTTACCCATTGGGATGGTGATGTCCCCGCTGAAATACCGACCAACTGCGCCAAATGCCACAGCGCTTATGGCTATTTAGACTTCCTCGGCCAGGATGGTTCAACACCCAATATAGTTGACCATCCCGCCAATATCGGCTCGGTCCTCAATTGTTATGTCTGCCACAGTCCTGCGGCTCACGCCAAAGAGACGGCCACCTTCCCTTCCGGTGTGGAAATCACCGTTTTAAATGAAGTCGCAAACTGTGTGGAATGCCACCAGGCGCGTCGTGCAGGGACGGACGTGACCGCTGCAGTAGACGGGCTGCCCGAGGATGAAGTCAGCGTTCAACTCCGGTTCGTGGACGTCCATTACAAGGTCGGCGGCGCGGTCCGCTATGGAGCGGATGTGATGATCGGTTACGAATACCCCGGCCTGAGTTACGATGGCTTCTATCCGCATGTATCGGATTACCAGCAGTGCACGGATTGCCACGACCCGCACTCACTGGCAATTGATCCGGGACAGTGTGCGGCTTGTCACCCGGAAGTGCACGAGTTTGTGGATGTATATAAAATCCGGATGGAAACGCCCGATTATGATGGCGACGGCGATATAAATGAAGGTGTGAGTGGTGAAGTGAATACCGTACACGATATTCTCCTCCAGGCCATCCAACAATATGCCGATGATATCCTAAATAGTCCGATTGTCTACAGCAGCACTGATTACCCCTTCTGGTTTACCGACGCCAATGGCAATGGAACGGCCGATGAGAGCGAACTAACCTCAGATAACGGATATTCTACCTGGTCGCCGCGATTGCTTAAAGCCGCCTACAACTACCACCTGGTCGTTAAGGACCCCGGTGGGTTCATGCACAACGCCCGTTATTTGATCCAGATCATGTATGACAGCATTGCGGACCTTTCAAGCCAGATCACGTTTGATATGAGCCACTTGATCAGGCCCCGATAATTCAATCTATTCTTTAAAAGGAAAGAGACTATCCCTTGCAGTCGGGATAGTCTCTTAGTTTTACAACGTGGCGTAAAAAATTACAGTAACCCGGCTTGCACAGCACCGAAAATGACAGCCAGGATAACGCATACAATAACCGTACCAGCAACAAACCAGTCCTCAATCGCGTGTTGTATATCCATTTCCTACTCCTTTACGCCATATCATACTGCTCTGAGAATACCCTGGTATGGTGGATATCCAAAGTATCCATAGCAAGGCTCACAGCATCGATCATTGGCAGCGGGCCGCATAAGAAATAAATGACGTCCCTATAATCCTCCGGCAGGTGACGCTTCAGGATATCGGTGTTTATGAAACCGCGTTCACCTTTCCATCCCTTTGGAGGTTTTTCCAGGACATGTACAACATTCAGGTTCAATCGTTTTTCTAATTCCGCTAATTCTTCGCGATAGATGACTGAATCCCAGGTCGGGTTGCCATAGAAAAAGGTCAGTTGTTTCTTGCAGCCCCGGTCGGCCAGGGTCCGCAGCATGCTCATGATTGGAGCGGCTCCAATCCCACCGGCGATATAGACCATCTCTTCGCAGAAATCGTCTCCCATACTAAATGTTCCATACGGTCCATCCACATAAACCGTATCACCGGGTTTCAATTTACCAATCGTCCGGGTAAAGTCCCCCAATTCCTTGATCGTGAAGCCGAATTTCTTATCGTGTTTTGCAGAACTGGTCGCAAATGAGAATGGGTTTTCGCGGAAGATGAAAGGCGATTCAGTCGTGATCCAGGCAAACTCACCGGCGTTGAAGCGCAAACCCGGATGTCCCACCGGTTCGAGGTTCAGAGACCAGCAATTACCGCGCTCCTGAATGATCTCGTCAACTCGGTAGGGATGCTTGAGCATGTAGATCGGTCGGAACAACCGGATATAAAGCAGGATGGCCAGCCAGATCCCTGCCAGCAGCAGCCAGATCACTTTCTGGGAGGTCAACGACATGTAATAATTGATCTTGAACATGTGATAAAGACCAAGACCGATTGCCAGGAAAGCCAGCCCATCATGCATCCAGCGCCAACCGTCGTATTTGATCTTCATTACAACGCGCCAGACAGAAGTGATCACCAGGATCAACATAGCCAGGAGCGCAAAAATGGCTGCCCGAATGCGACCGGGCGTGGTGAACAGGTTCAGGAGCTGCAGTGTGTTGGGATTATTAAGAAAGAGCAGGATGGGGTGTGCCAGTAAAAGCAGGAAGGTAAAGATCGAGAGGCTGTGATGGAAGTTATAAAGGGTGTCCATCGGGAAAGAACGCACAAAGAACTTTACTCGGGAGGTTGGGATCGTCTGGAATCCCAGCAAAGCCATCCCCATGAACCCCAAAGCGACGGCTATTTCACGGAAGAACTCGCGTCCCTGCGGTCTGGGTAAGATCATCAGGAGGATGATTGGAAGGAAAACCATCAGAAAATAGATGACAAGCCATAGGACGGTTTGGAACCTTTTCTTCAAGTCATTCTCCTTTATCGGGATCGGTAATCATTTCGGATTGGTCTTAGATAAAATCAATTTTACCTGATAACTTGTCAATCTTCTGTCTACTGGTAGAAAAGATTATTGAAACGCAATTTAATCATGAAATTTTTATTCGCGAATAACATACAAAGCATATAAAGGTTGACAAAACAAGGTTTTTAGATACAATAAAGTCCTGCGCCGAAGTGGCGGAACTGGCAGACGCGCTACGTTCAGGGCGTAGTGAGCTTTGGGCTCATGAGGGTTCAAATCCCTCCTTCGGCATAACCCCCCATATATTCGGGGGGTTTGTTTTAATCACTGGCGAGTCTCGAAAATGGTACAATATGTGTAACCTTTTTAGAAATTCTATACCGGTGACGAACTCTTTATGAAAAAGATCCTGACAGATAAGCGTCTTATTGTTGTTGTGATCGTGGGCATCCTGGTTGTTCTGCTTATGAACTTTAACCAGCGTATGGTCCTGCTTTCCAAGCTGCGCGGCCAGGAAAAAACTCTTATTGTTGAATTTGCAAACCTGGAAGCAACCCGGATCGCGCTTGAAACCAAGGTTGCAAACGCCGGCTCTGACGAAGCCGTGGAAAAGTGGGCGCGAGAAGAAGCGAGCATGGTTCAGGACGGCGATATTCCAATCGTTCTCCTGCCGCCATCCGAACCTGTTAACACCATACCTACACAGCCCGCAAAAGTCATTGACGAAGTACAAAGATGGGAAATCTGGCAAGAACTCTTCTTTGGTGATTGACCTCCCCATGCAAAACAAACCAATATTTTCTCATTTTCAAACGCGTCCCCTGATGGATATAACGGCATTGAATGAAACTCAACTCTCATTGGATTTGGGATTGTCCGCGGTTAGCGTGCAGCGGAAAGAGGGTTATTGGATGCTGCCGGACGGGCAGCACCTGATGGTTGAACAGGTTGCCGAGATCAATGATGATGAAAACGGATGTTATATTTTAGATGATGACACCTTACACAAGGTTGAGGCCTTTTCTGGGTTCACCAATCGTTATTACAGCCTGATGCCGACTCCCAAAGCTCCCACGATGCTGATCTCAGGTATCCCCATGCACCGGATCAAAAACACAACGCCCGATTCCGATACAACGCAAAAGATCAAGGCCCTGGGAAAACCATATGGGCGAATTCTCGATACCACCACCGGCCTGGGCTATACCGCAATTCAGGCCGCCCGAACGGCATCGGAAGTCGTCACAATTGAATTGGATCCAGCCGTCCTCACTATTTGCAGGAGGAACCCCTGGTCACAGGAATTATTCACCAACCCTAAAATCGAAAAGTTGATCGGCGATAGTGCGGACATTATCTCCACCTTCATGGATAAATCTTTCAATGCCATCATCCACGATCCGCCGATGTTCAGTCTTGCCGGCCAGCTCTATTCCGGTGAACTTTACGCCGCTTTTTACCGGATCCTCAAACCTAACGGCCGCTTGTTCCATTACATCGGCAATCCGGACAGCCGTCATGGCGCAAGTGTTGGTCGGGGGGTCGTTGAGCGGTTGCGAAAAGCAGGATTCGAGGTTTCTCCCCGGGTGAATGCATTCGGTGTGTTGGCGAAGAAACAGGGTCATTAAATCAGCTCTTCCCGTCCGGCAGTCCCACAATCATGTATAATTTTGAAGTTATGGATATTAAAACTTTGACCGCTGAAATGAACCGTTTTGTTCAGGAAAAAGGGTGGTACGAGCCGGACAGCCCGCGTCCCCAAACACCGAAGAACCTGGCGCTGTCATTGAGCATTGAGGCTGCTGAGGTCCTGGAACTCTTCCAGTGGATTGAAAAAGCCCCAGACCCTCAATTGCTGGCAAGCGAGCTTGCGGATGTGACGCTTTACCTGCTGCAGCTTGCCAGCGTATCGAATATTGACCTTGAGGATGCCGTCCTGGCAAAACTGGCTATAAATTACAACCGGAACTGGGATCAGGATGAACAAAAGTCTGGAGACTCCAATAATGAAGAAAATTAGCGTATTTGGCGGTGCCAGCCCCAAACCGGGTTCTGCTGCCTACCTGCAAGCCTATCAGCTTGGAAGACTCCTGGGTGAAGCCGGGTTGGCTGTTATGACCGGTGGTTACTTGGGAACGATGGAAGCTGTTTCCAAAGGCGCCAATGAAGCAGGTGTGACCGTGGTCGGTATCACCAGCGATGAGATCGAAGCCTACCGGCCGATGGAACACAACCCATGGGTCACCGAGGAATGGCGGTGTGCTACATTTAAAGAACGCCTCGATCAACTGGTTGAGAATTGCGATGCAGCCATCGCTCTGCCAGGTGGCGTCGGCACGCTGGTGGAGATCAGCCTGACCTGGAACCACCTAATACTGCACACGATCGAACCGAAGCCTTTGATCCTGGTCGGTGAGGGTTGGTACACTCTGATGGAAACGTTTTTCACCCAGCTCGGTGACTACGTTTCATTGCCCACCCGGGAATATCTGAGCTTTGCACCGAACCCTAAAGATGCCCTGGACATCCTCAAATCTTATTCAATTCTTTAAAATTTAAATCAATTATAGGAAAAATATGGACGAAAAGAAATTACCCCAAAAATCCGAAAATTACTCCGAGTGGTACAACCAACTCGTACTGCGTGCCGAACTTGCCGATTACGCTCCCGTCCGGGGCTGCATGGTCGTGCGGCCTTATGGATGGGCATTATGGGAAAACATCCAGGACGCACTCGACTTTCGTTTTAAAGCAACCGGTCATGTCAACGCCGCTTTCCCCCTTTTCATCCCAATGTCCTTCCTCGAAAAGGAAAAGGAACACGTTGAAGGGTTCTCGCCTGAACTGGCCGTGGTAACCATCGGCGGCGGGACGGAGTTGGAAGAACCCCTGATCGTCCGGCCGACTTCGGAGACCATCATCGGCTATATGTACTCAAAATGGATCCAGTCCTACCGTGACCTGCCCGTACTGATCAACCAGTGGGGTAATGTGGTCCGCTGGGAAATGCGGACCCGCTTGTTCCTTCGCACGCTGGAATTCTATTGGCAGGAAGGGCATACGGCCCATGCCACAGCTGAGGAAGCCGAGGAAGAAACCCGCCGGATGCTCGACATTTACACCGACTTCGCGATCAATGAAGCCGCTGTGCCGGTCATCCCCGGCCTTAAGAGCGAGACGGAGAAATTCGCCGGCGCTGTGCGGTCTTATACAATTGAAGCGATGATGGGCGACACCAAAGCCTTACAGTCTGGCACCAGTCACAATCTGGGACAGAACTTCGCCAAAGCCTTCGATATCCAATACCTGGATGAGAACAATACTCAGCAGTACTGCTGGACGACATCCTGGGGCCTTTCCACCCGATTCATCGGCGCAATCATCATGACCCATGGGGATGACCAGGGTCTGATCCTGCCGCCCCACCTGGCACCGATCCAGGTTGTGATCGTTCCGATCTTCCGCAAGGATGAAGAGAAAGAATTGGTCATGGCGGCAGTGGATAAGGTCAAGGCCGAACTTGCCGATTTCCGGATCAAAGTGGATGACCGGGATGAAGTGACACCCGGCTTTAAATTCAACGAGTGGGAGCTGCGCGGCGTTCCATTGCGGTTGGAGATTGGGCCAAAAGACGTCGCCAATGGCACCGTTGCCCTCGCCCGTCGTGATATCCCCGGTAGAGAAGGTAAATCCTTCGTTCCCCAGAATAATATCGCCCAGACAGTAAGGGAAATGCTGGAAACCATCCAGGTAAATATGCTCGCCAAAGCCACTCAATTCCGGGATGAGCACATCTTTGAGCCCAAAGATTACGAGGAATTCAAAGAGATCGTTGAGAATGGCGGCTGGTGCTATGTCTGGTGGAAACCGAATGCGGAAAATGAAGCCAGGATCAAAGAGGAAACCAAAGCGACCCTGCGTTGTATCCCCCTTGAACAGCCCGGTGGCCAAGGCAAATGCATTTACAGCGGCGAAGAAGCGACAGAAAAAGCTTATTTTTCCAAAGCCTATTAGAATCAATCTACCCTCCGGGACATGAATATTATTGACTCCGGAGGGGTTTCCTAACCAAGAGAGAGCATGCCAGCAGTTAATCCAACGCGCTTGAGGTTCCAAATAGAAGGGGTAATGTACTTCTTCGGTTCGCCGGTCGAGTTTCATCAACGACTCCGCGGTTTATTTGAGTTATATGCAAATCGGGCGCTTCGTTTTGGCGATTCTACTGGTTTCCGACCGTTAATCCCGATGTATCATTTACCGATGCCACTCACGCGCCAGCTCGTGAAAGACCTGGAGCGAAAGGTTAACGAAGACCCCGATGCCGCTCTGAGACTGACGGATGAACTGTGGAATGATACCTTTTACGAAGTGAAACAAACTGCAATAACAATTTTGGGCCTTACTCCGATCAGTTCCCCCAATCCGGTGATCGAACGGTTGAACGCCTGGATTGATGAAGATCTGGATGCCAGTCTGGTAGCATTTCTTTTTTCAACCGGGACTCGCCAACTTCAGATCTATTATTCCGAAGCGTGGGAGGAGTATCTCTCTGTCCACCTCCAATCAGACGATCCCGAGCTTCTTTCCCTTGGTATTCAGGGACTGATAGAAGGTTTGAAGAATCCTAATTTTAAAAACCTGCCAGCAATTTTTCGCTTGGTCAGTCCATTCATTCGTGAACCCCAACCTGATGTCTTTCGTGACCTGGTTCAATTGATTGAAACTTTGGCGGAACTCTCTCCCACAGAGACTGGGTATTTCCTCCGGCAGATGCTCTCATTATCTGAATCTCCGGAGACAGCCAGACTGGTCAAGCAGTGTCTACCATTCTTTACCCCCGCGATCCAAACCGATCTAAAAGCAGTAATATTGAAATAGTTCAAGTGCTATGATTGCCGGGTCACAAACTGTCCCGTGGGCCTGATCAATAAAACATCATCCTTATTCGGTCCCTGCCAGGCGCTGTGCCCATCACCCCATAATTCCATCAACACAAAGTCCCCGAGGTCCTGCTCTATAAGCAAACCAACAGCCTGGCCAAGGTGTTTATAAATCTCCTCGTTCGGTAGATTGATTGAGCGGATGTCGTCTGCGCACAATCCGATCAGGTCATCAATGGTCAGTCCCGCTCCAAAATCTCGTTTCATTATCATTGTTGTTCTCAACTCGCACAAAACATGCATATCTGAATTTGAAACCTGGCTATGTTATTATAACGTTAGACTGAGTTAAGAATCTTGCTGTTCAATTAATATTTATGATTAAGTCTTATCATTCAAAAAATTACTCATAGACTAAGTATATGAACCTAAGATATTTTCGGAAAAACCTTATCCCGAACCTAATCGTCACTATTTATTTCTCCATAGTGTTCTTCGCTATGGTTGTGTCGACGATTCAGGCAGTCCAATGGGCTCAAGGTCCTTTCTTAGGTGGATTCCTGGATCCCTCCCTCCATTTCATTGCGGTGACAAAGGTCCTCCCCAATGATTCCTGGCCACTCGAAGATCGAGGTCTGGGGTCGGAAACAAAACTGCTTACTATTGATGGCGTTCAAGTAAAAGCTACTGATCTTATTAACGATCACTTGAATGGAAAACAACCAGGTGATGTGGTAGTCATCTCTACGATCACTGGAGATGAATTACGAGAGATTGAATTCAGGTTAAGCAGCTTCACCTTTCTGGACTGCCTGATCTATATCTATTTACCTTTATTCGCCGGTCTGATCAGCCTGATCGTCGGTCTGTGGAGCTTCAACGATCAGACGCATTATCCTCTGTCGACTGCTTCCGCCATATTCTTCACCAGTTTAACCCTCATCTTCAGCACATATTTTAATTTTATAACCTCACATGACCTGTCCAAATTATTCTTATTAGGAATAGGGTTAGCAGCAGGATCATTAATTCAAATTGCAATTCTGCTCCCAAGAAGATGGAAAAGTTTGAAGACTAAGATCGGATTAAGTTTCATCGCATATCCGCACAACCTCATTCTTGTGGCGATCGGCACCTTCCAGTTGAGAAATATTAGCCAGGGTTTACCCTTTATGAATACCCTGGCCTATCTGGTGATCTCCATGGCGGTCAGTATCCTGATTCTACTCGTATCATTTTTCACTATTCGGATGAATAGCATTTCTCCATTAATCCGGCGTTATTCAGAAAGCTTCCTGATTGCATCCTTACTTTCGTTTCTTCCGCTGTTCATGCAGCTTTCGGTCAACCTGGTCAATCATTCTGTACCTCCAATCAATCCCCTTTTTTTGCTTCCTATGTCCTTCCTGCCGTTGATTTACTTCCTGACAACCAGACGTTTCACGATCCCTCAAACACAGAAGCGTGTTTTCCGGACTTTGATATTCATTCTTTTGACATTTTTATTTGGAATCATATACTTAATCATTATCTTTGTAATTAATAATGTGCTAATGGTTCAAATCAGAGCTGACAACCCGCTGATGATCGGTATCATGATATTCCTTGTTGTTCTGGTTTTTGAGCCAATCAGGGATCAGATCAGTGCAATCTTTAATCTGAGAGTTGATGAATCAATTATCGATCATGAACTTATTACCCTGGAATTCACAACCAAACTTTCCGCTTCTGATACCAAAGAAAATGCAATCATATTGCTCAGGGATGCGATTGATGTGATCAATCACCCGGATGAAATTCGGATTTTTACTTTTAGTCAAAATGACGGTGGATTTGTCGAAGCGGAAGGTACCAAAGTCATCCATCAACACAACTTAATCATTCCCAAAGAAAGCCCACTTCCGGCAACTTTGATAGGGATGAATACCGCACTTTTCATTCGACCTGGAGATAAACCGGTTCCATATCTGGATGAAAAACTAAATGAGAGTGATAAAGAGCAAGTACGTCTCTTTGTTCCCATCAAAGGACACCTTGGTTTATTGGGTTGGGTTGAGATCATTAACCATTCCAAACAAAAAACATATTCAGAAAAAGATATCAATCTGATTGAAATATTGACTTCTCAGTTCGCTTTGGTTTATGAACGATCTGATACATTCGATTCAATGCATAAACAACTAAAAGAAATGGAAGTCTTGAACCGGATCGCAAATGCGATCAATAACCTTTCGGATTTCGATGAGCTTCTGTTAACCATCTTTAAAACCCTAAAAGAGGTCATTCCCGCAGACTATTTTTCTCTGGTTTTTAAAAGTGACCATGTTGATGCTTTTCAGCGGTTCTTTTTAATTGAAAAAGATCAGGTCTTAATTTCAACAAAGAAACCTGAGGACCTGCCTCCGGATTTTCCGGAAAAACAAGTCATCATTAAGAAGAAGGCCACCCTGGGTCATACTGAAAATGAAAACTGGCTTTATATCCCATTGGAACTTAATCATGGGATTGTTGGTGTTTTAAGTCTGGCAAATTCAAAGATCAACGATATATACTCTCAACTTAACCTTAACCTCGTCCAGGCGTCAGCCAACCTGGTTACCGGCGCGATCATTAAGTCTCGATTGCTTCAGGCATCCCAAAATCAGGCGGATCACCTCAGCAAATTGAACGAAGTCAGCCAGCAACTCACATCCACCCTTTCCATGGAACCCTTATTGGAAAAAATCGTGGAAAGTGCCATGGAAATCTTACATGCAACTTCGGGGGCATTGCTGATTGCAGATGATACTGATGAAACCCTTCACTTTACAGTAACCAATGGTCCGATTGGCTCTCAATTATTGGGCAAGCAGTTGCCAAAAAATAGAGGAGTGGCCGGTGAATCATATTTAAAACGCAGCCCGGTGATGAAGAACAATATATCTAAGGATGATCTATATTTTTGGACGGAAATACCTTATTTGAACGAGGAGATAACCAATATCCTGGCCGTCCCCCTTATCACTCAGAACGAGATCATTGGAATATTGGAGATCATCAATAAGGAAAATAACACACCCTTCAACATCGATGATATGGATGCTTTGGAAGGTTTCGCCAGTCAGGCTGCAATTGCTATTTACAATGCAAGGATTTATTCAAGAACAAATCAGGCTCTGGAAAGTCGTGTCCAGGAACTGTACACCATGCAGCAAATTGATGGAGAACTGCACTCCAGCCGTAAACTCGATGAAGCCCTGCAAACAACTTTAAATGCTGCATTAACCTATACGAAGGTCGATAGTGGCAGCATTATGCTGGTAGATACTTATTACCATGAAATTGATGACATCTGGCAGCAATTTCCCAAAAACGACCACGCTATTCACAAAGATAAATTTGAATTGATTCACTTCCCCTGGTTCTCTGATGAGTTCATAAATCCTTACCAGTTGATTGACGAAAATGTCGATTCTCTCTCTGAACAATTGGGGTTGAAACATGGATTCAAAGCCCACATTATTATTACTTCGAAACTGGAGGACGATCTTTTTTCACTTCTAATCCTTCACCTGGATTCGCCGGCCGGTATCAGCGATCACGATATTGAATTCCTGCTCGGTCTGACCAACCACGCTTTGATCGCATTGCGGAACGCAATCCTGTATGAGGATTTACAAAACGCAATTTCGGCTAAAAATGAATTCATTAGTTTTATTTCACATGAATTAAAGAACCCTCTGACAGCAATTAAAGGTCATGCTGATATTTTGGCTAAAGGTATGGTCGGTGAGATCAACGAAGAACAGGAAGACTTCCTTAAAACGATCTCGCATAATGTCCGCCGGATGAGTACGTTTATCACAGATCTCTCGGATCAATCGCAGATTGAATCGAAATCCTTGCGGTTTGTATTCGCCGGTGCGGATGTCTCCGAACTTGTAAATGAAGTACTCCAGACATACAACCAGCAGATCAAAGCCAAATCGATTAAGATCGAAAGCAGAATTACGGAGGATCTACCACAGATTTGGTGTGATCGACACCGTTTGATCCAGATCCTTGCTAACCTGGTATCCAATGCTGTGAAATATACGCCGGATGGTGGTAATTTGATCATCGCAGCCGAATACGCCATCAACGAATGGGACCCAAAAGGTGCGGCGGAGGTTGTTCATTTCAGTGTCAAAGACAACGGATTTGGGATTGACTATGAAGATCAGAAATTATTATTTACCAAGTTCTTCCGCGGTACTAATGAAAAGATATTGAAAATTTCTGGTACCGGCCTGGGTCTGCGTATCTCAAAAAGCCTGACGGAAATGATGGGCGGGACAATGTGGTTTGAAAGTGTTCCCGGCGGAGGCTCCACATTCCATTTCACCGTTCCGATCTAATAGCTAATTTTAAATAAAAAAAGACGCCCGTTTTTATCGAGCGTCTTAATTTTTTTAATGATACTTATTTGAAGAGGTGGAATGCTGCAATGATCGGAGCGAACAGCGAGGACACCAGCGACATCACTGTGATCAATGTGTTCAGTGAAGGTCCGGCTGTATCCTTGAAGGGATCTCCAACCGTATCACCAACCACCCCAGCTTTATGCGCATCCGATCCGGGACCACCAAACTGGCCGGTCTCGATGAATTTTTTGGCATTATCCCACAAATCCACCAGCATTTGCCATCAACAGGGCAAAGATCACACCGGTAAAAATGGAACCGCCCAGGAACCCACCCAAAGCATTAGGGCCAAGGATGAAGCCAACCAACAGCGGTAAGCCCACAGCCAGGAAGGCAGGCATGATCAAGGAGGTCAGGGCACCTTGTGCAGCCAGACCCACACATGTGGCATAGTCAGGCCTTTCCGTGCCGGCCAGGATACCGGGATGCTCACGGAATTGACGGCGGATCTCTTCAATCATGTCAAAAGCGTTATGAGTCACCGAGAGCATCGTCAGGGCTGAGAACAAAGGCGGGGTCATAGCGCCAAGGAACACACCTGCGATCACAATCGGATCCTTTAAACTCATGCTGACATCCACACCAGCGGCTGACACTACTTCTGCATATGCTGCAAAAAGTGCCAATACAGTCAAAGCAGCGGCACTAATACTGAAACCTTTTGTGATGGCTTTGGCAGTATTTCCCGCAGAATCCAGAGTGTCGGTGGTGGCAATCACTTTGCTATCCATACCCGCCATTTCTGCAATACCACGTGCATTATCCACGATCGGACCGTACGCATCTGCTGAGACGATCATACCGCTGATTGCGAGCATCCCGACAGCGCTGATACCAATCCCATATATACCCGGTAAACCAGAGGATTGAGCCAGATAATAGGATAATAAGGTTGCAATCGAAATCCCAATGACCGAGGGTACGATACTGATCAGACCGTAACTAAAACCTGTAATGATATTGATCGCTGCACCTGAACTGGAAACGCGAGCCGTCTCCATGACCGGTTTGTGATTGTCCGATGTGAAGTAATCGGAAGTAAAGCCGATAATCACACCAGTGATCAAGCCGGTCAGAGTTGCCCAGAGCACACCAACATTGATGTCGCCTAACAGCACCAGAGCAACAACCATGACAGCAAAGAATATGGTTGTGATGATCGTGCCGAAATTGAGCGCTGGACCGGGTTTACCATTCTTCCCCACTCGAACAAATTGAATACCTAACAGTGATGCACCAATGCCCAATGTGCACAAGATCAAGGGCAGAACCACATATTTAACACTCATTGTGGTGGATGCAGCCGCCAATAACATCACCGCGACCGTTGAGGCAACATAGGAGTCGAAAATATCAGCACCCATCCCTGCCACATCTCCGACATTGTCACCCACATTATCCGCTACGACTGCCGGGTTACGGGGATCATCTTCGGGGATACCAACTTCGATCTTACCGACAAGGTCAGCGGCAATATCAGCCGTCTTGGTGTATATACCACCGCCGGCTTTTGCCAGCAAAGCCAGAGTAGAAGCACCAAAACTGAAGCCCAGGATTGTCTCAGCGCTCCCGGTAATGAGAAAGATAACACTCATACCCATGACAGCCAGGCCGACCATGGCTAAACCCATCACGGAACCGGCATAAAAAGATAACTTGAAAGCCTTATTGAGTGATTCGTTCGCTGCAGTCGCAGTGCGAACATTGGCTTCCACTGCAACCCCCATACCCAAAAATCCAGCAATGGCCGAACAGATTGATCCGGAGATAAATGCAATTGCCATGCGGATACCATTGACTGGCATAATGGTTGTATTCCCATTGGCCACATCTGTCAGATTAAAACTGAAGACGATTGCGATAATGAAGCCCAGAATAACGGCAACGATGGTCAGGGCCAAATAAAGCCGTTTCAAATAAGTTTGAGCACCTTCCCGGATCCAGGAAGCAACTTCCTGGGCTTTTTCCGTTCCAGGGTCCTGCCGTTTCACCCAAAAATAGAGGTAAACAGCGACTCCAATCGAGAGTGCACTCGCTGCGATACTGATATAAAGCCACGTCGTTTCCATAATGTTCTCCTCAATATTGAATAATTAAATATCGATGTCCAAAAAAGGACATCGACAATTTCTACATATTTGCAGACCGCCACCAACGATAATTGTGATCACGGAGATCTTCTTTGGATGGCATCGGGAAGTAAAGCAATTTAAACCCGTTACCAACATAGAACCCATTCTTAACTGTCCGATAGGCAAAGGTCTCAGGGCTTGCCCGGTCAACCATCTTGGTTGCGACAGGTTTGGTCATAAGGTCTTTGAGGACTCCCCGCAGGTGATCCATATTTGAGTAAGGCAAATCGCCGACCTCTCCCATCTCAGGGTCATCTGCCAGTTCATCCAAACGGAGTTCAGCGAAGGCAATCGCCGGTAAAGTTACCAGGGATGTGGGGTTCTTGACGATCAAATCGTAGAATTCCAATGGATTCAAACGACTCGCGACCAGCGGAGAAACAGGAGAGATCTCTTTATAAAGATGAAGTCCCTCATCCATTTCCGGAATCACATCCGTTGATTCCAATCCCAATGTCCGTCCATCCTGGGTGGTCAGATAGAGTTTTCCTAATGCAGAATTATCTATATGTTCCATCACACGATAGACTGAAATATAGATGGAAGCCTTTGGTGATCCATCTTCATGGGGGACACAGCGCGAAATACCTTCCTGGATCCGGAAATACTTATTCCGAAATTTCGGGTCAACCTCAAAAAAGATCGCCTGACCACTGGATTTTTTTTCTGTCCCCACAGCATAATAACTGCCAAATTCTTCGGGGGTGAGCATTGAAGCAATTAATGCTTCTGGTACAAGGGATAAATACAAATGTACGGTCATTACTACCTCCTTTTTTATAGGCCATCCGATGTTGAATTGTCTACACCATCCAACCCATTAACTCACGAAAATCAACCTATTATAACATTGATGCTGATTGAGTCTTGTTGCTGTCAATCTTAAAAGTTCAAGTCCCCACCTTAAAAAATGAGGACTTGAAAAGGAAGATGTAAAAGGAGAAATCTTGTCTTTAAACTAACTCAACCTTAGGCAGTCGATGTTTGATCTCATCAGCGCTGATGCTCAATGAACCGTCAACAAGTTCGCCGTGGTTATATGCATCGTATGCCGAAAGGTCCAGCAAGCCATGTCCCGAAAGATTGAAAAGGATCACTCGTTCTTCACCTTTTTCTTTGGCGTCCAACGCTTCATCAATGGCAGCCCGGATGGCATGAGCCGATTCTGGCGCTGGGATGGTGCCTTCCGCCTTGGTAAACATGATGGCTGCCTCAAAGGTACCCAACTGTGGTACCGCTATGGCCTCGATATAACCCGCATCATATAGCGCACAAATCTGGGGTGACATCCCGTGATACCGCAGACCGCCCGCATGGATTGGTGCGGGGACAAAATCATGACCAAGGGTATACATTTTAACGATTGGAGCCATTTTTGCCGTGTCGCCGTAATCAAAGGCATATACACCCTGGGTCAATGAAGGTGTTGCTTCGGGTTCGACAGCCAGGAGCCTGGTATTCTTTCCACCAGTCAGGTTTTGCTGAAGGAATGGGAAGGCAATACCACCAAAATTCGAACCTCCACCAACACAACCGATCACTACATCCGGGTATTCACCGGCAATATCCATCTGCTTGAGCGCTTCCTGGCCGATCACTGATTGGTGCAGCAGTACATGATTAAGAACCGAGCCCAGACTATATTTCTTGGCTCCATCGGATTTGGCTGCCACCTCAACGGCTTCCGAAATGGCGATCCCGAGAGAACCCGGGTTGTCAGGGTTTTCAGCCAAAAGGTTACGTCCATATTCGGTTCGATTGGTTGGGCTGGCGTAGACCTCTGCACCAAAGGTCTGCATGATGATCCTGCGATAAGGTTTCTGTTCGTAAGACACTTTGACCATATAGACTTCGAGATCCATATCAAAGAAACTACACGCCATTGAAAGCGCGGAGCCCCACTGGCCTGCGCCGGTCTCGGTCGTCAGTGCTTTGGTTCCGTCAAGTTTGTTGTAATACGCCTGGGCAACAGCCGTGTTGCACTTATGGCTGCCGGATATCGAAGCGCCTTCGTTTTTATAATAAATGTGGGCAGGCGTTCCCAGCATTTTTTCCAGGCGCCGGGCACGGATTAACGGGGTCGGACGCCATAATTTATAGATCTCCCGAACTTCTTCGGGGATATCAATATAGCGGTCGGTGCTGACCTCCTGCATGATAAGTGACATCGGGAACAACACATTCAGGAATTCCGGCGTCACCGGTTCCATCGTCTGCGGGTTCAATACAGGCGCAGGCGGCACTGGCATATCCGCATTGATGTTGTACCACTGGGTCGGGATATCATTCTCGCTCATCAGGAATTTATATTGTTCTTCAGACATTGTAAACCTCCAGGTCTTCTAATGAATGGATGTTTGCCAGAGTAATGGGGATTGCAAACAAAAAACGCTCATCCCAAGATTGGGACGAACGTTTTGTCCGTGGTGCCACCCAGTTTAGGCATCCTTTAATTAAAAAACCCGCTGATGATGCAACGGGAAAAGGCCAGCCTCACTCATTACTCAGGTACGGCAGGAAACCTGCATATACCTTTCACCCTGATAACGGCGGTGTGTCCGTTTGAAGCTAGTGGTTTCCTTTCGCTTCAAAAACTCCGAGGCCCATTCAACATTATCGTGCGTGCAGCCTCTCACCAAACGCTGCTCTCTGTAACGCCGTACCAATGTTTACTCTTCCCCATCAAAGTTTTAACTATCCAATTGTTGTTCCTATTATAGGCATGCGATAAAATTTGTCAAGTCGATCATTCTTTAATAAAAAGATCAAACGCTTGGTAAGTTTCATGCCTGTAGATCTGACTATACGCGAGGATCTTTTCATCACTGCAATCTTCACAAATGATCGCTCCAGGATTGAAATCTGGATCCAGATATTTTTGGGAAGTTGTATCCGTATCAACCCATTCTATCCGCAAGTCCGGTGAGGGTGCCCCCAGCAGTGCCCAAAATGGATATTCCGAACTGTGATCCGTCAGGTCGAGGCCGATATTTGTGATACCAAGATGCCTTGATTTCATCCGTGATCGCATGATAAAGTGGATACTCCTCAGGGTCAGAAACAAAATACAACCGATCATAATTTTCGTAAAAGACACTGACCGGATAAGTCCGGTTTGAGTCAGCGATGATTGGTCTCTGCTGGGTTTGGAAGAGCCAGGGTACCGCATAAACCAAAAGAATTGCGGCAATCGCCGTCTCCAATTGAAATTTTTCCAATTTATCCAGCATAATGGCAACTATTGGTGCGAAAAGGAAGAAATAAGGCAGTTGTAACCCCCCACCGGTTGGCTGCCATTTTAAAAGATAACAGAACAAAACGAAGGAAAAGAAGATCGCACCGGCATAAACAAGTATTTGAGGGTCATCTTTTAAAAGTATGACCGAACCAACGACAGCAATGAACGACAGTATGAATATTGCCGCATGAAGAGGGTTGCCGCTGGTCAGTTCAGATGTATTCACAGTTGGGATGAAAAACTCACCCCCGATGGTTGTCCGCGGGTCATCAATGGAAAGACCCAATTTGTCATGCAAAACAAGCAGGTTTGTCAACAACCAAGAATCCGCCCTTGGAAAGGGTAAGTCCGCATGCAGCGCAGCATTACGGGTAATATTTGAGACCATCACCCGCCAATTCCGGATTTCATTCGTCTGTCCTGTCAATTCCACCGGTCGGTAAAACTGTCCATAATCCTGTTGGTTACGTAAAAAATAACCGCCATTCACCATCCCCATGATTACGAATGCAATCATGGCCCACATCAACATTTTTGCCATACCCAATCGCTGCCGCAGGACCACTACTGCATAGAGAGCGAAAGGCCAGAGAAAGATCAATGAAATCGTTTTTGTCACCACTGCAAGAGCTGCAGCCAGTGCAGACAGGATTAATATAAAAGGGTTTTGTAATTTGCGCGCATAATAGATCAGCATCAGAATGGCACTGACCGTCCAAAAACTGACAACGATGTCGTTCGATGCACCCGTTGCCTGGGTGATGGCCACCGGGATCGTGGCAGCAAAGATCGCTGCCATGCGCTGTCCATTCACCTTCGCACCCAGGACTTCTGCAAGGCTTGCAACGGCGGCTACCGAACCCGCAAATGCCAGCCAGGCAACCAAGTTCACGCTGCGGTCGGAGCCAGAGAGGACATAGAAATTCAACTGCATGATCTCCGCTCCGGGTGCATTACTGTTCTGAGTTTCAATCCCAGTCGCATAATGGGCAAGACTCTCGTTCTGCGCCCAATGTGCCACCCTGCTCATCCGGAAGATCATTGCATCCTCAGAATTTGGTGGCGAGACCCAGGCTACAATAGCCGTAATCACAAGAATCAGGATCACAAAGAAATCAAGGATCGCCCCGGCCCAGGAATCGCGGTGATAAACGATCGGCAGCCGTAGCACCTTACCATTTTTTAACCACAACCAGATCCAAAAAATTCCTCCCAGGATTGGCAAAGACCAGAGGATTGATAATCCCAATTTGTTGATGAAATGGAACCAGCCAAGAGCCTCAGTGCCGAGGATCATATACCCGGCCCAAATGATCCCAGTCTGGATCACAGCCATCCGCCAGTTTGGTTCACGTTCGGTATTGCCAATGATGATCCAGAAAATAAAGAACGCCAGGAGCAGCAGAAAGGTCATTAACTCTCCGAATCCTGAGAAATCATATTTAGCGTAAAAATAAACTTTGCAGGAAAATTATTCATTTTTAAGAGATGAAAAATAGTTGATGTTTACATCTTGCCAGTTAATGTTTTCCGGGATATCCATAAAGGGAGCCAGAGATGAGTAGACTTTGGAAATGGCTTCATAAATCTGCAATGCTATGATACGAATCGAGAAATGGGCGTTTTCCGCTGCACGCAGCCGACAGAAATTGAACGCCTCACGCAAATTCATAGTAAACAGAACGCGGCGGTTGTATCCGTTTGGAACGATATAACTGGCAACCTCTGCATTCCACTCTGAAAGTTCACGATAGAGATTTCCTGCTTTGCGCATCGCCTGTAAATATTGTGCTTCACAGCCAGACTCAATCATCCCCTTGGGAACTGCAAATCCCAATAAAGCGGTCAACGGTTGGGCAGTTTAAGTCATCATCCGATGGCGTTTGAACTCAAAATAAGCCCCCTGGTCCATCACTGCTTCAAAGGTCATTTGTGCATATTCAAATTCCCGTAAGGGCTGATCAAACGAACCTCGGTTTTCCATCAGGTCAAATACCAATGCTTTTCGTTCTCGTTCATCGAGCTGTTCGATCCGGGACAGACACTGAACGAAGGAAATGTTTTGGCTGAAACGGAACAATAACGCAGCCAGGATCTTATCTTCACCATCAGGATCGAAATCGACCAATGTAAATCCGTCACCAAGTCCGTCAGCGTCAAGGTTATCGGCATAAGATTTTATCTTTTCAGATGTTTGCACCAGGTAAGTATTGCAGCCGGCGTATTTGATCAAGGTCGGCGTTTCCAGTTTACCTACTTCCAGGACCGTCTCGCCGATCTGCCGAACTTCCTCCAGAGGCGAGCTGAGCATTTTGCAAATTGCATATTCCAATGCCCTGGCGTTAATCGTCACACCGACGTTAGCAAGGGATGCCGCGGGCAGCAGGAACCGGCAGATATCCACGGCTGCAGGATGGATCCGGCGGTCAAAAGCATTTTCGGATTCACCCTCAGTTCTTGGATTTTCTCTCCTCAGCCAATCCTGCACCATGGGAATACAATCATGATAAGTATTGAATAAAAGCTGGCATGTCTCTCGATATGCTGTTTCCAGGGGGTGGCCTTTCAGCTCATCCGGGATGAAGAATGCGTCCTCCTCCCATTGCTGGTAACGAGTTGACTTTTCCGTATAAGATGCCAACCGGTTCCCTTCGATGGTTTCAATTGCCATCCGAGAAACATTCTCCAGCGCCAGATGCAAGACAGCATGTTCTGCAACCGAAGCATGTCCATAGCCCACCACCCATTTCTCGTGAAAACGAGCAGAACTGGCATCACTCAGTTCGGCTGCGATCTCATCAAATCGGCTTTGGAGAGCGGGATGTTTTAGCAAAGGTGACTGCAATTGTCTCAGGACTGAGGTCCCTTGGGCTGAGTAAATAGATCCGTCTAGGTTTCGTCATGGCGGAAGATCCTTCGGGCTTTGGCTTTATCGCGTTCTATTTGAGCGAGAAACGCTTCAACACCAGAAAATTTCTGCTCATCTCTGATCTTCTCGATGAATTCCAGTTCCAATTTCTCCCCATAGATATTACCATCAAAATCGAGGATATGCGTTTCAATATTGGGTTGGTCCTGATGTTCAAACGTCGGACGGAAGCCAATGTTTGTTATCCCCTGGTAAATCCCTCCCATCAGTATTGGCCGAGTGGCATAGACACCCACCGCAGGCAACTGCTTCAATTCCCAATGGGTCATATTTGCAGTAGGCAAGCCAATCCTGGAACCGCGATCCGAGCCATGCGTCACCTCACCGGAAACTTGATAGGGCCGACCCAACAGCTCACGTGCAAGGCTGACATCCCCTGATTTCAAAGCCTGACGGATTCGGGTTGAAGAGATTTCCTGCCCATCAAATTTGACAGGCGCCAGAACCTCAACCTTGAAATCCATTTCCACTCCCAGTGATTTAAGCACCGGGATGGTTCCTTGCCGGTTCTTACCCATCGCAAAGTCATACCCCACAACCAGCGTTCCCAGACCTAATTTCTCCTTCATCGCCGAAAGGAAAGCCTCGGGCAGAAGGTTCGCAAAATTCTGATCGAATCGGAAGGTGACTACCTTATCAACACCCAATCCGAGCAGAATTTCTTCCTTCTCAGCAGGTGAAGTTAGATAAAAGTGTTTTTCAGAGCGGTTGAAGAAATCGGCCGGGTTTGGGAAAAAAGTGATCACGATTACCGGTTTACCCTGGGATTTCCCCCGACCAACGATCTGTTTAATAATTGCCTGATGTCCAAGGTGAACGCCGTCAAAGTTCCCGACCGTAATGCATGATTGATGATAGAGCATTTGAGGTAGGTCAACAAATTCGATGATATTTGGAACAGGATCAAATCGATCCGGCATGGATCGGCCTTTCTCTCAGAAAAAGCGCCCTCCCTCAAAATGAATTGGGAAAGGGCGAGTAAATCATAGCTAATTTGTTAACTCGACAATCAGGAAAAGAAGACCTTTCTTGGCTGCCATTCTTTATCTTCGGGGACATACTCCAATAATGCCACCAACTCACCCTGTTGGCTGATCGCACGCACCCAGTTACCACTGTCTTCCGGGGTTTCTTCCACCGGGATCCGGTGACCATGGCGGATAAGGTCGACCTCCTCAAAGGTCAATTCCCTCGATGGCCAATCGCCCAGTGCTTCCGCAGCCGGGATCAGGTATTTGTACCAATCGCCGTTTTCAAATGCGTCCTGAAGTTTCCGTAATTGGACCGCATCCCGAAGGGCAAATTCCCCACTTTTGGTTCGCCTCAGACCAACCAGATGACCGCCGCAGCCTAACACCTCTCCGAGATCGTTGGCAAGCGAACGCACGTAGGTACCGGAGGAGCAATATACATCGACAATCGCTTCAGGCAAATCCCATTCCAGAAGTTCCAGATGGTACACATCGATTTCTTTTGGTTCAAGTTCCACTTCTTCACCCTTACGCGCCAGTTCGTAGGCTTTTTGGCCGTTGATCTTCTTGGCGGAATACGCCGGCGGCACCTGTTCAACTGTGCCTTCAAAGTGGGTTAATGCCTCTTCAATTTGTTCCTGAGTCACTGTGACAGGCGAACGACGGGTGATCTCGCCATCGCCATCATAGGTGTCCGTGCTTTCACCCAAACGGATGATCGCCTGATAACGCTTATCTGATGCGGACACATATTCACTTAACCGGACTGCCGGGCCCACCAATACCACCAACACGCCCGATGCGCGTGGATCCAAAGTACCGGTATGTCCAGCGCGCCGGATACCTGTGCCCCGACGGACAATTTGTACAACATCATGAGATGTCATTCCTACAGGTTTATCAATAACCAGTACCCCCGAGACAGCATTCTTTACATCAAATTCTTGTTCGCTCATAATTCTCCGTGCTCCCCATAGGGTCTGCGGTCAACTTCTCTTCAATTTCTTTAACTTTCCAATAATAACCTTGTTTTAACCAGGACACGTCTGATAACATCTTCCATGTCACCATCGATATCCGCCCCCGCCGCGGCAGCATGCCCCCCACCGCCGAAACTTAATGCGATACCGGAGACATCCAAACCGGGTCTTGCCCTCCAACTGACTTTAACTTTGTTCTGTAATTGTTCGATGAAAATGAGTGCAATCTCGGCTTCTTTCACCGATGATAGCACATTTACCAGATCGGCATCATCGTTCCCAGCATACCCCATTTTTTCCCGATCAGCAAGGGTTAAGTATGTCCAAACCAGCCCGTCTTCGTGTGCCAGGCGGCTTAATCCCGCACCCCAATATTTCACTGCGTTGTAGGACTTCATCACAAGTTCTTCCCGGTAGATATAGGAAAGATCTGCACCAAGGTCCATTAATGCTGCGGCCCTGCGCATCACGCTCGAATCAACATTGGAAGTCTGGAAGCCGATCGTATCACCGACAATACCTGCTAAAAGGCAAGAGGCAACATCCGGATCAAAAGCCAGGCCCCAGGCTGGGAGATGATCGTAAAGGATCGCTGCTGTGGCAACCTGAGCAGGTTCTACAATGTTGATTGTTCCAAATTCCAGGTTGGTCTTATGATGGTCAACCACCAAATCCGGTTTCCTGTATTCCTCCAGCGCATCTCCCACCCGGCTCGGGTCGGAGCAATCCACCACAACGATCATGTCAAACTCGCCCTCTGCTTTACTGACGATCAATTCACTGCCGGGGAGATAATCAAAATTGTCAGCGCCATCTACAAGCACCATCTGTACGGTCTTCCCGGCTAATTGGAGTGCCAGGCCCAGACCTAAGAGCGAACCGGCTGCATCGGCATCAGGACGGACATGGGAAACGACCAGGATTCGATCACTTTCTGCAATGCTGGCTTTAATCTTCTGATCCAATTCCGTCATCGTCCAAATCCTCTTCATCTTGCTGATCAATTGTTTCCCCGGCTTCGCCTCGGGCTTCTCGCTCGGCCTGGATCTCTGCAATTATTGATTCAATCCGGTCTGCTTTTTCAGGTGTGTCATCCCAATAAAACCGTAATTTTGGCATCACCCGTATTTTAATCTCCTGGCTAAGTTCGTGGCGCATAAAACCGGCGGCGTTGCTAAGGCCTTCCAGGATTTCACTTGCATGTTCTTCACCCGACAGGGAGGAAATATAAATATTGGCATAATCCAGTTCACGGTCAACCGATACATCGGTGATATAAGCCCCTGCAATCCGGGGATCGTTCACCTTGGTTTCAAGGATCAAGGTCAAAACGCGCTTGATCTGATCCTGGATTCTCTGTAATCGAATTCCTGAAGGCATAATGATCTCCTTCCGTTCCCTTTTAGAACTTTTCCTGTTCGATCACGTAACATTCCAACAGGTCACCTTCCTTGAAATCGTGGAAACCTTTCAAAGCAACACCGCATTCGAACCCATCCCGAACCTCACGAACATCTTCCTTGCCTCGTTTTAACGATCCAACTTCGCCCTGGAAAACAACTTCATCGTTCCGGATTACCCAAATCTTTCCATTGCGGCGCAGTTCCCCTTTGGTAACCCGGCAGCCGGCTGCAAACTCAAATTTTGAAACTTTAAAGACTGCCAAAACCTTGGCTTCTCCAACCACTCGCTCGACCAATTCCGGTTCGAGCATGCCTTTGATTGCTTTTTCAATATCCTCTGTCAGCCGATAAATGATCGTATACAACCGGATTGAAACGCCTTCCCTTTCGGCAAGTCGTTCAGCAGCGTTGTCCGCTTCAACCGCAAAGCCAACCACGATCGCATCAGATGCAGTGGCCAGCATCACATCACTCTCGGTGATGTTGCCGGTTTCCGCGTGCAGGATATTGATCGAAACTTCAGGCTCCTTCTCACCAATTTCATTAAGAGAATTGACGATCGGTTCAAGTGAACCCTGAACGTCAGCTTTGACTATCAAACGAAGTTCCTGTTCTTCACCAGCCTGCAAATGTTCATAAAGCTCTTCAAGCGTAGCTTTGCGTGGTACAGGTTGATATTCCTTATCAGAGGCCATGCCATCAACAATGGAACGCGCTTCTTTTTCAGAATCAACCACTCGAAATAAATCACCAGCGGTTGGAACATCGTTCAACCCCATCACCACGATTGGTGTGGATGGACCGGCTTCCTCGATCCGATTACCGTGGAAATCAAACATAGCTTTGATGCGTCCATGTGCTTTACCGGCGAGGATCGTGTCACCCAACTTGATTGTTCCGTTCTGGAGGAGCAGAGTTGCCATTACACCGCGGGACTTATCCAATTCAGCTTCAACAACCGTTCCCAAAACCTCGCCTTTTGGATTCGCCTCAATGCTCTTATTATCCGCCACCAGCAGGATGGCTTCCATCAGGTCATCCAAACCCTGCAATTTCTTAGCAGAGACCGGGACTACGATCGTATCGCCATCCCAATCATCGGGAATAAGTTCAATTTCTGAGAGTTGTCGTTTGGCAAGTTCGGGGTTCGCAGAAGTGAGATCGATTTTATTAAGCGCCACGATGATCGGCACACGAGCAGCTTTGGCATGGTTAGCGGCTTCGCGGGTCTGCGGCATCACGCCATCATCAGCAGCGACGACCAATACCACAATATCCGCACCCTGGGCACCGCGCGCACGCATGGAAGTAAATGCGGCGTGGCCAGGCGTATCGAGGAAGGTGATTTTCCTGCCATTATGTTCAACCTGGTAAGCACCGATATGTTGGGTGATCCCGCCTTCTTCCCCACCGGCGACATTTGTTTTCCGGATGGCATCCAGAAGTGTCGTCTTCCCGTGATCGACATGCCCCAAAATGGTCACAACCGGTGGCCTTGGCTGCAAGTCTTTCTCATCTTCGTTGGCGATCATCCGCCGCCACAGCGGAATTTCTCCCAGCTCTTCAGCGGCGTTCTCTTCAATCTGTTCAAGTTCTGGTTCAAAACCTAATTCACTGGCAACAACTGCCGCGGTGTCAAAATCAACCGTCTGGTTGATGCTTGCCATAACGCCATTGGCCATCAATGTTTTGATGACCTGGATCGGGCTGGCATCCAATTTCTCAGCCAGGTCCCGTACGCTAATTGTGATAGGTAGGATAATTTTGCTATTGTCGTTATCGCTCACACAACACCTCCATGTCGTATTCCCCTTCCCCGAAAACCCTTAGGGTCTCCAAGGTCTTTTTGAATATTCCATTGCTGAGGAGCGACCTGATGACCCTAACTCATCCTGACAATTCCTCTGCCCCCTTCTGGAACGGTTCGGCTTCAGGGATATTCGCTTCCATGTATTTCAGCAGCTTTCCTTTTTCCTGGGCCGTCAACTCAGTTTTGAGTGCATGGTCAAGAGCGCCGTTGATACCTCGCATCCAGCAAGATCGCCGATCGTGTAAATAGGCGCCACGACCGTGGGTTTTACCGGTTGGGTCAACTACAACACCCTCCGGACCCGTTACGATCCTGATCAAGGTACGTTTTGGCAAGACTTCCCGGCACCCCACACAGGTCCGCTGTGGAACATGCTTGCCGCGACGTTTGGTTTTCTTGACCATCTAATCGCTTCTCATGTAATTTCTACCAGTCTTCCCAACCATCCTGTTCATCTGTACTGGGCCGACGTTTCTTTTTCTTTTTCTTCTTGGTCGGTTTTTCGGCATCCGCCGCCGGTTCGTCTTCAACTACTTTCGGACGTTCATCCACAAAATACCCGTATTTTCTGGCATCATAAGAGAAGAGCTTATCAAACTCATCCTCTTTTTCTTCCTCTTTGGGCGTTTCCGGTTTCAATTTTTCTTCCGCGGCTGCAACTTCCACAACAGCCTCTTCGGATGCTTCAGGATTTTCGGCTATAACAACTTCAACTTCTGCCTGAGGTTCTTCAGCTTCGGCTGCATCAACCGCTTCTTCTGCCAGTTCTTCAACAGATGCTTCGGTAACCGCTTCTTCTAGTTCAGCGACAGCTTCGACTTCCTCGGTAGTTTCTTCTTCGGCCGCTTTAGCAGCAGCGTCGGCTTCAGCCTCTTCAGGTGTATACACAAGCCCGTCGGTCAGCTCTTTGATATCCTCAAAGGATTTCGGGCCGATCCCGTTCAGTCCAAGGATCCGGTCGGAATCGAGTCGCATTTGAAGTACAAGATCACCAAGAGTGTCGATCCCGGCTTCCTGCAGGATAAAGAGCAGATGCTCTTTCAAATCCACATCGAGGATATCGATCTCGAATGTCAGCGGTGGGACGGTTGCCAGGGCTTCTTCGTAAAGGCGTTTCTCTTCAAGATCCTCTTCGCGGCGTTTCTTCTCAACCCGGCGTTCAACCCGGTCGACGAAACTGCCCATGAAGTCATAATCTTCCGGCGGCAGCGGACGTCCTTCGGCTTTCTTTTCGAGGAGTACGGCGATCTTTTCAATTGCTTCTGCTTCCCGGTCGGCCATCTCGGCATAGGCTGCATTTTCCTTCAATTTCTGCAGGGATTCCGTTGCTGCTTCCACCAGGCTCTTGATGTCAATCCGCCAGCCGGTCAGTTTGGCTGCCAAACGGGCATTCTGGCCATCCCGGCCAATCGCCAGGGAAAGCTGGTCTTCCGGCACGACAACAGTGGCAGTCTTGCCTTCTTCATCCGATTCCATTAAGTAAACACCCAACACACGGGCAGGGCTGATCGCTTTGGAAATAAATGCGGCGGTGTCATTGCTCCACTCAATTACATCAATCTTCTCGTCATTGAGTTCGCGTACGATTGCCTGGATGCGGACGCCACGTACACCAACGCAAGCACCAACGGGGTCAATGCCCTGCTGGGTAGCAGAAACAGCCACCTTGGCACGCTGGCCGGGTTCGCGGGCAATGGAACGGATTTCTACCACGCCATGGTAGATTTCCGGGACTTCATTTTCCAGTAAGCGGCGGAGGAATTTTCGGTGGGCACGTGAGAGGAAGATTTGCGGTCCTCGGCTGGTCTCTTTCACATCGTAGATCAATGCCCGGATGCGGTCATGCACTCGCAGACGTTCACGGGGGATCATGTCTTTACGCAGCATCAACCCTTCAGCCTTCTTATCGAGGCCAATGGTCACGCCGCGGCCGCTGATTGCCTGAACGATACCGCTGACGATCTCGCCAACCTGTTTCTCGAAGTAATCGAATTGGATTTCACGCTCCGCTTCACGGATGCGCTGCTGGATCACCTGGCGGGCGGTCTGCGCCGCAACCCGGCCAAAGTCATCCGGTGTCGTCTCGACGACCACCATACCGCCCAATTCGGCTTCAGGATCGACCTTGAGCGCTTCGCTTAGAAGCACTTCGGTGCGTTCATCCTGAACGTCCTCGACGATTTCCTTCTCGGCAAAGATCGCGACATCACCAGTCTCCATATCGACCTTTGCTTCCACAAGCTGCGCATTGGAGGCATTCACCGCCCTGCGGTAGGCAGAGACCATTGCAGATTCGAGCGCTTCCAGGATCACTTCCTTTGATAGCTGTCGATCTTCCACAACTTCGTTGAATGCCAGTGCAAATTCACTCTTCATGGTTCCACTTACTCCATCAATATTCCTGCATTATACACAGAAAAGTGGGGAAGACCCACTTTTCAACGTAAAGGGTATGAAACATAAGCCTAAGCTTAATAACTCACCAGTGATTCTAGCACATAATAAATCGAGGTGCAAGGTGTTGGCAAGGCGATAAGAACTGAACAGGTCAATGTTTAAAGACATTGACCTGTTCATTGTTATTTATTTATTCCTGCCTACTTCACGTCCACCAGAATTGCCCGGACGACCAAGCGGTAACTGTACATATCTTCAGAGGGGTTAAAGCCCCGGCAGGTCACCAGGTTCAACCAGGCAAAGTCTTCTTCCTGCTCGATGAGGCTCAGGTCATCCGGCGTAACTGTGAACCTGGAACGCACCTCAAAGGTGTATTCCGAGCCATAAAGATGGATGATGATCTTATCACCATATTTCAACTGGTTGATGTTCACAAACGGGCCGGCCTGATCGAAGGCATCCCAGACATGGGCGGTCACCACACTATTACCAGGCCAGGTCGGGAACGTAGTCCCATACAACCAGCCGGCGTTTTGATCCAGCCAGGATACATCCCAACCTGAGTCAATCTGCGGCACGCCAACGATATCCATACTGAGACCCAATTTTGGTATCTCAAGCCAGAAGCTGGAGAATGCCGTGTAAGCCTTATCAGCCGTTTGCTGTGGCAGCTCGGTAACCTTTCCGGGTGCAAAGCCGGTCGTCGGTAAAACAGGACTTGGGTTCACTTTTGGCGGTTCAGGGCCATAAACGGTTTCATCATCCGAATCGTTCACGGGGTTCTCGCTCGGGTCGTATCCCATCGCCGTCGCGACGTTCTCGATGATTTTGGCGTCGATATCACCCTGCGTGATCGTATATGAATATTTATAGGTCATACTATCACCGGGCAGTAGTTCATCAATCGGTCCAAAGTTCAGGCTGAAGAGTGGGTCGGTAATGGTGACATCAGTCAGGGTATAAATGCCGTTATTGGTCACGGTGAAGGAATAGACTATCTTCTGACCCACATTGGTGTAATTGGTGGGGTCAGCGGTCTTATCAAGATGGATGGAAGCCTCATCTTTTGGTCCTTCAATGATGGCGCTGTCCTGGTCCTGAACTTCTTCCTCATTACTGCCAATACCAGTCGCCGTGGCGGTATTCTCGACGCTGCCATGATCCATATCAGCCTGCGTTATCTTGTAAGTTGCCGTGCAGGTTACGAATTTACCCGGTTCCAGAATAGCCGGAAGGGACGGGGTGCAGTCCAGTGCACTCAAACCCGGTAAAGGATCGGCAATTTGGACATTCTCAAGTGTAAAGATGCCATTATTGGTAGCGACAAAGGTATAGGTTATCTCATCATCCACTTTAAGATAAATGTCGGGATCAGGCGTCTTTTCCAGATCGATTGATGCCCCATTCTTTGGTCCCTCCACAATGGCGTCATCATCATCTTTCACAGTGTTTTGATATTCGTCCGTGCCTTGGGCCGTGGCCGTATTCTCAACATAACCCAGGTCCAGGTCATCCTGAATGATCGAATAAGTTGCAGTGCAGGTTATTTTTGACCCGGGTGTTAATGTCGCCGGCTGGGGCGGGTTGCAGTCAAGGACCGAAAGACCTGGTAATGGGTCTGTAATCGTCACTCCATAAAGGGTGAAGTCACCGGTGTTTTCAGCCGTGAATGTATAAGTAATAACATCGTCCACCGCTGTAAATATTTCCGGATCGGCTGATTTATCCAGGATAATAGCAGGCGAACCACCGAAATAGTGTGCCTGGTCTGTGTCGCTCGTTCTCAACCCTTCAAGCTCACCGGAGACTGAGGCTGTGTTCACGTGTTGACCAGCCGCCCAACTAAGGCTGCCATAACAAACAAAACTGGCACCTGAAGCAAGGGGGTCTGGTTCCACACAATCCTCAGATAACGCCTGGTCGGCGTAAAGCGTTGAAATTAAACTATCACTCAATTGCACGTTGAACAAGGCTGCGTTGCTGGTGTTCGTAACAGTGAACATGAAGAAGGGATCTCTACTTTCGGGGAGTTTCGGGCCGGGGCTGCCGTCTGCATCCTGCCAGGCTGAACCATCCCAGACGGCTTTCTCAACATCAATTCCAAGGGAGGCACCAAAGTAATGTGCCAGGTCAGTGTCACTGACTCCTTCACCATTGTAAGCGCTGACTGATGCAGTGTTCTCATGTTGGCCTGCCGCCCAGGCAAGGGTGCCGTAACAGGTGAAAGTGTCGCCAGAGCCAAATGGATTGGGTTCCACGCAAGCTGTGGTCAACCCCTGATCGCTGTACAATTCAGATATGACGTTATCCGTCAGGACAACCTGGTTCAGCTCTATGTTCCCGGTGTTGGTCACAACAAACCGGAATATAGGATCACCGCTGCTGTCCAATACAGGGCCGGTGCCGCTGTCTGCATCTTCCCAAGAAGACCCATTCTTAATATATTTTTCAACATCTATGTCCAGATCGGGACCAAAATAATGCGCAAGGTCGGAATCCGTGTAGGTTTGACCAGCAAACTCTCCAGTAACGGTTGCAGTATTTTCATGTTGTCCAGCCGCCCAGTCCAATCGTCCGTAACAGGTAGAAGTTTCACCGGCAGCCAGTTCTATCGAAGTTGAACAGAGATCAACAAATGTCTGATCTGTATAGAGTGAATTAATATCACTATCTTGAAGTAAGATGTCGGTCAGGGTCACATTTCCCGTGTTTGTTACAACAAACTTAAAAACAGGTTCGTTCCATAACACCGGTCCGGGCGCACTATCGGCATCTTCCCAGGTGGAGGCCATCACGGATTTCTCAACATCAATGGCAGGTGTAGCACCGAAGTAGTGGCCGTCATCTTCATCTTTCACCTCGGAACCGTTATTCTCGCCGGAGACTGTCGCTGTATTGCTGTGTTGTCCTTCCGCCCAGGCTAGACTACCGTAGCAGGTAAATGAGCTTTCCGCGGCGAATGGATCAGGTGGGATACACTCGGTGGTCAATCCCTGATCGCTGAACAAATTTGAGATGTTGCTGTCTTCCAAAACGACGTTGCTCAGGTCAACATTCCCGGTATTCTCAACTACAAACCGGAATATTGGATCTTCTCCTGAAAGCAGGTAGGGACCGGGTGTACTGTCCGCATCCACCCAAGCTGACCCATCCAGGACCGATTTTTCAACTGCGATTTCAGCCAAGGTGCCGAAGTAATGGCAATCATCATAGTCTTCCATCTTACTGCTCTCGAAATCGCCTACGACCTTGGCGGTATTTTTCTGCTGCCCCTCCACCCATGCAGAACTGCCATAACAGATGAAACTTTCACCCGCGGATAATGATAAGTTTTGACCGCATGGATTGATCATGGCTTCATCACTATATAATGTAGAGATCTTATCATCAGTAAGGGTGACGTCTGTCAGGGTAACATTGCCATTATTGGTAACCGTGAACTTAAAGGTCGGCGTAGCATCGGATCGCAATGCAGGCCCGGTTTCAGCGTCCGCATCCACCCAGGAGGAGCCAACCTTGATTGATTTTTCAACATCGATAGCCGGATTGATGCCAAAATAATAAGCTTTATCCATATCGTCGACAAAATCACCGCCATACTCGCCCGAGATGGTGGCTTCATCCACATGCTGCCCAGCGGACCAGGCTTGTGAGCCGAAGCAGGTGAAGCTCGCACCTGGCGCCAATGGGTCGGTCTCAACACATGCAGAGGTCATCGTTTCATCGGCAAACAGCGATGTTATCAGATCATCACTGAGGTGGATGTTTTCCAAGGTCACATTACCATCATTGGTCACTACAAATTTGAATGATGGTTTGGTGATATCAAGCCCATCCAGATGAGGGCCGGGACTGTTGTCCGCATCGATCCAATTCGGATCGTCAAATATATATTTCTCAACATCAATCGAGGGCGATGCACCGAAATAATGAGCGGAATCCTCATCATCAACATCTAGCCCTTCATATTCGGCGTTAACCTCAGCTGTATTTTTATGCTGTCCAGCCAACCAGACCAAACCGCCATAACAAGTGATTGAGGTGTTGGCAGCCAGCGGGTTACTGGTATCGCAAGGGATCGATAAAGCCTGATCACTGAAAAGGTCATCTATTTTGTCATCAATCAGACCAATATTATCCAGGGGGACATTTCCGTTATTGGTGATAACGAATCGGAAGAGCGGGTCTTCATCCGCGGTGAGTGACGGCCCAGGAGCGCTGTCAGCATCCAGCCACGTTGCGCCATCCTTGATGGATTTTTCAACAATGATAGATGGGTTTGCTCCGTAATAATGTGCAAGATCGGAATCATTAACAGTAACGCCATCATAATCGCCAGAAACCGTGGCAAGGTTCTCGTGTTGACCGGCTGCCCAAGTCATTTCGCCGTAACAAATGAAACTTTCACCAGGACCAAAAGGATCGTTTTCAACACAAGAGGTTGTCAGTGATTGGTCTCCATGTAAGGAATTGATTAGATTATCGCTTAAATTTACATTCTCAAGGGCAACATCACCGGTATTCTTCACAATGAATTTAAAAAGAGGATCGGCATCATCCACCAGGATTGGACCGGTACCAGAGTCAGCGTCGACCCAGGAAGACCCATCCAGAACTTGTTTTTCAACATCGATGGATGGTTGGCTGCCATAATACCAGCTCGAATCACTTTCAGTTAGAGTCCCACCGGGATGATGAGCCGATACGGTGGCCGTATTATGATATTGTCCGGCTATTACCGTTCCGGATGCGGTACAGGTCATTAATTCACCGGCAGCGAGTGAAGTATTCGGGCATGTGATCGTACCAATCTTGTCATCAATGACCGAGACATTCGTCAAATCGACATTGCCCGTATTCTGGATGACATATTGCCAGGCCACGCTTTCACCGGCCATCAGTTCGGGGCCGGGAGCAGCTGATACATCCTGGTCATTGGTCTTCTTGGTGATGCTGATCGCAGGTTCTTCAACCAACACGGAAGATAATATACCTACCAGATAAGCGGTGTTATTTTCTTTTTCATGCGTAATGAATTGTGATACGGGAGTCCCGCTCGGGAATGAATCCACAAACCCGACGATTTTCAACGTATATTGTTTATCGCCAATGAAGAACACTTCCTGCCCATAGCTTTGCGGGAAGGTGATTCGATCGTCACATTTAATAGCTCCAGGTGTATGCCAGGAAGGGCAAGTTCCCGCATTTGGCGTTTCTTCAACATCAAAATCAAAAGTGAAGCTGGGATCGGGTGAAACATCAGGGTGGGCAAAATCCAGCGTAATTTGCAAGGTTGCCCCTTTAGCTGTCGGTAGTATTACCGGCCAGTTCAGATGGGTCAATGAACCAAGGAGGAAATACTCCCCTTCATTAAAATATTGCCCACTGCTGCCATCAAACCGTAAACCACTCTGACCTCCTGGTGGAACAGGCTTCCCCCAGGACACAAGGTTAGTGCCAATACCGGTGACCGTAAAATCGCCCCCATTTGCAGAAGTCCAGACTCCGCTAACTGCGGTCAGTTCATAATCATACGTCTGAGCTCCTGCTTCCAGTATAGGAAAAAATGATAAGAGTAAGGCGATCATTACAGGAATGATCAATAATTGAGATTTTAATTTTCACGGCGTAGTCCTCCTATTGATGAGAAAAATTAAACACGTAAATATCCCTTATTTACATTTATATTTTCTTATTTGAAATAATAATCAATTGATCTAGAAAACTTTAACCTGATCTCATTCCCCCAACAACGACCTTGTGTCAATCAGTGAGATTGTAACAATAAATCCACTTGGTGTTGTTGAAAGGTGGTTAACTTCCGAGAATTAGATTAGATTATCTTTTCTAACATCAACCGTCTTTCATATTTATAAAGGTCTGCCACCTATTTGACATCGAATCCAATCAATATGGCCCACATAAGATTAAAATAATAATATATTTTAATCTTTTTCTAATATATCATTTTTCGATATTACAGTCAATTATTAGTAATCATCGATAAATAACGGATGATAGTTTCATTGGCGAATTCGTTCAAATCCAATATAATTCAGTTACAATTCGACGAAAAATGAAGGCCTAATGGAAACAAAAATTGATCTGGCAATTACCAATTGCCTGCTGCTGCAGCCGGAATTTCACCATTCTCCCGAATGCAACCATCCTGATCAAAAAGAATAAGATCGTCAGGATCACGACGGACCCGCTGCCTGAAAATATCTCCATTTCGGAGATCCTCGATGGCGCTGGCAAACTGGCAATGCCCGGTTTCGTCGATGGGCACACCCATGCCGCCCAAACGCTCCTGCGCGGCAGCGTGGTGGATGAACTGCCCATGGTTTGGGCGCGGATCCTGGTGCCTTTTGAAAGTTCGCTGACTTATGAGGATACCTATGCCGGTGCAATGTTGTTCTGCCTGCAGAACATCAAGGCGGGGATCACGACTTTTGCAGATGCCGGCGGTCCCCATATGGACGCCGTTGCAGAAGCAGCGATCGAAACCGGCATTCGGGCTGTGATCACCCGCTCCACCATGGATCAGGGAGACTTCATCCCTTCCGAAATGAAGGATACCGCCCAGGGAGCCATCGCCAAGACCGAAGCTCTGTATGAGGCTTACAACGACCGGGAGAACGGCAGGATCAAGATCTGGTTCGGCATCCGGCAGGCAATGACCACCTCACCGGAACTGGCCGAAGCGATTTCGGAACGCTCAAAAGCCTTGAACACCGGTGTCCATGCCCACCTGGCCGAACACCTTGATGAAATTTCCTATTGCTTGAGGAATTTTGGTCTGCGCCCGGCAGAATGGTTTGACCGTTTTGGGCTCCTGGGGCCGAACTTCCTGGGAGCGCATTCCGTCCGGTTGTCTGCGGATGAGATCAGGCTCATGGCAGAGAGAAATGCCAACGCCGTCCACTGCCCGACCTCCAATTTGCAGAATCACGGCTTCAGCAAAACTCCCCAGATGCTGTCCAGGGGGATCAATATCGGCCTGGGTACCGATGGTGGGTCCGGGGTTCGGCTGAACCTGTTCGAACAGATGCGGATGCTGAAGAATGCAATGCAGGCGCGGTTTGGCGTGGAGATCAACGACCCCTTGACCCTCCCAACCCTGACCACCTTGAAAATGGCGACGATGGGTGGCGCACGAGCCGTTATGTTGGAAAATGAGATCGGCACGCTGGAAAAAGGGAAAAAGGCCGATATCATCCTGCTGGATGTGAACCAGATCCACCTTTCACCCACCGCCGACCTCCTCAAAACGGTAGTTCTGAACGGCGGTCCGGATGATGTCTCCGATGTGATTGTTGATGGCAAGGTATTGATAGAAAACCGTGTCTTTCGGGATTTCGACGTTGACGAAATCCGCCGTAAAGCCGGGGAAGCGATGCTGCGGGTTGGGAAAAGGGCGAACCTGGCGCTGCCTTCGGTTTATACCGGGTGATCCATATTGTCAATGCCTGGAAATCAGTAATCAAATCGCTTATTATATTTAGTAGCGTTTTAAGGCTAACTTATCAAAATAAAAGGAATGTGATATGAAAAACGATTTTCTCTGGTGGCATGACGGCATCATTTACCAGATCTACCCGCGATCTTTTGCCGATTCAAATAATGATGGCATTGGCGACCTTCCCGGGATCACCGCTAAACTCGATTACCTTCAAGACCTCGGTATAGATGCGATTTGGTTGTCGCCAATCTATCCTTCCCCGGATGTGGACTTTGGTTACGATGTCGCCGATTACACGGCCATTGACCCAAAGTTTGGCACCATGCAGGATTTTGAGATTCTGGTCAAAGAAGCAAAAAAGCATGACATTCACATCGTTCTTGACCTGGTCCTGAATCATACTTCAGACCAGCATCCCTGGTTCATCGAATCCAAAAAATCTGATACCAATCCCTACCATGATTGGTATCTCTGGCTGGACCCGGATGCCGAAGGCAACCCCCCCAATAATTGGGCGGCCATTTTTGGCGGTTCCGCCTGGGAATATGACCATAAACTGGATCAGTTCCATTACCACATGTTCTATAAAGAACAGCCCGATCTGAACTGGCGCAATCCCGAAGTACGTCAAACCATGCTGGATGTTTTTCGTTTCTGGTTAAAAAAAGGTGTGGATGGGTTCCGGCTGGATGTCTTCAATGCCTATTTCAAGGATGCGGCCTTTAGGGACAACCCCGTCAAACTCGGGATCAGGGCTTTTGACCGACAGAAACATATTTACGACGTTTCCCAACCGGACATGTACCCGCTGCTGGGAGAGATCAGAGCTATCCTTGACAAGCACAAAGATGCTTATGCTGTCGGTGAGACATTCCTGGCTGACACCAAACAGACCGCAAGCTACTGCGGTGACGACAAACTACATGCTGCTTTTAATTTTGAATTCGCCGAGAACCGCTGGCATCCTAAACGCTTTCTTGACTCCGCACAAAAATGGTATGCTGCGCTTAGTGAAGACGCCTGGCCGAATAATTTCCTCAGCAACCATGACATGCACCGGGCAGCCACCCGTTATTGCTTCGGCGAAGATGACCGTCGGGCGAAGGTCGCACTTGCGATGTTACTCACTCTCAGGGGGACACCCTTCATCTACTATGGTGAGGAAATCGGCCTGCGAGATATCCCCATTCGGAAGAAATCCGATGTACTCGATCCAATCGGCCTTACCTTCTGGCCCCTCTTCAAAGGGCGCGATGGCTGCCGGGCACCCATGCAGTGGGATGCCAGGAAGAACGGTGGTTTTTCGGAAACCAAGCCGTGGCTGCCGGTCAATGCGGATTATGTTCAGCGTAATGTCGTGAACCAGACTGCCGACCCAACATCGTTGTTGAATTTCTTCAAACAGTTGACCGCTCTGCGAAAAGCTGAACCCGCTTTGCAGCGTGGCGACTTTAAAGCCCTGACTCAAGACCCGCATACCCTGCTGATTTTCGAGCGATCCCTGAATGAAGACCGGATACTGGTTGCATTGAACTTCACCAGTCGGGCTGAAAATTTCTTCCTGCCTGAAGGAAGCTGGCAGCCCCTGTTTGGATTGGATGATGTTGTTAACAACACTCTGAAGATGGAACCATACCAGGTAGTGATCCTTAAACTTCAACAATAACATCAAAGACGAGTGACACTTCACTGCTGCAATACTCGCTCGAACCTGAAAGGACGGTTCGATGAACATCCCCTACATTTCAGGTAAAAGCCCTCCACCCGATTTACCCCTGGGAAGGTTCACACCGCCCATCCCTACCGGGATGGTCAGCGCGTGGGCAAAGCAAAACCTGAACGATGGTGACCTGATCCTCGAACCATTCGGTTTCAATCCCCTGGTGCCCATTGAACTGGTCAAAGCCGGTTATCCGGTGCTGGTGGCTGCCAACAACCCGATTCACGCCTTCCTGATCCGTATGTTGGCCAGCGCACCTCAGAAAGAAGAGCTGGTGGCTGCTCTGCAGGACCTCGCCATCGAACCCAAAGGTGACGATCGGATGGAACCCTATATCCGCAGTCTTTACCAGGTGAATTGTGCCGATTGTGGGACCCAGATTGAAGCGGATGCATTTCTCTGGAAAAAAGAAGCAGAACGTCCCTACGCTGTAATTGTCTCCTGTCCAAACTGCGGGGCCAGTGGGGAACAGGAGCTGGATCCCTCCGACCTCAACAGCCTTGACGAACTACCTCCAGTACGGCTGCATCAGGCGCGGGCTTTGAACCGGATCACCGGCAGTGATGACCCGCTCCGTGAGCAGGTTATGAATGCCCTTAACACCTATCCGGTCCGCCCTCTGATCGTTCTCCAGACCATCATTAATAAACTGGACAACCTGGAACAAACGCCTCGCCGGAAAGACCTTTTGATCGCGCTGATCCTCTATGCCGCCGATCAGGGCAACACACTTTGGGCCTATCCTTCTCCGCGGGAACGCCCCAGGCAAATAGTCATCCCTTCGGTCTATCAGGAGAAAAACCTTTGGAAGGCGATGGAAGAGGCTATCGAGGCCTGGCAGGTCTACTCAGAACCCATACCCGTAATGGATTGGACCGGAGAAAAACCTGATCATCCGGCCCTGATATTGTTCGAAGGACGTTTAAAGGAATTGGACCCTATGCCGGCAGGCGGTACCTTCCCGGGAATCATCGCAGTCATTCCCCGACCCAACCAGGCTTTTTGGACCCTTTCAGCACTTTGGACAGGCTGGATCTGGGGACATACAGCCGTCGAGCCCATCCGGAACGTACTTGCCCGCCAGCGATACGATTGGAACTGGCACACCAACGCGCTCCGGCGCGTCTTTGAAATCCTTCATAATCTCAGCAATTCAAACAGCAAGATCCTCGGACTGGTTGCTGAAATGGAGCCCATGCTCCTGCTGGCGACACTGCTGGCAGTGGATACGGTTGGCTTTCGGCTTTCTACCTATGCGCAATCCATTGATGATCAGATCGCCCAATGCCAGTTTGCGCTTCAATCTGAATTGGTCAATACCATCCAGCCTGCAGAGATGCTGGAAATAGCCCGGCAGAAAGTCATTCAGTATTTAACTGAAAAGGGAGAACCGGCTCACTTCGAGCAGGTTCACGCTGCTGCAATCACCAACCTCGCACATGAAAACGCCCTGGCAATCGATGTTTTCCTGGAAAATGAGAACCAGTTCGCCTCAGAGACAGAGCGATTACTTGAGACATTGTTTGAAGAGCGCGGATTCCTGGAGAGAGTTGGCGGAGGTACAGCATCTCTTGATACAGGGATCTGGTGGCTGGCAGATCCTGAGAATCCTGAACAACCGTTGATTGATCGGCTGGAACAGGTGGTTGTACGTTATCTGGTCCAGCACGGATCCGCTACTGCTGAACAGGTCAAGCAGTCCGCTTACGAAGCTCTGCCGGGTATTTTTACTCCCACTTATGATGATCTTCTCAACTGCCTGGAATCGTATGCGGAATTGGCTGAACCAGGTTCCCATCTTTGGGTTTTGCGTGATGCCGACCTGCCGGCCGCCCGCAAAGCGGATATTGAATCGATGCGCCAATCCCTGACGACGATCGGCCAAACCCTGGCATATACCGTAAAGGGCGATGACCCCTTATTCTGGTTTGAAACCGGCCTGGAAGAACCCGTCTACAGCTTTCATATTCTGGCATCTGCGATCGTTGAAAAACATATCCGCTGCGATCAGAGTACGGCCCAAATAAAAATCCTGCTCATCCCCGGCAGCCGTGCCAACCTGCTGGCGTATAAAGAAGAACGCGACCCGGTGCTGAAAGCAGCCCTGGATCGCGCTTACATTATTGTCAAATACCGTCTGGTTAGGGACCTGGAAGCCAACCCTTTGCTCTCCCGTGATCTCTTCAGAGAGCAGATCCTGGTTGACCCGCCGGAATTCCGCTCATCCCAGCTTGCCTTGTTTTAATACTACGTTGGGGTTTCGGTCACCGTCGGCGTAGGCGTCATTGATGGCGTCATTGTTGACGTTGGTGTTGAGGTACCGGTCGAGGTCGGCGCGGGCGAGACTGAAGGTATAGGTGTTTCTGTCGCTGTCGGCGTTGTTGTCAACGTTTCGGTTGGGATTAATGTCTCGGTCGGGGTTGGCGTCGGCAGTTGTATGTTCAGTGAAATCCGCTTTTCAGCATAGGTATCTTTGGTGCTGTGAATGTATATCCGTAAGGTGACGATCCCCGGTTCAACGTCCGTTAAATCCCAATCATAAAGTTTGGCCGGCGTCTCCTGTGGAGATTTGACGTTATCTACCAACACCTTCCAGGACACCGGATCAGAACCGCGGCCCCATTCAATCCGATAATAATCAAAGTTTTCAGTTGCGGTGACCATCCCTTTGATCTCTAACGGGCTGGTTGTGACGGTTTGGCCGTCACTGATACCACTCAGGTTGATGATCGGCTTAGGATCATCCGCCCGGCAGGCTCTTTCGGGAGCGAAGAATAACGGCGTCGAAAAGCCCATATCTTCCGCCCAGGCTTGTCCTTTGGAATCCTTTTTCAACCATTCCCTTGCCCAGACATCTTCCACATTAATGGCAAACTTCTGGTCGGTATAATCGGAACAAGCTTCTGATGCGGCCAGACCCGTCCAGGTATCAATGTTAACTTTTTTCCATAAGTCCTCGGATTTTGGTTCGGGCAACTGATCGGATGCGAATATTTCACTCTTCTGCTGTGGGCACCATTCTGATGGTTCGGTTCCTGAGACGGCGCAGATCACACGATCGACAATCCCGGGAGGCCGGACAAACGCCGATGGGTTACCGTTTTTCAACCGGTTGATGGCATCGGTCATGAATTCCGCCCAGATTGGACCGGCGCCGCTCAGACCGGAAGTATTAATCATCGGGGTGTAATCGGTATTCCCCACCCAAACTCCTACCACCAGGTCAGGAGTGTAGCCTACCGTCCAGTTATCCCGAAAGTCATTTGTCGTACCGGTCTTCACGGCAACGGGGAAATTCAGATTGATCACTGGGTTAGTACCAAACATTGGGATCCGGGCGTTGGTATCGGACAGAATTGAAGAGATCAGGTAGGCGTGTTCAACTCGTACAACCTGATCGCCGGCCGGTGGTTCGTATTCGTAAACCACATTACCTGTATGGTCAACAATCTTGGTGATCGCCACAGGCGGGACCCGTTGTCCTTCATGGGCGAAAGTGGAATAAGCGGAAGTCAACTCGAAAAGACTGATCTCCCCACCACCCAGGGTTAATGCTAGGCCGTAATCGTTACGAGTCAGGCTGGTAATCCCCAACCGCTCTGCGAAAGCAATCAAGCCGTCCGCGCCAGGGACATCAGGGTCGTCATAGATCCCGACATATTGCAGCGTCTTGACAGCCGGGATATTGTATGAGTTTGCCAATGCGGATCGGACGGTGACCGGTCCATGGAATTTGCCGTCATAATTGACCGGTTCATATGGCGGGTTTGTATCAAAGGGATCTTCCGAAGGCGGAAACTCCGAGGGAACATCCCAGATCAAAGTTGAAGGAGTCCACCCCTTTTCAAAAGCGGCTGCATAGGTCAGTGGTTTGATCGCCGAACCGGGCTGCCGGGTCTGGGAAAGCACCATATTGACCTGGCCGTCGATTTCATCACTATAGAAATCTTCCGACCCGACCATCGCCAAAATCTCTCCTGTGTTCGGATCGATCGCAATCAATGCACCGTTGGACGCGTTATTTGCGGCAAGGGCTGCCACCTGTTCTGAAACGATCCTTTCTGCGTCATCCTGTAAATTCGGATCGAGGGTAGTGTAAACCGTGAACCCGCTGCGGTAAATCGTCTGCGGATCGAATTGCTCCTCCAGCAACGTACGTACATAGACAACCCAATGAGGATAGCTCATGTAAAAGGTCGGTTCGGGGAAATCATAATTCGCCAGATCAATCCCAGCCTGGGTCGCCTCATCGTAGGATACACAAACCGGCGGCATCCCCATTCCGACATCAATGCAGTCCCGCTCTGAACTCAACTCATACATCAACACAAGCACCGACCGCTGACGATAGAGCGTCGCATCCCGGTTGGTATAAATATCATAGATCGAAGGACCCTGGGGTAATCCCGCCAGGAAGGATGCTTGCCAAAGGTTGAGGTCTTTGGCGTGAATGTTAAAATAAGTCTCTGATGCTGCTTCAACCCCATAAGACATATTGAGATAAAAATTCTCATTCAGGTAAAGTTCGAGGATCTCTTCCTTGGAATACTGCTTTGTGATCTTGTAAGCCAGGACGATCTCACGCGCTTTTCGCTGGTAAGTCTGGTCGTAACGTTCGGTCGGGTCCAACAATAATGCCCGAGCCAGCTGTTGCGTGATGGTCGAAGCGCCGGATTCGATCTCCCCGGCGGTGTAGTTCTGATAGAGCGCACGTATCATCGCCCATATGTCAAACCCCGGATTAGTGTAGAAGTCCTTATCCTCAGTGGCGATAGTAGCTGCAATCAAATAAGGTGAGATGTCTTCAAGGGGGACATAGGTCCTTCGACCGGCATTGGGATCAACGATTTCATAGAGGACATTACCGTTACGGTCGAGGATGCGGGTTGTCTCAAACTTCGCTGCCCGATCTCGCAGTTCGGTGACATCCGGCAGGGAAGAAGAAATCCGGAAATACTGGTAGATCCCAATCGAACCCGCAACCAGGATCGCCAGGATCAAAAGGAAGCCTGTCACAATGACGGCATTCACTATGCAGCCGCGCCCTTTCTTCTTTTTATCCGATTTCGCCGGACGTTTCATTTCCGAGGGTCGCCTTCCGCGTTCGTTATCCAAGCGCCGTCCATCAGAGGCACCGCCGGCGGAACGTTGGGGTGCTGTATAGGCTGCAGGTGTTACACGGGTTGCCTGGTCGTCCATTTCACTGACGGCTTGAGGCAGGTTGGGATCGCGAGGCGTCCATCCGGGTGGAGCGTTTGGCGGCGGCATGGTCGGGATATCATCACTGGCGCGCCTCTTCTGAGGTTCAACAGACCTAACCCGTGTTTTATAATCCTGCTCAGTCTTTCCTGAAAGCGGCAAAACAGGTATTTCCGGTTGGGTTTCACCGGGTTCATCCACAGGCATGGCTTGTGTTTCTGCTTCTGAATCCATGCTTTTCGTTAACCGGGTTCAACCGGGTTTCTTGCTGATCAGGCGCGTCCGTATGTACCGGCTGGGTGTCTTCGTTCTCTTCATCTGCTTCCAATGCCTCTATCGGTGTGAAAGGGATGTCACCCCACCAGCCTCCGGTTTCCTCCGGATCGCCGGTTGGATGGCGCGAGGATACCTGGAGATCTCCATTCATATCAATTGAATGCTGGTCTTCAGATTCTGGAAATATTTCCGCTTCACTCACCCATTCGGACTCAATCTCCGCATCACCGGGTAATTCACCCTCCTCCGGAGATTCATCATGGTCTCCCCTAGTAGATGAACCAGGATCGGTATGAATATTTAACTTAACTTCCTTGGTTTTTTCATCATCAGAAGACGTGGGGGATTGGAGAGGATTTTCCTCTTCATCTCGCCCTTCTCGTTTATTATCATCCATCATGGCATTATTCTAGCACAAATCCCTTTCTCTCATCAGACGGACAATCCTTCGAAAAAGTTCCATCATTGTCCCATTCTCCAGTCACCATCCCTCATCCATTCATTGGTAAAATTAGAGACATGGATCCTTCACTCTTCGGGCAAAATGGACCAATGGCATTTATTCTGGCCACCGATGGTGCTTTTACGCCTTTCCAGCCCGGAGACGACCAGGTCTGGGAACTTGAATTCGGTCAACACGAAATCCATCCCTTCTGCGTTCAGACGACTTATGGTTTACGCGCAAAGTCCATGCGGCTTTTTCCCACTTTCATCATAGGCCGAACCCGTTATGCTCAGGCTGATTCTTTCTTTACCCCGCCGGTTATCACACAATATTCACCCGACTCGATCCGGGTGCAGTCTGAACCAGTTTTCGGCTGCGAAATCCACTTCGATGTCTTTGTCTCTGCAGCCGATACACTGGTGGGTGGGATAGAAGTCTGCAACCAGGGTGAAGAATACCTCTCCCTGAATTTAGAACTGGCAACGATGCTTGTCCCCATGCCAAATGGCATTGCCACACATCCCGATCAGGATGGGATCAATCAGATCATTTCTGGTCAGACCGGTAACCTCCATCCTGTGCTGTTCATGACCGGTGGTCCCTCCGCAATCAGCAGTCCCTACCCCGCTCTTTCCATCCCCATCCGTCTTTCGCCTCATCAATCCCGCCGGCTCACCTGGGCTTTGGCCACCAAAATTCACGCGAAGCCTCTTTGGATGCAGCCCGGAAAGTGACCGCAACGCCCTGGCGTGAATCGGCTCAAACACACACAATGCACCATGCCGGTCAGAATATCCGGGTTCATACCGGGAATGCTGGATGGGATCAGGCTTTCAGCTATGCCCAGGTGTTGGCTCAAACCCATTGGAATGCGAATCAGCATTCATCGAAATCTTTTTTCCTCCGCTCAAGATTGCCTGATGATGGGATACCGGATCGTCACGAACAATCTCATTTGGATGACCTAACGCTGCTGGAAGCAGCTCATCTGACACAGGTTCTCCTGCCAGCCCGAAAGGAACAATATTCGGTCCTGCTCAGGAACCTCCTGGCACGTCAAACCGAAACAGGCGAGATCTTCTCACCGCTTAATCACATCGCCTTCAGTAAGCCATTTCATGATTGTCCCCTGCTTGCCCAGCTTTTCCTCCTTTCATATGAGATTGATGGGAATATGGATCAATTAATCAGCGTTTTCCCTTCGCTCTCCAAATATATAGACACCTGGCTGCCCGGAAGCTATGACCCGGATAAAGATCGAACTCCGGCCCTGGAAGATCCCCGTCAATTACAGTTGGACACCGGTTTGTTCAATTTTGATATCTGGGAAGAATCCGGACAAGGGCTGGACATTCAATTTGCTGAAAGTCCGGCGCTTTTAACCATGCTTTTTCTGGAGACGACCGCACTCTCCCGGATGGCTGGGATCCTAGGTGATAAACCCTCCAAAAAGAAATACAAGTCTCTCTCCAGGATACTCTTCACCCAAACCCAGGCTGCCTGGGATGAACATCTATCGACTTTCACCTACCTCGATATCGAATCACATCGACTTCCTTCCCGAGAACTTTATTATCCCGGCCGTGTTCAAGAGGAACTGAACATTGGCAAAACCTTCTTCCAGCCTCAACGGTTGCAGCTTCACCTGACTGCCAGGGACGAACACACCCGGGTCTGTACCATCCGATTTAATGGCGATGATGCCGCTGGAGAACCCATTCAGGAGATCATCAAATCCAGCCAGATCCGCTGGGTGATGGGCCGGGCACACCTGACAACCGGAAACCTTTTCAAATCCATCCAATCCATCTCCATCGACGGCTTGAAGCCTGACGACCGTTACCTACTTGAGACGGCCGATTTTTCCCAACCGGACATCACCTGCCTGCTGCCCATCCGATCCGGCGATATTGATGAAGACCGGATCACATCCTTGCTTGAGAAGCATTTCAACCCAGCCGAAGCAAGAACGACCTTTGGCATCCCGGAAACCTGGCAAGTTCAACATGAACTTCCGCAAAACCTTATCATCCAGTCAAATGTGCTTTGGAATACGCTTATCATCCAGGGTTTGGTGCGGTCCGGTTTCACAGATCAGGCAGTATCACTCTTTACACAATTAATGTCGGCAATTACCTCAGGATTGAGATATTATGGCGGCTTCTTTCCGTTTTATAATAGTAAAGATGGCCGTCCGGCCGGCGCTCGAAATGCATTGGCAGGATTGGCGCCGTTGAATCTCTTCCTGGAATTGGCAGGGATCCGGATTTTTTCACCTTTGAGGATCGCCGTTTGGGGTCACAATCCTTTTCCCTGGCCGGTTGAGATCCACTGGCAGGGGTTGTCCATTCGCCGGGATGGAACCCAGACCAATGTCACCTTCCCGGATGGAACTATATTCTCGGGCAGTACTGAAAAACCGCTCGTCATTACACCGGAATCATCCAAGAGGTAAGCCTTGAAAGATCGCAGTCAAGTTAATCGGATTGCATGCGTAATTATCCTCTTAATCGCTCTGTCCGCCTGCCAGCGTACCCCTGCGCGACAAGGGACATCCACACTTGAATCAACGATGACGACCGAAACACTAAGTACCACCCCTGCACCGTCCAATACACCTTTAAAATCTCCTACGACGACTCCCACGGTTACTCCTTCGGCAACGCCATCTCCCACCCCTACCGCAACACTGCATTGGGAAAATCAATCACTTGCGCAGACGCCTCTGCCGCCGCTGGCAGGTGAAATCAACCCTCAAAATGTTGATCAGGTTGTCCCAATTGCGGTTTGGGGGAATGGCCGGGCAAACGATATCGAGCTTTCATTGGATGGGCAAATTCTGGTGGTCGGGACCGATTTGGGAGCGACGCTCTATGACAGTCAGACGTATGCCCGCCTGATCATGTTCTCCACCCCTTATCCGGTCGAATCTATCACCTTTTCTGCAAGTAATGATTGGATTGCTTTGGGACAAAACACTGGAATTGTGGATGTTATTGACCGGCGTAGTCTGACCTTGCTGGTCAGGCTTTCTCCAACCGATCCGGTCAATCCAGAAGACACGGAAATTTCCATTGCATTTACACCCGACAGTGCCAGCCTGGTCTGGGTTGCTGAAACTGCGACTGAGATCAAAGTTCTGAGATGGTCAACGGATTCCTGGCAGGTCACAGTAGATTTCACTTTGAACCAGGGGTTGGCAAGTTATATCAGCCCTGCTTTGGACCTGATCGGTGTGATCCATAACCAGGACCTTACCTTACAGTCCCTCTCCTATCCGGAAGAGAATGATCTGCTCGATTTACCATCCAGTATCTCACCTGACTTCTGGGACAGAATGGGTATTCTGGGAGGTGAAATTGCAGCTTCCACCGATGGGAATTTTCTTCTAATCAGCAACGGCGCATCCATCACGTATTGGAAACTTCAATCAGAACATTTCAATTATTTGTTGGATGACTACCCAAAACAAATCCCGGATCCCTGTACCCAGGCGCCGGAAAGCTGTCTTAACCTTAACGGCGGTTTCTCTTGGGATTGCGGGAGTAATCCCAATATCGCTCCTATCGAAACAATTGCCTTGACACCGGATAATATCATGGTGCTCATTTCCCGCAATGACAACTTCACCGAATTCCGACGTGCTTCTGACACCCTGCAGCTGTGGAAGATCAATGCGACATTTACCGATATAGCCTACTCTCCCGGCGGCGAATTCTTCTTCGGACTCCGTCCGGATGGGACTATTGAAAAACGATCAACTCTGGATGGCAGCTTGATCGATTTCATCGACCAGCACCCCAACCAACTGGCAGCAATCGCATTCTCACCTGATGGCGGCGCTCTGGCTGCCGGATTCAACGACGGTTGGATCAGAGTTTACGGCACCGGGGACGGTCAAATGTTGGGTGTGCTCACCGGCGATGCGCGTTCACTCGCATTCTCACCAGATGGCAGCCTGCTCGCTGCCGGGTTATCTGATGGCACCGTGAGGATCTTTGAGCTGGAAGCAGGCAGTCAATACGACTTGACACCAAGGCATCAGGATGCCGTAAACAGCCTGGCATTTTCAAGAGATAGCGACCAGCTCATCTCCGGCAGTTCGGACTGTACGGCCAGCTTGTGGCAGGTCAATGACCGCTACCGTATCCGCAGCCTAACGCCTGATGCAAGAGACCCTTTCCGGATCTATGATGTCGCCCAATCTTTCGATTCACAATGGCTTTTCATTTCCGGAAATCATTACGGCGTGTATGCGTTCTATGATGCGGATCAGGAGAATATTTTGCTTCCCGATGCCGTTTCCGTCAACGACCTTGCGCTGTCATCCAGCGACGCATCAATGGCCATCGCAGGTATGAGGACCTGGTTCCTTTCCAATCCAACCACTTATCCCCCATTGAATCCCATTGTCCTTTCTACCGAAGGGACTGGGGAGAGTTTCGCCCTCGCATTCAGCCCTAATAACACCCTGCTTGCAGCGATCACCAGCACCGACCTGATCTTCTGGTCAGCAGAAAGTAAAATGATGCTTGAAGTTCTACCTTTGGAGGAGAATATCCTGGACGGCAGCCAACCGATCGGCCTGGCGTTTTCACCTTTTGGCGATCTGATCGCAATAGGTACCGAGAATGGACTGATCCATCTTTTCGGGATTCCAACATTGGGAGATCAATGATTTTCTTTCCGGGATTCAATCATCTATAATTAATCGAAGCCTGTTAAAAAGAAAGGGAATCCCATGTCTGAAAAAGTTGTCATTCACCAGGATAAAGAATACCGGACGGAATTCAAAGCTGCCGATCCGGAAGGGGAAAAACCCGGCGAACTGGAAAGTGTGATGCACCTGCATCAGCTCACTCCTTACGGTCTGTTGCTGGCCAGTGTGGCCTCCTGTACGGCCATCGTCCTCAATGCATTTTCACAGCACCACAATATCCCCCTTGAAAGCGTCACAGTTGACTGTATGTTCGACCGTGTCTTTTCCGATGATTGTAAGGATTGTGATGAGGACAAGCAATATGAAGAAATTATCAAGGAAAAACTGACATTTGAGGGCAATCTGGATGATAAGCAATTGAAACAATTACACCAGGTCGCCAAAGCCTGCTCTGTCCGGCGGATGGTCGAAAGCGGTATCCGGATCGAATCCGATTAACCCCACCTGAAATTAAGGAGCTTATGAATTCATCTGATCTTCTTTCCGCCAGCGGCGTTTTACTCACCGACCAATACCAGTTGACCATGGCCCAACTCTATTTCAAGCTGGGCATTCACGACACGAAGGCACAGTTTGACCATTTCTTCCGCAGTAATCCCAATTATGGCATGCACAAGGCAGGCTATTGCATTTATGCCGGGTTGGAAACCCTGGTGGATTGGTTAAAAGATGGAGCATTTGGGGAGCAGGAGATCGAATATCTCCGCAGTCAGAAAAGCGCGGCCGGCAAACCCCTTTTCGAGGAGGATTTTCTTCATTGGTTGAAGGATGGATACACCTCAATGGCGATCAACCTTTATACTATGCAGGAAGGCCGGGTCATCCACCCCAATGTCCCAATCCATGTGGTGGAAGGACCTCTGGCGATCGGCCAGATCATTGAGACGGGGCTGTTAAATATCGTCAATTATCAAATCCTGATTGCCACCAAGGCAGCCCGGATCAAACGCAGCACGCAGGGGCAGCTCCTGATGGAGTTTGGTCTCCGTCGGGCACAAAGCCTTGGTGCCATTACCGGCACTCGGGCTGCCTTGATTGGTGGGGCGGATTTCTCCTCCAACGTCGGCGCATCCCATATCTATGGATTTCCTCCTAAAGGTACCCACGCCCACAGCATGGTACAGGTCTTCCTGGGGATGGGTGAGGGTGAATTGGCTGCTTTCCAGGCTTATGCCGACCTCTACCCGGATGACTGCCTCCTATTGGTTGATACAATCGACACACTCGAATCCGGTGTACCGAATGCGATTAAAGTCTTTGAAAAGCTGAAACGGGAAGGGCATCGCCCGGTCGGAATCCGGTTGGATTCCGGTGACCTGGCGCACCTCAGCATCAAGGCTGCTAAAATGCTGAACGATGCTGGGTTCCCTGAAGTTTCCATTGTGCTTTCAAATGATCTTGATGAGTTGGTCATCTGGCAGATCATCACCCAGATCCAGGAAGAAGCAGCCCATTATGGTGTTGAACCGGACAGCTTGATCCACCGGTTGGCCTATGGTGTTGGCACCAAGCTGATCACATCCGGCGGCGATGGTGCTCTGGATGGAGTCTACAAACTGGTTGCGATTTGCCAGAATGATAAATGGATCCCAACCTTGAAAATCTCTGAGAATATCGACAAGACCCTCAACCCCGGCAATAAACAGGTTTGGCGGATCTATGACGAACGTGGTAAAGCGACTGCCGATCTGATCGCTTTGCAGGATGAAGATATTCCCAACCAGATACCCCTTGAACTGCGCCACCCCACCCTGGCAACCAAACACCGCATATTGACACAGAACCAGATTGACCATGTTGAAAAACTATTAGTCCCTTTCATCCGGGATGGGAAGATCGTTGGCGACCTCCCGGAAATTGCCGAGATGAGAAAGGTGCGGGAAACGGATATTGATGCTCTGGACCCGGGAGTCCTCCGGCTCATGAACCCGCACACCTACCACGTCTCGCTCTCCCAAAAACTTTGGGATTTGAAGCAATCCATGATTAAACAAACTCTCAATAACAACGCCTGAAATACCAGACCTTTGAGGATCTTCCTGACCCGTCGAGTTCGAATGACTGGTGACAATTCTGTTTTTCCAAGGTATTTTTAAGAAAGCACGATCACCAAATCTTGTTGAAAAACAAAGGAGGTTGTCTTGTCTCAGATTTCATTGGAAACCAAAACCAAACTCACCCCAGAAAAAGTCATCTTAAGGGCGGAAACCTATTTCGGTGACGAATATGGCCTGAAGGTCACCGAACGATCGGATTGCTGCATCCGGATGGAGGGCGGCGGCGGATATGTGTTTATCAGCGTAAAACCGGAGGGGAACCTGACAGACGTAAACATGGTAGGAAGCGAATGGACATATGAACTCGAAAGGTTCATGCAAAGCATCGCCTTCTAAGAAATTTCATTAAAAATCTGGAAATTAAATTAAAGGAGACGCAATCGAAACGTCTCCTTTATGACTTATTTTGCCTTAATTTGGTTATTAAAATCTAAACAAGTTCAGGGGTTTGATTATCTTTTTGGCAATTCACATCAATATCCCTTGGATCACCCAGGTGAGCGGTAAACCAATATAATTCTCCTGTTTCAACGCCCAGTAATGCCCAATGGACTTCAGCTGCCTGCGCATAGAACCGGGCACGGGGTAATAATTCATCATACAGCGGGTAAAAAGGCCGGATGCTGCTGACCAGGCTCTCACCGTAATGGCTGATCAAGGCGCCCAGATCGGTTGCCGGGTCACCAATCCCTGCCATTGCAAAGTCGATAACGGCATTGAGCCGTTTTTGTTCGCGATCATAAAGCAAGTGATAGGGACCCAGATCTCCGTGGATCATTACAGGTTCAAAATCAAAGAAATCTTTGATTGCGAATGCGGACTCGAAAAGATCTTCCATCCATTTCACCTGGTGCGTTAGCAGTAAAGGACAGACCTTTTCCTTGACACGTATATGGATATCCAGCCAGGTCTCACGGGTCACCGGTGCCAGGGTCAGGGGGACTTCCCAATCCAGGTCACGACTTGGCGCTTGGTGGAGTTCTGTTAAGAATGTTCCAAGCTGCACTGCCAACCGCTCCTGCTGATCCGGATCGGCTTCCAGCCAGGTTTTTCGCAGAAAGTCCACCCCACCAAGTAATTCATAGACCAGGATCCCTTCCCCACGTTTAACCGGAATCGGTACCTTTAGCGAGAGCCGAGGATACAAATACTGCATCAAACGGTCCTCGATTCCCATTAATTCTTTCCCCCAATCCGTCTTGGTGAAACGGATCACCCATTTATTATTCACAATCAGAACATCATTGACCAGACCTTCCTGAAACAGCTCAAATTCCTTGATCTCAAGATCCGGAAAGATGCGATGGATTTGTTCCTGCCAGTACTGTTCGCTGCTGATCATCAATAAAACCTTCCTTTTTTACTGTTATAGTAGATTTCATGCTTAAATTGCAAGTATTTCCGATTAAATTCATCCTTTTTTAATATTCGTCTTACTGGGACACTTTCTTAGAAAACACTATCGGATGATTTCAATAACGGATTAATGAATTCAGGTTGACAAGGATACCCGAAAACCATTTTACGATACAATTATTGTTTGTTCTGACCTTCATAATAAATCCTGGAGGAACCCGAATGTCTTTTAAAGTCTTTGTCACCCGGCACCTGACACCTGATGCCGAGGAAAAGCTGAGCGCTTTCTGTGAGGCGGAATACTGGCCGGGGCAACTGCCACCATCCCATACGGAATTACTGGAAAAGACGCGTGAGGTTGATGGTCTGATCACTTTATTGACCGATCCGGTTGACGCAGAAGTTATCGATCAGGCCAGGAATTTGAAGGTTATCAGCCAGGTCGCAGTTGGTGTGGATAATATTGACCTGAAGGCGGCGGCAGCACATCATATCCCTGTTGGGTATACACCCGGTTTGCTCACAGACGCCACGGCCGACCTTGCCTTTGCCCTGATCCTGGCCGCAGCACGGCGGATCGGTGAAGCAATTGATTACACCCGTGAAGGTCATTGGAAGACCTGGGAATTGACGACGCTTTTAGGCGAGGATGTTCATAATGCCACCCTAGGGATCATCGGCATGGGCCGGATCGGCCAGGCGGTAGCTAAACGAGCCCAAGGCTTCGCAATGGACATCTTATATAACAGCCGTACCCGGAAACCTGAAATCGAAACAGAACTCGGTTTGACCTATACCGACCTGCCGACACTACTTTCAGAAGCCGACATCATCACCCTCCATGTCCCGCTCACCGATGCAACCAATGGATTGATCGGTGCAGCGGCGCTCGAAATGATGAAACCGCACGCCATCCTGGTAAACACTGCCCGGGGAGCGGTGGTCGATACGAATGCCCTGGTGAATGCCCTCAAGACCGGCCAGATTGGTTATGCTGCTCTGGATGTGACCGATCCGGAACCGCTGCCCGCTTCGCATGAACTTTACAAACTTCCAAACGTCATCATACTGCCCCATCTGGGGACAGGCACCCGGTCCACCCGCAACAATATTTCCATTTTGGCTGTCGACAACCTGATTGCGGGCCTGGAAGGAAAACCTCTCCCCAAAGAAGTCGGCAAAGATTAGACATATCTAAATTTTCGCTGCTGTGTGTTATTAGACAAAAAAGAGAACGAAATTTACAATAATTGAGGGAGTAATACAAAATGCAGTGGATTCGCGATCAAAAACCTGATCCGGAGCGTACAAAGATCTTTCGCACCGCAATGATCATCACGCTGTCCGGGAACATCTTATTGGCCGTCGGTAAAGGCATTGCGTCGTACATCACCGGCAGCACCGCCCTTTATGCCGATACGGCAAATTCCGTCTCCGACGTCGTTTATTCTCTGGCGATGGTGGTGGGCCTCTGGCTCGCAATCCAGCCACCGGATATCAGTCACCCCCAGGGTCATTCCCGTTTTGAACCTGTCGTGGGCCTGGTCGTTGCTGTGATGATGGGCATTGCCGGTTATGAAGCGCTGCGCACCTCGATCAACCGGTTTTTGGCTGGCGGGGCAGCGATCGAGCTAGGCCTTCCTACCATTATTCTGTTGGCAAGCGCCTCCATTAAAGCTGGAATGTTCTTCATCATCCGCAATCTGGCGAAGCGGGTCAACAGTCCCTCATTGAATATCACCGCAAAGGACAACCTGAGCGATGTATTAACCTCGCTTGCAGCTTTCCTCGGCATTTTGGGGTCCGATCTCATCAATCCGCTGCTCGACCCCATTGCCGGCCTGTTGGTCGCGCTGTGGATCTTCCGGACAGCATTTGTAGCCGGGAAGGAAAACCTTTCATTCCTGACCGGTGCCGGGGCGGACGAAGAATTACGACAGAAGATCATTGAAACGGCGAGAAGTGTTGAGGGTGTCGGCAAAGTCCACCACATGATGAGTGATTATGTCGGACCGAAATTGATCGTTGATATGCATATCAACCTTCCTGGGGACGTTTCTCTGGATGAAGCGCATGACGTTTCTGATCGCGTAACTGAAGCATTGGAGAGCTTATCCGAAGTTGACCGCGCATACGTCCATGTTGAACCTTTTGAAGATGAAGCCAAGAATAATAATGACCCTGATCCCGGCGAGTAACAACCTTTTTCAGGTATAAGTAAATTACATTTCGACAAATATTACCTGGAACAAAATTTCATTTTAAAATTGAATTTTCAATAATCTTTGCATAACCGCATTACCGAAATAATGAATAGTGGAGACATTGCTATGCAACGTCTCCACCAGTGCTCTGCTACTTTACATCAATGGCAAGCTAAATAGAATTGACTCATCCTTCCAATCCCAACGACCGAGTCCTCATCCCCACTCGTTCCATTCTTCCTGTCAACTATAGATCACATATTGCAGCAGGAACCTTTCAATGGCTGCATAATAATCCCGGAGCGTTTCCGATTTTCGAAAACCGTGCCCTTCACCTGGATAGAGGTGATATTCATAGGGGACCCCATTCGCCTTGAGTGCTTCTACGATCGATTCTGACTGGTTGGGCGGGACAACTCGATCATCTTCGCCCTGGAAGATCGCTATCGGGTCTTTGATCTTGTCGGCATGGAAAATGGGTGACCATTCCCGATACTTCTCCGCAGCCTCAGGCAGCGGCCCAACCAGTGAGTCGGTATAGCGCTCCTCAAATTTATGGGTATCCATCGCCAGAGTGAAGAGGTTGCTGACGCCGTATGAACAAAGCCCGGCTTTGAACAGCCCGGGGAAATGGATCAGGGCGTTCAATACCGTGAAACCACCCGCACTGCCCCCTTTAATGACCAACCGGTTGGGATCAACAAGCCCTTTGTCGACCAGCGCATGCGCCCCGCCCGCAGCATCAAACACGTCCAGCTTACCCCAATTGCCGCGTAAGGCATTCCGGTAAGTGCGGCCATATCCCGTACTACCTCTGTAATTGACCTCCAGAAATCCATAGCCACGGCTGGTGAAAAAGGCCGCATCCAGGTCATATCCAATTCTTTCCGCACTGGTCGGTCCCCCGTGGATCAGGATGATGGCGGGCGGCATGCCAATACCTTCATATCGACTGCTGGCCGGCGGAGAATATATCCCGTATACAGTCTTACCATCTTTGGAAGTCCACTCAATTTCATACGGTTGGGGAAGGTCGCCTGAAGGGATTGATTCAGCGGTGCTGCGCTGGTGGATGAGGATCTCCGGACCGGACGCGCTGATCACCCTGGTTGAGACCGCTGGTGAATTGGCCAGCAACGCAACTCTGTCCGTCGCACTGATCGACGGTTGGCTCAGGAGCGTGTATTCATCCAGATTGACCTGCGTGACTTTTTCGGAGCCAATCTCCACCTTGTGAAGGGTTGTCATACCGGATTTTTCTTCCAGGAACATAATCGATTGGCTGTCAGATGTCCAGGCATGGACTTCCACCCCCTGGACCCAGGCCGGTTTGAGCAAGGCAGAATTGTTGACGAGGATTTTCTCCTGGCCGTTTTTTAAGTTATGCAAAATAAGCTGGTCCCATTCACCTTTATTCTGAACGTAACTCAGATATTTTCCGTCCGGTGAAAATGCGGGCTGGAGGATGGGTGTTTCCGGGCCCCCAGCGAGCTGTACGGCGGACATTATTTGAGGAATTTTGCCATCCAATTCGGCGAACATCAGGCGGGTGCCATCCCAGGGCATATTGGGATGGTCCCACTCTACCCAGGCGAGCGACTGGCCTGATGGATGCCAGACGGGCTGCATGTAGAAGTCCGCGCCGTGCACAAGTTTTCTTGGCCACAGCTTGCCATCAGCGTCCACCATAGCCAGAACATCCCGGCCTTCATAGGTGTGGACAAACACGACGAATTCATTATCGGGGGATAGCACCGGTGCGGCCGCGCTGCCAAAGGCCGGCGTGATCGCCTCCGGAAAACCTTTCCCCAATACACGCCGGTATAGCCGGCCGTCTTTGGCTGCAAAGATCACCAGCCCATTCCGGATGGTAAACTCACCGCCGCCGTACCCCACACCACCGTGGACGTTGAGATCACCCGAAATCTCATAGGACGCTTCACCCTGCGGTTGGGCGACCAGTACGCCCTGTCCGGAACGGCCTTCCAGCCAGACCAGGGTCCGCCCATCCGAATCCCATTTGACATCACTCAAACGGATCGCGGCTGCGATCAAGTCCGGCGTGATAGGGCTCTTCCAGACGCCAAATGCCATCGGGATCTTCTTATATTCGTTCTGTTTTTGCAGCATATTATCCTCGCAGTAATAATTTCTGTCGTTATAGGTTTGAGAGAAAAAGTTGTTCCAGGGCTTTCCGCGGCCGGAAACCGGTCATCCGTTCCACAGCCTGACCGCCTTTGAACAGGATAATGGTCGGTACCCCCATCACCTGGTAATCCATCGCCAACTGGGGAGAATCGTCAACGTCGATGCTGTAAAAATCCACCCGGTCACTGTAGGCTCCGGCCAGTTCCACCAGGACCGGCTCGAGCAGCCGGCAGGGTCCGCACCAGGGTGCGCCGAACTCCACCAGAACCGGTTTGGCAGCGTGCAACACCTTCGATTCAAACGCATCCTGTCCCAGGGGAACCAACTCTGACATGACCTTCTCCTTTTGACAGCAGGGACCAATTGACAAGCCCTGCCGGATAAAGTATCTTAATTCAGGCGTAAAATAGTGTTGCGTTACTATTATACTATTTGACAGGACACAATCCTTCAAACTGGATCGAGGAAAACCATGCGGAAACAACCCATAGCCATTATCTTCGGCGTAATACTTTTTCTACTGATACTCTCAGCATGTCAAGCCAATCAATCCACAAGCGATTGGAAAACATTCGACATCCAGGAAGAACCGGCAATCGACATCACCTTCAAGCTTCCCCCACGGTGGCATGTGGATTACGCCCCAACGGCGGATGTCCCCGGCCAGTGGGACGTCGCACTGGTGCCGCCGCTGTGTTCCGCGGACCAGGCGACCGAATATTCGGATAACTGCATCTCCCTGACGATCCAGATCAAAGGCCAATCCGATTTTGACAAACAGGAATTTGTGAACCTGGTCAGCCAGAGCATGACCCTCAACGAGACCGGAGACGAAAAGACCATCCTGATGGGGCAGAACAACTTCAAAGTTGGCGGCCTGACCCTATATCGCTATAACCACAAGTTTTTCATCGGTGAGGAAGAAGAACAATTATCCTTCATCTTCTTCGAGACCGAAAGCGCTTATTATTACTTCGCTTCCGAACTGCCCTATGCGGAACGGGATGGCGAAACCGCGCAGCAGTTGGACCTGCTGGTCCAGAGCATTGCGGTGATAAATTAGGTCCTGAAAATTGATTTATTATTGACGCTGTCAGGGTCACGTGCTACAATAATGACCTGATTATGGGCGTGTAGCTCAATGGTAGAGCAGTGGCCTTTTAAGCCATTGGTTCGGGGTTCGAGCCCCCGCACGCTCATGTTTGCTTTTAATAACACAGTGAGAAGTGAATGGAGAATGGGGAATGGGGAGATATGGGGATTAGGTATCAGGTATCAGGTATTAGGTATTAGGTATTAGGTATTAGGGATCAGGTAATTAGGGATCAGGCTGTTGTCATCGCGAGGAGCCACCGAAGGTTGTGACGCGGCGATCTGGTAGAAAGGTGCAGGAATTTGGTGGGTTGGCAACCCACCCTACAACCTTTCGGGATTCCAATTCGTTCCCAAAAAAACGAAACGAAACGAATAATACGTCATCAGCCTTCGCCTTCATTGAGACCCAACTCCGTGTATATTTCCGTCAGGCTGATGCTCAGGGCATGGGTCAGGCTGCTGGTTTTGGTCCCGCCCAGCATGTGGTTGGTGCGGAGCAGGCTCGCCAACCGCAGCATCGCATCGCTGATCACCGCCAGGTGCTGGGCGGATTCGTTGAGGGTGACGCCGCGACCGGCCAAGATCTGATCGCTAAAGCGCCTGATCAAAACACGCAACAGCGCAATCTCATCGGCGAGGACGATTTCTTTGGTGGCTTCAAGGCCTTCACACTCAGCGAGAGAGAAGTTTTTTGTGTAGAAGCCATGCTTGAGGGCGTTGGTATTGCCCGGCTGGCCGCCCCGCTTTTTGCGACCGTTTCCTTTTGTTTCAGTTGACCCAATTTGTTTTGCCGACATGGTTGATGTCCCTCCCTGGTTTTGTTGAAACACAGAACTTTATGTTCTATCGACGATCAGAGCTTAGCAGATTATGCGGCGATTTTCAATCCCGGAAAAGCGGCGAAAAAGGGGGGATTTTGTGCCGCTTGCGGCAAGAAGGGGGATGGAAGGTGGGCGGGATCTGAATTATTTCTGAAGCCGCATCCAATGTTTCATGAATTGCCGTAACCTCTTTTCTATGATTTAGTTGTATCAATATCACATAGATGGGCTAGCCTTGGATACCGCCGGGCATACCAGGTCTCAATTTCATTAATGTCGTCTAAACTTAACCCAAATAATTTATAAACAAGCTTGTCAATCATTTTTTGTTCATTTTGCAAATAATTATATTTCGGGTTTTCTTTTTGTTTTAATAATATTAATAACTAACTCACGAATTTGATTATCAAGATAGCAATAAAAAGGAATTTCCTTAATCGCATCAACTTGCATATCAACACAATTGTAAATAAAGGATTTTGATAACATTTTAATAAATTTTGATGTCAATAAACCTAATGTAAAATAGAGGTCAATGGGAGGATCAATGAAAGATCCTTTTACATCAAAGACAGCCTTAGAGTTGATCTGAAATGTGGGAGCATAAATACCAGTAATTGAAAAACTTATGCCATCAGTAAAATAGTAATCTGTGTTCCGAAATACAGCCGCCAGTTGAGTCCTGTAATTTGACCTTATTGGTTTATTTTCATGGTTAATTTTGATCCGATCAGCAATCGTCAAAGATTTCATTCGTTGGATTGCCCAGGTGCTCCAATCAATGAAATAATCAGTTGGGACATAGTAATTCGGCAACCAACCTGTATTTGTATCACTAGCCCCACCTTTGTCATATGGAACGATATACCGTCCGGCAAACCATCGGTCTTCATCGAAGTCTTTTTCATCCCGGGATTTATGGATACCAAATTCAATCACCTTCATCCGACGTTTTTCATTATGGGCAATCTGTGCCAGATCTTGCTCTGTCAAGAGGTGTTGTTTGAATTGGTTAATATCTCGGTAGCTCCCCCAAGCCTCGGGGTTTTGATAGAGGTAAGCCTTATTATCGCCTGTTTGAAGACCAACTTTGACGTCTGCAATGTCACCAAACTTCACCACTTCAATGATTTGCTGATTGATATCAATTTGCCGGACCGGAACTCGCTTCCCTCCGACCATCTTTTCAACAACTTTTATCCCCTGATCCTGCATGACTTAAAGAGTTTGGGGCTACCGATAAAAATCGGAAAATTGGAGTTGGTTTGGATCAGGTTTTGAGGGTACTGATAGACTGCATAGATTGGTGTGGAGTCCCCGATATGCTCCTCCAGGTTGTAAAGGATTCTCCTCAACTTTTCAATTTCAGTTCGAGTGGAAATATTGGTTAAGTCAGCAGCAACCAATGAATTTTCCTCTTCTTGACTATTTGTGATGTTGAGAATACATACATTTACCGTTTTATCAAAACAATCCTTATTGAGCTGGATAATTTTATTTATTTGTCTTTTTAGCACCTGTTCTCTTAAATTGTGATGGGATTTGATGGTTAACCAGGTATCTGAAACAATAAATTCCAAAACACCAAGTTCATTTTCTTTTAGGAAACGTTTCAGAGATGATGAAATAAATACCCCATAGCTATCTCCACTTCCTAAACCATGCCAATCGCTGATATCCCGATCAACACTAACACCATAAGGAGGATTACCAATCACAATGTCAAACCCACCAATTCTATTGCCTTCTTCGTCTCTTCGGTCAAAAACTTCTGAAAAGTGGAAATCGGGTTTAAATAGTTTATAAGTACCATCTTTGATTCTCTGTTCCAGGCGATTTATCTTTTTGGTTGTTTCATTCAAATTCTTAATTGAACCGCGAATAGCTGGGTTATCGATCTGTTCTTTAAATTGCTGACGATATTTTTCTAGAACAGCTTGGATTAGATGATGTTCCAGTTCATCAAATCGATTCTTGAGCTCATGCCGTTTCTTTTCATCATTCGTCCCGTAAAACTGGTCCTTGATCTCTATCATTTCCGATTTTCTTGTTTCGAATGCACTATTCCCATTGACCCAATCAATTTGTCCGTCCAGATTATGATTGAATATATCTATATCATCTATCTTTTCTTGCAATGAATTGCCAACCCGGAATTGAAAATCGAGGTTTGGAAGAGGTTCAGCCAAAGATTTATCGTAGTCAACAATGAAAGCCAACCATAATCGTAATTTGGCTATTTCTATCGCACCAGAATTGATATCCACGCCATACAAGTTATTTTTAACCAGTTGTTTCTTGAGGGCGACTTCATTTATATTCCGCCCCACCCTAACATTGAGTCGTTTTCGCAGGTCAATCAATACCTGCATCATTTCAACAGGAAAAGCACCTGAACCAACAGCGGGGTCAAGTACCTTAACGCCTTCTAACTTTGAATCCAATTGGCGAATCTGATTTGAAGAAAGATATGTGATTTCCTTATCTCTGTCATATATTAGCTTCTGAAGATCTGCTAAGGAAATCCCAGTTTCATTATGAAGGAATTGCCGTAAAGCGTCCTTGACCATAAAGTTACCGACTTCACGTGGCGTATAAAAGGTTCCTTTTTTGTTTTGTTCTCCTTCCTCTGCAAGTGTATTTTCAAAGACTTTACCAAGCATCTCAGGTCGATAGATACTTCTTTATCATCTGGAGCATTTTCATCAACGGTGAAGTTATAGGCTTCAAAATAATTAAGGATGATATCGCGAATAATTTTATCTTCAAAAAGAATGAACTTTCCTTCTTTGGCCATCTCTACTTCGAGATCACTATGTTCAAAACCTACATTTAATTACAAAGTGCCTGACATTTGTTGTTGATCCTCACGTTTTTCGCCTGGTTGCAGTGAGTACGTCAAAAAGGCGGCGTGAAGAAGTCTAGGTAGAGATTTGACTTTTGAGGATCTTCGACAATTTTTCGTATATAATCCCGTTTGCCCTCAATCCAGCCTTTGCGAAGCAGAAAGTAAACAAAGATGATTTGCCCCAAGAATGTGAAGATGAACTATTTAAGTCTGCTCTCATATTCTTCTTCATCATATTTTGCTTTAAGCCAGGCGCAAATGGTGTGTTGATTTGTTCTTTCGAAGGCGTCTTTTGCATGGTCAAATATTTGGCGGAATTCATTGAAGAATTTGCTGGTGACCTTTTCGACAGAGAATGAATTTTCTATGCTTTTAAAGGGAAGTAAAATCCCCCTCACCAATCCGTTGAATGAATGTCTTATTAGTCAGTTCTGGGCTGACAAAGTAAGTGTAGCGTTGGAAATTTGAATAATCGAATTTCTGGTCTCTCGATAATTAGCATAAACTAATGAGAATTGAAAATTCCCCTTTTCACCAATGAAGACGAAAATCCCAGCATCAGCAGCCCGGTCGCAAACGGTTTTCTTCGCCATTTCATACTGGGCTTTTTTTCCACTCCGCTCTGATAGTTCACGGGTGACATTGAAATTACAAACAATCAGATGATCAATCAGACCAAACGGGATATCGCCCAGTTTCATGCCATTCGTAAACTGATCGTTTTCGTATTCTGCCAGAATTTTCATTTTGCTGAAATAAAGAGTTTCTATCTCGGAAGAAATGGACTAAGGTCTTATGGCTGACGTGATAAATGAGGTCATTCAGGATTTGTGAGGTCATAGTTTTTGATTCTCAATGGCGATAATCACTTCGGATTTGATTTGATTTTCATGTCGCTTATGCGGTTCGAGGTAATTTTTTCCCACTCCGTTGCAGCAATTTAAGGTCCTTTTCTAATCCCTTCAATTGATTAGGATTTAGGGTTTCCAGATTGGCAATCCGACGCAGCGTGAAATCAGCCAAGGTGCCGTAATCGAGGATATCCTCCAAAAGCATTTCAATAAAACTCCTGAAGGGCTTGAGTTTTTCAGTATCTCTTCTTTAATAAGGTTTTTGGTTATCGATTGCTTTACCTTCAAAACTCTGAGGACCACCCAGATTGTGACTAGGTTCTTTGATCAGCTTGGCATCTTGGTAATGATCCCAAAAATCAGCGCTAAGTGGGAGAGCTTCCGATGTTGGTTCGCAGATGATCTTGGGGAGGGCATCTTCAAAGGAAATGGTCTGAGGTTCCCCATCCTCTTCGGCATGATAGGTGAGCTTTTGAATATAGAGTTGGCTTTTCTTGAAAAAGACCAGAAACCATCTTGCTCACCGGGTTTGGCGACTTTGTCCCGGGGCGGGAAATCTTCCAGCTGAACATTCAATCGGATGTTCCTCTCTGATTTGTAGATAGAGATTTATAACCGTGGATAGAAGGATTTGGTTTCGATTTCATCGGGGTTTTGCGTGATGCGGTTGAATAAAGCCGCCGGCGTTGGCGTTTCATCGATATCGAAGATCTTGGCATCTTCGCCGAGCACTTGATGGATTAGAAACATTTTGTTAGTCGCAATTTCTCGAGATTTCACAAGGCGCACCCTGTTCGGTGGGGAAGAAGTTGACAATATACAGCTCATCAAAGACCTTCTTGCTAATACGGTTGATGCGTCCTACACGTTGGATAACGTGGACGGGGTTCCAGGGAATGTCATAATTGATCACCATCCCAGCCCGGTTGAGGTTATAACCTTCGGAGAGCCGGTCTGTCGAGAGTAAGATATCATAATCATCTTTTGGCTCCGGGTGAGAGGCGTCGAAATTCGCATTAATTTCCTCGATCAACTTTAGTGAAAGATTTCCTTTTTACGACAAGCAAACGTCCACCAAAATTATCTTTTAGCCGATTCTACAAGATGGTTAACGGTATCTGCATATTCCGAGAAGATAACAACCTTTCGTTTCGGTTCGCCTGGGAGGGGAGTAGATGAAAGAACCTCTTCTAAGTGGTCAATTAGGCAATGAGATTTGGGATCGTCTTCAACGAGGTCCATCTTGTCCAATTCCAATAGAATTTCCTTACAAAGCGCTAAATCGGAATGGATGTCTTTTATGAACCGGTCCGGATATTCAAATGTATCAAGCTGATAAACATGATGTTTCTTGGGATAGTCCCCTTTGCGAAGTTCTTCCACATAATGATCAAGATATTCATCGATCTCGTCCTCATCTTGATCATATATTTTTTCAATGAGTTCACGGTCTAAAATGAATTTACCAGTGGTCTCAATAAATGTAAGGGCATGTTGGTTGATGTCCCTGAAATGTTCCATAGATTGTTGGAAAGCACCGAAGGAACTCTCAAAACGCTTGACCATGAAGCGGCGCATGAAATCAAACAAGTTTTTCTGTTGTTGGAGCTCAAAGTTTTCTTTTTCACTCAAGTCTATCATGTTTAGCGGATTCATAAATAAAAGGCTGATAAATTGCGCCTAAGAAGCGTCCACCTTCATCAGGGAGCCCGAAATAGGTGGTGATGATCCGATCATAAAATGCCGATTGCTCTGGTGTAAGTTCATAGTACCATTCAATAGGGTCGGCAATTTTTGAAAGATGTTTTACCTCCTCAGCATAATAGGGGTTGTTCTGAAGATCTAGTCGATTTCGACGTATCGTTACCGGCTCGATCACATGACGGATTTGGGAAGCAAGATATTTGGATCGTTGGGTGATATTAGTGAGGTCAATTTCACTTTCTTCAAATAAGGTTTCATAATATCCCTGGGCGCGGTCCTTTTTGTTGCATCAGGTGAGTTGTAATAGTTTTAATATCGGATAAGCGTTGAAAGGTCGTCTTATAGGTTCGGAATAAACCAACAAGATCATTCTGTAATGTGATTGTGGATTTCTTGGGTGTGATGAATAGTTTGAGTAAGGACAGCAAATCCCCAGGTCGATTATTAAGAGGGGTGGCGGTGAGCATTATCACGAATTTATCCCGGCATATATTCTCAGAATTTCATAGCTGCGAGTATCTTGGTTTCGAAAACGGTGGACCTCATCGATGATCACGACTTTGATATCTGTCATGCGCTGAACAAATTCCGCAGTGCTTTCCAAATCACCTGAGGAGCGTACCTCCCAGGAAGGGAGTTGAAATTGCTCTAAATACATGCGCCAACCGGTCTTTTTATTCTTATCGCCCATGAGCCCCGGTGGACAAATCACCAGACCGCTGTTCTTTTAACTGGTTCGCCACTGCACACGCAATAATTGTTTTTCCTAAACCAACTACATCAGCAATCACCACACCTCCCTGGTCTTTGATGATGGCTAAAGCCTGCTGAACAGCATCCAATTGATATTGATAAGGGATGTAGTTGTTTTTCTCGAGAAGTTCAACCAGGGATGGGGCGACTTTTTCTTGGGCGAAACTATCAAGATAGGTCTTCAGCGTGAGGGCATAAGCTTCAAAGGGGGTAATTTCACGCACCATGGTACCTTTTTCAATCACTCGGATTAATTCTTTTTATTGACATCATTCTCTGTAATTTTTATTGCGGGATCCCATAACGCATCGAAGTAAGCTTCCGCTTCTTCAATGCCGTGATCACTGATCTCAACATTGAATTCAGCTTGAGTTCCAAGACCTGATCGGGTGAGGTTGCTGCTGCCGGTGATGAAGAGTTTTTTCTTGCTACATTATCTTTGTCATGGAAGAAATAGATTTTCGTGTGATTGGGCTCACGGGTTTTTCGAATAATTAGGCGATCTTCGCGGATAAGCTGTAAGAAGAAAATAATTTGCTCATGGAAAGATTGGATGTCAAATTCTTCACCCTGAAGAGAAGTCCTAATATTGCCAAAGAAATCTTCTATACGTTGAGCATCTGAGAGGCTTGGATTATTCTCTCCATATTCGATCAGTTGATAGTTGAACCGATCAACATTCATCCCCACCAGGATCTTAAGGACAGACGTGGGATGATTTTTCAAACCTTGGTAGAGTTCTCGAACGCCAGAAAAGTAGAAGAAGCCCACCAAGAATTTCATCTCTTCACTGTTTTCGACAAGTTCTAATAAACGTGTTCGAAGATCTGACTTACCGTTATTTGTGATGAAGTTATTTTGCATCTATATGGTTATCCTCCCGGTTTGACCTAAACCTTATTATAGTGCAAGACATTCCTTCAAACTATCATAATCATAAAATACGTAAGGAAAGTATTTTGCTATGAATTATCAAATGCTAATTTCAATAAAATTTTTATTTTAACAATCGCGATCCGATTAATTATATTTTTTATAATTTTCGACTTTCAATCCGACGTCGGATTCGATAAGGAATACTTGAGTTTATAAAATATCCAGTCTTGATTTTAAAGCCCAAGTTTATCTAGTAAGGTTTACATTAGGAAAATATCAAAAACTTTTACATTGCAAGGACAAGAGCATATATCTATCGAAGGACAAACGAAAAGTGAACACCCACCCCCTCTGTTTCTCCAACCATTGCTCTTTTACGATTACCCGAAGTAAGTCAAACGCTTCCTGCAAAAAAAGGAGGGCTACAGAGCATGAAAATCTTGAGCTTACCCTTCCGCCTCGAGCGCGGCTTTTTTGGCTGACTTATTTAATTTTCCACGATCGTGGGCGGAAAGGATTTGTTTGCGGATCCGATAAGCGAGCGGCGTCACTTCCAAAAGCTCATCCTTGCCCAGATATTCAATGGCTTCTTCAAGGCTCATGCGGGTGGGGGTCGTCAACCGGATTTCTTTATCTGCATTGGCTGCCCGCATATTGGTGAGTTCTTTTTTCTTGCAGACATTAATATCCAGGTCCCCGGGACGCTGGTATTGCCCAATCACCATACCGGCATAGACGGATACGCCTGCCCCATAGAACAGAGTCCCCCGGTCCTCAGCATTCTTCAGGCCAAAGGTGGTTGTTTCGCCGGCTTCGAAGGCGACCAGGGAGCCGAATGTGCTCTCGCCGATTTCCCCTGCATGCGGCAAAAAGCCATGAAAGAGCGTATGGATGACACCATCGCCACGCGTGGCAGACAGAAAGTTAGACCGAAAGCCCAGCAAACCACGGGTTGGCACCAGGAATTCCAGACGGACGGTGCCTGTGGTGGTGTTGACCATATTCTTCATGACGCCACGCCGTGTCCCCAACATTTCAACGACCACACCAACCGTATCCGGGCTGGTCTCGATATACACATCCTCGAAAGGCTCCAATGTTTTCCCTTCTTTATCCTGCTTGAGGATCACATCCGGCCTCGACACCTGGAATTCATACCCTTCCCGACGTAAGGTTTCAATCAGAATAGCCAGATGCAGCTCTCCCCTGCCGGAAACCATGAATGTGTCCGGGGTTTCGCCTTCGGCCACTTTCAGGGCGACGTTGGTACGCAGTTCATCGAAGAGCCGCTGGCGTAATTTTCGGGAGGTGCTCCATTGGCCCTCACGCCCGGAAAAAGGCGACGTATTGACTCCAAAGGTCATATGCACGGTCGGTTCTTCAACCTGGATAGGCGGCAAAGGTTGAGGGAACTCCGGATCGGTCAACGTCTCACCGATGGCAATCCCCTCCAACCCTGCCAGGACGACGATATCCCCCGCCTGAGCGGAGTCAACCGGGACCTGGGCCAGTCCTTCAAAAGTGTTCAGATAGCGAATATTTTCAGGCAATATCTCACCATCCACTTTGATGCGGGCCAACTGCATGCCAACCCGCATCTGACCGGCATGGATCCGGCCAATCGCCGTCACGCCGCGGTATTGATCGTAACCCAGATTGGTCACCAACATTTTCAGAGGCGCATCGAGATCCACTTTTGGACAGGGGATTTCAGTTAAAATGGCTTCAAAGAGAGGCTGCAGGTCGGGACCCAAATCCGGGGTTCGACTTGCCTGAGCGCTGACGGCGTTGGCGTAAATCACCGGAAAATAAGCCTGCTCCTCACTGGCACCCAATTCGATGAATAAATCAAAGGTCTGGTTGAGCACTCGCTCCGGATCGGCACCTTTGCGATCCACTTTATTGATGACGACGATGGCGCGGTGGTTCATTTCGAGGGCTTTCTTGAGCACGAAACGTGTCTGCGGCATGGGACCTTCGGCTGCATCCACCAGGAGCAGCACGCCATCAACCATATTCATGACCCGTTCCACTTCTCCGCCAAAATCGGCGTGCCCGGGTGTATCGACGATGTTGATCTTTACTTTTTGCTGTGCATCCTGATCCCAAATTTCGATCGCGGTGTTCTTGGCCAAAATGGTGATGCCGCGTTCACGTTCCAGATCATTCGAGTCCATCACACGTTCGGCCACGTGTTGATTGGCGCGGAAAACATGAGCCTGTTTGAGCAAGCCATCCACCAGCGTGGTCTTTCCGTGGTCAACGTGGGCGATGATGGCGATATTTCTTAGATCCGTTCGTTCTGTCAGCATAAAACTATAAGTCTCAATTCAGTATTAGGTAAGTCTGTTCCATTAAAACATCGGCCTATCAGGCCGACGCTATCCTACAGGACTATAATCCTATCCGATTGGATCGATTTTGGATAGTGGCATTTGCAATTTGTCAGGTTGGGAAGAATAACTGATTGAGCGGGAAACTCGAACACCTTTTATTTACTGGAAGTTTAAGCTTCCCACGCTCATGACTATTTCTACATTACATAACCTGTCGGTTGACAGTTTTTTTATGTTTACATTCATCATTCTTCTTCCAGTTATTAACATTCTATAAAAAATCCCTTCCTCATTTGACATTGGGTTTGACGGCGCGTAGGATGAAATAGTAGAAAGTCAAATTAATTAACAAATTGAGGGAATAATATGGAAATTTCCGATCCGAAAAAACGAAACCGCATCCTGGCGCTGCTGTTCTTTGGCGTCCTGATGGGCGCATTGGATATCGCCATCGTCGGGCCGGCGCTGCCTGCGATCAAACAATCCTTCTCAGTCACCTCCGACCGCGCCACCACCTGGGTCTTCAGCATTTACGTCCTGTTCAACCTGATCGGCACGCCGTTGATGTCGAAATTGAGCGATACCTTTGGCCGCAAAACGATCTACATCATCGACATCACGATCTTCGCGGTTGGGTCGCTGATCGTCGCCCTGGCGCCGCACTTCTGGTTTGTGCTGCTTGGCCGCGGCATCCAGGGCTTTGGCGCGGGCGGGATCTTCCCGGTCGCTTCCGCCGTCATCGGCGACACTTTCCCGCCGGAGAAACGGGGACGCGCGCTCGGTATGATCGGCGCAGTTTTTGGCGTGGCCTTCATCCTCGGCCCGGTCCTGGCGGGCGTCCTGCTCCTGGCGAGCTGGCATTGGCTGTTCATCATCAACCTGCCGATCGCCGTTACGCTGATCATCCTGAGCTTCAAGATCCTGCCTGAGTCCGACTTCAAAGACACGGGCAAGTTCGACTGGTTCGGCATGATCGTCCTCGGCGTGCTGTTAGGGCTTTTGGCTTACGGCATCAATGAGATCGACACCAACAACTTCTTCAGCAGCTTGTTCAGTGTGAAGATCTACCCGTTCCTTCTTGGGGCAATCGTGCTGATCCCCCTCTTCATTTGGATTAAATCCCGTGTGCCCAACCCCATCATTCCATTGAGTTTCTTCAAGAAACGTGAAATTGTCCTGGCCTATCTGGTTTCGGTCGGCGCAGGTTTCAGTGAATCCGGTTTGGTCTTTATCCCGGCCCTGACCCTGGCAGCCAATATGGTTAAAACAAAAACACAGTCAAGTTTCCTGCTGCTGCCCGTGGTCGTCGCCATGGCGATCGCCTCCCCATTCATCGGCCGGCTGCTGGATAAACTCGGTTCCAAGGTCGTGATCATCAGCGGCTCGATCATCGGCACAGTCGGGTTCATCACGCTTGGCTTATCCAAGACGCATTTGGCGCTATTTATCGTTTCGGAGGTCCTGATCGGCCTGGGCCTTTCCGCCCTGATCGGCGCGCCGGTCCGCTTTATCGTGCTCAATGAGACCGAGGCTGATGACCGTTCAATCGCACAGGGGCTCGCCTCGCTTTTCACCCGGTTCGGGCAGTTGATTGGTTCGGCCATTGTCAGTGCGGTGATCGCTTCCAGCGCGAATCTGGTCACCGGACACGATCACGGTTACCTGTTGATCAGCGGGGTTACCTTCATTTTGATATTTACTTCCCTGGCACTTAAGAATCACCGTGAAGAAGAGGCAATGATCGAAAAGCAGGAAAATCCCCTCGAATTCATAAATCCAGGATAATACATCCGGCGTGGAATTTCGAAAGTTTTATTATTCTATCCCTGGTAAGAAAAAACCCGAGCGATATGCTCGGGTTTTATTATCATTAACGCGTGACGATTTTTACTTCCCGTACATCTCAAAGTACCCACAGAAGATCTTCTCTTCATCCGGCACAACAGGATCAATCGGGCTTGGAAATCGAGTTCACATCCATCGAGTGCTTCCGGCGAATGCTGTCTGCTGTGATGTTACCCTCCTGATTAGCTTGAATGGCAGGCTGTTGTCGTTATATGTTCTGCCGCCTGGTGATTATGGCAGAGTCAGGTGCTGCCACTGAATGTGTATCTCCCGTCCTCTTTACGCCCATTACTTTGATAATTTTCAATTCCCCTTGCCGATCAATCTCACATCATTAATATCATATATAAATTTCTTTTAATATTTGACTATTAAATTTGGAATGATGTACGATAAATATACGGGAAATTCTTTACTTATCAGGGATCTAAGGTACACATTGGAAATTTCAAACCCCAAGAAAAACAACCGTATCATGGCTCTGCTTTCCATTGGCATCTTCATGGGCTCCCTGGATATTGCCATTGTCGGACCTGCCCTCCCGGCAATCAAAGGGGCGTTTCCCGGTGTTACCAATCGTGATATCTCCTGGATATTCAGTATCTATATCCTGTTCAAAATGGTCGGTACGCCATTGATGTCCAAATTGAGTGATACCTTCGGCCGTAAATGGATTTATGTTGCTGACCTTGTTATTTTCGCAATTGGATCATTGATCACTGCTTTTGCACCTAAATTCTGGTTCGTTCTATTGGGAAGAGGAATCCAGGGGTTTGGCGCAGGCGGTATTTTCCCGGTCGCATCTGCCGTCATCGGCGATATCTTCCCGCCCGAAAAACGCGGCCGTGCCCTTGGCACGATCGGTGCCGTATTTGGCCTGGCGTTCATCATTGGACCGGTTCTGGCAGGCGTCCTTCTGCTGGTAAATTGGCATTGGTTATTCCTAATAAATCCTCCTATTGCCATCGTCCTGATCTTTTTCAGTATTCGAATCCTCCCCAAAACAGTTATCGCCCAAAAAACGAGTTTTGACTGGGCGGGTATGTTTACCCTGGCAATTTCATTGGCGCTGCTCGCTTTTGGCGTCAACCAGATTGACACCACTCACTTCTTAACCAGCCTGATCAGTCTGCAAGTATTACCTTATATCCTGGCTTCCCTCCTGTTGATCCCGCTCTTTATCTTTATTGAATCACGGGCTGCGAACCCGATCATTCGTCTCAATTTGTTCAGTCACCGTCAGATGGTGATCGCATACATCCTGGGGGTCGGCGCAGGATTTGCCGAAGCGGGATTGGTCTTCATCCCGGCGCTTACGCTCGCTGCCAAAATGGTAAGTTCCACAGCAGCATCCAGTTTCCTGCTGATGCCCGTCGTTATAGCCATGGCGATTGGCTCACTGCTTGTGGGCCGTCTGCTGGATAAATTTGGTTCAAAACTTGTGATCATGAGCGGAACCATCATCGTCACCGCCGGTTTTGTCATACTGGGTCTATCTTCACATGTGCTTGCCTTCTTCATCATCTCAGGGGTGTTTATCGGGTCAGGATTGAGTGCCTTATTTGGCGCACCGATCCGTTACATTGTCTTGAACGAAGCCGCTTCTGAGGACCGCTCAGTGGCTCAGGGCGTCGCTTCACTTGCAGGAAGCATCGGCCAACTCCTTGGTGCGTCAATCATCGATGCTGTGATTTCTTCCGGTTTGGGAAAACTTCCCGGATACGATAAGGCTTACCTTCTGATCGGCGGGATCACATTCCTGCTTGTCTTCCTTACCTTATCGATGAAGAACCACCGGCAGGAACAGGAAACAGCAATGAATGGCAATGACGCTGCCAAATAGAATATTTCTCAGATGAAAAAAGCATGAAAAATCCTTCTAAATCCATTATGAAAGCCAAACTAAAAAAACCCGAGTGATCACTCGGGTTTTTGACTTTATTTCGTTATTGATCCAACAACTTACTTCCCGTACTTCTCCCAAACTGCGCCGAAGATCTTCTCCTCATCCGGGATGACAGGATCGATCGGTTTGGAAACCCAGGTCACGTTCATATAATGTTTCCAATAGATATTTTCGGTGGTGATGTTGCCGCCCCAGCTGCCGCAGCCCAGGGTCAGCGTGAAAGGCATGCCGTTGTCGTAGTTGCCGCTGTTGCCGTAAGCCTGCGGCTGGTTCACCATGACACGGCTGACCTTGACCCGCTTGCCCAGTTCGACAATATGGTCTTCGTCCCTGGTGTGGATGCCGCAGGAATGGCCGCTGCCGTTCAGCCTGGTGATACCCTTGACCATTTCAACGGCTTCGTCGAATGATCCGGCTCTCCAGACCGTCAACACGACGGAAAGTTTTTCCTTGCAGAAAGGATCGTCATTGCTGATCGCCTCACCCTCCGCCATCAGGAATTTGGTGCCTTCGGGGATTGCGAGATTGGCCAATCCGGCGATCTTTTCAACCGGCTGAGCGACGATATCCTTGTTCAGGTGGACGCCATCCGGCCACATCGCCTTCTTCAGGGCCGACCGTTCCTCGGGTGAGCAGAAATACCCGCCAACCTTCTTTAATTCCTCAACCATTGCATCATAATTGCTATCCAACAGGATCACCGAGTTCTCCGATGAACAGGAGGTCGCGTTATCGAAGGTCTTGCCCTTGAAGATCTTATCGGCGGCATCCGGCAGGTCTGCCGATTCGTCGACGATCACCACAGCGTTCCCGGCGCCAACGCCGTATGCCGGGGTCCCGCTGGAATAAGCGGACTTCACCATCGCACCGCCGCCCGTGGCGATGACCAGGTCCACTTTGCTCATCAGCTCCTTGGAGAGGTCAATGGAGGGTTCTTCAATGGTCTGGATCAGGTCCAGAGGGGCACCCACTTTACGCAGGCCTTCTCTCAGGCTTTCCGTCACCAGTATGGCGGTCTTCTTCGCTTTCGGGTGGGGTGCAAAGATGATCGCATTACGGCACTTCAAAGCCGGCAGCGCGTTCGCCGGGAGAGTCGCCTCGCAGTTTGTAACGGGGGTCAGCGCGCCGATCACGCCCACGGGCTTGGCGATCTTGATGAGACCCTTATCCGGGTCTTCCTCGATCACGCCGGTGGTCTTCACGCCTTGCATATCTCGCATCACGCCAAGGGTTTTCTTCTGATGTTTTAAAACCTTGTGCTCATAGACACCCATCTGGGTTTCGTCCATCGCGAGCCGGGCAATTTCCTCTGCACGTTTGTAGGTTTCCCAGGCAACTGCGGCGACCATTTCATCCACTTTTTCCTGGGGCCAGTCCTCAATGACCTGCTGGGCAGCGCGTGCCTTTTCCAATAATGAATCAATTGTTTGTGCCATGAACTCCTCGATCTATTCTAATTTTGCCTGGGAGAATTATAATCTCCGGTTCAAGCATGCCGACTTAAAATACGCAATCCTATTTGCGTTTCAGGAAATATCTTTCCTTCTTCAACTGTTCTTCATAGTTCTTTCGAACCGCTTTGACATCTTCGTTGGTGGAAACTTCGGCGACCGCTACATCCCACCAGGATTCGTAGTCCTCAACCCGAACATTCCGATCCGTTTCGACGACAATCACGGTGGTCCGGTCAACTTTCTTGGCGCTCTTCAATGCCTCAAGCAGTTCGTCCCGGGTTTTGGCTTCGATCACATAAGCGCCCATGCTGGCAGCATTCGCCGCAAAGTCAATAGGCAGGTAACCACCAGCCAACTGGCCGCTCTCTTCTTCCCGGAAAAGATACCGAGTGCCGAATCCCGCGCTGCCCAACGATTCTGACAGGCTGCCAATGCTGGCAAAGCCATGGTTATTGATGAGCACCACGGTGAGCTTATACCCTTCCTGGATGGAAGTGACGATCTCCTGTGAGAGCATCATCCACGATCCGTCACCGACCATGACATATACTTCCCGTTCCGGGGCTGCCATTTTCACGCCCAGGCCGCCGGCGATCTCATAGCCCATGCATGAGTAGCCATATTCCATGTGATACCCCTTGGGATCACGCGTCCGCCACAGTTTGTGCAGATCACCCGGCAGGCTGCCTGCCGCGTTGAGCAGGACATCGGTAGGCTGTGAAAATTCATTCAGAACGCCGATGACCTCACCCTGACTGATCAGAGGCTTGTGCTCCGTATCGTAGATGCGCGTCACCTCAGCATCCCAATCCCTGTTGAATTTCTCTGCCTGTGCCTGGTAACTGTTTGATGTTTGGTATCCACCAAGTTTTTTGGTGAGCTCTTCCAAAATGACCCTGGCGTCACCGACCAGCGGCAGTGCGGAATGTTTGTAGGCATCAAATTCCGCCACATTGATATTAATAAAACGTACATCCGGGTTTTGGAAAGCCGTTTTGGATGCGGTCGTGAAATCGGAATAGCGTGTCCCAATCCCGATCACCAGGTCCGCTTCCCGTGCCATGATGTTTGCGCCGGGTGTCCCCGTAGCGCCGATCGCGCCCAATGCAAACGGGTTATCATACGGCATTGAGCCTTTCCCCGCTTGAGTTTCACCGACCGGAATGCCTGTGGCTTCGACAAATGCCCTAAGCGCACCCGTGGCTTCACTGTAAATGACGCCGCCGCCGGCTATAATGATCGGTTTATTGCTATTCCGGATCCACTCACTGGCAGAATCCAATAAATCAAGATCGGGACGCTGCCGTCTGATCTCCCAAATCCGCTCCGCAAAGAATTCTTCAGGGTAGTCAAAAGCCTCTGTCTGCACGTCCTGAGGAAGGGCAAGCGTGACCGCACCGGTGTCTGCCGGAGAGGTCAGGACCCGCATCACCTCAAACAGAGAGGTCAGGATTTGCTCCGGTCTGTAGATCCTGTCCCAATATTTCGAAACTGGTTTGAAAGCATCATTAACGGACATATCCTGGCTGAATGGTGATTCAATCTGCTGCAGCACCGGGGCGACGTTCCGCCGTGCAAAGATATCCCCGGGAAGCAGCAGCACAGGTATCCGGTTGACGGTTGCTAATGCCGCACCGGTGATCATGTTGGTGGCGCCAGGCCCAATCGAACTGGTGCATACAAAGGCCTGCATGCGGTTCTTCATTTTGGCATAAGCAGTCGCCGTATGGACCATTGCCTGCTCGTTCCGCACCTGGTAATACCGAAAATCAGGGTTTTCCTGCAGCGCCTGCCCGATCCCGGCGACATTGCCATGACCAAAGATCCCAAAACATCCGGCGAAGAATTTTTGTTTCTCGCCATCCCGTTGAACGTATTGGTTCTTCAGGAATTTGATGATGGCTTGCGCGGTCGTTAATCTCATCGTTGCCATTTCAGCCTCCCAACTATTTCTTGTCCGGGTTCGGCAGCATGAATTCCCTGACCATCCCTACCAGGTCATGGTAGGAGCTGATGAACCCGCGCAGTGTCCTGACGGTTGCGCCATAGGTATCGAATTCATCCACCGTCATGCCGTCGGCGTCATAGGCCTTGTGGAAATCCTCAAAATGATCGAGCAGATTGTTGACGATCTCTTCCGAAACCGGGGTGCTGAATCGTTCTTTCACCTCAATATCCGAATTATTGAACCGAACCTGCCATTCATACGGAATTGTCAGGATGACATCTCCGCCGATCAACTCTGACCAATGATAATGGTGGCGATAGGCGGCTGCCAGTAATCTCGTTCGATAACCTTTTTCCTGGTAGATCTCATCCGCATGTTTGATGACGGCCACACCAGCCCAATTGAGGTCTCCGGGATCGACGATGATATCGTCACGGTTCGCAAGCACCTTCAGCCAATCGTCCGTCCGGCCGACCATGATCGTGCAGACCGGGGTCATGTTCTCTGTTGGCAGCCCTTCCGCCTCTCTTCGCTTCAAGCCGCGCTCAACCGCCTCGGCAACCGCAAGCGCCTGGGGAACCGTGAAGCTGACGGTCGCGTTGATATTCACCCCGTGATATGTCGCTTCTTCGATCGCCTCAATCCCCGCTTTGGTCGCCGGTATCTTAACCTGGATATTCGGCGCCAGTGAATCAAAATGAATGGCCTGTTCAACAAGCGCTTCTGCATTCCGATAATTCGAGGGGTCGGTCTGAATGGATAGCCGGCCCTTTTTCCCGTTCTCGCGAATGAATACCGGTTCCAATAATTTCGCACCCTTGACCCCGATCTCCTCAAACAACTTCCAGGCGACTTCAAACTCACCCCAGGAAGGGTTCTCATCGATCAGCTCATGAATGCGGTCTTCCCAGAGATCGAATTCCTGTCTCAACACATTGAGAACAATGGTTGGGTTTGATGTCGCGCCTACAGCACCGCGTTCAATTGCGTAAGTTAATTCTTTAACCGAACAGGAATCGTTCCAGTAATCGGTGGGGTATCCGGTCACGCTTTGCTCTATAGGACATAATTCATTTTTATCAGACATGGATCTCTCCTTTTCTGTGTTATATATTTCCTGATAAGTTATTCTGTTTCCATTTCCATGGTCACCAAAGGCACTCTGGGGTCCTTTGTTGTATAGGACTTCTTCACCCAGGCATAATTGGGGTCATCGGAAGCAGTCAGGACCTGGGCGGTGCCGGCCAAAAAATTTAAATAATATGTATTGTTTCCGGGAGCGGAAACAACCGGATGATAACCTTCCGGTGATAATACCAATTCACTGTCCTTGACAAGGAGCAATTCATCTATTCTGCCATCGCCGGTATAGATCCGCTGATAAGCGAAACCTTCCGGCTTGTCAATTTTGTAAAAATAAACCTCTTCAAGATCCGCTTCAATAATATTCCCATCCTGATCCACCTGGTGGTGATCGTGTTTGTGCGGCGGGAATGAACTCCAGTTCCCTGAGGGTGTATAGACCTCCACCACGACCAACTTATGGCAGTCAAATCCGGGCGGGACAATGGCATTGATCTGGCGGGTCACATTATCCCCGCCCCTAACCTCAATGCTGACCTTTTCAGGTGTTATCAACTGAAGCGGATGATCTTCATCCGTCTTCGTCCAGCCATATCCGAGGTCCAGTTCATCGGAGATCGCTGTGATTTCAAACTCGGTTTGTCTGGGGATATAAATGGCATAAGGCATTCCTGAAAAGACATCCGGGCGTCTTCCGACCTGCTTCCAGCTCTGTTTATCGGATGAAAATTCAGCCACACCACCGAGAAAGACGATCACCATTTCATGGTTACCCGTATTCGAATTCCACGACTGACCCTTACGGATTTTCCGGGCCGCGAAATAAAGGTGTTCCCAGGCAGCTTTTTCTGGAGTGACATTAATATATTCTTCTTTAGTAAAATCCGGGGTGATTTTCAACGGTTTTGGATATGCCATATTAACTCCTGCAGTCCTGCCAACTTCCATCTTCTCAACAATTAAATATAACCTTATAAAGATATATTTTTCAAATCATTGACAAAGTATGGGGCTGCTCCCGTTCAGGCGCAGCCCCAATTACATTTACGTTAGGACTTTTTTAAGCCTTTGAGTGATCGGTTTAAAGGAAATTGTCAACGTTGTCCTTGGTGATCAAAACGAAGTCAACAAGAATTTCAGCAGGAACTTCTTCACCCTGAGCAAGTTTGTATGCGGTTTCCATAGCGGTGGCACCCTGAACGGAGGTGTTCTGCGAAATTGTTGCAGTCAGCGTTCCGGCTTTCACGGCAGCCAGGGCATCCGGGGTCGCATCCAGGCCATAAACCTTGATGGAATCGAGCATTTGCGCATCTTCAACAGCCTTCAGAGCACCCATTGCCATACCGTCGTTGTTGGCAACGATCGCGCTCAACTCTGTTCCAGTCTGGAGCCAGTTCTCGGTGAGTGCCAATGCTTCGTCAGTGGTCCAGTTTGCGGTCTGTTCGAAAGCAACGGTAATGTCAGGATAGGATTTCAAAACTTCATAGTAGCCATCGGTGCGGCCGATCTGAGCATCTGAACCCAACGGGCCTAACAGGAAAGCAACATTACCGGCACCGCCGATATCATTGGCAGCGGTCTGCATTTCCAGAACACCACCATCGAAGTTTTCAACGCCAACAAAGCTGTCGGCGGCAGTAGGATCACTGATCCTCTGGTTCACGACAACAACCGGAATCCCGGCTTCTTTGGCGGCTGCCAAAGCAGGCACAACACCATCAACCGAAACGGGTTCGATGACGATGCCGGCAACGCCCTGGGTTGTAGCGGTCTCAATTTGGCTGACCTGCTTGGCGACATCCTTCTCAGCATCATAGACATTCACAACGATACCAAGCTCATCCGCCTTGGCCTTGACGGCTGCGGTGAGTTCATTTGTAAAGGCGTTTGTCTGGTGGCTGATGAAAAATGCATACGGCAAATCAGCTTTTGGTGTAGCTGAAGCACATGATGCCAGCAGCATACCAACGATCAACAGGGCAATAAAAAATACGGGTTTTGTCTTCATTTACTAATCTCCTCTTTTAGATTAATGGTCATTCTCTCGTTTGTAAAATCTTTGGTCTCCAATCCAGCTCAATCGTTTCATAGATTAGCTACGCTCCATCACCTCCTTTTCGGGGACCCATTCATAACTTTTTACCGGCCCTGTCGAATCCCGTACGATCAAGTCAACATCTAATATTTCGGTTTTCAATTCTTTCCCGTTGACCAGGAAATCGATCAATTGTCCTGCCGCAATGGAGCCTTTTTCAACTGCAGGCTGCCTGACGGTTGTCAGCGGAGGGGACATATTTCGGGAAAGGGGAATATCATCAAAACCAATGATGGAAATATCCTCGGGGACCTTCAAGCCCCGTTCATGAATTGCTTTAATTGCACCAAATGCCATAACATCACATGTAGAAAAAACGGCTGTCGGCGGATCTTCCAGATCCAGTAAATTCTTCATCATGGTATAACCGGTCTCAATTGATGACTCTTCAACAGTCTGGATGTAGTTTTCATCAATTTGGATGCCGTTCTTTTTCAGAGTTTGCTTATAACCCAAGAGACGATCATGGTTGCTGGTCAGTTCAGGTTTTCCAGCAAAGGCAATTTTTCGATGACCTAAAGAGATCAGGTGATTGACGGCGAGCTCTGCACCTCGAATATTATCAATATCTATATACGGAAGTTCAGGCTGATCTACAATCTTGGCGGTGCAGACAAAAGGAATATCAGCACTCTGCAGTTCCCGGATAATGGATTGATGAAGCGCTGCCGGGCTGAGCAGGATGAACCCCTCCACCCGTTTCTGCTCATAAATCTCACGATAATTTGTATGATGCACGTAACAGAAGAGCAAATAGTGGTCCCGACTTTCAACTTCGTCCAAAATGCCCTGGAACACACCAACATAGAACTGGTTTGAAAGGATGCTGCTTGTGGTATAGGGTACGATCAGACCGATATGATTGATCTTGTGGCTTGTCTTCCCGGTCGCAAAGAGATTGGGGCAAAATTTATATTCTTCGATCAGGTCATTGATGCGCTGGCGAGTCCTGGGATGGACATCCGGTTTATTATTGATCACGCGTGAAACCGTGGTCTTTGAGACCCCGGCCATCTTGGCAATATCTTCGATTGTTATTCTTGAATTTCGTCTGTCCATAATGTAACTGGTTCCGTAACCAGTTACATTATAAACATTTTATTAACATGAGTCAAGCATCCCGTGCATTATCGATTTCGACTATGCATGAAATAATAAATACTTCGAATATAAAAAACGGGCATCATAGGTATGATGCCCGTTCGGTATATCTTTGAGATAATTTCAGGAAGGGTTTACTGCTTCCCCTTCCCTTTCATATCCAACAGAACGGCAATGATGATGATCGCTCCTTTGATCAGCAGCTGAAAGTGGGAGGATACATTAAGAATATCAAGTCCGTTCCCGATGACCGCGATGAACAAGGCTCCAATCACCGTGCCATACCATTTACCGGACCCCCCCGTCATGCTCACGCCGCCAATGATGACGGCCGCAATGGCATCCAGTTCGTATGACTGGCCGGAGGTCGGGTTGCCGGACACGATCCGGGAGGCCAGTAACAAACCTGCTAACCCGGCTAAAAATCCTGAAATGGAATAGACCGCAATCTTCACCCGGTTAACACTGATCCCGGAGACTTTCGCTGTGACCTCATTGCCACCGACCGCATACACCCTGCGCCCAAAGACTGTTTTCGTCAATACGAACGCACTTATGGCCGTTATGACCAAAAAATAGATCACGAGGTGCGGAATGCTTCCAAAGACAAATCCTCCCGCGAGGCTTTGAAATTCATTGGTAACGCTGAAGATCGGTTGTCCATTACTGTAGATCAGTGCCAGGCCGCGAATGATCGTCATTGACCCAAGGGTCACAATGAATGGAGGGATATTGCCATAAGCAACGCCGACCCCGTTTAGCACGCCTGCAGCGAGACCGGCCAGGATGGAAAGCGCGATGGGTACGATCAAAGGGTATTCGCCGGGGTGTGCAAAACTGGCCGCAATTACTCCTGACAGAGCAACAATGGACCCCACCGAAAGGTCAATGCCTCCGGAGATAATGACGAACATCATTCCGGTCGCCAAAATGCCATTAATGGATGCCTGCTTAATAATATTGACAAGGTTTGCCGGCTTGGCAAACGCTGTTGGCGATAAGATCATCAGTGTCACAAGGACCACGACGAAAGCCAATAGAATCCCAAGTTCTCTCAGGGAATTTAACTGTAAAGTTCTCTTTTTCGCTGATGTTTTCATTCTCTTACCTCAAACTTTGATGCATAACGCATGATTTCTTCCTGGGAAAACTGGTCCCGAGGGATCTCCCCTGTCAACCGTCCTCCAGCCATAATGATTATCCGATCGCACAACCCCATTAATTCAGGGATTTCAGAGGAAATGATCAGGATAGCCTTGCCGGCTTTCGCCATTTCACCGATCAACAGGTAGATATCCCGCTTTGCCCCAACATCAATTCCTCTGGTGGGCTCATCCAGGATGATGATCTCCGGTTCAGAAAGGAGCCATTTAGCCAAAACAACTTTCTGCTGGTTACCACCGCTCAGTGACTTGACCATGCTCTTACGGGAAATTGTCTTGATCCGCAGCTTATCTATCAGCCGTTCAACAGCCTCACCTTCAGCTTTGTTATTGATCACGCCAAATTTCGCAAGCCTGCTTAACTGAACAAATGAAATATTGTGTTCGACCGTTGTCTTAAGATTCAAACCCTTAAAATTTCGATCTTCGGTGATCAAAGCAATCTTGTTCCGAATGGCATGTTTAGGTTGAGTAATTTTGATGGGCTTACCATTGACCAGCACTTCACCATGTTCCGGCTTCGTGATTCCAAAGATAGTTTCCACCAACTCGCTGCGGCCCGCGCCAACAAGACCGGCAATTCCGAGGATCTCTCCCTTTCGAAGCGAGAAACTAACTTTTTGAAATTTATCTTTGAGTTCCAGATTGCGAACTTCCAATACAACTTTTCCGGTTTCGACAAGCTCTTTTGGGTAGACCTCTTTGATCTCTCGCCCAACCATCATTTGGATGATCTTGTCTTTGCTGTAGTTTTGAGCAGCATCAGTACCAATCCATTTTCCATCCCGTAAAACCGTGATACGGTCGGCAATTTGGGAGATCTCCTCCATTTTATGGGAAATATATACGATCCCCACACCTTGAGCTTTCAATTTCCGGATCTGATCAAACAATGTCTCAACTTCTTTGAAAGTGATCGCGGAAGTGGGTTCATCCATGATGATGACCTTTGCATCCAGGGAAATTGCTTTAATGATCTCAACCAGTTGAATATGAGCAACACTCAGATTCCTCATCAGACTTCTTGGATTGATATCAACGCCGGTGTTTTCAAACAATTTCTTCGTTTGTTCAATCTGGGCTTTATGATCGACAATGCTGATCCCACCCATTCTGGTCCTGGTGATTTCCCTGCCGATAAATAAATATTCAGCAACCTGCATATCAAGAATAGGGTTCAATTCCTGGGGAATCATCGCAATGCCAGCATTCAGCGCTTCCCGCGGGGTGTGAAAATTAACTTCTTCACCATCAAGCAAAATCGTTCCGGCATCCCGATTATAGATGCCCATCATGATCTTCATCAGTGACGATTTGCCAGCGCCGTTTTCACCGACCAGGGCATGCACTTCGCCGGGATAGAGGTCAAAATTCACATTGTCCAGGATTTTGACATTGAAGAAGCTCTTATCAATGTTCCGCATTTCCAACAAGAACTCGGACATAACAAAAATACTCCGTGGTTAAATAATAAAAGATATTCGAACGTTATTTTGAGAATCTGGATTTGCCCAATCGAAGATTGGGGGAGACCTGAGTAAATTATACAAACGAAGAGATTATATTATACATGAAAAATTCATTGCGATGATAAGTAAACACAGAAATGATTAATCTACTTATTACTCGAGTAAGCCCAAGCAATGTAAAGCGTAAAACATGGGGAAAATAATAAATAAATGAAAGCATTTTTTAGCCGGTGATTGGGATCTCGACTCGCCTCATTCTCAACTATAGACACCCTCTAAATAAGGAAAATGTGCTTCTTTCCAACAGCCCAACCCTACTTCTCTTACACCCTTCTTATACAACCTATTGGTAAGGTTAAGTTGTAAATAATACGGGATGGCATTTAGCCGCCCCTCCGCACTCTGCCGAATTTTAAAAGCCTGATCCAGGCTTAAATTCGGTCTTTATATTGTTCCATATTGGTGAGTTATGAATGGTGTTTTAGATATTTTGGTTGAATTAATGGTTAAACTTTACCAGCCGATGCATGCCCTCGCGGTGTTCGTTGGTCTGGTATTTACAATTAGCGGTGTGATGGATCTTTCGATCGATTTCACGCATATGTTTTGGCTGATCCGACGGTTCTTTATCCGTAAGGAGATTCACCCCCTGACCATCGAGCGCCTTGAGGCGCGCGAGCAGCAGCGGGTGGCCATCTTTATCGCCGCCTGGCATGAGGAAGATGTTATCGCCAGAACGCTCACCAATGCCTGCCAGACCATTCGCTATAATAATTTCGACATCTTTGTGGGCACCTATCCCAACGATCCGGATACCCAGCGTGAAGTGGATAAGGTGGCGCAAATCAACGCTCATGTCCATAAAGTTATCACGCCAGACCCGGGACCGACAAACAAGGCAGCCAACCTCAACCATGTGTTCAACGCGATCCTCGCCTATGAAACCAGGACGAGTTCATACTTCGATATCATCGTGATGCACGATTCCGAGGATGTCATCCATCCTTATTCCTTGCTGGTCTATAACTACCTGATGCCCAGGAAGGAAATGATCCAGATCCCGGTTTTCCCCTTACCACAGCCTCTTCGCAGGGTGACTCATTGGACCTATGCAGATGAATTTGCTGAAAATCATACCAAGATTTTGCGGGTACGGGAATTGAATAACGGTTTCGTACCCTCGGCCGGCGTGGGTACCGCCTTCACCAAACGGGCTTTCCAGCAGCTTGCCATCTCGACACAGGAAATCTTTTCACCGAATACCCTGACTGAAGATTACCAACTCGGCTTGCGCATGAATCTGCAGGGAATGAACGCGGCTTTTGTCAATATCAGGGTCCCGCCCTCCGAAGCACATCCAACCAAAAAAGCACCTACGGAATGGATCGCCACCCGGGCACTCTTCCCGACTGATTTCAAGCATGCCGTCAAACAAAAAACCCGCTGGAATATTGGCATCATCCTGCAAAGCTGGAAAAATATAGGTTGGAAAGGTTCTCTGGGTGTCAAATGGGACCTCCTGCAGGACCGTAAAGCCCTGGTTTCCACACCGGTCAACTTCCTGGGCTATCTGGTTTTTCTATATTTCGTGTTTTATCAATTGGTTCAATACTTCTCCGGCGCGACAATGCCGGTCCTAATTCCCAAGGGGTCATTCCTTTATGTCCTCGTTTTCATCTCCACAATTTTCATGGCCTGGCGTCTGATCAGCCGTGCGCTGGCCGTCAATAAGATCTATGGCTTCTGGCCGGCAGTGACCTCCATTCCCCGGTCCATCTGGGGCAATGTGATCAATTTTTCAGCTATCACCCGGGCCGTCTACCAGTACTTTGACAACAGGCTCAAGAAGCGCGAAGTTGCCTGGGATAAAACCGCTCATGAATTTCCATCAATTGTGACCGGAGAAGATCCTAAAACCCATAAGAAGGAAGGTGAAAATACAAACGACATCTTCCACCTACCCTTTACCCTGGTTGAAAAGAACTTTGTGCGCATGTTCAGTAACAGGTTGGAATCCGAAGATAAATGGGGCAAGATCAGGCTTTTGGAAAACATCCCTCGGGAATTTGGCACAAGACTTTTCCTCCATTTCAACCGCTACCTCTCAGATCCGGACTGGGAAGTCCGTGCAGCCGTTTGCCGCAGCCTGAGTTTCCTCATGCTTCCGCAGTCCATCCCCTATCTCAAAACAGCCGCCAGCGATAAGGATTGGGTCGTCCGCAGCAATGCTGTCCGGGCATTGGGTAAATTTGGCTCACTGGGCGAAGTTGCCCTCCTGAGCTTATTGGATAGCGAAGATAATTATGCCCGGGATGCCGCCCGGACCATTCTTGAACAGCAAGGTTTCCTGGACAAGCATCTGGTCGACCTGGAAAATTCAGATTTTACGGCAAAGAACCGGGCTCGTCACTTCTTTATCAAAATGGCAAACCTGGGTCAATCGAACATTGCCAAAGAGGTCGTCAAGAAATATCACCTGGATGAAAAGCCATCATTCCCTGGTGACCATCACGAAACAGGTTCGAAAACAGCCGAATATCCCATTCCATGGCATGCAGTGAAGAACCCAATAGAACCATAAACTGCGGCACAAAATTAATCAACGAAGGGCTCAAGGTGATATATAAGCTTGAGCTCTTTTTCGATTACCCCGATGAGCAGAGGTGTTAATTAATTACCGTAGGTTAGGTCATATCCCCCAATAGTGACCTGATTAAAAACATGCCGATCAATGGTTAATTTGAAAATTTTTTATACCATCAGTTGGGAGTTTGCGCCTCATTAAACTCATTTTAGTTTTAAGTGATGGTGAGATAGGAATAATAAATGAGGGGTTGGGAATCAGATGACGGGGTTCAGTTATTAGGGATCAGGAGACAGGAAATTTTATAAAGGCACTTTTTGATAGCCTCTCAGTTTACCTTCAATCTTTTTCCTCAGAGAAGGTTGCTTTCTTTTCCCAGAATCGGTTTCCTGTTATCCAGGAATATACGATCGCCAGAATAATGATGATAAAGAACGCATACTCATGAATCTGCCAGTTATCATATCCTCGGACCCCCGGTAAAAGTACGAGAAAAATGATAAAAATTATGTCCCCAATTTTGACCCTTGATTCTTTTTTATGTTCCAGTTTATCTTTCACCGCCCACCTCCTTGTAGTCCTGACATCTTAATTATACAATAAGCAGTACGAATATATTTTGTTATTTGCTGGGAATCAAAAAACTATTCTAACTATGTCAAACGGTATCTTACCGGCTTGATTAATTTTCCTTATAAACCCGCCTTTTTCGTACTAACGCTCCCACTCCCCAGGCCACTCCACCCAACACACCGCTGACCACGCAAAAAAGGATCATTCCGCGCACAGAGAATCCAATCCGCAGCGGATTACCTGTCATAAACGGCCAGAAAAGGTCCATATCCGGATAAACCAGCCCATCAATCAACACATGGCTGAAGGTGCCTAACCATGCGCTGAACAAAGCCACCCCCCAGCTTATATCGACGTTCAAGCAATTCCTGCGCCAAGAGAGAACCCACTCGATGAGATACTTGCCGCTGACCGCCGCTGCCCCACCCAGCACTGCCGCACCGATAAGTGTATGCGAGACTCCATGCGGACGGCCGCGCCCCACCAGAATCACGATCAGCGGCTGCAGGTCCATTACGATCTGTGCCCAGGCAAAGATGAGCAGGCTGAATTTTTTCGGCAGGACCGCCTTGACTGCGATCCCCGGTCCGACATGATAGGGTGTGAAAGGCATAGATCGTCTCCAATCGGAAAAACCATAAAGCAAGCCAAATTTCCCCCATTATAAAGTATCACTGCTTCCTTATTTGTCAGCCTCCATTTGCTGGATTCTTTTCCTTGCTTCCCAAGAGCATTAAGATTGCGCCGACGATCAAAGGTCCGCCTGCAGCAAGCACAGCCATCCATTTCCGCTGCCCTGCCGTAATCACTCCGAATATCGAGAATAAAACTCCGGCAGCCAGCACCATCCACACGCCAATCCGACGATTAAACCAGGTGACGATCACACTGGTGGCGGTGAGCACGATCAATACAGCCATCCCGACCGTTTCAAAGTTATACTCGATCGGCTGCGGATCGAATAGTGAACCGAACAGGATGAATAAGTAAAATGCAGCAACGAGAGTAACAATGATCATGCCAAGGATTTGAAATATTCGCTTCATATCACCTCCTGACAGTTGGGTTGTGCAGGATACCTTTCGTTCATATTAATAGTATATAGGAAATTTAATTCTCTGGGACAGTTGAAAAAAACAGGATTGAATTTTAAGACCTTTATATTTTAATGCATCTGTCTACCAAAAAATATTTGCAATCGGATGAGTATTTAATTTATACTGGTTTTAGATTTATCCACCGACTTCTCGCCCTTCATTGATATTTTTAATTCAGTTACTAAAACAATATGCTAAGTTTTTCATTATTGAAAGGAAAAATGATGAAAACAAAGCCCATTTTATATTACACAATTTCATTATTCGTGATCATGATTTCCTTGTTGTCTGCCTGCGGTAAAACAGCAGAGGATTTATTGGATGCAGAACTTTCAACAACAGAAGAGACTACAGAAGAGGCAGTTTCTTCCTCGACAGAACTTTCCACCGGTGAAACCCTTAGCGGAGAGCAAAATACAAAGACGAAGGTCACAATCGACGGCTTGTCTGAGGACTGGGAGAATTATCCAATCTCTACGACTGATATGAAAGGCGACCAGGAACCGGGCACCCCCGACTTCGGTGAGATTCGTGCTTTTGACAATAACAATTATTTTTATCTGATGGCCGCGTTGAACGAAAGCGGCACCACAAACCATTACGATGTACTGCTCGATGTTAATGGTGGGGACTATGATTTCCAGGTCAGTTTCTTCCCCGACAGAGGTGAAGCTTATTTCGCACCATTCCCTGTCACTGCAGGTATGAGACCGGCCGAAGGTGTCAGTTCTGCCCAAGACCAGGTTATTGAATTAAAGGTTCCCCTGTCATTAGTTGGGTCCCAACCCGTTTTGCGATTCCACCTGCAAACCTTCCTGGGTGATCGTTCCGGAGACCAGGTGCCTGATGTCCAGGTTCAGCTTACGGATAAATCAGAAGAGATCGCTCTTGTCCAGGAGCCTTCTCAGCCACAAAATTCATCCGGTTCATCTCAGGATCTCTGTCAGGGTAAATCAACCCTATCCATTCCGGGATTTACCATAACACTAGCTGGAGCCGAAGGTGAGATGCTGTGGAAGACACCGTTCGTCCCATGGTGGGTGCGTACCGGTCCGGACGGTCATGTCTATGCCGTCACCGATGGTGGGGATTCAATTTACGAACTCAAACCGGATGGCACGCTGGCAGTTGCTTTCTCCTGCCCTGGTATTCCAATCGAAACCGGTATCATGGCTTCGGATGGCGCGTTCTGGTTTGCCGACAGGCGGGGAGGGACCCTTTATCGGGTTGACCCGGATGGATCCATCAGGATCGTCGCCCAAAATGGGAACCGCAATCTGGAAGCCGGGTTGGATGGTTCGGTCTACACCCTAGAAAACGGGATGGAACGGATTGACCCGGATGGTACCCGGACGCTGATCGCTAATGATCTTTACGGGCGAAAATTTGCCATCGGTCCAAACGGTGAGATCGTTACCCTGCAAGGTGGCAGCGTCATTCAAGTTTCGGAAGATGGCACCATTACAGAACTTGCAGCCGGATATGGTCCCGAACCCTGGCTGACCTTCGGCTTGGATGGCCTGCTATACGTGACCCACTGGAGCGGCGTAGATGTGATTGACCTGGAAACCGGTTCCGTCACGTCTATTCCCTGGCTGGAAAATGCCGGCATCAGTGAAGCCGGGAATTTCGCGGCCGATGGCCGATTGCTGATGTATCACCCTAATACAGATGTTTATGCTGTTGATCTTCAGGAAAAAACCGTTGAGGTCTACTACCAGGTGACCAGCAATAGTTGGGCAATGGCCATCAGTCCGAATGGAGAAGTCTATGTCGCTTTTGGCAATGGACGACCCAATGGTGAAACCACAATCTACCGGGTGGTAGATTTCTCCACACTCGAACCTTTGTTAAAAGTTCCTTACGGCGAAGAAATGTCAATGGCCTTCGACAGCCAGGGCATAGGATATATTGGCGTGGGTGACCAGCAAAAAGGAGGCGCAGTTCTGAGTTTTAACCCGGATGCATTGACCTTTGATGACTATCAGTTAACCCAATGCTGGCCGAATACGCTTGCCATTGACCCACAGACTGACCTCCCATGGTGGGTCGAATGCGACCGGTTTGAATCGCTGAATGAAAACGGTGAAAGAGTTGTTATGAGTGGCGTTCCCGGGAGTCAAAATGCCTCTCTGGCAATCACAACCGAGGGTGAGTTCTATGCGGTCATATTCTTCAACCGCGATGATCCAAACACACCTTTCTCACACGCCCTCTACCACTGGGATGCAGGAACTGCAACCTGGGATGAAGTCGCTGATCTCACCCAATCGGATCCGGGTATATCAATGTCAAAACTGGTGGCATGTTCGGATGGCGGCCTTTATACAGTGGAAAGTCTTGCCAGGGAAAACTTACCAATTACTCGATCGAGTTATAACGCTGTCCGGCGTGTTGAGGCAGACGGTTCACTGACCCTGGTGGGGTTCGATTTCTCATTCGATGGCCAGGCGGTCAGTTGTGACTTTGCCAATAACCGGATTCTGTTCACCAGCGGTGCGGGAATCTTTGCGGTAACAATGCCATAATGTCGAATTGCTAAAAAATGAACACGCTCCTTGGAAAAAATCAAGGAGCGTGTTTTTTTAATATTTATGGTAAGCGTGTTATTGCGCACAGGGGAAGAAGGTCACCGTTGCAATGACGTCTGTCCTTTCAACGTTCCCGTCTGCGATGATCTGAAATTCAAACCACGATTCGCCCATGAGCGGTGGATAGTAGAAATTATTGGTGCCATTCCAGGAATCGGCGTCAAAGGTAAAATCCCGCGTGTTTCCACCGGCACGGTGCATATCCTCATACTCCCATTCCGTCGTCTGACCGGTTGCTTTTTCATCCAACCGCCACCAAATCGCCAGTCCATGGTCAATGTCGCTTAATTCAACCGTGATTGTCAGGGTGGTCGGCCCATCGCTTGGGACGCAATAGAACGTCGTCCGATCAGTGTAGACATTCAGGATCAACTTATCGTTGACCGGAGCTACAGCCACGGTCATTGTTGGCGTTGGCTGGGGCTGAGGTTCTTCCAGCGGAGTTTCCGGGACTATCTCCACTGTCGCAGTGGGCGGCTGCGGTTGTGGATTGCTATCCCGCGGACTGCTGCTGCGCGTTCAAGGCTATTTCCGTCTGCTTCAGGCTCAGTTCAGTCGCTTTTAAAGCGAGCTCCTGCTGGCTCGTCCCCCCAGACGTAATACATGCGAGCGATGTGAGGATAATTACGGACAGGATAAAGAGAAATACTCTCCAGGTCTTCTTCATGTTTCACCTTCAGCCTTTTTAATCTTCAGAAATGAATAACTTAAGTATGAAATTGTTTTTATCTTGGGTAATACTGAGCTTTGACAGAAAAACGATTTGCTTTAATTCTTGATTTTATCATAATTTCACATTCAAGGAATCGCCTGAACTTAACGCTTTCTCCTGAATGGAATTATTCTTGCAACACTCTTATTACTAAGCTGAGAATGCTATGGAGTAAGTCTTATGAATCCATTTCGAAAAAATGTTGCAATCGCCATTGATGGCGGCGGGATCCGCGGTGTGGTCGTAACCCGCGCACTGGCCGTCCTCGAGGATTACCTGGGTAAACCCGTCCACGATATCTTCCGTCTGGCCGTTGGCACTTCCACCGGCTCGATCATCTCCGCCGGGATCGGTGCCGGACTTACCGCCGCACGGATGACCCGCTTGTATCGAGAAATGGGTTCATCCATTTTCCCTTCCACATGCCGTAAATGGTTGTTCCCGCTGACACGCTATCGGTATCCGGCAGACCCTTTGGCCGAAGCACTGAACAAGTATTTCGGGGCTATGAAGATGGCCGAATTTTGGAACGCTCCCACCCCAACTGATGTCGTGATCACTACCTATGATCTGGAAGAAAACCGGACACGGTTCGTGAAACCCTGGAAACCGGAATACAAGGATTGGGATGTGACCAAAGCGGTGCGGTCTTCCTGCACAGTGCCAACCTATTTCCCCGTTGTTGAAGACCGGTTCATTGATGGCGGTGTGGGTTCCTACGGCAACCCTTGTTACGTTGCCGCTTATGAAGCGCGGGAATGTTTGAATTGGGACCCCAACGAAACCACTCTGATCAGCATCGGCACCGGCCGGCCGCCGTATAACTATGACCCCAAAAAGACCTCCAAGCTTTGGGCCTGGGATTGGATTGGCAACGTCCTCGGAGCCTTCCAGCAATCGGCCTACGACCAGCAGGTCGCACTTGTCCAAGCACACTTCCCTGGGTTGGATTTCCGCCGTTACCAGATTGACCTGCGGGAGAATATTGAAATGGACGATGTGGATCAGATCGACCGGCTGTTAGCCTATGGTTCCCGGTTAGGCCGGATGATCCTGAACGATCAGGTGGATAAGGTCCTACGCTACACACTTCATCCTTAATAAAGATTTATTGAGAAAATAAAAAGCAAATTCAAGCCCTGTTAATGACCGGGCTTGTTTTTTTACCTTATTCATATTCCGCGGCCCACCAATCTGGTGAACACTCACATTACGACCGGTTTATATGGAGCCTAACCGCCCAGAAGCGCACCCATCTGTTTAGTGATCAATTTTGTCGCATATTTCGGAGCCAGCCTGACAAGGAAATTCATCAGCTTGGCATCGGACCCGACCAGAATGTGGAACCGGTCCTTCATCATCCCTTTCACAATCACCTCGGCTGCTTTGGAAGGAGCCATTACTTTGTAGTTTGTTTCCTGATCCTGCTGGTCCATTTCAATTTTCACACCAGAGTGCTGGGCGATATTCGTGCCGATACTGCCGGGGAAGACAATAGAGACATGTACGTTCGTGGAAAGCAGCTCTGCGAACAGGCCTTCCGAGAACAACTTCACAGCGGCTTTTGATGCACCATAAACGCTTTGCCCCGGCACAGGCAGGAACCCACCCATACTGGAAACATTTACGATCTGCGCTTCAGGGCGTTTCAGCAGATATGGCAGGAAACTCTTGGTCATATTGACCATGCCATAAAAATTGATATTCATCACCCTTTCGATCGCACTGTAATCCAGATCGTTGATCTTCACAAAAGGCTGGATGATGCCTGCATTATTCACCAGGCCATCCACCGCGCCATGTTCTGCAAAGATCTTCTCGGGCAGCGCGGAGACCACCTCTCGATCGGTGATGTCCACAATATGCGTCGTCAAATGGCTGCGCTTTTCCCCGGCCAGTTCAACGGTTTCCGCCAATCCTTTTTCATCAATATCAGCGGCTGCGACAATAGCGCCTTTGGACAGTAAATTAAGAACCAATTCCCGTCCAATCCCATTTCCACCACCGGTCACAACAAAAACTTTACCTTGAATTCTCATTTCCTACTTCTTCCTAAGTGATCGTCTATTTTTCTTCGTTCTATCACTTCATATTCAGACTACTGTCCGGATATTAGATTTTTGTCAATTCAGGAACAAAATGACGATACATCCGGTCATCCAGATAAATTTCTTATACATCTCTTACGGAATATCCACCTACTCTTCACATCTCCTCCATATCTTTTCCATATCTGCTCAGTATACTCAAGCCGTAAGTTCAAATAAAACAATCTGTCCGCGGATGCGGCATCTATCAAAGATTTAGGAGTTACCATGAAATCCAAAAAGAATAAATTACCGAAGATCCTCGGTTTGCTCGTCCTTGTCACTTTCGCAATGACCGCCTGCTCGACAGCGGTCCCAAACGCGACCGGAGCCCCGGTGCCATCAGAAGTGATCACCGGTGAAGTAGTCGTCAGAAACTGATCGCAGCCGATGCCGTCGAATCCGAGCCGGTCCTGGCTGCTGAAGAGGTTGATTCAAATCCCGATCTCAACCTGAACGGATTGACCGATAAGGAACTCGCCAGCCTGCTGTTCATGCGTGAGGAAGAAAAACTGGCACATGATGTTTACATGGCCATGTATGAGATGTGGGGCTTACCTCTGTACCAGAATATCGCTCGCAGCGAGCAATCCCACATGGATGCCGTCCTTTATCTGATGGACAGCTTCGGGATTGACGACCCAGCGGCCAATGCCGGTTCAGGCGAATTCGTCAACACCGACCTGCAAGGCCTTTACAATGATCTGATTGCCTGGGGCAGCCAATCTCTGGCAGATGCCCTCAAAGTTGGGGCAGCCATTGAGGAGATCGATATCCTTGATCTGCAGAACAACCTGGCTTCCATGAATAATGCAGCCATCGATCAGGTCTACAACAACCTGCTGACCGGTTCGGAAAACCACCTGCGAGCCTTCACCGCCACCCTCGCCCGCCAGACCGGTGAAACCTATGTCCCCCAATACATGAGCCAGGCGGATTATGATGCCATCATCGCCGGCGGCATGCAGACCGGCGCAGGCATTGGTATGGGACAAGGTTTGGGGCGCAGACCGTAAGGTCAAAACAATAAAATCCAAACAAAAAACCACCCAATTTAATTAAATTAGGTGGTTTTTCTTTCAGCGGAGAGGGTGGGATTCGAACCCACGGTACCTCGCGGTACACACGCACTCCAAGCGCGCGCATTAGGCCGGACTATGCTACCTCTCCATCTCGCCTGTTTTTTAGGCGACGGCAATTATACCAAACTCATCACAAGATGCAAAGACTTATTCCCATAAGATTCCCAGGAATGAATTTATATTAATCCATTCCTGGGAATCAAAAACCCGGTGTCAATGTGCTGCCAACCCCCAGGCATATTTGACACCGGGCTCAGTTTATTCAGAAGCGACTAGAAAGTCTTTTTCTTTTCAGTCCGAACCAGCCACCAGGCACCGGCCAGTCCAACCAGACCGGCAAGCATCGGTGAGATGGATGCGAACAACTGCGGTCCGCTTCCACCGGCGGCGACATCAGGTTGCTCATCAACAGTCGTCTTCGGTTCGCAGGATCCGATGGACAGGATACCTTCACCCGATCCGGAGAATTCACCACTGGCTGGACCCCATGAGTAAGGATAGTCACCCTTGGGGAGCTTGATCGAGGTTGATGCATCGTAGGTAACGCCGTCGATCGTGAATAAAGCACTCTGGACCGAGATGTTCACTACGGTCAAGGAATCGCCATCGCTGAAACCGCAGGAGCCGATATCCGCAACGGCATATGCCTTGCTCTGATCGCATTCGAGGAGCGTCAACGTGCCGGAGCCGGAACCTTCGTAGGCAGGATCAGCGGCTGACCAGGCATAGGTATAGACACCGCATGGGATCGTGATCGTTTGGGAACTTGTGTAAGGTCCGTAGGATTTGTTACCTGGCCCTCCAACAAGGGTAACTGTAGCGCCATCAATGGTCAGAGCCACTTCACGCTCAAATACTTCCCCACCCCAGTGGCAAACACCTACATCAAAGGAGACGTCTGCCTGGAATTTGGGAGAACAATCATCCACGATCAGGGTTCCACTGTCACCACCGACATAGCCTGCATCTGCAACCCAACTCCAGGGATAGGAACCAGGGCCGAGGTCAATACTCGTTGAAGACGTATAATCGGTACCGGCAATGGTCAGGGTCGCATTTGAAACGACGATGTTGACGACTGTGCTCGAGGGTACACCTGGAACATTTGCTGTGCAGGCTCCTAATGAAACCGAGGCGTCTGCTTCGGGGAATTCACAAGTGCCCACTACAAGGGTTCCACCGCCGCCACCTGAATAGCCGGGAGCTGCAACCCATGTCCAGGGATAGGAGCCGGGAGCGAGATCAATGGTCGTTGAAGCACTATAGTCGCTGCCATTGATGCTGACTGTTGCATGATCGACTGTAATGGCGACAGCAGAGGTCGAAGTCGGTGTCCCGGGCGTGCAGACACCTAACACAACCGAAGCATCTGCGGGTGGGAATTCGCAACTACCAACCACCAGCGTTCCACCACCGCTGCCCCAATAACCTGATTGAGCAACCCATGTCCAAGGATACGATCCGGGAGCGAGGCTGATATTTGTGGAGGAAGTATAGCTGTTTCCATTAATTGAAACTGTTGCATGATCAATTGTGATACTGACAGCAGATGTTGAGGTTGGAGTACCGGGTGTGCAGTCTCCCAAAGCTACTGAAGCACTGGCATGAGGCAGTGCACAGCTATCCATATTTAAATGACCATCTGATTTTCGATCCCACTCATGGCCATCCCACTCCCATTGTTTATAAGTATAGTTACCGGCTGGCAGAGTGATATTTGTAACCTGGTTGTTTGATTCTTTGTTCTCGTAGGTTACACCATTTAACTCGATTTTGTAACCCCATAACGTGATTTTGACTCCCCAGGTCGATGATGAGCCATCGTAAACACAGCTCAATTTTTCAACTATGGCATGGCACCGGTCCTGAGCGGATGCAACCTGAAATGTCAGAACCATCATAGTTAAAACAAGAATTAAAACTCTTAAGGCCTTACCCCTGCTTTTAAACATTTTGCTCTTCCTTTCTCTCGAAATATCATTTGAATTAGATTTATAAACTATTTAACCCAGAACTTATTGTAAAATTTATATGTAGTGAAGTAATAGTGGACGAAACATCGTGAATTATTGAATATATGAAAATTTTTAATTTTAGTGAACTGCCTTTCGGAAACCCCGATGGTAACATTTACGCCCATAGTACATCCGAAAAACATTCCACATAATTAATGTTACATTAATCTTATGGTTATATTATCACATTAAAATAAGATGAGTCAATACAAAATTATGATTCTGAAATACTTCTGTTATATGAGACATAAATTATTTTTCTTCAGATCAATCATTAAAATTGCAACATTGATCGACTAATTTTGAGCTGACATTTCCTTCGCAACTAATAAATTCTTAAGAAAAAATAAATATCAATTGGTATTAAATATTTCACGCTGAAACGTTTTGCAACTTTAATACAGGTTCAGCGTATATTTTAATCGGAGGTAACTATGACGGAGAATAAGAAACACGTACCCTGGCTGCTGTATCCTTTCTGGCTGGTTTGGCGTTTGGTGGTCTGGATCATTGAAGCGACAGGCCGGCTGATAGGCGCAATCCTCGGATTGGTCTTCATGATTGTCGGTGTGGTTGTCAGCCTGACGGTAGTTGGGTTGATTGTAGGCATCCCCCTCTTCATTTTCGGCGTGATGCTCGTCAGCCGCAGTCTTTTCTAAAATCCTGAATTGATCACGAATAAAAAATAGACGTTGCAAACAACGTCTATTTGTCTTTGATTTATTGAGTAAAGAAAGGCTGATTAAGGATTATGGAGAAGCCCAGGTCAGGAAACGGACCGACAGTAATCCTGTCTCAAATCCTTCGATCAGTAATCGGCCGGGCTGGTTGTCCGATGTCCGGTAGCAAAGGTAAGTCCCCACCGGCACTTCGTTGAAACTGATCGCATTTCCCGATAAATTGGCTTCATTACAATTCCCAAAAGCAGGTTCAGTCTCCCCATAGACTTTCCACTGTGTCCCATTCATGGTCATCAGGACATGATCCGGGTCGCCACCATTTTGGTAAATCAAATCTGATTTTGTTGCATCCGCAGGATTCAGCGTACCCGTATCCAGGTCAAGCTGGTCACCACTGGCCAGGTCCGCTTCCGCAGAAAGGTAAACTACGGGCGTATTAGCGATAGTTGGCGTTGGCGTAGGCGTTTCGGTGACCTGATTCACCACCTCGATCCGAACCCAGAACGGCGCATCCCCATTAGGCCCGATCCCGAACAACACCCCACCGGCATCGCTTAGCATCCAGTTGGATTGATAGATCCCCTCCGCCAGCGGTGCTTCCATATCCACCGTCACATCAATCACCTGGCCGGGGATCACTTCCTGGGCCAACGGTTGAGATTGAATGGCTTTCATACTGTTTCCGGAGAAGAAGATAATCGTATAGGCCATTGACCATTTACAGGTACCGACATTCTCCAATCGCCAGGTCTTGGAAAAGGCTTTTCCCGGTGCCATCACCGTCCCGTCCGGGATGGTGACATCAATTGGGTTACCTGCGGCAGCCTGGTTGCAAGGTTTCTCGGACGTCGGGGTTTGGACTGACGGCCTTGTCCGGTCCAGAGTCGGTTCGGGGGTCCAGGTGCTGGCTGTCGTCTTTGTCAGGGTCGGAACGGCTTGCTGCGTCAGTACAGCGTCCGAAGTCGCCTGGCTGACTGCAGTCTGATTGAGCGCCGTCGCGTCGAGAACGGGTATCTCGGTTGGGGACGGCTTCCCACCGCATCCAGTCAACAGGACGGACAAGAAAAAGCTGATAATAATGATCTTCGTGAAACTTTCCATGTGCTCCGGATTCTACCCTAATCATCTGTTTTTAAAAGCGCTAAATTATAATACAGTTGGGATGACTTGTCAGGAAATCGAGATTCAAGTATAGTTCTAAAATTGAGTAAAAGGTACTGAAAAAAGACCGGAATTTTATCAAACAGAAGAAAACCCTATGACATCAAACGCGAAAATCAACGCCTGGCTTGACCGGCCGGTATTTTCTTTCTGGCCGCGTTTCACGATCTATCACCTGATCGTCAGTCTGATCCTGATCACTGCCATACTCAGCCGCTTTATCATGCTGGGCGCGAGGGTCATGAGCCATGATGAGACCAACCATGTCGTCCCAGCTTACACCTACTACCAGGGCGGGGGCTACCGGTACGACCCGATTTCACACGGACCATTGCAGTTCCACCTGATCGCACTGTCCTATACCCTCTTTGGTGACAGTGATTTCTCCGCCCGGATTCCCGATGCGGTCTTCGGGATTGCCGTGATTGTATTCGCCATATTCGGATTCAAACGATACCTGGGAAAATTAGGCGGACTGATTGCCGGTTTCCTCTTCACTATCTCTCCGTATATTTCATTTTATAGCCGGTATACCCGTAATGAAATCTATATCGTTTTCTGGGGCATGGCATTAATTTGGGGTGTTCTGAGATACCTTGAACTTGGTCGGAAGCGTACCCTGATCTTTATCACCATCATCACCGCCTTGCATTTCACCGATAAGGCGACTTCCTATATCTTCACTGCGGAAATGTTGATCTTCCTGGCAGTGATCTTTGCCGCCCGGATCCTGACAAAACCGTGGAAACGCGATCCATTAAAAGTACTTTTCCTGGTCGTGATCGCGGTCACGCTTGTGGCCGGGTTGGCAGCTTTTGGCATCAGCTACAAAGCACTTTCGAATGCCACCGAAGCCGAAGGCGATCCCGGGGTGATGCTCAACAGCCTGCCGCTCAATACCCGCATTATGATCGGTTCATTGGGCCTAGTCCTGATCATCGGCCTGGTCATCTCCGCGGTGCTGCTGGTGAAAGGCATCGGCTGGCATGGCATCCGGGATGAACGTTCGTTCGACTTGTTGATCATGCAGGGTACCATTGTGCTGCCCTTGCTGGCCGCGCTGCCGATGGATATCCTCGGTTTCAACCCCCTCGATTACAGTACCAATGGGATCATCACAGCCATCCTGTTTGTTGTCCCCCTATTCGTGATTGCCTTGTTGATCGGAATCTGGTGGAACTGGAAGGTCTGGGCGGTCAATATCGGCATCTTCTGGGGTATCTTCATTGTTTTCTATACTTCCCTGTTCACGCAGGGCGCCGGGTTCCCGATGGGGTTGATGGGCGCTCTGGGATATTGGATGGCACAGCAGGGTGTGACCCGCGGCACCCAGCCTTTGTATTATTACGCCCTCGTCCAAATCCCTTTTTATGAGTTCCTCCCGGCATTTGGGACCATCCTGGCAGCCTTTTTGGGATTCTCTCACGCCATTAAGTCATCAATGAAACGGACCGCCCCAGATCAAGATCTTCAAATTGCCGAACCGGCACCTTCTGAAGACCCTGGACTGATTGTAGATTCGTCCGATTCGGGAGAACTAAACCCACCATCCCGGATCGTTAATAATGAAGGAGAAGAACGAAAACCGCCTGTCCTGGCGCTGCTCCTTTACTGGTCCGTCATGAGTCTATTTGCCTTCAGTTTCGCCGGCGAACGCATGCCCTGGCTCACTACGCATATCACCATGCCCATGATCCTGGCCAGTGGGTGGAGTTTTGGAAAGCTGGTCGAATCCTTCCAATGGGAAAGCTTCAAAAGATACCGCGGCTGGCTGGTGTTGCTCGTTGGCTTCCTTTTCACCCTGACCACCGCTCAGACGATCGGCACGCTGCTGGGTGCCACCCCACCCTTCCAGGGAAACGACCTGGCTCAACTTGAAGTAACCAGCACCTTCCTTCTGGCCGGGGTGGGAATGATCGCTTCAACGGTTGGGCTTTTCTTCCTCCTTCGTGGGTGGAAATTCAAACAAGTCGCCAAATTAGGGTTGATGGTTTTCGTTGTGATCCTGGCCGTCATTACCATACGTACGGCTTACCGGGCGAATTTTATTCTATATGATACAGCCGAGGAATTCCTGGTTTATGCGCATGCCGCACCGGACCCGAAGATCGTCCTGGCCCAGGTTGAGGAGATCAGTTTCCGCCTGACCGGCGGCAAAGATATTGTCGTCGCGTATGACAACGACCTGCTCTATCCCTACTGGTGGTATTTCAGGGATTATCCCAATAAACGCTGGTATGCCAACAACCCCACCCGGGATTTACGAGATGCGCCAATCATCCTGGTAGGGAGTGATAATTACGGCAAGATCGAACCGGTCGTTGCCAATAATTATGTGGAATTTGATTACACCCGCCTCTGGTGGCCCTCTCAGGCTTATTTCAACCTGACTTTCAAGCGAGCCTGGAACGCTCTGACCGATCCACAGATGCGAGCCGCACTCTGGCAACTCTGGTTCAACCGGAATTATCAGCCCTATGCTGAATTGACCAACACCACCACCCTGACCCTGGAAAACTGGGAACCTTCGTCAAGTTTCCGGATGTATATCCGCAAGGATGTGGTTTCTGAAATTTGGGAATACGGAGCGTCTCCCGTGACGCTCGAAGAAACCGTCGATCCCTATGAAGCCGGGACGATCGTTCTTGATGCAGACAAGCTGGTCTATGGAAATGATCAGTTCAAACTTGATTCACCCCGTGACATCGCATTTGCGCCGGATGGCACGCTCTATGTCGCCGATTCACGTAATAACCGGATCCTCCATCTCGACCAGGAAGGCAACCTGCTCCAGTCCTGGGGTGAATATGGCGCCAGTGATTACAACACCAATGTGATGGCGCCTGCGGGTGCTTTCAATGAACCCTGGGGGGTCGCCGTTGCGCCTGATGGGTCGGTCTATGTGGCTGACACCTGGAACAACCGCATTCAAAAATTCACCGCTGACGGCCAGTTCATCACAATGTGGGGCCAGTTCGGTGCTGCCGAATCACTCTACCATTTCTGGGGGCCGCGTGGTGTCGCCGTGGATTCTCAGGGACGGGTATTCGTGACCGATACCGGTAATAAACGTGTGGTGATCTTTGACAGTGAAGGAAATGATCTGGCGTCCTTCGGTGGCGCCGGGATGGGCGTCGGTCAATTTGATGAGCCGGTTGGGATTGATGTGGATGACCAGGGTCGGGTCTATATCGCTGACACCTGGAATATGCGTATCCAGGTAATGATCCCCGATGGCGATTCGCTGACCTATCCCACCAATATCGAATGGGACATCAACGCCTGGTATGGCGATTCCCTCGACAACAAACCCTTCCTGACCGTTGATTTACGTTATCACACTTATGTGGCTGACCCGATCATGGGACGCGTCTTAGAGTTCAATCCACAGGGACTCTTCCTGCGAGCCTGGGGAAGTTATGGCAGCGGTCCGTCCGAGATCGGAATCGTTGGCGGCTTGGCCGTTGATCCCGAAGGCCGGATTTGGGTTTCCGATGCACTGAACAACCGTCTGATGCGCTTCACACTCCCTGCCCTGTCGAGTGATGGGACAGGTTCATCCGTGAACGATCAGCCCACCGATGGTGAGAATAATGATAATCCCTTTGGTGGTGTAAATGGCGGGATCCCAACTCAGTAATCCGTCACCCGTAAGCAAAGCAAAATGTTGCAGAGATTCATGAATGACTAAACTATAAGAGTTACAAAAAAGAGATTCCCCCTCATCCAGCGCTCTGCGCCACCTTCCCCCCAAGGGGAAGGCTCAAGAAATAGGCTTCTCCCTAGGGAGAAGCTGTCTGCAAAGCAGACTGATGAGGGGCAAACAATCTATAAAAAAACAGACAATAAAAAACTGCTTCGAAATTCTGAAGCAGTTTTTATTTTTTGCGTACCTATTTATATATTTTACGCGAGAGCTTTTTCAACGATGGCGGTAAAAGCTTCCGGTTCATTTACAGCCAGGTCAGCCAACATCTTGCGATTGAGGTTGATCTGGGTCAGTTTCATGCCATGGATCAGACGGCTGTAGGTTGTCCCATTCAATCGGGCAGCCGCGTTGATGCGGGCGATCCATAACTTGCGCAAGTCACGTTTGCGATTCCGGCGGTCGCGAAAAGCATACCACTGACTCTTCAGATATTGCTCATTCGCACGGCGGAACAGCTTGCTCTTGGTACCGTAATAACCTTTGTTGAGCTTGAGGATCTTTTTGTGCCGCCTATAACCATAGGGGCCACTTTTTACACGTGCCATTTTTCACTCCTTTGCGAACCCCTGGGCGCCGGTGGTATGAAGTTACCACCCGTTGCGAACACCCAGCAGCCGCAACCATAAAATTAATCCGATAGTTTATTTATTCTTTGCCATATAAGGCGCAAGGCGACGGACCGTCTTCTTGATATTACGGGTCTTGACCGGGATCATTTCCTCAAACAGAAGCTTGGTGCGATCCGGCGTCCGACGGCGCAAGTGACCTTTTCCGATTTTGGTACGCACGATCATCCCGGAACCAGTCATTTTGAAGCGCTTTGACGTTGCCTTATGGGTCTTCATTTTGTACTTGCCATCTTTTTGTTTTTGCGGCATTGCTAAACTCCTCTCAAGAAAATCCTACGGCACGGACGTTCCAAGGCCGTAGGGTTCTTTCACAATATTGCGTATCGCTATTTTCAGAATACCGTTGCTGTTACTTCTTCGGTGCCAGCATCATGAACATGGAGCGGCCTTCAATTTTAGGTGCCTGCTCGACTTCTGAGACATCCGCCAACTGTTCGGCGATTTCCCGCAGGTCTTCCAGAGCGATTTCGGGGTATGTTATTTCCCGTCCCCGGAAACGGATGGTCACTCGGACTTTCATGCCGTGTTCCAGCCACCCGTGAGCATCACGTACTTTGAAGCCTCTGTGATGTTCGGTTGTCTTTGGGCGCAATTGGATCTCTTTGATCTCGATCTTGGTTTGCGCTTTCCGTGCTTCACGTTCCTTCTTTTCTTTCTCGTAAAGGAATTTCCCGAAATTCATGACCCTGGCGACCGGTGGATCGGCGTTCGGGGCGACTTCGACCAGGTCCAGTTCAGCTTCGTCAGCCTTGGTCAGAGCGTCTCGCAAACTAACAACGCCAACATTCTCACCGTCCGCATCGATCAAACGGACTTGCGTGGCACGGATCTGTTTATTGATTCGATATTCATCCTTGTTGCTTATAGCTGATACTCTCCTTCTAAATCGAAAAATCTTCCTTAACACAAAACGTATTCCCGTAAAGGGAACGAGCTTTATCTTACCATATCATCTCGTGAATCGTCAACAGGTTTATTGGGAAATTTCTGCCTTTTCCTGAAACAAACCGGCATCCTCCCGCATTGAGACTCCCCGAACGGGGAGTCTCAATGTGTAATTGGATGAAATACATCTATTCAATTTGCCACACCTGATCTGCTGTAACGTTGCATGCTGTAATGTCTCTACGAAAAAGCCATCCGAAAAATTGTTATCCTTCAACCTTATCGGCGACATCCTTGAGCGCCAGATCCTTGAATGCGGCGACATCCATCGCACCCAATCGTTCACCGCTGCGGCGGCGGACATCAACCTGGCCATTCTCCATTTCACGGTCTCCAACCACCAGCATGAACGGCACTTTTTGTTTTTCCGCATCGCGGATCTTGGCGTTCATCCGGTCGCTGCGATCATCCACTTCCACCCGCAATCCAGCCGCCTTCAGGTCGGCAGCCACTTCATGCGCGAAGTCAAAGTGACGGTCGGCAATCGGAATGATCTCGATCTGGATTGGTGAAAGCCAGACCGGGAAAGCGCCGCCATAATGCTCAATCAGGATGCCAAAGAATCGCTCGATACTGCCCATCAAAGCCCGGTGGATCATATAGGGCCGGTGCTGCTGGCCGTCTTCATCAATGAAGGTCATATCGAAGCGTTCGGGTTCATTAAAGTCGAACTGGATCGTGGAAAGCTGCCATTCACGTCCCAGAGCGTCATTGATCTTGAGGTCGATCTTTGGGCCGTAGAATGCGCCGCCGCCTTCATCAATCTCATAAGGCAAGCCGGATCGTTTCAAAGCGGCTTCCAATGCCTCTTCCGCATCCCGCCAGCGTTCCGGTTCGCCCACGGCTTTTTCGGGCCGCGTGCTCAAATAGGCCTTGATATCATCGAATCCAAATGACCGCAGGATATGCAGGCTGAATGACAGTACAAAATCGATCTCGGCCGGCATCTGGCTGGGCGCACAGAAATGGTGGGCATCATCCTGCGTGAAGCCGCGCACCCGCATCAAACCGTGCATCACGCCGCTGCGCTCATAGCGATAAACCGTACCCTTTTCTGCGTAGCGCAGGGGCAGGTCACGATAGGAGCGGATATCCGATTTATAGATTTCGATGTGGAACGGGCAGTTCATCGGTTTGAGATAATACTTCTGGTCATCAATCTCGATCGGCGCGTACATGTTCTCCGCATAGAAGCCCAGGTGGCCGCTCGTCTCCCAGAGCTGCGCTTTCCCGATATGAGGTGTGTAGACAAAATCATATCCGTTCTTGAGGTGTTCGTCTTCCCAGAACCGTTCGGCGATATGCCTGACCATAGCCCCTTTCGGATGCCAAAGTACCAGCCCAGCGCCGACTTCGTCACTGACACTGAACAGGTCAAGTTCCCGGCCCAGTTTTCGGTGGTCGCGTTTCTTGGCTTCTTCAATTTGCCAAAGATACTGCTTGAGGTCCTTCGGCGTCAGCCAGGCTGTGCCGTAGATCCGCTGGAGCATTGGGTTCTTCTCATCGCCGCGCCAGTATGCACCGGCCACGTTCATCAATTTGAAAGCCTTCGGGTTGAGCTTGCCCGTGCTCTCCACATGCGGCCCGCGGCAGAGGTCAACGAATTCGTCATCTTTGTAGATCGTAATGATCTGTTTCTCATCGGTCGGGTTGCCATGTTCGTCCTCACCGCCTTCTTCCAGTCCTTCAATCAATTCCAGCTTATAAGGCTGATCCTTGAAGATCTCGCGTGCTTCATTGGCCGTGACTTCCTGCCGGATAAAGGGGCTGTCATTCTTGATGATCTCACGCATGCGATCTTCGATTTCAGACAGGTCTTCAGGGGTCAATGGTCTGGGGAGGTCAAAGTCGTAGTAAAAGCCGTCCTCGATCGGCGGCCCGATGGCGACCTTGCCTTCCGGGAATTTCTCCAGCACGGCCTGCGCCATCACATGCGCGGCCGAGTGTCGCACTTTATATAGTTGTGATTCTTCATATTTTTCTTTTTCTGCCATCATATCCTCCTTCGGATACATTCAATGTACGGACAGTTCACAGTCCATCCTGGTAAGATCTGGGTTAAACAAAAAACCCTCACCCACTGGGGCGAGAGTGTTCTCACGCGGTTCCACCCAGATTGACCCGGGCTTTTCAGCCGGAGCCATCTCTTGGTGCCGCTAACGGGGCAGTCCGTTCACCATACTCGGGCTTTCGCCTTTTCCGGGTCATGCTCACGGGTGGTTTTCGTCCGGTCCTTACCTGAGAAGACTTCCAGCCTGTGATCTTCTCTCTCTTTTGGCAGGGATACGGTTACTCGTCCCGATCATTGCATTTCAAGTATTCAGTGGGTGGTATAGGGCTCGAACCTACGACCTCCGCGATGTCAACGCGACGCTCTAACCAACTGAGCTAACCACCCAAGGGTGAAAGCATTATACAGTGTGAGTACTTAAAAATCAAGGGTAAACGGCAGTACCGAATGTAAAACCAAAGCAAAAATTAAGTGTTGCCTCAATTGGATTTCAGCCAGTTCATGGACGTTGTCAGCAAATGTGTTGCCAATCCGTCAATCTCTGCGGAATTGTATTCCCGGTAATAACTTTCCGTCCTCACCACCAGGGCAAGATGCAGCGTATATAAATAACAACGTTCCTCTTCTTCAGGGGTAAAAGTCGTTTTCCCATACCCGCGCATACTTTCTGAAACGCCGCCAAAAGCCAGCGCACGAAATTGAGCTTCCATCAATGGGTCGGCCCAAAGCGCCCGTTCAAAATCAATGATGCCGGTAACTTTGCCATCCTTGACGAAGAAGTTTGAATCCCAGGCATCCCAATGGACCAGCCGGGGAAGTATCACTTCATCAAGGGAAAGCGCGTGATTCCTGATCGCTTCGCGAATATCACCGACCTCAAACCCATAATCGGCGTTTTTCTTTTCTCCATCTTCCAGGAGTGATTCCACGATCTTCAGAAATGTTTCCCGCCATGCATTGCCGCGTAAGGCCGTATTCCCTTCATACCCAAAATACTCTCCTGAATATTGATTGATCTCTCGAACGATTCCGCCGATTTGACGTTCAATTTGCGCCCGAACATCCGGCGCGAGCGCGTCCTTAACATGTTCGAAGTTATCGCCTTTGAGCTTTTCCATGAAGAAATAATCTGAGTCACACACGTCATGGGAAGGGTCATAATAATAGATCTCCGGCACCGGGATTTCCGGGTTTTCCGCGACCATCCGCATGGACGCGACTTCCGTGGCCATGAGGTTCTGTTCGTAAGTCAGCACCTCAGCATTTTCCGGCGGGGCAATCTTGAGAATGACCTCCCTTCCATCCGATAGCAGGAGGTTGTAGGCAGCATTGAACCAGCCTTCCTCCAGTTCACAAACCGCTCCCTCACCAACAGCAAGAGAAAGTCCATCGAAAGCTTTTTCGACCATCAAAGCAAGCTGACCCCGTGACTTCCTGTTCTTTGTTTTACTTTCCATGCTAACCTTCCCCTGTCCAGATTATTGAATAGAACACTATTCCCTCAAGTACTCATTTCATTCAAGTGACTTAAACGCATTCGCTGCAGCATTTAAAGCAAAATACCCAATGAACAAGCTGGACAAACACCCAAAGATCATCCCGATGACACCCGGCAGTGAACTGTAAATGATGACCGGGACGGCGGCACAGATCGCGCCTCCGAGCACGCCGAACTCGCTGACGCCAGGCGCTTGCCCGGCCATCAACAGGTCAATCTTCGCATTCTTTAAAATCACAAAGACGGAGACACCCGCAACCGCAGCGATCATGCCGGGTAAGGTGATCAACCCATTTAGAATTGATTGTCCTGAAAGAGCTGTTCCAACCATCAATCCAAGCCAGCTCACCAGCAAGATGACGCCGCTGGAAAAAGCCAGGTCGGCAAAGATCCATTTCTGATGCTTGACAGGGAGCTGCCGGAGGATGACCCAGTGTGCCAGGTCCTGCCGGATCCGTGCAGTCAGGAATTTACTCGCCTGTAAAGTCCAGGCGAGGATCAGCAGCATCCGACCGCCCAAACCGGGAAGAAAAACCAGACCGATCGCCGTGCTGAAGAAGGTCATCAGGTTGAAAAAATATCCGATGGTTAACGTCCGTCTTAACTGGACCACATCCTTCCAGGTCAGTGCGGATGCGCCGCGCCAGTCGGGCAGCCAGGTCGTCCGTCTGTTTAAACCCAGGCGTTTTTCAGTCTTCCGCTCCTGAGCCTGATCACCAAATCCATACCGGCGTAAATTCCGGATCAGGACCTCGGATTTTGTCTCCTCCGCTGCGCGGCTGGGGCTGAATTTCCGAGCAGAGAGGAACAGGATTGCGATTGAAAATACGGCTGCCGACCAGGCTGCGATCAGTGTATTGCCAAGAGCCCCTGCGCCAAAACCAACAGCCATCATTCCGGACAAGATCCTTGAAACCACCTGGAATAAACCCTGAAATTCAACACCGAATGCGGAAGCTATCCCAAAAACAAAGAAAAACATAATTACCAGTAAGATAACCATAGAAACCAATAAGGCCGGTTTCCTTCTTCCTTTTATCATATACGAAATCCCGATCGCCCAATCCAAAGAAAACAAGGTCAGGTGAATGGGGATAAGCACCATCACAGCCCGCAGGCCGACCCTGAAATAATCAGACAAAGCCTGACCCGTCATACCACTCTGGATCGGTCCACTATTCGCAATTGAAAACCCAAGGACCACGGCCAAAAGCAAAAATGGGACCAGCCTTTTTATCCAGGGCATGACCATCCATCGCAGCACAAGCCCCTTCGAATTTACAGGCATCTGACAGATCAGGTAAGGAATCCTCTTCCGAGAACTTCACCGGGCTTCGCCTGAGTGACTGAAAAAATGAAACCAGGAACCAAATCAATAAGGCAGACAATTCCAGTGCTACGGCAGGTGAGATTGGATTGATGGGGCTGATCGTCCTCAACAGGAATGCGCCTGCTTCGGAGAACCAGATCATCACAATGAACCACCAAATGCTGAAAAAGGCCAGCAGATAAACCAGATAAATGCGGTTATTGAATGACCGGTCTTTGGGGTTAAAAAAGACAAAAGATGACCAATAGGAAAGTTCTGCTGATTCCTGCCGGGATCGAACCCAATTTACGGCGTTCATTTCATGCCTCCCTGAGAACGCCATCTTCCATGTTCAATTGACGATCCCCAAACTGTTTTTTAATCGTCGGATCATGGGAAGACATCAGAATGCTGGTACCCTGATTCCGCAGAGAGGTCAGTTCATCCAGCAGGATTCTCACGCTCTGTTCGTCAAGCGCAGATGTCGGTTCATCCAGCAGCAGGACCTCAAAGGGGCGAATGAAGGCCATCGCCAATCCCAATTTGAGCTGCATGCCCCTCGAATAGTTGTGAGGGAAATGATCGCGCACATCCCACAGACCAAACATCCCCAGGATGTCTTCGGCTCTTTCATCAAAACCATCCAATACATCGTTTGCCATTGCGATAAAGCGCAGATGTTCCCAGGCTGTCAATTCAACATAAAAACGCGGGACATCCGGGATAAAGGCCAGACGACGCCGCACTTCCACTTCATCCTGAAAGAGATCATAGTCCCCGACTTTGACCGTCCCGCCGGTCGGTTTGATCAATCCAGCAATGCACGATAACAGCGTTGTTTTTCCTGAACCGTTCTGACCGGAAAGAACCGTGATTTCACCGGGGTACAGGTTGATATTGGTCGGTGACAGGGCAATAAAACCGCCGTATTTCATGCTCAGATTTTTGACAACCAGACTTTCTTCCATTAGCTTTCCTTTAGTGAATTGATCTTCTGCCAGCATTGCCGGACGACTAATTATAGTCTTGGTTCTATGCGATTCCTCCTTTTTAAATAAAACCAATCATCCTATTTCGCGATTGACAGGTTCAATAATAGACTTGTCAGACAACCTTCCTCATGTTACGATTATGACATAGCACTCGATTACCCTCACCCGAAAAATAAGGAGTACACATGTCCCGTATGTTTGTTCCTGGTCCCGTAGATGTCGATCCCGATGTCCTGGAAGCCCAGGCCAAGCCCATGATCCCTCACCGCACGAAACAATTCGATGAATTCTTTCGCGGCACAGAAGCAAAACTCAAACAGGTTTTCCTGACGGAGAACCGTATTTTCCAACCCCCTGCCACCGGTTCCGGCATGCAGGAAGCCGGCATCCGCAACCTGGTGCAGAAGGATGTCCTCTCCTGCGTCAACGGCGCGTTCAGCGAACGCTGGTATGAAGTTGCCGTCAGCAACGGCAAACAGGCCGACCGTCTCGATGCGACCTGGGGAGAGCCGATCCTGCCAGACCAACTGGCAGATGCATTGAAGCAGAAATCCTACGAAGCAGTCACCATCGTCCACAACGAGACTTCCACCGGCGTCGAAAGCCCCTTGAAAGAACTTGCTCAGGTCGTTCATGAACTCAGCCCCGATACATTGATCCTGGTGGATGCCGTCTCCTCTCTGGGCGGTGCCAAGATCGAGACCGACGCCTGGGGTCTGGATTTCGTGCTGACTTCTTCGCAGAAATGTCTGGCGCTTCCTCCCGGTATGTCCTTTGCAGCGCTATCCGACCGAGGACTTAAGAAAGCTGAAACGGTTGAAAACCGCGGCTGGTACTTTGATTTTCTGCTGTTGGAAAAGCACCGTGTCAAGAATTCCACACCGATGACGCCTTCCATGTCCCTGATCTGGGCATTGGATGTCCAGTTGGATAAAATGCTGGCTGAAGGCATGGAGAACCGTTTCGCCCGACACGCCGCCATGGCCGAACGGGTGCAGACCTGGGCGACCGAACACGGAATGCCCCCATTGGCAGCGGAAGGCTACCGCTCCAAGACGGTTTCCTCCATCCAGAACCTGAACGGCATAGATATCGCCGCTCTCAACGAATACCTGTTGACCAAGGGGATGCGGATCGCCAACGGCTATGGTGGTTTGAAAAATAAGACTTTCCGGATTGCACACATGGGCCAAACCCAGATGCATCACGTCAATGAACTTCTGGATGCCTTCGAAACCTTTATGGAAAAGATGTAACCCGGCTATAACGATTGAATATGAGCCCGGTCATCCGATCCATGCTGGCCGGGCATTTTATTTCATACAACAGTAAAACGAGTGAGTTTAGATGGCAGAGACTTATCAGGTAACAATGGAGAAAATGGTCTACGGCGGTGATTGCATGGGACACCTGCCGGATGGCCACGCGGTCTTTGTCCCCTTCGTCCTGCCGGGTGAACAGGTCCAGGTTGAAATCGTTGAGGATAAAAAACGGTTCGCCAAAGGCCGAGCGTTGAGCATCATCCAGGCATCACCTGACCGGATCACCCCGCGCTGCATCCATTTCGGCATCTGCGGCGGCTGCCAGTACCAGGAACTTGACTACGCGAAACAGCTTGAGGTCAAACAAACGGTCATGCTGGACCAGATCCAACGGATCGCTAAAATTGACGACCCGCCCCTCCAGCCCATCGTACCCTCGTCCTCTCCCTGGAATTACCGCAACTACGTCCAATTTCACCTCGGCCAACATGGTGAATTGGGTTACATTGCTGCTGATGGTGAACATTTGCTGCCTATCACGGAGTGCCACCTCCCCCAAGATGAGATCAACGCCATCTGGCCGCAGATCGAATTGGGTGATGAATCAGGCGTTTTCAAATTGGGAATCCGCCAGGATTCCTTTGATGAAGTGATGTTGATCATGGAGGGTGAAGACCCGAAACCGCCGGAATACGGCGAGGACATCCCGGTTTCTGCGGTCTACACCCCGCCCGATGCCCGATTGACCGTGCTGGCAGGTGAAGACCACCTGATCTTCAATCTCCTGGGGCGTAACTTCATGGTTTCGGCCCGGTCTTTCTTCCAGGTTAATACGCCAATGGCGGAAAAGATGGTGGAATATCTTCTCAAGAATCTGGATTTTAGCAGCAATCCCAGCATGGTCGAACTTTATGCCGGCGTGGGGTTGTTCAGCGCTTTCCTTGCGCCGAAGGTTAGTCACCTGATGGCGGTCGAATCTTCCGGTTCAGCCTGTCACGACTTCGCCGTCAACCTGGATGAATTTGAAAATGTCTCGCTCTATGAGGCGGAAGCGGAAGAAGTGCTGCCCGCACTGGAAGAGAAAGTGGACCTGCTGGTCATGGATCCACCGCGCGCCGGACTGGCGCCGGCAGTCCATGACGCCATCGGCAAACTGAATCCGAAGCAGATCGCTTACATTTCCTGCGACCAGGCGACATTGGCGAGGGACATGAAGAAACTGTTACAAAAGGGATATCACCTGGACTCGATCACGCCCTTCGATCTCTTCCCCCAGACCTCACATATCGAGAGTATCAGTATCTTCAAATCACCCAATTCCGCTTAATATAGCGCCATCCCTCTGACTTCACGAGGGGTGTAAGAAGAGCACCATGAAACATTCTTCCACTGAATAATTCGTTTATTCTGTTTTTGATAAGGCCTGTCACTTTGCAACTCGAAGATTGCTTCGCTTCGCTCGCAATGACAAGAGACAGGATTTACAGTTGTTGAGCTAGTTGTGAAGAGATACTTTTTCCTAATACCCAATACCTGACGCCTAATACCTAATACCAGGTACCTTATTCCTGTTTCTTTCCCCCATTAACCATTCCCTTTTCACCTGCCTAGAACAGCACCGAAGACAATCCTTCCGGTATTGCCTGGCCTCGGGGTGTTCCTCACCGATCAGGGCGAGCCAACCCACGAAAAGGTCTTTAGCCATGCCGTTATGATAATCCTTATCCTTCCGAAGGATATCGAGGAAACCATCCATGGCGGCCAGGATGTTCCCACGCCTGGCAAGCCGGATACCGTTCCGATAAGCAGCCTCCAATGGGTTTTCGGCTTCAATGGGAGTCTGGTCGCTGGACTGGTAAGCTTGAGCGACAGGTTTTAACAGTTGGGCCGTATTGTAGTCTGAACTGGCGGGGAAATTGTGCAATAAGGCCGCTGCTTCTGTGCCCTTGCCTTGAAGGAGTAAGGCTCTGATCAATCCCAACAATGCACCGGGATGGTCGGGGTGCATCGAAAGGAACTCGCGAAAGGCATCCTCCGCTTCAGCCGTCTCACCGAGCAGCATCAGGTTATTACCTTTCGCATAGAGCAGGTCTTCCGGCGCGGGCGCCAGCCTTCGGATGAAATCACGCAAGCCTTCATCGGCCAGTACGCCTGCGAATTCTGCCACAACGTGACCGTCCACAAAGGCCTTCACCGCAGGAATATTGCGCACTTTATATTGCCGGGCGATCCGACCGCTCTCATCCACATTGACTTTCGCCAGCCGGAAACGCCCCTCCCCTTCCCGGGCCAGTGCTTCCAGCCTGGGACCCAGGACGCGGCAGGGTACACACCATTCCGCCCAGAAATCAACCACAACGGGAATCCGGGTGGAATACTGCAATACTTCATATTCGAAATCTGATTCGTCCACATGGACGATAAAATCTGACACCATTAATACTCCTCAGGCTCCATTTTGCTTGTTTATCCTGGTCACCTGAATCTATTCCTCACCCGAGTCATCAACCACACCCGGCTGATTAATTTCCAAAACTTCACCGTGAATCGAAATCGTGATCCGGAATCCGATCATGCCCAAGTATAGCCGGCTTTCTTCCGGGATCCCGATCTGTTCCAAATTGTCAAATTGAGAATCCATATTCTTAAGCTGGTTCTCAATGGCAGCTTTGGTGAAGATATCCACCTCGCCCATCATCTCGGCAGCTTTGGCAGAGATCAGGTCTTCATTCCCTTCGATTTGCTCCTGCATGAATTCCCAAACCTGCCGGTCCACCTCTTCAGCCGGGATATGACGTTTAAAACCGTTATCATCGACGATATAGACCGGGTCGCTGCCAATCCAGCCGGTTTGCACCGGCCGGTCAAATTCATCGTAGACCAAACCTTCAAAGACAGCTTTTCTGGCCAATTGATCCTCCAATTTCTATTATATCAATTGATAGTACAGTATATTGGCCGGTTATAAGATTCGGATTAACTTTTTGATAATTTTTATATTAATTTTTAGAAAATTATTGGACAATCACCCGTGTGCCGTTTTCAGCCGAATAATAATAATTCTCCGGCGGGACGGTCGGCATCGTCCAGCGATAGATCCATTTAGCCGCCTGAGGGGTCATATTGACGCAGCCATGGCTGGAAGGAACGCCAAAGTTATTGTGCCAATAGGCGCCATGGAGCGCAATGCCATTTGATGTGAAATAACTTACCCAGGGGACACCCGGCAGGTCGAAACCACTGCCGAAAGCGTTGGCCGGGTTGGCCATATGCCGGCAGGGGCGCTTGCGGGTTGTGCGGAAATAACCTTTGGGGGTGGCAAAGCCGCCCTCACTGAGCCTGACGCCGCTTGAGACCCGGGACATGAAAGCCACTTTTTCACCTTCATAGGCAGTCAGCATCTGGCTGACCAGATCAATGACGATGGTTTTGTCATCCGATCGAACATCGGGAGATATTGCGGTCAGTTCCGAATCCGGTACAAGCCGGACATAATAAGCCGGCACATAGAACACCCGGTAATACCGGTCATCCAGAAGTTCATACCAAACCGTGTCCTGGTCATCGACGACCCGGTTCAGTATCCAGAATGTGGCGGCATAATAAAATTTATAGAGCAGCTGCCGGTTCTTTTCCAGACTGGAATAGGCATCCACGGATGGCATTGTGATCTCACCCAGGCAGCCGTCTTCCGGAATGACTGTATCGACCGTGTTCAACTGCTTCCTGACCGGCTGCACCCGACCCGAATGAGCGAAACCCAAGCCATCCAATTCATACCAGATCCGGTTAGGCATGGATGTATCACCGCCGATCGTCGCGCCTGTGATCCGCCTGATTCTGTCCATTTCCATGACTTCCAGCACTTCAGCGGTCAGGTCCGGCTCCGCATACAGTTTATGGCCATTCATGGTGACCCTGCCAAAAAGGTCAGAACTTACCAGGTCGGAAGGCGTTTCGGATTTCAGGAATCTTTCCGGCAGCATGAGGCCAAAAGCACTCAGCCCAAACAGCTGCAGGAATTCCCTTCGATCCATTGATTTTCCAAATGAGATTAATGAGTTCTTCTTATTCATGAATATTGACCAGGATGCCAACATAAGCCCAATTAAAAAGCCAACCGGCTTCATCGGTCTGCATGTTGACACAACCGTGACTCATCGGTGTACCGAAATTACTATGCCAGTAAGTCCCATGAATACCATAGCCCTGATAAAAATACATCGTGTAGGGCACGTCGGGGAGATAATAACCCGGGCCAGCCATATCCGTATAGCGCAGTTTGATATAGACGGCAAACTGCCCCACAACGGTGGGATGCTGCCAGGTACCGGTGGAGACTAAAAAGGACCGGATGATATCCTTCCCTTCATAGGCATAGAGCATTTGAGAAGAAAGGTCAATATCGATCCATTTTTCATCCCGGCCCACATCAGGTAAAGCGTTCGCACGCGGCGGCTGTGTCGGGGCAATGGTAGGCGTACTGGTCGCAGTTGGTGTCGAGGTTGGCGTGGAAGTTGGCGTTGCGGTGGGTGTTGGCGTATTGGTCGGCGTCGGCGTGTTCGTCACAGTTGGTGTCAGACTGGGTTTTGGGAATACATCCTGACTGATCGGACCGGCTTTTTCAACTGCACTGACCATATCCAAAGGGATCAAGTCCATGCCGAAGAAGAACAACGCCAGAAGCAAAACAAAAACCAACGCACCTACCCAAACCGGACTTTGCGTTTCAACTGTGATTGGTGGGTTGATTTTAAAAACAGAAGGCGGCGGGATCCGGTGAATTTCCTGGGTCCGGTCAAGATCAATTTGTTGGGTGACGTCCGAATCTTCACCCTGCGCCCAGGCTAACGCTTTAATAACCCACGAATCTTCAGGGGCAATCTCCTGAGCTTTCTTTAAATACGCAAGACTGGCCTTTGGGCTCGATAAACCGCCCAGCAACAGCCAGCCTTCCACATCTTCAGGATATTCGGCAACGATCCTTTGTGCAATCCGGCGCGCCAACATGCGATCGCCGCGAAGTAATGCGGCTTTGGCTTGCTTCAATAAAATAAGATCGTGATCATTTATAGGCATTGACGACCTTGCAACGGACGGACCGCTTAATTACTCAGGAAACACTGGATTCCAGCGACAATCCCATCAGCAACCAAATCCGTCTTTTCAGTAAGGAACTGATAATCCAAATTCATAAACCCGGCTTCAATGATCGCGGCAGTGGTTTGGGGGTCAATTTCACTAAAGGCATGATAATAACTCATGTCATCGGTTACAGAACCGGCGTGGTAAGGTAAACCCGTGATTTCGCCATATTGTTCGGAAAGACAGGCCGTCAGCTTCTGACTGGAGGCTGGATTCTCATCCGAAAAGGCAGCGGCTACTTTAAAACCCGTTGCCTGGTCATTGACATACTCACAAGAATCCAGATGGATTGAAAGCAATACTCGTCCCCGATAACCTTCAAGCCTGTCGTCAAACTCTTCCAACAGATCAACGGTATAACCCAGGTCGGCGAGTTTCTTCTGGACCAAAGTAGCAATTTTGAGGTTCAACTCGGCTTCCGTTATTCCATTGGAACAGACTGCGCCAGAATCATTGCCATAATGGCCGGCAACGATCCCAATAGTGGTTGCCTGGGGTTGGCTGGTCGCCTCAAAAGTAGCGGCAGCAGGATCGGATACGCTCCCTGATGCGGACTGGAGCGCTTGAGCCATCCTTACCTCCAGGCTGCTCTCCACCAGGCTGCCCGGAGTCCAAAATGTGAACAAAGTTGCTACAACGAATGCTGCTGCCAGCGTGGTTTGCAGGCCGCGCCAGAAAGTGAAAGGCTTCTGGCCAACCTCTTTGGCACGGCGGGAACGGGGAGGACTGGGTTGAACTTCTTGATCCTCCGGTTCCGGTATCATTTCCGGTTCCAGCGGCTCCGCCGGTCCTTCTGGTTCTTCCTGGATGGGATCAAAATCATCTGGCTGGTTCATTGGATTAAATGTTACCTTAATTCTCCGAATTTTGACAGACTAAATCTAATTCACTATCATTGTAACAAACGTGAGTGTATGAAATAACTTGACGATCGACATTCGACAAAGTATAAAGAAATTATATGAAAGATGAAAAAATAATTGACATGATAGACCCTGAAGCCTTAAAAGAAGTCATGCGCACCTGGTTGACCGGGGTTGCAATCGTTACAGGGAAATATGAAAATGCCATTCACGGCATGACTGCGAACAGCTTTAATTCGATCACCCTTGACCCGCCAACCGTTTTGGTGGCTTTACGTCGCCATACCCGAACGCAACATCTCGTCAAAGAAGGCGGGGTTTTCGCCATCAGCATTCTGAATACTCATCAGGTGAAACTTGCCAAACGTTTTGCGGGTCAAGTTGACACGGATACACCCCGCTTTGAAGATGTGAAGACTTTTGAAATGGAAACGGGTGCTCCACTAATTGAAGATGCCATTGCATTTTTGGATTGTAAAGTCATTAAGTGCTTTGATGTCGGTGACACTACCGTATTTCTGGGAGAAGTGCTTGCCTCCAAAACCGACACCAAAAACAACCACGAACCTTTAATCTATTTCAACCGGCAATGGAGAAAGCTGGATAAATTCAATGACTAACCATTTGAATCAGGCCGAACAAGGTATTTTATTACGAATTGCGCGGGAAGCACTGGACTCATCCGTCCGGGGAGAACCTCTGCCGGCAATCCCATTACCGGCATTACCTGAACCGTTGCAGGAAAATGGCGCTTCATTCGTTACCCTGACCATTGAAGGGCAACTGCGCGGGTGTATCGGCGCATTGGAAGCCTATCAGCCTCTGGCACTGGACGTCCAGGAACATGCCGTTGCGGCGGCGCTTCAGGATTATCGTTTCCCCAATGTCCGCCCCACCGAACTATCCTTCATTGAGATTGAAGTCTCCGTGCTGACGCCAAGGTCTCCGTTGGCGTATGATTCCCCACAGGACCTGATACAAAAGCTGCGGCCGGGTATCGACGGTGTTGTCCTGCAGGACGGTTTTCGCAAAGCCACCTTCCTTCCCCAGGTTTGGGACCAAATCTCCGATCCGGAACAATTCCTTTCCCAGCTTTGCCTGAAGATGGGCGCAAATGCCGACCTTTGGCGGACCAAGCACATCCAGGTTTTCACTTATCAGGTCCAGGAATTCCAGGAATAAAAAAAGAGCCACTAAAAACTGTGGCTCTCTCAATTACTTAATTTTGCAGATCAGGCAGCTTCAAACATATCCGGCTTGGATTTGTTATACGCCTGACCAAGCAGGTGTGCATAGACAGCGCTCCCATAAGCCATGGTCAGCAAAGCACCAATACCGCAAGCGATGGCACCCAGTGGAGCAATCAAACCCAGAGCCAGGATTGCACCCACTATAACCAAGAGCCAGGAAACAAAGGACTTCTTGAGCATGGCAAAGAGTTCCTTGAAGCGGAAAGCTGCACCGAACTCACCCGTTGCGACATAATTCGCAATGGCGATCACGCTCAGGAAACCAATCAAGATCCCAACAAGCAGACCAACCAGCCCAAAACAACCACCAACGATGAAGAGAATTACACTAACAGTTTGGTCAGCGTTCGGGGCAAACGAGAATATCGCAGAGGCGATCCCGGAGATAATAGCAACCGGAATGCCATAGATCACACCGATCAGGAAGATCATAAAACCACGACCAAGATCAGCGCCAAAATCCAATGAGGGTAAGGCATTTTCCTCATTACCTTCCATGACATTTTTAGCGGCTTTCATCGCCCAACCGGTGACAATAAATTGGCCGACAATCGGGATCAGGCCGCATAGTGCAGGAATGGCAATCTTTTTAAACCAATCCTGATCCTTGAATACGTAACTGAATGATAGCCCAAAGTTCATCGTTTTCTCCTATTCCTTTTTGTTTGTGAAAAATGATCTCTTTGAATAAATATACAATACCTGTGATTCTAATTCAAGGAATTTTCGATCAAAAACCGAGCAATTATATAAACTCACTACGCCTGTCCAATTTTATAATTGGGTGAATTGATCGACTTTCAGCACAAAAATCGTGGCGCGCTTTTCTTTGGATTTCTCGGGTTTCTTGCAGTTTTTACGGATAAGGTTCAGCGCAGTATCGACCTGTTCATCCTCTACGCCGACCAGGAGCGTACTTCGTCCGCTGCGCAGGAATCCACCCGTCGAAGCGATAAAGGTGACGCGGAAGTCCTCTTTGGTCAACGCCCTCGATACATTGTCTGTGTCCTCATCCTTGATAATGGCAATGATCAGTTTCATCGCTAAAATTCCTCAAAACGATCAACTTCTAGTGAAAAAACATTTGCTCCGCCGATGGTAATGGGTGTCGGTGCTGGCATTGGTAAAGGTGCATTCTCCATTGGGACTGCAATGAAAGCCACTCGTTGACGGCAGGTATTGTTCAATAATTCGATAGCCTTGGCAGTATCCTTCGCTTCAGCGCCGATCATCAGGGTCACATTTTTCCGGCCGAGGAAACCCCCAACACTGGGCAGGCGTGTCACGCCAAACCCTTCTTCTTCCAAAGACTGGGTCGCCATATCGGCATCCTGTCCCTGGATCACAGCTATTAATAAATCTTGTCTGGGATTGTCCAAACCGGTTGATTCTGGCATTTATTCCTTCGTTCGGTTTTCGTCAAACAACCTTGTCAGGATGTAATAAGTATACCTTAATCCCAATGGCTTTCTGAATGAACCTTGTCTGTCAAATTCCTGTCACCTATTGGTTTTTTTATCAATCAAACCAATCGACAACCATATCTTCCAGATCTTCAAGGTCCACATCCGATTCTGAAATCGCTTTCCCGCAGATTGAAATACCCATTAGCCTAACCGTTCCAGGATCGCCGGAAATCAGGGAATGCCACCAGGGTAATGGCTTGCCTTCCGCAATCAGACGGTAGGCGCAGGTTGCGGGAAGCCAGTTTACCTCTCTGACAATTGAGGGGGTGAGTGGAAAACAATCCGTCACGATCTCAGCGCGATTGGCGTAATCACCACATAACCCGGTGTTTAGATCCAATAATCGACAAGCGACATTGGTATAATAAACCTCCCCTGTTTCCGCATCCTCTAATTTATGCAGGCAGCACTTTCCACAGCCATCACAAAGCGCTTCCCACTCTTCCGGGGTGAATTCCTCCAGCGTTTTCAATTCCCAAAAATGTGGGTTTTCATTCACGTGATTTTTCCTTTGAAAAACATTCGTAAAATCATAAGCAACACCTTCCCTTTATAGCATACGACGCCCTGCTTGTCCATTCTGTTCAACAATCGTTGCCGATTGTCATTATTCTGCATTAAAGTTATACTAATTAAAAGGTCAAATTTATCAGGGAGTATGAAATGGCAGGAAAGAATCCTTCAAAATTCGATATTAACATCGCTTCCAAAGCTGACCTGGTCAGCCTAAATGGGATTGGTGATGGCCTGGCTCAAAAGATCATTGACGGCCGTCCCTATGCCAGAATCAAAGACCTGACCCGGATCTCAGGGATCAGTACGACCAAACTGGAATCCTTACTGCCTTATCTTAAGGTCGAAACCGCGAAAAAGCCGGAACCCGTTCAATCGTCGAAAATGTCTGAAATGCCGACCGCAGACAAACCTTTCACAAAAATCGGCAACACTGAAGCCTTTGTTTTCCTGGAAGATCGCAACGAACGTCAGGATGCCTTCCTGATCATTTTTGGCGGATTTATCCTCGGCCTGATCTTCGTATTGCTCCGGCGACATTCTGATTGAAACCGATAAGTATCTTGCATTTCACGCAAGATCATAAATTCAATTAGCGGTACTTTATAAGCATTCTTCCTAAGGATTTCCCGCGGCAATTGATCCATGAATAATCTGCGCATCAGTTCCAATCGTTTACCGGTTTTATTGATCGTTATTTCGCTATTGTCAGCATGTCATCCTGTGCAGGTTGAATCAATTCGCACCGAATCTGCTCCAGTGATTTCCCCCACATTCACAACCGGTCCTTCCCCAACTTCCACGCCTCAGCCAACTTCTACCCAGGCAAATCCAACAGCGACCAATCCATTGGAATCAGATGCATCCATCACCTTAATGGCGGTGGGTGATGTCATGTTAGGCCGGACGATCGGTGAGATGATCGAAACTCATGGAATTGAAGCCCCCTTTGCTTTCACGGCCGAGACCTTATCCAGCGCGGATATCACCCTCGGTAATCTGGAGTGTTCCATCTCCACCCTGGGAGAGCCGGATGATAAGACTTATGCATTCCGGGCACCATTGGCTGCGGCGGAATCCCTCTCCTATGGTGGGTTCGACCTGGTCAGCCTGGCGAACAATCACATCCTGGATTATGGCCCTGATGCATTGGAAGAAACCCTTAACGCCTTATCAGCTCATTCCATCCTGTCCGTCGGTGCTGGCATGGATGCTGACCAGGCTTACCAACCAGCCATCATCGCAATCAATGGGTTGAAAGTTGGGTTCCTTGCTTTTACGGACGTCCCCACGATAGACTACGATTACACAGCCTGGGAGGCCGGCGTTGATAAACCCGGGATTGCCTGGGCGCATCCGAACCGTGTTGTCCAGAGCGTAAAGGCTGCCAAAGCGCAGGCGGATATCGTGGTTGTGCTCTTCCACAACGGGTACGAAATCGTTCAAAAGGTTTCGGCCTTACAGCAGGAAATGGCCCATCTCGCAATCGACAGCGGTGCGTCGCTCGTGATCGGCAGCCATCCGCACGTCCTCCAGCGGATTGAGGAATACAATGGCGGATTGATCGTCTACAGCATGGGTAATTTTGTCTTCGACAATTTCCTTTTTCCCCCGAATTATTCGGCTATCCTTTCCATAACCCTCAACGCTCAGGGTGTTTCCTCATATGAGCTGATCGATGTCATCGTTCAGTTGAACGGCGTCCCCCAGATCATGGAATATGATCTGGGTGGATAATTCTTCTCATTTAATTTCTCAATACAAAGTCGGATTTTTATAAGGAATCAGCGCAAGGATCACAGCCTGCTCGTAAAGCGAGGTGCGGGTTTCCACATTCCCGGTGAGCAGCCCAACTGCGCCATTCTCCTGTTTCGAATTTTGCTTCCCAAAGACCACATCATCAGCATCCCCCAGTTCCATCCCCTCTTCAACCAAACTCTGAACTTCAACCGGCAGCCGGAAAACGGCCGTCCGGGCATGGCTGCTCCTGTCGGCGGAAAGGATCTGGACCCAGGCAAAAGCCACCATTTCCCCATCAAGATAGTCGCAGCCGCCTTCCACGCCCACCCAATATTCCGCGTTGGGCAGGGTTTTACGTGCATTTTCAGCCCGGGTCAACGCGCCTTCACGGGTATCCGCGTCGGTCATTGGCTGATCGGATACACCTGAAGCGACCGAGAGCGTTTGGACCGAAAATTCCTCTTCCGGAAAGATCCGGGAAAACGCCTGCAGGACGGCGTCCGCTTTGACCGGGTTCAACGAGGCAACAGCAATGGTCTTCACGTTTTGGACCGCCTAAAGTTTGGGAAGTTCAATCGACTTCTGGTACTGGTATTTCCCCTGTTTATCAGCGTAAGACGTTTCACATTCCTCATCTGCTTCAAAGAACAACACCTGAGCGATCCCCTCGAAGGAGTAGATCTTTGCCGGCAGCGGTGTGGTGTTCGAAATTTCAAGCGTGACAAACCCCTCCCACTCCGGCTCGAAGGGGGTCACATTGACGATGATGCCGCAGCGGGCGTAGGTACTTTTCCCCACGCAGATCGTCAGGACCGTGCGTGGGATCCTGAAGTATTCCACCGTGCGGGCCAGGGCAAAAGAGTTTGGCGGGATGACGCACACATCGCCTTTGAAATCCACCATCGATTTTGGATCAAAATTTTTGGGATCAACCACCGCTGAGTAAACATTGGTAAAAATCTTGAATTCATTCGCAACCCGGATATCATAACCATATGATGATGTCCCATAAGAGATCACACCCTCCCGGATCTGTCCCTCCTCAAAAGGTTCGATCATTTTATGTTCCAGGGCCATCCGGCGGATCCAACGGTCTGCTTTGATGCTCATTTCACATTCTCCTTTGCGCTTAACACTCTCCCATAATGATAACCGGATCAGTCCACATGAAGCTTAATAAATCCCAAAGAGCCCGCATCCAAAGTGAAGTTATATTGATGGAAACTTCCCACGATGAATGAAATTCGGTAATTCCCTGGCGGCAGGTCCGGGATGGCAAAATTCTCACCCAGGACCGGATTGGCATTGACCCCTGCCGGGTAATAGGTGATGGGATAATAATGTTTCTCAACAGAGCCATCCGCATTCAACCTGTCCAGCGATAACGTGAACCGGTCGATCGGTTGTCCCCAGGTATCCACCAGTATCCCGGTCAGGGCGCTGCCCGGGCCTGAGCCTGAACCGTTTAAAGGTGCAAACCAAAGGACCGGGTTGGTGGTATGGCCATAATCATTCTCATCCAGGCGGACCTCAAAATGCAGGTGCGATCCATCCGCCGCGCCCGTCGCGCCGACCGCGCCGATCTGTTCACCCAACGCCACAGTTTGTCCAACCTCGACATCAATCGCAGAAAGATGGGCATACAGCGTAAACAAGTCCCGTCCCTCAAAGAGAGCAGGGTGACGCAGGATGACGACGTTGCCGTAAAAGCTGGTGTAAGGTCCCAGCAGGGTCAGTTCATCATTCCCGGCAAAGACCACTTCCCCATTCTGCGCAGCCAGGACAGGCGTCCCGGATCCATTCGGGAATTCGACGCCGTGATGCGGTTCCAGGGTGCCGTTACGGGTGCTCGCATATGGATAGGTCGGGTCAATGGTCTGGTTGCCATTCGGTCCGATCGGGCGCGCCAGAATGCCTGCCCAGAGAGCCTGGCAGAATTGTTCGCCGCAATCCAGATCCGGCGGGAAACCGGGTGTCGGCGTTTGGGTAGGTTCCTCAGTTGGTGTCGCGGTGGATGTAAATTCCTGCGTCGGTTGTACTGTATCCTGGAGAACCGGTCCTGATGTCGGGCCTGGCAGAACACTCGCGGTTGGCGAAGGCAAGGGAGTAATTCCCGCTGCACAAGCGGATAAAAGCAGGCTGGCAACCACCAGTAATAAGCGCGTTGATAATCGCTGCATCAGGGTCAGGAAATCCCCAATCCTCCCCTGTCTGTCAGGGTTGTCTTAATCGATTTACTCACCTTTTCAGCCTGTTTTTCAATGTTCATTAATTCGTTGAGCATGCGGGCGGCAGCGGTTTCTTTTTCAAGGCCTAAAAGATTGATCCTGACATTGAGACCCGCGCCATTGATCGCTGCCTGAGCGAACCCAAAAGCGGTACCTGCATCGGAGATGGCATTCATATTGCCAATTTCCGCTGCCCTGGCTGCCAGCTGCATGATGGTCAGGGCATTCCGGGCAACCTGAAGCGGCACTTCAGCAGCGTTGATCGAAGCGGCCTGGATTGCCTGAATGCGGTCTGATTTCTCCTGCTCGGTATCACGCGGTAAACGACGAGCCTTCATATAGGCCTCAAAGGCTTGCGCGTCCTTCTCAACCGCTCCCTGCATTGCAGATTGGATTTCCGTCGCCTCTTCAATCAGCGGCCAGACTTCCCCTTCCACATCCGCATATTTTTGTTTCCCAACCGTCAATCGGCCAACCATTGCAACCAGCGCGGCCGCCATCGCTGCACCGTAAGCGGATGCCGAACCACCACCGGGCGTCGGTTCACCAGACGCCAACGCATCCAGGAAACGAACGCTCTCCTCAGGCACAACATCGGCAGCAGGCGTGGCAACGTTTTCGTATAAGCGAGTCTCGAGAACCTGCTCGGGTTCAAATTGATCCATCTGCATATACCAGACCGCCGCTTCTACCAGTGCTTCATTCGGGATTAATCCGACCAACTCCGAATGATGGATTTGAACGCCGTACCGTTGGGCTTCCAACCGGACCATCTCCACAACGTGTGCCATTGAGGTCCGCCGGTAATTGGTCAGGTTCATCGAAACCTGCGCCCGCCCTTCCACCAGCACACCTATTGACTTGACATAGCGCAATCCGCCGGACGATTGTCGGATCACCTTTGCAATCTTGTTGGCGATAGCAATATCGCTGGTGGTCAGGTAAATATTAAAAGCGATCAGGGGCTGTCGGGCACCAATTACTGTCGCGCCGGCACCGCTGAGCTTTGCCGGGCCAAAATCCGGTTTCCGGGCAGGGTTTATTTCAATCTCTTCCTTTAATACCTCATACTGACCCCTGCGGATGTTCTCCAGGTTGGTACGCTCCGGACAGGTCGCCGCGTCTTCATATAAATACACCGGTATCTTGAGCATCTCACCGACCCGTTTGCCAACCCGTCTCGCCATTTCGACACATTCCACCATGGTCACACCGGAGATCGGAACAAAGGGCACCACATCGGTTGCGCCAATCCGGGGATGTTCACCCTGGTGGTGATCCAAATCGATCAGTTCTGCTGCTTTGGCAATCGCTCTGAAAGCGGCTTCTTCCACTGCTTCAGGCGGTCCCACGAAGGTCACAACGGTCCGGTTGTGGTCCATATCGGAATGCCGATCGAGGACGCGGATCCCTTCAACGGAATCAATCTCTGTCAGGATGGCGGCAATCACTTCCGGTCGCCGGGCTTCTGAAAAATTGGGAATACATTCGACAATGGGATTGGGCATTTTCTCTCCTGCCGGGGTTGTTTTTTCCATTATACTCAAATTCTCATCCGCTATCGTTATTTGATCATAACCTTATTTCGGATATATAAAAAAAGCCATCTGAATCAGATGGCTTTGTAAATTATTTGGAAAACGGATCTATTCCCGAACTGAAAAAACGATCTTTGTGCCGTTGATCAGGTTATCCGAAATGGGGCAACGCTCATCAACCCGGTCAAAGAATGCTTCCTTTTCTTCAACGGTCATATCCGCGTCGATATTAACCCATACTCGGATCTCAGTAAAACCAGCCCTGCCTTCTTTGGTCTTCCCCAGCAGGTAATCGGTATCGAAATCACCTTCCATTTCTACCGTAAAATCCCGCAGGTCAATTCGGTCCTGACGAGCAATGATCGCCGCAATTGTTCCCAAACAACCACCCAAAGCGAAAAGCTGGTATTCCATTGGGTTTGCGCCTTCATCCTTGCCACCCATTCCTTCAGGCTGGTCGATGATCACATGATGTTTAGAGGTCTCTGCATCAATACGCATACCACCCATCCATGAAGCATTTACTTTAATTGTTTTATTCATTTCTACCTTTCAGTCAACCAGTTTATTGGTTGAATAAATCCATTGATTTTGTTTATTGCATCATTTAAATTATAGAAAACCAGTATTAGAGTTACGTCAATATTTCTTTTTCATTTTCCCTACAAATCCCTCCCTTTGGTCATATGCCCGGCTTAACTTTTATGTAAATTCTTGGATTTTGATGATATTGCAATTAATATTTCTAATTTAAAAACGGCTTTAAATAAAAAATGTCAATATTTCTATTGACAAAATTAATGTTTATGCTAAAATGAAACAATAAAGTTCATCAGGATTTCAATTTAATTTATGAACTCTTGAATATTAATTTTTACGAAAAATCAATTTTAGATTCAAAATTATTAAGTTGATTATAGCATATAATTTATTTTATTCATAAAGGTTCTTCCTAATAAGGAGGTTGCCATGCAGAATCTGCCAGAAAAATGCCCTATCTGTAATTCCGATATCCTCGTCACTCGTTTCTTTTGCCCCAGGTGCGATTCGGCAATCGAAGGTCATTTTCAACCTCAAACCGGTCCATTTTCCGATCTGAACGACGAACAAATCAAATTTGTCTTGACGTTTGTACGCTGCGAAGGTCGCTTCAACAGGATGGAAGAAGAATTGAACCTTTCCTATCCCACTTTACGCAATCGGCTTTATGAAGTGATCCGAGCTTTGGGATTTGAACCGGGTAAGGAAGAAGAACCCACGCTCTCACCTGAAGACCGCCGGCGGATCCTGGACGACCTCGAACAAGGGAAGATCTCTCCATTACAGGCACAACAGCTCCTATCCGGACTTGAAGTTGAATCAAAGAAAGGAGAATAGACATGGCCTCAACAGAAGAAAGAATGCGAATTTTAATGATGATCCAGGAGGGGAAGATCTCCGCTGCTGAAGGCGCCCGACTGATTGAAGCATTGGAAGAGATAAATGACAGCCCAACTGTCGTCCGTCCCACCCATATCAACCGGTGTTTCAAGTGGGAGAAAGCCCCGCTATCTTCGCGTTTTGGTCACCGATACCGACACGGGTAAAACTCGGGTCAATGTCCGCCTGCCTGTCTCTTTAATCAATTCCGGCCTAAAAATGGGCGCCAGATTTGCACCTGAGATCGAAGGTCTGGAAATGGAAGACCTTAATGCCTGGATGAATTCAGGTGAGGTCGGACAGATCGTCGATATCTTTGACGAAGATGATGGCGAACATGTCGAGGTCTTCCTCGAATAATTTCGACATAAAACCCATATTTCGGAAAATAAAAATTTGAATCAGGGGTAAATTACGCCCATTTACGGTCGGGTTAGTTTCCCCCACTCCATGTTTTCCTGGTAGAACCATGGCAGAAGAAACTCAAACAGGACCCTTGAACTCATTTTCCTGCAGGATTTATTGCAACATGAAATTAAAGGAAATGATATGACTGAGAACAATATCGATATCCCGCAGAAGTGGCAGTTCCGATTCTTTACGATCTGGGTAGGTCAGGCGTTTTCCATACTTGGATCTTCTTTGGTCGGCTTTGCATTTGTCTGGTTCCTGACCCAAAAAACCGGGTCGGCTACCGTCCTGGCGATTGGCAGCCTGATGAGTATGCTTCCTAACGTGATCATCTCGCCGTTCGCCGGCACACTGGTTGACCGCTGGAACCGTAAGGTGGTCATGATCGTATTTGATTCGATCACGGCTTTATTCACGCTGCTTCTGGCAGTATTGTTCATTTTTGATTTTGCCCAGATCTGGCACATCTATATCGTGATGTTCATCCGCAGTACCTGCGGTCAATTCCAATGGGCCGCGATGACCGCATCAACATCTCTGATGGTACCAAAGCAGCAGCTATCGCGCGTTGCAGGCGCCAACCAAACCCTGAATGGACTGATGAACATCATCGCGCCCGCTTTAGGCGCTTTCTTTATTCAAATCCTGCCGATGCAGGGCATTCTCATGATCGATGTAAGCACCGCCTTACTTGCTGTTATTCCGTTGTTATTCTTCAAAATCCCACAGCCTGTCAGAAATGGAAGTGCTTTGTCCCCTGGCATAAAAAGGAAAACCTCCGTCTGGCAGGACCTGGCTGAAGGATGGAAATACGTTGTCGGTTGGCCGGCTCTGATGGGGATCATTCTGCTTGCCATGTTGGTGAATTTCCTGATCAACCCGGCTTTCTCCTTGCTTCCACTCGTGGTGACGGAGCATTTCGGGAAAGGCGCTTATGAACTCGGTTTGATCGATTCTGCTTTTGGAATCGGGGTCATTTTGGGTGGTCTGGTGCTCAGCGCCTGGGGTGGGTTCAAGAACCGGCTCCTGACATCTCTGGTGGCCCTGGTTTTTGCCGGAAGCGCGACCCTGATGATCGGCCTGGCTCCCGCCAACATGTACTTGATGGCAGTGGCAGGTATGGCGCTATTTGGTTTCCTGAACCCCATGATCAATGGGCCGATCTTCGCCGTCATGCAGGCAAAAGTGGAACCTGAGATCCAGGGACGAGTGTTTTCCTTCCTGACTGCCGGGGCAGGGTTTGCCAGCCCTCTGGGTTTGGCAATTGCCGGCCCGGTTGCCGATGCGACATCCAACCAGCTCTGGTTCATTCTGGGTGGGATCATTACCATGGTGGCCGGTGTGATATCCCTCTTCATTCCTAAAATCCGTGAGATGGGCGATGAATCCACTGAATCTGCAAACCCACCACTGGTGAACCACACCGAACCTGAACAAACCGGATAATTTTCTTATCCTGATAAATGAATTTTATCGATCATTTTGAAGAAATCTCCAAGTTGTCCAATTCATGCGGTTGTTCATATCATTCGATCAACCTTCCCAATCTTTGTCATAGTTGACGAATCCGATGGGTCGTGCTAAGATGATTTTAGCCTCACCTAAATATTTCTTTAGAAATTATTTACAAGGAAAACTATGGTTAAAGATTTAAGTCCCAATATCCAGGACTATTTAAAACGGATATATGAATTAACCCGGAGTGGGAATAAAGCGACCACCAGCGAATTGGCCGAACTGCTGGGGATTTCGGCTGCCTCTGTGACCAATATGCTCCAAAAGCTTTCCATGACAAATCCGCCTTATGTCGCCTATACCAAACATCAGGGCGTCAGCCTGACAGCAGCTGGGCAGAAAACCGCTTTGAAGATCCTGCGCCGCCATCGTCTAATCGAGAATTTCCTGGTTGAGAAACTGGGCTACAGCTGGGATGAAGTACATCAGGAGGCTGAAATCCTGGAACATGCGATGTCTCCCCTGCTGGAAGAACGGATGGATGAAGCCCTCGGTCATCCAGAATTTGATCCCCATGGCGACCCGATCCCTGACGCCAACCTGAAGATGCCGGTTATCAAGCAGACCTCATTAAGTGATTTGGAGGTCGGTAAAGGTGGTCTAATCTTACGAGTTCCCCATGAAGACCCCGAAGTCCTGCGTTATTTGGGTAAATGTGGGCTGCGTCCGGATGTCAGGATAAAGCTGCTCTCACGCACCCCCTATGACAAGACCATGCGGATCGAAATTGAAGACTCCCAAGAAGAAGTGGTCATCGGACCCAATCTGGGAAGCCAGATCTTCATCAGGGTTAACGGGTGAGCGAAATGCTGCCGGTCAATCGTCCAAAAGGAGAAGCTCAGCGGTATTATGACCGTCTGAGCAAAATCTACGATTGGTTGACAGCCAGCGAGCAAAAGCTCATTGAAAAAGGGGTAACAGTCCTCGCACCTTCCAAAGGGGAAGCTGTTTTGGAAATCGGCTGCGGTACCGGCACAGGTTTGGCTGCAATTTCTGAAGGTTTGAACGGGACAGGCAAGTTGATCGGTTTGGATCTGTCATTCAAAATGCTTATCCAGGCAAAGCATAAAAAATTCTACTCCCAACCGAACGCCATGCTGCTGCAGGGAGATGCCACAAACCTCCCAATTAAAACCGATGAAATGGATGCAGCATACTGCGCCTTTACCCTGGAATTATTTTCCGAGGCTGAAATGCTGGACGTCCTCAATGAAGTCCACCGGGTCCTATCCCCTCAGGGCCGGCTGGTCGTGGTGTCCTTATCCCGCCGTCCCCGAAACCTGGCCGTTCGGATCTACGAACTCGGTCACCGGTTATTCCCGGTTGCGCTGGATTGCAGGCCAATCCCCCTTGAAAAGATTATTAAACAATCCGGTTTTTCAATCGAACATTCCGAAACATTCATGAATTGGGGATTACCGGTGGATATTGTTCTTGCCAGATGAAACACAGCGCTGAAATTATTGAACCAGCTTCAACCAGGGAGGTATACTAAAAATAATCCACAAGGAAAGAAGGATTATTCATGCCAGAGCTGCCAGAAGTTGAAACCATCATGCGCCGTCTCCGAGATGGGTCCCCTGAATCCGCTCCTGTTCCCGGTCAAATCATCAAAGATGTCAAAGTCAATTGGAAGAAGATCGTCCAGGAACCAGATGTGAAAGATTTTAAATCCCAACTGACCTCAAAAACAATCGAGGCCGTTCAACGCCGTGGGAAATTTCTTCATTTCCCGTTGAATAAAGGCCACCTGATCGCCCATTTACGGATGAGCGGGGATATGCGGATGGAGAAACGCCTGACCAATCAAGGCGAACCGATTCCTGAAGAACAATACGACCAGGTAATACTGGATTTTAATGAAGCCTGGCGGATGGTATTGAGTTCAGTGCGTAAATTCAGCCGGGTGTGGTATGTCACCGATCCCCAAACCGTATTGGGTGACCTGGGACCAGAACCTCTTGGCCCAAATCTCAATCCGGATATCCTCTATAAAATGCTTCAGGAACATCACCGGCAAATCAAACCCCTTCTGATGGACCAAACCTTTATCGCCGGTCTGGGAAATATATATACCGATGAGATCCTTTTTGAAGCCAGGATCAACCCTTTACAGGTTTCAGATACTCTTTCAAAAGTTGAAGCCCAAAAATTATATAACGCCATTCAGGTCGTCCTGAATGAGGCAATTAAAAAATTAGGTTCCAGCCTGGATTGGATCTATCGCGGGGGAGAATTTCAAAACTATTTCAAAGTCCACCGGCGGGAAGGAGAACCCTGCCCGGGATGCAGCGGAACTATTAAGAAAATAACAGTGGGCCAACGGAGCACGTATTATTGTCCCAGTTGTCAGATATTACATAAGGCTGAGTAATACAATTCATTTTAAGTAAAAAAACCAGGTGGCTTTTCAACCACCTGGTTTCTATATATCCAACTCAACGAGATCATAAGCGCAGAGAGCGCTTGGTGATCTTCAGGTTTGCCAGCCACCAATTCACGGTATCCGTAATGGTCTGCACCATCGTCCGGGGTTTGTAACCCAGTTCCCGTTTTGCTTTATCGCAGCTAATATCCGAGTTGCTCATCACCGTCTCAATCGAATAGCGGGTCACCCTTGGTCTGGTCTTCGTCACCTTATAGTAAAACTCAGCAATCGGGGCAACAATTTTAGCAATCGGCAATGGGAAAGTGATCATTGATGATGCCTTCCCCGTCACTTTCTGCACAATCGAATGAAGCCAGGGCAGCTCGATCCTTTCACCGCCCAGGATATAGGTCTCACCGGGTTTCCCATTATCACGCGCCAGGATCTGACCTTTGGCAACATCGCGGACGTCCACAAAGTCAAATGCACCCTCCACCATAAAATGAAGACGTTTCTTCATCCAGGCGAGGATCAATTCACCCATTTCCGAACGCCGGTAGTCATAAGGACCAATCACCCCGGTCGGACAAATAATACGGGTATCCAAGCCGTTCAGGCTGGCTTCCTTGACCAGCAAAGAAGCTTCCGCTTTAGTGCGGTCATACGGGCCGGCAGGATTCTGCGGGTCAAAATCAAGCATCTCATTAATGGATACGCCCAATGGAGGTCTTTCCAGGGCATGGATTGAGCTGGTATAGATCATTTTTTGCACGCCCATTTGCTTGGCGGCTTCAATCACATTCCTCGTGCCTTCCACGTTGACCTTATGCAGAAGATGGGCCTTATCTTCAGTGATCGAGACCAATGCAGCAAGATGAAAAACAACATCCACGTCCTGCATGGCCGAGACCAACACGTCTCGATCCAGGATGTTCCCATCCATTTTCTCCACATCCAGTCCATCCAGGGACTGGGTGTCTTCTCCGGGTAAAACCAACACCCGGACACGTTCTCCTCTGGCAAGCAACTCCCGGACCAATACATTTCCAAGATGGCCTGCTCCTCCAGTAACTAAATTCATATTCTCACCTCATACCATTCAAAAGTAATTTAATCCCAGAACGGGTAACCTCCTGCCAGTCGGCACCTTCAGGGTCGAAAGAGGCCTGTAATAAAAGCCCCATTGCGACTCCCAGGAGGAGCCGGGCGGAAAGCTCCGCATCGAGATCTTCTGCAAAAGTCCCCTGTGATTTGCCATTCCGGATCACTTCTGCAAAATAGGAGAGATAATTGCGGTAAGGTTCCACCGCTCTCTGCCAGATCTCGGGCTGGCGGTTGGCTTGCGTCCAGAATTCCAACAGGATCGGGAAGCCGCCTTCCAGGGCATCGAAAAGGCTGCCGGAAATGCCAGCCATATTTTCGATTGCCTGCGGGACGTCTTCTGCAGACACAGTTGCTGCTTGCAGCATCCCGTCAAGCTCACCCAGCCAGCCTGCCATCAACGCCAGGAAGAGATCCTGCTTTGAAGGAAAGTGGTGGTAAAAAGCACCCTTACTCACTTTAACCTTATGGCAGATCTCTGCGACGCTGGTAGCATCGTAGCCGTTCTTAGAAAACAATTCCAATGCGGTATGAAGGATTTTGGAACGAGTTTCCTCGCCCCTGGATGAATTTATCATAATAACAATAAAAAATACAGAAATTAAAACCGACCGGTCGGTCTGTTTAACAAACCTATATTAATTTACCACTTTGCAATGAAATGAACAAGCACAGAAATGTAAATTCCATGTAAATAAAATTAAAATAGAAAAACTCGCCGGCCGGATACACCCTCTTGATCCGGCCTGCGAGTTCTCGATTTTTCAAAGCACTCCCTACTTTGAAGATGCCGATGCAACGGATAATTTCTCCCATTAATTAACGTATTTATAATTCAGTTCAATGGAAAGCATAAGGCGCAGACGATTAATTAATATAAACGTTTGTACTATGCTTCGCGTAAACATTAAACGAGAAATTCCAGAGATCTTTAGGGAAATTCTTGGGGTTCAAATGAAAAACACCCCGCTTTTGCGAGGTGTTAATTTTGAGGCGACGACGGGACTCGAACCCGTGATCGGGGTTTTGCAGACCCTTGCCTTACCAACTTGGCTACGTCGCCTGGAAAATAAAAGCTGATATCTGCGGCCGATATGGCCTTGGGATACCAGCCCATCGAGCATTTCAAGAGCGGGCGAAGAGACTCGAACTCTCAACCTTCTCCTTGGCAAGGAGACGTTCTACCAATTGAACTACACCCGCATTTGTTAAGCGACAAATATTTTACTTGAGTTCAGGTAGATTGTCAATAAAACATCGTCAATCTTTTTGGTGCCTTCAATGTTCTCAAGAATTCTTTTCACCTTTCATTCATTCAAAAAGCTTTTTTGCCAAGTCCCCGACATTATTCCGAAAATTTATTTTTTCAGATATCTTTGTAGTTCATAAAAAAACTAATAAACATCATTATCTTATACAAATCACAAATTTTCCGCACACGATCTTTGGAATCCCTATGGCCAAAGAAATCGCTATCAGGCAATTGTTTCCAGGGCAGTTGGAACCTTCAAAAATTTGATTTTTTCAGATTTTTCGAATAGATGGATTTGATTTCTCGAAACTTTGTGAGTAATTCTTCTATGGAGTTAAGAATCTCGAGCGGAAGAACCTGACTTATAAATTATTAGAGAAACTACTTATTGTTGAAATTAAGCTGCGTTCACAACACACCATTATGCAAGTATGTAAATTCTCCGAGGTGTGGATTTGGGCAGAGAAGCTGTATGAAATATATGGGTGAATTTTATATAAATTCGTCGTAAAAATACATTACTTTCGTTTAAAATTTTGTATTAAAATCAATATTGACAAATTTCCATGTCCCAACACAAAAACATCCTGCAATATCATAAACAGCCGATCCATTGGAGACAAACAATGAAACATCATCGTTCCGGGTGGGAAAAATTTATCAAACGATCCATCATTTACACAGTCTTAATATGCTTCCTGTCTTCACCTTTCAATGTCGTTACCGCTCAGAGTAGTGAATCTAATGATCGGAGTCAAGGGGATTCTCTGATTGTGGAGAACCTTTCCGAGGTTATCAACGGAGACGTTTCCAGTCCAACTAAATTAATCGCAAATCCAGGAACAGACGGAATTTCGCTGCCTGAGGCGATCAATGCAGCAGACAATGCCAATGATTATTACACAATCACTTTTTCTCCCTCGCTATCCGATTCCACATTAGTTCTGACCCAAGATCTGCCCCATATTACCGAAGGAAACTTCACTATCAATGGTGACATTAATGAGGACGGGACCCCTGATATCACAATTGATGGATCAGATGCCAGTTTTAATTGTTTTAATATCATTGGAGCATCTAATGTGGTGATTCGTGGTTTCAATATGTACAATTTCCCAAAGCATGGCGTTTATATCAGTCCGGATTCCGGTGGCAGCAAACCTGACATTGAAAATATTGTTATCTATCAGAATGAGATCACGGCGGACGAATCAGCCATTTCATTAATGATATACAGCCAGATGAATGCCTCGATCAGCAATGTGGAGATCAGTTCCAATTACCTCCATGATGGGCATAGCAGTGTGTCGATCATCGCTGGAATGGGTGAAAATGCGGTCGATAACCAAATCACAAACGTGACCATTTTATCAAATACGATTGACAACCCGGGTCAAACCAATGACATATTCATTTCGCCTGCTGCGGATACAGGTTTATACGGAAACACGGTCTCCGATATTGAAATTCGAGGTAACCACATCACCGGCGAGAACGACTCCTCGATTCTCGTTGATGCTTCCAATCAAGCCAATTGCAGTAATAACACACTCGATGGTCTTCTAATTACGGAAAATTATATCGAAGGCATTGCTGTAGGGATTGAATTGGTTGGGGAATCCGGGATGTATTCGACCGGCAATCTGATGACCAATGTTACGATTTCAGACAACACACTTATCGGATGTGGTATTCATGTCGCCGGATCTACAGGGTATAACGCTCATGGCAATACCATTTCCAACCTCACCTTCGAACGAAATTTGCTTGATGCCAACGCTGTCTCAGGTACTGCTAATGGAATTTACCTGACTGCCGGGGGCACCGGCGCCTATGATAATTTACTCGAAGATTTGATCATCCGGGATAATTTTATAACTGGTTTTGCTGATGCAGGCATCCTCCTTCATGGAGATGACTATAACAGCCCCGACAACACCATCGATCGGGTCACGATCCTCAACCAGACCATAATCAATAATGCCATCGGCAGCAGCTGGGCTTCCGGCATAAACATCAATACAAAGACTTCCAGCAATACCATCAGCAATGTGACTATTAAAAACTCAATTTTGTGGGGAAATGGCGGAAGTGATGCGATCCGTGGATCCATTACGCCAGAGGTCGTGGCAAATAACGTATTGAATGATATACGCTTCACGGATATCGATGGGAATTTTTACGCTGATCCCATTTTTGTAGACTCTTCGTCAGGCAATTTTCGTCTTCAATCCACTTCGCCTTGTGTGGATACGGGTGATCCTTCTGCTGCGAGTATCGGTGTAAAAGACCTCGACCAAAATGTCCGCGTCGTTGACGGAAATGACGACACCGATGCGGTGGTCGATCTTGGTGCCTGGGAATACAACGCTCCTGCTGTACAGGAAATTTCAATTCTGGGTAACGGTGAATCCAATCTTTAATGATGATATTATTCCTGTGACCTGGGACGGGACCGATTTCGGGAATACGGAAGTGGGAGGGGATTCCGTGCAGAGCACTTTTACAATCCAAAATACGGGTGACAATCCTTTGGCACTAACTGGTTCCAACCCCGTTGAGATCACCGGGCAAAACGCGGGCGATTTTTCAATTATTACCCAACCAAATGCCACAATAAACGGTGGTCAGTCAACGACTTTCTCAATCAAGTTTTCTCCTACGGATACAGGACTTCGGGAAGCTACCGTTCAAATCCTCAATAACGACAGTGATGAGGGTGAATTCACCTTTGCTATTCAAGGCCTTGGAGACGAGCCGACTACCGAGCAAGAGATCTCCATTCTGGGTAACGGAGAAGAGATTTTCAATGCAGATAGTTCGCCATCGACTTTGGATGGCACTGATTTTGGAAACGTGGAAATTGGAGGGGATTCAGTCCAAAGCACTTTTACAATCCAAAATACCGGAGAGAGCACTTTGGAATTAACCGGTACTGATCCAGTTGAGGTCACCGGAGATAATGCGGATGATTTTTCTGTTATCTCCCAAGCCAGTGCCCTGATTGAGGCTGGGCAATCCACTACCTTCACCCTCGAATTCACTCCATCAGCGGCAGGCCTTCGGGTAGCAGCAGTTCGAATCCTTAACAACGACAGTGATGAGGGTGAATTCACCTTTGCTATTCAAGGTCTGGGAGACGAACCACCAACCGTGCAAGAAATCTCCATTCTGGGTAAGGGTGAAGAGATTTTCAATGCGGATAGTTCGCCATCGACTTTGGATGGCACTGATTTTGGAAACGCGGAAATTGGAGGGGATTCAGTCCAAAGCACTTTTACAATCCAAAATACCGGAGAGAGTACTTTGGAATTAACCGGTACTGATCCAGTTGAGGTCACCGGAGATAATGCAGATGATTTTTCTGTTATCTCCCAACCCAGTGCCCAGGTTGAAGGCGGGCAATCCACCACCTTCACCGTCGAATTCACTCCATCAGCGGCAGGCCTTCGGGTAGCAGCAGTTCGAATCCTCAACAACGACAGTGATGAGGGTGAATTCACCTTTGCTATTCAAGGGTATGGACTTGAGCCACCGGAAATCGCCGTGACCGGGAATGACATAAACATTGTCGATTGTGACAGCATCCCCTCAACCCTGGATGGAACGGATTTCGGGGATGCAGAAGTTGGTGGAGAAGCCGTTCAGACAACCTTCACAATTGAAAATACGGGTGACACTCAGTTGAATTTGACCGGGTCAGTTCTGATTGAGATAACCGGTTCTAACGCAGGTGAATTTGCAATTGTTGAACAACCTCATGCGATAATCAATGGAGGCCAGTCCACTACCTTTACAATTTCCTTCACTCCCTCAGGATTGGGATACCGTGAAGCAACAGTACATATTCCCAACAATGACGCGGATGAGGGTGGATTCAATTTTGCAATTCAGGGAAATGGCATCGAGTCATCCGGAGATGAGTACTATTATAACTACATCCCTTTATTCATCAAAATAGGCGGTTGACCTTTCCGTAATAAACAACAACACCCTGGATAATGAATTCTTTTATCCAGGGTATTTATTATCTTCTTTTTTTATTGGCGGCACATACATTCTTTACACTTTTTTCCAATTTTCTGCCTAATAATATTGATCACACCGCTATCATCCATTGCTTCCCGGGTGATCGTTTGGGTTGATCCGATAGATCAGATTTTTCCGCTATTGGACTTATCAGAGTGACCGTTGGGTTATGGATAATCCAGCTCATCATCCCTCCAAAGGGGATACGCGTTTCCTTCATCGCTATAAAACAATTTAATGCAATATTTCCCACTTGATGGAACACGATAATCAATATACTCATTATCCGTTAATGATCCGGAAGTTTTGACTGGATTCCCGGAAGCATAATACACATGCAGATCGATATTCCCCTCACTTTGGGTAAACAGAAGGTCGATATTCAGACATTCAAAGCCAGGGTTGATCTAAATCGTCAACCAATCAAATCTTACTTAACCTTCACCGGGAATAATAACGGTTTTCAAAGAATTTCCCCGTTCGGCCCAATCCATCGCCTTTTGAATCTCAGATAATGGGAATCTCGCACTGATCAAGGGCACAAGATCAATCGCTCCACTCTCGATCAACCTGGCAGCTTTACAGCAGTTATCCGTACTGCTCGCCGATGTGCCTGACACCATCAATTCCTTATAATGGATGAGGTTCGAATTACAGTTGATCATCGGTCTATCTTTTGGTAATCCGCCAAAGAAACTGATCCGGCCACCGACGGCCGCAAGTTGTATGGCCTGCTCCTGGGCTTTAGGTGAAGGTGCTGCAACTATGACAACATCCGGTTCTTTTCCACCCGTTTCGTCGAGGATTTCGTTCTGCAGGTTTTGATTAATCGGGTCAATTACCCGGTCCGCACCAAGTGTCAGAGCCTGTTCCCGACGGTAATCAACCATCTCACTGATAATGACCTTCGCAGCACCTCGCACCTTTGCCAGTTTGAGATGCATCATGCCAATTGGTCCTGCGCCGATGATCAGAACATGATCACCCATACCGACCCGAATTGCTTCCTGCGCACGAAGCACACAGGCTAAAGGCTCAATTAAAGTCCCAACCGCCGGATCATTTTCTTTCGGGAATGGGATCAGGCAGCCTTGATTGACACCTTTGGCAGGTATTTTGACAAATTCAGCAAACCCACCATCGCAAGTAACTCCAAGCGCTTCCAGTTGAAGGCAACGGTTGTTATTTCCAGTTACACATTGGTCACATTTACCGCATCCCATATTCGGTGCGACAAAATAACGAGAACCAATTTCAACCCCTACTACACCAGGTCCCACTTTGATAACATCACCAACAATTTCATGCCCTGGGACACGCCTGGAATCGGGGCCATACTTTCGATGATGTCCATGTAAGATCCGCAGATCTGTCCCACAAATGCTTGCAGCGAGGACCCGGAGCAACACATCCCCCGGTCCAATTTCCGGCACCGGCCAATTACCGACTCGGATGTCATCCGGGCCAAAATAAACGGCTGCTCTCATTGTTGGTCGTGTCATTAATTCACCTTATTCAATCTTCAATCTTTACCCTCTTCGTACATCCCCGCATTCCTGCAAAGCGCTGACAGCACAGCGATCGTCGCCGTTTCTTCAACCAGTTCTGCGTTGTGTTCCGCAATCAGGATATCCTTTCCCAAAGCCACAACGCCATGCCCCATTAGGATGAAAGCCGGCAGGTCGGGATTCTTCTCCAGTTCGGCTGCAATCATTGAGCCGTGTTCGGGCAGGACCATCGGGGAATCGATATCCAGGACAGGGATTTCACACTTGAATTTCAATTTCAGATGCTGCGTGACCATTGGCAAGGCGCGTCCGGTGAAAGACCAGGTGATTGCATAAACGCTGTGACTGTGCATCACCCCCCCGGTCTGGGGTGAGATTTTATAAATCAACCCATGCAAAAAGGCTTCACGAGTGGGCTTGCCTGGGACATCTTCAACTTTTTCACCCTCAAGATCAGTGAGTATAAATCCATTTCCCAAACGGTCGCAGTCGGCAAAGGAACCGCCGCTGCTTTTAACGATCATCTGGTCTGACCCCGGTATGCGGGCTGACAGGTTCCCACCGCTCCCGGTTTGGATGCCGCGAGCATAGGCACGTTGAGCCGCTGTTGAAAGCTGGTCATAGATCACATGAAAATCTTTTTCTGCCATCAGTAAATCCTTAATCCAATAAGTTGACCTTCACACCTTCATAACTGCTACCCTTATTTTATCAAGGATTGAAACAGGAATTGAATAAGCGCCTGGGATTTTTTATTTATTTTTTAGGCAAGATACTCTATTCATGAAAACGTTGCAAACTGATATCGAGACACGGTAATATTCATCATATTTTAGAATTCATTTATTGAATCTGATTAATAAATGGTATAATTTTGGTGAAATTTATCACAAATAAGGTTCGAAACGCAATCCTTTCGACACCCTTATCAAAGGAGTATTTTTATGAAAATTATTATCGTTGGCGGTGTTGCCGGTGGAGCCAGTACGGCTGCCCGACTCCGCCGGATGGATGAACAAGCTGAGATCATCATGTTCGAACGCGGCCCTTATATCTCATTTGCTAACTGCGGTCTCCCCTATCACATTGGTGAGGTAATTAAAGACCGTGATAAGTTACTGGTTGTAACGCCCGAAAAACTTAATGCGATGATGAATATTGACTCCCGCGTCAATCATGAGGTTATCAGCATCAATCGCAAGGAAAAGACCGTCACGGTTCGCAATCTGGAAAACGGTCAGATATATGATGAAAGATATGACAAATTGGTGCTTTCTCCCGGCGCAACGCCAACAGTACCGCCGCTGCCCGGCGTTGATTTGCCTGGTGTATTTACTTTGCGCAACTTGCCGGATATGGACCGGATCAAATCATTCGTCGATGAGAAAAAGCCAGCCCGTGCGGTTGTTGTCGGCGGTGGTTTTATCGGTCTCGAGATCGCGGAAAACCTGGTCCATCGTGGGGTCCAGGTCACACTGATCGAAATGCTCGACCAGGTCATGATGCCTATTGACTACGAAATGGCCGCCCTCGTCCACCAGCACCTGACATTTAAACACATTCGCCTTGCGCTGGGTGATGGGTTGAAATCCATCGCAGAAGGCGAACATGGCTGGTTGAATGTCGAACTCTCCAGCGGACGTAACGTAGATGCAGAAATGGTGATCCTCTCAATTGGGGTTCGCTCGGAAAACAAACTGGCTAAAGACGCCGGGCTGGAACTTGGGGTGCGTGGGACAGTGGTAACCAATGACCACATGCAGACATCTGACCCTGACATCTATGCAGTCGGTGATGTCGCTGAAGTGACAAACCGCCAGACGGGCACGGCAACCTCTCTAGCTCTGGCAGGTCCTGCAAGCCGGGAAGGACGCGTTGCAGCCGATCATATTGCCGGAGACAAAGATGCATCGTTTCCCGGTGTGGTGGGTACCTCCGTTGTTAAAATCTTCGATCTGACTGTAGCCGTGGTCGGGATGAATTCAAAAACCCTCCAACAGGCCGGCATTCCCTTCTCGAATGTGATCATCCATGCCTCGAACCATGCCGGTTACTATCCTGGTGCCGCGCCGATGGCGTTCAAGCTGCTCTACAACAACGAAGGCAAGATCCTGGGTGCCCAGGCGGTCGGGATTGACGGCGTGGATAAGCGTATCGACGTGATGGCAACTGCCATCCAGGGCGGCATGACCGTCTACGACCTTGAGGAACTCGAGCTGGCATATGCGCCACCGTTCAGCTCCTCCCGTGACCCTGTCAATATCATCGGTTTCACGGCTGCCAACATTTTACGCGGCGATTCGCATGTGATGACCTGGGACCAGATCAGCCAACTCGATCGCAGCAAGATCACCATCGTGGATGTCCGCCTGCCCGAAGAACTGGCCCTGGGCATGATCGACGGCGCGATCAATATTCCCCTCCAGCAAATCCGCCAGCATGTCAATGAAATCCCTAAAGACCGTCCCGTCCTGCTTTACTGCCAGACCGGACAGCGATCTTACTTTGCCGCCCGAATCCTCAACCAACTGGGGTTTGAAGCCTATAATCTCACCGGTGGATACAAGACTTACTCGCATGCTGTCGGAAGGCAATCCAATTTTGACGTCTTCGAACACGTCACCATCAACAGCCGGGAAGAGATCAAAGAGATTCCACCCAGCACTGTCACCTCTGGCAATGAATTCTCGGTGGATGCCTGCGGCCTGCAGTGCCCCGGCCCGATCCTGAAGCTCTATAACAAGATCAAAGATGTCAACGAAGGTGATATTGTTAAGGTTCAAGCTACCGACTTCGGTTTCACCAGTGATGTTGAAGCCTGGGCCAAATCCACCGGAAACCGCCTGCTTTCGCTCGATACAGTCAACGGTGTGATCGAAGCCCGAATCCAAAAAGGAAGTTCCAAACCGGAAGAACCCGGCCGAGCGATGGGATTGAATAAGACTTTGGTCATGTTCTCCGGCGATCTTGATAAAGCGCTGGCAGGGTGCATCATCGCCAACGGCGTGATCGCCTCAGGGCATAAAGCCTCGATGTTCTTCACCTTTTGGGGTCTCAATCTGCTGCGCAAGAACCAGTACGTCAGCACCAAGAAGAACCTGGTTGAAAGAATGTTTGGCTGGATGATGCCGCGCGGCACCAAGAAAGCCAAGCTCTCCCAAATGAATATGGCCGGTCTCGGTACCGCGATGATCAAAGGCATCATGAAAGAGAAGCATATTGACTCGCTGCCCGAGATGCTCCAAACTGCAATCGATAACGGTGTAAAGATCCAGGCCTGCCAGATGTCAATGGACCTGATGGGAATCAAACGTGAAGAACTGATCGATGGGATTGAAGTGGTCGGTGTGGCCTCCATGCTGGCTGACTCAGATGAATCGAACGGCGTAATTTTTATCTAAACATCAGCTAAATTAGAAAAGCGAACTGCCCTGATATCCTCAGGGCAGTTTTTATAACTCTTATTATTTCTCCACCCCTTCCGTGCGGCTTTCGCAGCATTCCCTTCCCTCCATGCGGGGAAGGGTGCCAAAGGCAGGATGGGGTCAAACCATTACAGGTTTATTATATTTACGAAATCGTAATGCATACGTTGAGAACTAAAAAGAAAACAATTCTCACAGGATTAGATGTTAATAAACTCCCGGAAATTTATCCAAAGATACCCGTGATCAGGCGGGTAATTCCGCCAACCACGATCGCGATGACCGAGAAATCATTGCCACCAAACGCATTGATGAAACCGGCAGCAGTATTCATCACGAAAGGTAAAGACAGCGCCTGGAAGACGATCAACAAAACGCCGCCCACAACCGAGGCGATCACCACCCCGCGCCGTCCGCCGGTCGCATTCGCCAGGACAGCAGCCGGGCCGACATCGAAGAAAGCTGCGACAACCAACGGAAGCAGCAGGTAGGGAAAACCTGCAAGACCGAAAATCACTAAAGTGATCAGTGATGCGATCATCGCGATCGGAAACCCGATCATCAAGGCATTCTGCCCATAAGGAAAAACCATCGGGCAGTCGAGTGCCGGTATGGCTTCCGGTACAACCTTCCTGGCAATGCCATGGAAAGCGGGGACGATCTCAGCCAGCATCATCCTTACGCCGGTGAGCAGGATGACCAGACCACCTCCAAACAAGATGCCTTGTATGATGACCCAAAGAAACCACATCCACACTACACCGCCGGTGAAATTAGCAGCAGCCACCGGCAAACCAACGATAAAGCCCATCACCAGGTAGATCAAGATCATGATGATGGATGTGGAAACGGTCATGGATTTAATGAAAGACCAGCCTTCTGGAACATTCAAATCTTCAGTGGACTTCGAAGGATCACCAAACCATTTACCCAGAAAAGCACCGATCACAGATATGATGGTCGTGGAATGGCCAATGGTGAATTCTTTCTTTCCAGTCAACTTGAAAACGAAGGGGGCAATCAATGCAGGCAATAAGGTGGAAAGAAAACCCTGTACGAGGCTGCCAATGATGATCAAAGTCAGTCCGCCTACCTTTCCCCCATCCGCCAGTGCAGCCACTACCATAAAAGCATTCCAGAACATAATGTGCCCGGTCAAAAAGACATACTTCCATCTGGTGATCCGGGCCAGAACAAGGTTAACCAGGAACCCCAGCACCATCACCATGACGATTTGAACGCCGTAATTTCCGAGGAAGGCTGTCCAATCAGCCATTGACGCTCTGCCTTCATAAGTAAAAATAAGTTCGAATAATGTCGAAATTGGGGTTATTACGCTGCTTAGCACATCCACAGCCGTGAAGAGGATCAGCGTGCCGGCCATGGTCTTGATCGTTCCGGAGACAACCTCGCTGAAACTTTTCTTCAGCAATATCAGGCCGATCAAAGCCACCAAACCCAACATGAATGTCGGTAATAATCTTGGGACGATGTTGAAGATAACGCTTATATCCACCATACTGTTTCTAATCCCTATTTTTCAGACTTAGTTTTCCTGTTATAAAATCATTCCTGATCACAAAGCAAAATTGAAGCAGCAGCACTCCTCCACTCATCCAATCCCACCGTAATTTCTATTTTCGTTATTCTGGAAATCGATTGTTGTTCATTCCATTATGCGTTTTCAATTAACTTCGCAATTATAGGAAGTGCTTTTTCCTCGACCTCATTGGTACTCAGGAAATTTTCAATCACCACAACAGGCGTTTCAGTTTCCTCAAATAGATGTCGTAATTCCTGTGAGGTGAGCACCAAGTCAAACTGCTGCCCGACTGCCGTATCCGCATCGGAACAAAAGGTCTCGGCTTTGATATTGTGCTTCTGTAAAACATCATCCAGGGTCATCCGTAAAACGAGGGAAGTTCCCAGGCCAAACCCACAGACAGTCATGATCCGTAAATGCTTCATTCAATAATCCGATTCACTCAATTTTTCGGCTAAAAGCAGCCAACACTTGATCCACCGTTAAAGCATTTTTTAAAAGCTGCCTGTTTTCTGGAGATCGTAGAAATGCGGCCAATTCTTTTAACATTTCGACATGGCCTTCCTTATCAACAACACAAAAGGAAATGACGATCCCAACAGGGTCATTTTTCTTCGAGCCGAAAAGGACTGGCTTGATTAGCGTGATCAGGCTCAATCCATCCTCCAGCACACCATCTTCCGGGCGAGCGTGTGCCAACGCCAATCCTGGCGCTAACACCATATATGGCCCCAAATCGTATACGGTTTGAACCATCGCATCCACGTATTCAGGCTGGCATTTTTTTGCGTCGATCAGCAGCTTTCCCCCCGCCCGGACAGCTTCCTCCCAATTCAATGCTTCCACATTCAGACGGATGGTGTTTTTTGATAAAAATTCCTCGAGCAATGAGATCTCCTGTTAGGAGGGTTTGAAGGTTTTTACAATAGAAATAAATACACTCAGGATGATCAGAGTGTATCATCCTTTTCCAATTTAATTATTCAATTGCCAACAACTCTTTTACTAATCGCGCTGCATCAGCAACAAAGATTGGGCAAAGCGTATGAAAAAGATCCTCATCGCGAACTTGCTGTAATTGTTCGGGGTCAGCGATATCCAATCCCAAAAGTCCAGGACAGGTGACATCACCGTGCAGTTCGATGAATTGGTTTTGAAATGCCCGGGCGAGTGCGTAACAGGCATCGTTTTTTTCCTTATCATGAACGGAGATGCCCTTCGCCAACCCCAATGCCATTAGTCCACCGGTTACAGCCCCACAGGTCTGCCCCATATGTCCCATTCCACCACCAAATGGCGTGGTTATTTTATATGCAAGATCAACATCCATTCCCATTCGCCTGGCAAAAGGGGCAAAAACAGATTGCGCACAATTAAATTGCTGCTCGAAGTTGGATTGGGCTTCAGTTTCCAGACTCATATCTGATTCCTCCGTTATGGATTGCTAACAAAGATTATAAATTGCTGGTTTGCATTAAAGCTTCCACCGCCTCACGTATCGGCAGCGAAGGCTGTGCGCCGCGTTTGGTCGCAGAAAGCGCTCCGGCAGCCATGCCATAATTCACCGCTTCAAAAAGCGGTTTCCCCTCTGCCAAGGCAACGGCAAGCGCCCCATTAAAGGCATCCCCGGCGGCTGTTGTATCTACGGCAGTGATCTCATGAGCAGGAATGTGCCTGTCAATCCCATCGGCCACCACCCGAGCACCGTTTGCGCCGAGGGTGATCACAAGGTTTTTAACACCCCAATCCAAAACCTTACGGATAGCATTGTCGATCTCATTTTCACCGGTGAGCATGACAAGCTCTTCCTGATTGGGGGTCAAGACATCCACATTGGATAACAGGACTTGCGAAAGCGGCTGAGCGGGTGCGGGGTTGAGGACAACCGGCACATCATACGCTTTTGCCAGTTCGACGGCCGCTGTCACCGCTTCCATAGGGCATTCCAATTGGAGCAGTAATAGATCGGTGTCCCGCATGATATCCCTGGCGTTGTTGACGTCTTCAACTGAAACCTTGAAATTCGCGCCGGATGCGACCACTATTGAATTCTCACCGTTTGCAGCAACGGCAATCATGGCAATCCCGGTCGGCGATTCGGAATCCTTGATCACATAGGTCGTCTTGATATTGTTATCGACCATCCCCTGGATCAAAGTGTCGCCAAAATCATCATTGCCCACCCGGCCAACCATTGTCACCACCCCTCCCATCCGGGCGGCAGCGACCGCCTGATTGGCACCTTTTCCACCGGGGAAAGTTTCAAAATCCCCTCCTAAAACGGTTTCACCGGGCTTGGGTGTGTGTGGGACACGGACAACAAGGTCCATATTAACACTGCCAACAACAAGAATTTTCGCCATGATTTTCTACTTTCTCCAACTTTTCCTTCGATGTTATTCGAATTCTGCGTTCAACGAGTCATTCAGAGTTAGGTTTCGTTATGCCCCGAATCAGGTTGATCCTGTTCCCATTCGCCTTCATCCTGCAATTCTTCCCCATGAACATTTTCGGAATCTGGCTCCGGTTCCTCCGACTTTGATTTTTGTGTTGTGTCCACCGTCTCATCATCATCCCTGGCAAAGTCCATTAGGTCAGGTGTTTCCATCAGACGGGCTTCTGAATGTTCCTTCTCCGGCTGGCTTGAAGCTAACCAGATCGCAATGATAATGCCATACAGCCCCCAGAAAAGCAGGTATCTGGAATAGGGGACATTCAAATTTGGCTTTTCCAGCTGGCTGAATGTTTGGATATTATTGGTGGTTACGGAAGTGACTCCGGACAGCCAGAATTGGGAGAATAACCAGGGTTCATCGATGGTGTAGACATTGACGCCCAACCCCTGGTCGCGGTATGACCGGATCTCTCTGGCGTTGATCCCAGTGTCAACATTGACGATCTCATAATGAAGGTTCAAAAGGGAATCAGCTGATGGCAGTTCTTCACTGGATGCACCAATCACTCGAGTCATTTGAGGCGCTTCATTCATCACCTGTGAGAGGTTCTCCCGATCAACCAGGAACCAGACATCGCCATTCAGGCCAGATTCAAGGCAGGTTTTAAGCACCACATCAAAGAATTTGTTATAAAATGGGTGTTCGGTCGGAGGATAACGCATATCAAACATGATCACCATATTATTCGCTTTGACCATATCCAACGCTTCGCCCAATGTTGGGATACGCTGCCCCTGATCAATGCTTAACTGTGTTTGCGAGACAAGCCCGGCTTTGATCGTACCAAAGGGATCCGTTTGAATGAACCAAAGACCGGCGTTCAACTGCTTGAGTTCATCCATCGTAAAACTTGAAGCATCATCGTTCACCCGGTCAGGGAAGACCTCGGCGATATTCGTCGTTCTGGCCAGGGTCTGGTCATGCATCAGAAATGGGACCCCGTCCAGGCTGATCCGGACGTCTGACTCAAATCCCAAGGCCTGGTTTGCAGCAGCCAATTCACCCGCAGCAAGTGTGTTCTCAGGTGCAAGCATTGAAGCGCCGCGATGCGCCATCAGCGCCGGTCTGGTGGGAAGGTCTCCCTGATAGGCCCAATTCGGTGGGAACAAGGCAGGGACCAGCCATAACCCAACCAGAGCCACCAAGACGAGGATAATACCTGCCGTCCACTGCCATTTACGATCTTCACCAATCGCCATTTTTTGACGGAAAAACAGGATTGCCCGACGCAGCAAAATGGCAATGAACAGGAAGATCACCGAATCGCTGACCAATCGGACCAGGTTCAATAAATGGATTAAAACCCCTTTTTGACTGGGATTCTGTTGTAATACAACCCAGAAGGCAAGATAAATCCCCGCAGTAAAGACCAGCCAGACAACTGCGTAAACCCAATTCAAAAAAGAGGGCTTCCAGGAACCGCTCTTGACCGTAAAACGCAGCCCGATAAAACGGACCAAACTCCACCCTGCAAGTAAAGTATAAAGAATAATAACGATTGTAGTGTACGGTAATCGAAGTCCGATGATTCCGCTGATAAAGTTGTTGACATCCGGTCTGAAACTCTTCACAGACAGCCAATAAATAATAAAGAACAGGCTTTGTAACAAAAAGGTAAATGCCAGCAGGAAATGTAACCTTAGCTTGAAGCGATTCATCTTATCTTGCTTTTCATCCATACCAAACTCATCTCTTATTCCCGGGGCGTTGAACAATATAATTATAGCGACAAAGTCTCAAATTGAAAAATATCTTTCCCGGTCAATCCAGCCTGATTTTATTTTAAAATTTTCATCGATTTCATGGAAATATTCTTAAGAATTACCCGAATTTTTACTCATAATTATAATATATCGGTTAATTATAATTTATGAACACCTTATTTTACTAAATATTTCGTTTAATTAATCATTTTTATAACTCAATTCGTTGAATTTGATCTCATGTCCTCTTGAAATCTTCCCAATTTACCATAAATTCGGGTCTGATCTGAATGGTAAAATGAATTCATCCTTTACTTTCTGAAAGAATTATGAATGGCATTAACCGTTAAATCCGTCAAACGCTACATTAGAGGAAAATTTCGCTCCGATTTAACTGCCGGGTTAACAGTTGCCATGGTTGTGATTCCCCAATCCATGGCTTATGCTGCAATCGCCGGCGTCAATCCCTTATATGGGTTATACACAGCCATTATCCCAACGATCATCAGCGCCTTATTCGGAAGCAATCCCTTTCTCATCACGGGTCCGACCAACTCAATCGCACTGATCACGGCCAGCGTGCTTCTGGGTTATGTCGACCAGGCGAATTATGTTGAGTATGTTGTAGCCCTATCGATTATGTCGGGAGTTTTTAAATTTCTGATCGGTCTCCTGAACCTGGGATCAATCAGCCGCTATATATCGAATTCCGTTCTGGTCGGGTTCCTGACCGGAGCCGGCGTGTTGATCATCAGCGGTCAATCGGGAAACCTGTTCGGGGTTGAGATAATCCGTTCAAACGGTCTTTGGGGGATCCTGACCAGCCTGATCGCAAACATTAAAATGCTGCATCCACAAGCCTTGATCGTCAGCCTGGTATCCGTTGCATTGATGCTTGGGATCAGGGCGATCAATCCCAAGCTGCCGGCGGCATTGTTCACCGTTTTGATCGCATCCTTGTTTGTTTATCTGACAAACTGGGCTGCGCAGGGCGTCGAATTGGTCAGCAGTGCCAGTTTGCCCAGCAACATTGGATTTCAATTCCATATTCCTCAAATACCCTTGAAAGACTTTTTATCCCTGGCCTCTCCAGGCGCGGCCATCGCCCTTTTTGGTCTGATGGAAGCGGTCGCCATTTCCAAATCAATGAGACAGATGATGGATAAAAGGATGGATCCATCCAAGGAGATGTTCGGCCAGGGCCTTGGGGCAATAATCGGAGGCTTTTTTCATTGCATGCCGTCCTCCTCATCGCCTTCACGCACGATGATCAATGTGGTCAACGGCGCAAAAACCCGATATGCGGCCGTCATTTCCGGGCTTAGCGTAACGGTCTTCCTGCTGCTTTTCTCAAAACTGATCGGCTACGTTCCAATTTCCGCCTTGGCAGCGGTCGTTGTCGTTTCATCCGCGGGGTTAATCAAATTCAGCTTGATCAAACTCACCTGGCAAAGCCACTTACAAAGCCGGGTTGTTTTTATCATTACATTATTATCTACGCTCATTCTCCCGCTTGAATATGCCATTTACCTGGGCGTGCTAACAACCATCCTGATCTTTTTAGGGCAAACCAGTCGGATCAACCTGACTTATATTGTAGAAAATAAATCCGGGAAATTCGAAGAGCTGCCCATGGACAGGATCAAGTCACAAAATCCGCAGATTGCGATCGTCAATGTGGAAGGTGACCTGTATTTTGCAGCCGCGGAAGGATTGATAGACCAGATTGACCAAATCCTCGAGTCAGACCTCAAAGTACTGATCCTCCGATTCCGGCGGATGCATCTGCTGGCCAGTACCGGCATCATGGCACTGAACCAAATCATCCGATCGGCCAGGAACAAGGACGTGGAAGTCTTGTTATGCGGGCTCCAAGAAGAGATCCAGGCTCCGCTTGAATCCGCCGGTATTTTACAAACGGTCGGCGAATCCCATATTTTCAGTGCCGAAAAACGACTGTTCAGTTCGACTCAAAAAGCCCTGGAAGAAGCCAAAAAAATCATAAAAAACAAAGCCGCCCAGAAGGAAGAACCAGTATGATATCCAACCCCACCTCACCCACACCGGAAGAGATCGAGGCGATGCTGGCGAAGGCCAGAAAACCCGCTGAGGATTCCATTCGACTTCACGAATACTACCGCGGGAAAATGAGCACTTTACCCAAATGCCCGGTGGAGAGCATCGAGGATTTCTCGGTTTGGTACACGCCCGGCGTTGCAGCGCCCTGCCGCGAAATTGCCGAACATCCTGAACGAGTTTATGACCTGACCAACAAAGGTAACCTGGTGGCGATCATCTCTGATGGCTCGCGGGTATTGGGCCTGGGGAACATCGGCCCCGAAGCGGGACTGCCCGTGATGGAAGGCAAAGCGATGCTTTTTAAATACCTGGGAGGTGTGGATGCCATCCCTGTAATGCTGGAGACATCCGAACCGGACGAATTCATTGACACCGTCCTACGTCTGCAGCCCGGTTTCGGTGGGATCAACCTGGAAGACATCGCACAGCCAAAATGCTTTGAGATCCTTGATCGGCTTCGTGCTGAAGCCCACATCCCCATCTGGCATGATGACCAGCAGGGCACCGCGACCGTGACACTTGCGGGGTTAATGAATGCGCTAAAAATCGTTGGTAAGAAAAAAGAGGATATCCGAATCGTTTTTATCGGCACCGGCGCAGCAGGTGTGGCATGTTCCAGATTGATCTTCGCCTGGGGTGTGGACCCTGCCAAAGCTTTGATGGTAGATGCCGACGGGATCCTCGGAAAACAGCGAACGGATTTCTCACCTGATACGCCTCAATATAACCTGTGCCAGATCACCAATTTGGAAAATAAAGAAGGGGGCATAAAGGAGGCGTTGCAGGATGCTGATGTTGCGATTGCCTATTCGCAGCCAGGACCAGGTGTGATCCAGCCTGAATGGATCTCCGGGATGGCGGAAAATCCGATCGTTTTTGCCTGTGCAAACCCGGTCCCGGAGATTTGGCCCTGGGAAGCCAAAGCCGCCGGCGCAGCTATAGTCGCTACCGGCCGGTCAGACTTCCCCAACCAGGTCAACAACTCCCTCAGTTTCCCTGCAATCTTTCGAGGTGTTTTGGATGTGCGCGCCAGGACGATCACCGATGAAATGTGCTTCGCCGCTGCAGAAGCCCTGGCGGGATGCTTAGGCGATGAACTGGATGCCGATCATCTCCTCCCAAAGATGATGGATATGGAAATATATCCTCTACAGGCGGCAGCGGTGGGATTGAAAGCCCAGCAGCAAGGTGTCGCGGTGTTGACAATGACCTATGATGAGCTACTCAACCATGCGGAATTCATGATCGGCCTGGCGCAATCCTCGACCGATGTTCTCATGGATGCCCACTGTATCTCACCGAAACCTGAATAATGATCAAGCAACCTATAAGGTTGCAGTACAATAGAAATTAAATTAACCATTATTTGCTCGCAGGAGAACCCATGACAGAAAATAAAAAGTCTCAACCGAATTGGCCGCTGCTTTTACCGATTGGGTTATTAATCGTTGAGATCATCGTGGTGATCATTATGCGCTTGACCGGCTTCACCATCTCGCAATACTTATTCTATTTTTTCATCCTGTTAGGCGTATATCTGCTCTATCAAATCGGAAAGCAGTTATTTATTCAGATGCGTGTACGCAGTGTTATGAAAAAATTTGATGAAGCCAAGCATCTTGCTGACTCAGGCCAGCCCTTTGAGGCGATCAAGGAATGGAAGAAATTGCTCTTACAGCTCCCGCGGGAAAAATATCTGGAAGTTATTTCCATGATGGAAGAAACTTACAAAAAGCTTGAGATGTCCAAAGCTGTACAACAGACGAAGAACATCCATTCTGAATTGATCGAATTCTTCGAACTCACAAAACAGAATCAGAAACCAACAAATCAGGACAAGCAGGATTGGAAGCTGCGTGTAAATGAAATCCGCAATATGATCAGCGATTTGCCAGAGGAAAAAAATTAATAAGAAAATAAAGAAGAATTTCAACTTGTAAGTAGAGCCGAATTGAGGTCCCATGCCCAAACCAGAATTGACTTTTTTCACCGAATTGGATAGCGAAAAACTTACCGCGTTGTTTAACAAACCGGCAGTCATAAAGGATCTGCATGCTTTGGGTGCATCTGTCAGTTTGGGCATCCTGGACCTTTCGGATGCCAGGGCAAAGGTGGTGAAACGCCTGAACCAGGCTGGAATCCCGGTGATCGCCTGGCTGCTGCTGCCTGAGGATGAGGGATACTGGTTCAACATTTATAACCATGAAAAGGCAACCGCCCGATATGCCGCATTCAAGGAATGGACCCAACGCAATAAACTGCAATGGATAGGCATCGGCCTGGATATTGAGATGGATATCAACGACCTTCGCCAGGTCCTTGAACAAAAACAAACTCAAAAATTTTTATCCACCATCTTGCATCGCCTAAGAGACAAACACCGTGTCGTAACCGCTCAGCATGCCTACCAGGCATTGGTGAATTGGATCCATGCAGATGGGTACCTGGTTGAAACCTATCATCTCCCGTTCATCAATGAAGAACGACGCGCACATTCAACTGTTTTGCAGCGGGCTGTGGGCTTGGTTGACCTGGAGACCGACCGTGAAGTCCTGATGCTCTATTCCAGCTTCCTGCGCCCCAACGGCGACGCCGCATTGTGGAGTTATGCTCCCCAGGCCGATTCAGTTGGCGTGGGGAATACTGGCGGTGGTGTGGAAGTTGAAGGTATGATTGACCTCGCCCCCCTGACATGGGATGAATTTTCAAGGGACCTGCGCCTTTGTGTAATGCGGGAGAAACCGATCCATATCTTCTGCCTGGAAGGTTGCGTCGCCCAGGGTTTTCTTGACAAACTGGTCAATTTTGATTGGGATAAATCAGTGCCCATCCCCAGCGCGACAGGAAAGGTCCGCTTTCTTCGAACCGGTCTGGCTTCAGGGTTATGGCTGATCCAGCGCCCCTGGGTGATCCTGTTGGGTCTGGCGACATTGATCGGTCTGGGATTCCTCTTCAAGCGAAACGCGGAACGTTAGTCATCCGGTCAGGTGAGAGACCTGCCATTCGTAAGATGACAATTGCGGACATCTTCATTTATAATCCAAATAACAAATATCCAAACAAGGATCGGACAATAAGCATTCATTAATCCCGCATTTTTCCTCGAGATTTTATGACCTCCCGGGATTGATGGTTGCGCATTTCATTCGATCGGGTTCGGTTCCCCTTAATCAATTCAACAGTCCTTTTCATCTTATAAGAGTATCCCCTGATTTATGGAACTATTACCCAACCTGTATTCTGGTGAATGCCAATAATTCTGAATGTAATTATGTAAAGGAAGAAAGATGAAAGTTGAGTTAATCCCCTTTGATTTTGACCGGGATTTTCTGCGAGTGCGGGATTTCCTTTCCCAGACCTTCGGTATTTTCAAGAGTTCCGTCAACTGGCGGATTGAACGCTGGGAATATGCTTTCGGTTTTGTCGGGCCATTCCTGGCGAATTGGTGCGAAGATCCTCCCAAACAGGAATCAGTGGACCAGGCTCTGAAATTCATGGAAGAACATACCGGGTTATGGGAAACAGAAGATGGGAGAATCGCCGGTGTTGTCAGCATCGAACATGCCGACCGCACCCATCCCGGATTCTGTGAGTTCTTCATCCAACGCCACCCGGATCATCTTGATCTTCTGCCTGAGATGGTAAATTACGCCGAAACGAACCTGCTTGATCCGGAGAAGAATTACCTTTTCATTTATGCAGATCCTGAGGACCGTGACCTCATAGCGATTTTGGAAGCACGCGGATTCGGCGTTGACCCGGAAAAGCAGGCGATTGAGAGCGAGTTTGATCTGGTTCGACAATCCTTGCCGGATAAACCCAACCTGCCGGAAGGGTTCCGGCTCCAGTCAATGGCGGATGACAATGATCTATCCAAGCGCTGCAAGGCTTTTGGGACTGGATTCAATCACCCGGATCCATTAGAATGGCCTTCGTTGATCTCCTATGAACACTTGCAGCAAATGCCGGACTATCACAAAGACCAGGACATCGTCGTGGTTGGGCCGGAAGGCGATTTCGCAGCCTTCAGCCTGATCTGGTATGATGCGCCCAATAAAATGGCCTCGCTCGAACCGGTGGGGACCCAACCTGAATATCGCAGGATGGGGTTGGCGCGGGAGGCAATTTACGAAGGGATGCGGCGAATGAAAAGGAAAGGCGCTGAGCGTGTGATCGTCGGCTCAGACCAGCAATTTTATAAAGCCATTGGGTTTAAACCGGTCGAATTTCGGGTCCGCTATGATAAACATTATTCATGAGAACGGATATCCGGTGGAATAGGTTTGAAATTTTCAGATAAAAAGTTACCGGTTGTTTTTCAAAAAAGCCACAGTTTTGGGGTCAGGCTGACCTTCAAAGAATTTCTCAAGAGCCTGTTCGAAAACCGAACCCGGTGCTGAGATCCCGGCAAACAGGGTCAGTGAGGATCGGAACTTCATCGTATCCGGCTGACCGAAAATCCTTTCGGCTGATCTTTCGCCACCATTAAGCAGAATTGAAGTACATTCCTTCAACCGTTTTCCCAGGAGTGGGTGATTCAGATAATGCATTGCCTCATCGGCGCTCTTGATTGCGTAGAATTGCGAAGTTGGGCTAAACCCAAGCCCCGCGGCCTGAGGGAAAATGAACCACATCCAATGGGTCCGCTTTCGCTCATTTCTGAGTTCCCGGACAACTTCGGAGTAGACATCCTTTTGGGCAGTTATAAATCTTGTGAGGTTATAGGAGTCGTTCCTTTCCATTCTGCCTCCTTTTAACATTTTCTTCCGGGAAAACACCCGGCCATCGATATTGCGATGGCCGGGATGAATGATCGGAATTTTCTCGTATTTTTTCTGGTCTTAAGGGATTAAATTCTTAGCGGACTCCAATTGTTCGAATGCTTCAAATTTCTCCTGGTGCAGGACGAGCACTTTTTCCTGAACCTCCTTCAAACGCTGACCTCGCAAAGGATACCAGATCAGAAGCAGTGCACCCAACAGGCAAGCCACACCAGGGATCACACCGGCGAAAATCTTGATACCCATGACGGCTGTTGCAGGTTGGTTCAGGAAGATCTCTCCCATATTCGATGCCCGTGTCACAAAGTTGGTGCGTTCCAGAATAAAGGGGGTGATCCAGATGGCCACCGATTGAGCCGGTTTGGTGATCAATGCATTGACACCAAAGAAGGCACCTTCCCGCCGTGCACCGGAACGCAGTTCGTCTTCATCAGCCACCTGGGCAAAGAGGATATTGGTCAAGGTTTGCGGCCCGGATAGCCCAAGCCCTGCCAGGGCGATGCAGACCGGGATCAGCGCTGTGGGCACGAATGCGACTGCTATCAATCCCACACCCGCAACCACCAGCAGAAACTGCTGAGCCCCCACCACACCCAGCCATCTGCGGAAAAGCGTGGTCAGTGGAATCCCAACTATTAGCGGGACGAACAGGAACACCAGCAACTGCATTGCCGGCCACTGGAGGACGTAATCCGCCAGGTAATAGATCGAGCCCAGGATCAGCGAACTCATCAATATCGACATAAAGTTGGCCGCCACCAGGATCAGGAAGGATTTACTGGTGAAGGTATATTTGATCGCCTCCCAAAGAGAGACATCTTTGTCCATCATAACGAATTCACGCCGTTCTTTGACGGTGAAGGTGGTGACCAGGATCAATCCCATCGAAACGATAGCCACAGCGATCATAGCGATATACAGCGGGACAAATGAAGTCGCACCTGTTTTCGGGCGGACCATATCCGGGATCAGGAAACCGAGCAGTGTCCCCAACATAGCGAACAGTGAACTGGAAATCTGCAGCCCATTCCGCTGGGCGTCCGATTCGGTCACTTCAGGCAAAAGTGCAGAGTAGACCAGGCCGATGATGGTGTAGCAGGTGTCGTAAAGAAGCATGGTTACCAGCATCCACCAGAACAACGCCTGCTGACCGGCCTGCGGTGGTGCGAACCAGACCAGGACAAAGGTCAATGCCAGGAAAGGTGCCGTGAACCGCATGAAAGGGATCCGGCGACCGCGTTTGTTTCGGCTGCTGTCGGTGATATACCCAAACAATGGGTCATTGAAGGCGTTCCAGAAGGCATAGACCGTCGCTGCAATACCAATCCAACTGGCGCTCAGACCCAGGTAATCCTGGTAAAAGATCGTCAGCAGACCCCCATATATACCGGAGATCAGTGATGTCCCAAGAGATGCCACTCCCCAGAAGAACTTGTAGCCGAAACTGAGTTTAGTCGGTTGAGGTACGGTTTGTGCAGTCATAATTATTTATCTCCTCGATAAAAGCGGGTGAATTATGCGGAGGGCGGCATCAATTCCTTGAGTGCCCGATAACCAATTACTTGAATCCCTTCATTTCGGATAAATTCCCGTGTGGCCTCACTCATGAAAGTTTCGTAATCCGCCACCCGGCAGTCCCAGGAAGTGGTGATGTGCCGCAGTTCAGGAGTGTCTTTGGAGGGGTGGATAATGAAGTGAGTCACACCGGGTTTCAGCGAGCGGAGGGCTTGCTTGGCTTGTTCGAAACGATCGGTCGCATCGACTAATTCCAGACCGGAAAGACTATCGATTAACGGGATCCCCATTTCCTCCAGGGTATTGACCATCCCCAACACCATCGCAGCGGTGTCCTCATCCACATTCTGTTGGGCGATCAACTCCTCTGCTGACAACCGGGGTATCATCGCAGGCACACCGTATTTGATTGCCAGCTGGATATACCCCGGAATGAGCGCCGGGTAGGCGACCGTACCCATGTGGGTGTCGATATGGGTCAGGGTCATCCCGGCCTGCAGTGCACGGCTGATCTGCATTTCCAACTCATTGATCGCTGCTTCCGGGTCGGCATGTTCCCAGACCGCCTCGGAGGTCTTGTGGAAAAAACCCTCTTCATCCAGCAAGCCGGTTTCTGGGTCACGGGTACTGACCGGCCCCCAACGATAGGTTTCCCATTCGCTGGTCAGGGTCATGTGCGCGCCCATATCCGCATCAGGATGGGCCGCACCGTATTTCGCGGCTTCCAGGAACCAGGGGCATGGTACCATCACCGCCCCACTCGATATCAAGCCGAAATCAACCATTTCGGCAAAGGCGTCAACGGACGCCTGGCACATGCCAATATCATCGGTGTGGATGATCGCCACTCGGTCATCGTTTGAAAATCCTAGTTTCTTTAATACGGGGTTAGGCTGCATAATTACTCCCTTGATTCTGGTGAGATAGAGAAGAATACCCCTATTATATATAAAATTTTCAAAAAGCATCATGGTTATAGGCAGCCATTCCACTTCCAAAATAATATTCGCAGCGAAATTAAAGAAAAGCGGAATATTGGCAACCCGGGATTTCTTGACCTTTTTTTATTGGCAACACTATAATGAATTTATCCATCAAGGGAATTCAAGGAGAAAGAATGTCAGATATTTACGAAACAACGCCACAAGGTAAATCCAATCCAATGGCAATTATCAGTCTCATTTCAGGGATCCTCAGCATAGTGATCCTATTAGCAGGAATTTGCCTACCATGTGTGATGGTCCTCAGTTTGATCTTCGGACCGCTGGGGGCAATCCTAGGGTTCATCAGCAAGAAGAAGATCGCCGAATCTAGTGGTGAGCAAACCGGAAGCGGCCTGGCCGTCGGCGGGATCGTGACCGGCCTGATCGGAACGGTCGGCGCGGTGGTTGCTGTCATCCTCTTTATAGCTAGTGTAGGTCTAATAGCCGGAACCGGCTTAATGTATCCTGAGATCCTGAACTTCTTCGACAGTCTGAATTAGTAAATAATTCGCCAATATGATCTCTCCTGGCACCCAACCACATGCTCCGTAAACGTGACTGGCTTTGGCTGCTTGCCTTCCCGATCTATCTCATCATCGGAACCTTCCGGCACGAATTGTCACATGCCGTGGTCGCCAGCGCACAAGGCGCGGAAATTCTCAAGTTCACTTTCTGGCCTTCTGTCTATACGAATGGCGATTTCTACTTCGGATATGTCCTCTGGCGCGGTGAGACGACCTGGCTGGTGGACGCCGCGCCTTACTTCTTCGACATCCTCACTTTTGTCCTTTTCTTCCCGCTGGTCTTCGCCGTCCGCTTCAAGCGGCACTGGGTCTGGTTGAACCTGGTCATCATCGGATTGATCTCCCCCATCATCAACAGCGGCTGGAATTACCTGCGCGGCAGCGATGTGGAAAAATTATTTAATGCCTTCCCAGCGCTGCCCATCCATGTCTTCTTCCTGCTGGGTTTGGGATTAGGACTGCTGGGATTGGTCTTCGTCTTCACAGTCTCCAGACAGGCGCGCGAGAACAACCGGATTTGATCAGGTTTTCTCAGATCAAGGCTAGGTAAGTGTGAAAAATCGAGGCGAAATCAAAGTGGGGAAATCATTCCGCATGTTTTCCTTTTGCGGAAACACCATCCTGAACCCACCCGAACCACCGAAGCGTAAATCCCGTTTGACGAAGATGAACCAGGCAATCCCGATGAAGACCACGGAAATGGCTAACAGGACGGCCAGGTCCTTGAAATCCAGGCCATCCATCGCGCTGCCGCCCTGGTAATACTTGAGCGGCGAAAAGCGGTTGATGCCTTTCAGTTTGTCTTCGATCCGTGCCAGGGAAGTGATGAAATAACTCGCCACCAGCAGGAAACCGGAGACCAATCCCGCCGCATTGCTGCTGGTCAGGACCATACTAAGCAGCAGTGCCAGACTGAGGAAAACAAGCAATACCGCAAACAGGGAGACCATCGGGAGAATGAGCTCGTCCGGTTTGACATCGAACGAAGTGGATTGTGCGCCCAGGACAAATCCCACCCAGGTGATGCAGAGGATCAGAATGACCGTCAGCACGAGGGCCAACAAGTTACCCCAGAATACGGCCGACCGGCTGACCGGCTGAGCAATGGTCACCTCCAGGGTACCGTTTTCCTCTCCTTTTGCGATCAGACTCCCGGCGCTGGAAACGATCAAAATACCCAGGAAGAGCGGGATATAGGAAAAGAATTCAAAGCTGAGAAATCCCTTGGGTTCAAAGAAATTATTGACATCCCCAAAAAAGGCCATCAACTGTGACGGGATGACATCCAATATCTGGGTCAGGTTGACGTTCTCCTTGAAGATCGTGTCATAGATATGGAAAATGAAATACCCCAGGACGGCCAGACCAATGCCCCAGCCAAGAATCATCAATAAATTCTTTGCTAATTTTCTTCTGAATATCACGAACATTATGACTCCTCCCTCCCATTATCCTGATAGTATTCAAGAAAGACTTCTTCCAGTGACGGCCGGTGGATTTCCAAATCGAGGACAGGGTATTTTGCCAGCTGTTTGATCAGGCTATCCATCTCGCCTTTGATCTCAAGGGTATAGGACATGCCGTCTTGTTCGGCGCTGAGCACATCGACATTCGGCAGCGATCCAAAGGCTTCTTCCGGCACAGCATCAGCGAATTGGACAATAGCCCGGTTAAAGGAGCGGTTGATCAGGCTGTCCGTTTGGGCGATCTCAACCAGGGTCCCTTTTCGAATGATCCCAACCCGGTCGGCAACCTTCTGGACTTCCGAGAGGATATGGGAGGAAAAGAAAACGGTCGTTCCGTGCTCTTTTTCTTCCCGGACAATACTTAGGACTTCCTGGCTCATCAACGGATCCAGTCCGAGGGTGGGTTCATCGAGCATGATTAACGGCGCGCGTCCGCTGAGCGCCTGGATGAACCCCACTTTCTGCAGGTTACCGTGTGAAAGGGTTTTCACCTTCTTATCCAGGTCCAACTGCAGCCGGTCTGCCAGGGTTTGCAGTTCATCCCAGGGGCGGGCGTTACGCCTTAGTTTCCGAATATAATTAATGAAATCCCTGCCGGTGAAACCCCCTTCGATCTTCAAATCCCCGGGCAGGTACCCGACCTTTGCTTTCACTTTTTGGGGTGTCTGCTGCGGATCTAGTCCGAAGATCCGGATGGACCCACTGTTGGGGCGGATCAGATCAAGCGCACAACGGATGGTGGTCGTCTTCCCTGCACCGTTCGGCCCGAGGAAGCCAAAGATCTCTCCCTTTTCAACAGCCAGGTTAAGCCCAGTTAAGGCGTGCACCTTTCCGTAATGCTTGTGAACATCGTCAAATTGAATCGCATAATCCGGCATCGTGTCTCCATTACATATAAATTTATACTTACCCTATCATCAGCCGCGTTATCAGCAGGAGAATGAAATTTAATTTCATCCTGTTGATGATCCGAAATTCGGTTCCTGTGGGAAAGGGGCTGTTTATATGTTTACAATCATCAGAATACCGGATGCGATCGCGATGATGGATGAGATGAAATCAAAATTCCCAAATCCAAATATACTGGTGATGCCCAACAGAACCAGCCAGATACAGAAGAGCAGGAATCCGATATGGTGCTTAAACCCCGGTGTACCAATCAACAGGATAACACCTGCGGCGATGGCCAATATCGCCATTACCATCCCCATTCCACTGAAACTGAGATGGGCGATACCACTCAATCCCAACAGGATCAGGTAAGCTGCGACCAGGATCCAGCCGAAAAAGATGGAGATATCCGGGTGTGCGATGAAGATCAAAACACCTACTGCGAGCCCGAGGACTAAAACCACAACACTAAGGGCATTCAAACCGGCAACGAACGACACCAGCCCGGTCAGGATCAGGAAGATTCCTAAAAGGATATAAAATAAACGTTCTCTTCCCATTGCGTCCTCCATATAGAATATGAATTAATTTAATTCTACTAAAAATCAGCCATTAATAAAAGCCCTTTGACTGTAACCAGCATGTATAATTGTCTGGTATTTTATTGATGAAAAGGATCGTGGTTTTATCCAGGAGATAAATGAAGATCATTCAAGTCATCCCGACCTACAATGAAGCCGAAAACCTTCCTTTGCTGGTCACTGGGTTACTTTCCCAGGATATCCCCAACCTCCAGATCCTGGTTGTGGATGACAACAGTCCGGATGGGACCGGTGACGTGGCGGATGTGCTGACTGAAACCTATCCAGGCCGGATAACAGTACTGCACCGCCAGGGGAAGGAAGGTCTGGGAAAAGCTTACATTCAGGGTTTCCGGCAAGCATTGGACCTGGGAGCAGATGTGATCGGAATGATGGATGCTGATCTGAGTCACCCACCAGACCGTCTACCAGCCATGCTGGCAGCCCTTTCGGATGCCGATGTCGTGATCGGATCACGCTACACCCAGGGCGGCAGCCTGGACCGGAACTGGCCTGCCTGGCGCAAGGCGCTCTCCTGGTTCGGTAATACCTATGCCCGGACGATCCTCGGATTACCCATTCATGACGCCACCGGCGGGTACCGCCTCTGGCGGCGCAGCGCACTGGAAGCGATCCCTTTTGAAAAATCACGTTCAAGCGGCTACGTTTTTATCGTTGAGCTGGCTTATATGGCCAAACTTGCCGGTCTCAGGTTCGCGGAAGTGCCAATCTATTTTGCCGAACGAAGCTATGGGGTGTCAAAAATGTCGCTGCGGATCCAGATTGAAGCCGCAGCACGGGTCTGGCAGCTTCGGCGGCTCTACCGAAAGCATAAATGATCAAGTCCCAATGCTCATGAAGAGTGAATTATCTATTTTGAACCCACTCCGTCAGCCGGACCCACTCCTCCAGGGAGAGGTTCTCGGGCCGGCGGCGGGCATCAATCCCCACATTTTCCAGAAGAACTGACACGGAATCAGAATCCCCGCCCAGTACCGGTTGCAGGGAATTGCGCAGCATCTTGCGTTTTTGATTGAAGGCAGCGTGAGCCAGCCTGAACAAGGTCTCCAGTGATTCGCCGGAAAGCAGCGGTTCGGGATGGACGTCGATGATCAGGACGCTTGAATCCACCTGCGGTTCGGGATAAAAGCAGGTCGCCGGGATATGGCCACCGATATGCGCTTTTCCATAGATCTGGACGGACAGGGAAAGCAGGCTCATCTTCTCGTCCCGGTTGAGGATCCGTTCGGCCACTTCACGCTGTATGGTCAGGACGATCCGTTTTGGTCGGACGTTTGCCTCCAGCAGATGCCGGATGACGGCAGAGGTGATGTAATAAGGAATGTTCGCTACGACCAGATAGCCATCTTCAGCAAACAATGTTTCCGGGGGAATCTCTAAAATATCGCCCTTCACAAGACGGATATTTTCAAACGGTGCTGTCACCGCTTCCAATGGCGCGAACAGGTTCTTATCAATCTCAACCGCAGTCACTGATTGCGCGTTGGCTGCCAGCAGGCGGGTCAGGCTGCCCAACCCGGCGCCGATCTCTAAAACCCGGTCCTCAGCGCCTACCCCGGCATCTCGCACGATCTTAACCAGGGCATTGTGGTCTGAGAGGAAATTCTGCCCCAGCGACTTTTGCGGACGCAGGTGGTAGCGCTGTAATAATTCGGCGATATGAAGCGGCTCGAGGGTCACGGCATCACCAAGGGGACATAAGCGGGAGCTGGAGTCAGCAAATACATCGTTGTCCAGCCATTGGGCATCGGATCATATCCATCCTCCGAATAGCCCAGATCAATCCAGGGCTTCCCCACACAACCACCACAGACATCGGCGATAACCGCATATCCATAGCCCGGGACATAAACCCGCTGCCCGCTCAGCAGAAGATACCAGGCATAACTGACCGCGATGACCCCGCGTTCGACCGGAAGACCGCTGGAGGTGTAATAATAGCAGTTACCCGCTGCATCGCAAGGTTTATAGGACGTGGTATAGACCGACAATTTTCGATAGTATTCCAGCGTTTCCCCATTCACTTCTGCCGTTAACGTCACAACTTGAGTTCCTATTCCCAACACGCCGTTCTTGGCTTCGCTGGCCTGCCAGGTCGGCTCGAGGTCCCGCCGGATTTCTTCATTATCGGCGAAGCGGACCCGTTCCCGGGTGGCGTAAATCCCAACCTGCCCGGGTACGACCACCGACGTCTGGTCCAGCGGCGTGTTTGGGTCTTCAACAGTGTCATTGGTGTAGGGCACTTCATCCGTCATCACAAGGATCTCTTCCCGGACGCGTACCACTCGGATTTGTCCGTCAGCAGGCAGGGCTGCATCCTCAGAAGGAATGCTGTAATCAAGGTTCTGCAACGGGAAGTTCAGGTCCTGCAATGCTTTGCCGACGGTAGCGGCAGCGGTCAGACCGGTCAGGGTTTTTTCACCCGATGTGACGGTTACCGTTCGGGCAAATCGAATCGAGACCGATAACGGACCGGTGAGCGGTGTATTCGGGTCCATCGAAATCGCGTCCTGTGGGCCGATCTCGATACCCGCGGTTTCCAAAGCTGTACCCAGGGTCGGTTCGGCGCTGTAAAGGATCGATGTCTTGTCTTCGATTTCAAGCGTGATCGGCTGGGCCGGTGTGAACTGCAGGACAAACGAACCTGAAGGCGTCGATTCGACCTCAGCATCCACCAACGCGCCGTTGACCCTCACCTGGTCGTTTGGATATAATGGAATTTCCGCGGTCTTCAGAATATTCGCCGGGATCTTTTCAGCGGATTGGAATGCAACTTCAAATTCAGGAGTCTTTACCACTACATCCCGGGCTGATGTAACCGTTATGACCGGCTGATCCCAGACCAGACGGCCTGCCGCAGGCTGCACCCGGTCGAAAACGGTGGTGCGTACATCTGCTGCACGCAAGACGCCCGATACCGTCAGGGCAGGCGAATTAACCATATGCGTTTCACCATCCACAATGACGGTAAAAGTCCGCGTCAGGCCAAACCAGATCAGGACCGCGCCAGCCAGGATCGCAACAAAGGCTGCCGGGAAGAGATATTTACGGTTTTTTTCCAGAAACGTTTTCAGTTCAAATTTCATAGGAAATCAGGTTTTTTCACACGATCAAGGTCAATTTCAGGTTTTTGCAGTATAACACACAGAAGGTTTTTGGCAAGTTGGGTTATGAGCCATTTTGTCACGTGCGCTGCGAGGCACGTAACCTACTATAGTGCTATTTCTCACGCAACCGCAACAAGAACCCCACCAGCACTTCTCGCCAGGGTTCCACATCCGGATCGGAAAAATAGATGCGGTAAGCATTCTTACCGGTCGTGATAGGTTTACCAAATTCCCTGAGCCGCCGTGATTCCACGCCGTCCGGCAAGGGTGGGTAACGCAGCAGCAGCTGCCGTCCCTCAAACCCGACCGAGGCCAACCCCGCCAGAGCGGCCAACAGCTTCACCTTGATCTGGTAGATCAGGTTCCGCACCTGCTCGGGCAGCGGACCGAAGCGGTCTTCAAATTCCATCTCAACTGACGCCAGCGCAGTCTCATCCTTGATGTCCGCCAGGCGGCGGTAGAGCTTGAGACGCAGGTTCTGGTCAGGGATATAGGTATCCGGGATCCCAATCGACAACGGCAAATTAACCACGGTTGGAATGATCAGGGCAGTGTCCAGGATTGAGGCTTCATCCGGACCGGCGATACCGGTCGCCATCCGGAACTGCTTGACGGCCTGGGCCAGCAGTTTGGTATAGAGGTGAAAGCCCACCGAAGCGATATACCCTGACTGGCGGGTGCCCAGCATCTCACCTGCGCCGCGCATCTCAAGGTCGCGCATCGCAATCGCATAGCCTGACCCGAGCTGGGTGTTCTCCGCCAGCACTTCCAGCCGCTCCTGCCCATCGATGGTGGGCGGCTTGACCCGGTGGCGGAAAAGGTAAGCATAAGCCCGCTGAGCGCCGCGCCCAACCCGGCCGCGCAGCTGGTAAAGCTGCGCCAGCCCAAAAGTGTCCGCCCGGTCGACGATCAGGGTGTTGGCGTTGGGGATATCCAGACCTGATTCGATGATCGATGTGCAGAGCAGGATATCGATCTCGCCCCTGGTGAACTCATGCATCACGTCGGCCAGCCGGTTTTCATCCATCTGACCGTGGGCGATACCGATCCGCGCTTCAGGTACGAGTTTCTCCAGGTGAGACCGCATCGCCAGGATGGTCTGCACCCGGTTATGTACGAAGAAGATCTGGCCGCCCCGTTCCAGTTCACGCACCACCGCCTGCCGCACCAGCTTCGGATCATATGGCCCGATGTGGGTGACGATCGGCAGCCGTTCTTCAGGCGGTGAATTGATGGTCGAAATGTCACGCACGCCGGTCAGCGCCATATAGAGCGTGCGCGGGATAGGTGTAGCGGTCAGCGTCAACACATCAACCGAGGTGCGAAGCTGCTTGAGATGTTCTTTATGGGCAACGCCGAAGCGTTGTTCTTCATCGATCACCACCAGCCCCAGATCCTTGAAAGCGACATCCTGGGAAAGCAGGCGGTGGGTCCCGATCACGATGTCAACCTTGCCATTACGGAGGTCTTTGATGATCCGGTTCTGCTGGCTTTGGGTGCGGAAGCGGGACAGCATTTCCACCTCCACCGGAAAGGTCGCCAGGCGGGAACGGAAGGTGTCGTAATGCTGTTGGGCCAGGACCGTGGTCGGCACCAGGACGGCGACCTGCTTACCGTCCATCACGGCTTTGAATGCAGCCCGCAGGGTGACCTCAGTCTTACCGTAGCCGACATCCCCGCAAAGCAGGCGGTCCATCGGCCGAGGCTCTTCCATATCCTCTTTGATCTCCGTCAGGGCCTGCAGCTGGTCTTCGGTTTCAATATAGGGGAAACTGGCTTCCAACTCACGCTGCCAGACTGTATCCGGGCTGAAGGCGTACCCTTCCGCCACCTGGCGCTGGGCATAAAGTTCCAGCAGTTCTCCGGCAATCTCCTGCACGGCTTCGCGGACCTTCTGCTTGGTCGTGTCCCAGGTCACCCCGCCCAGGCGCGAGACGGATGGGGTATGCCCTTCCGCACCCACATAACGGGTCAGCCGGTCGGCATGATGGATCGGCACGAACAACTGGTCCTGTTCGGCATATTCCACGCAAAGGTATTCCTGCTGGACGCCGTCCTGGGTGCGCTGTACCAGGCCGGCATATTTACCGATCCCATGATCCACATGCACTACCCAGTCGCCGGGCTGCAGATCGGCATAGCTGGACTCGGGCGCTTCCGCGGTCGGGCGGTAACGCCGGCGCGGCTGGGGACGGGACCAGCCGAAGATCTCACCATCGGTCAAAAGGTGGACCGCTTTCCCCTCCGGCGGGCGCAGGGTCCAGCCGCCGGCCAGGGTGCCTTCGATGAAACGGTCACTGGAGACAACACCCGGTTCTTCATCAAGCAGCAGTTCCTGCTCATGCCAGAGGTCCCGCAAGCGCGGGGATTGCCGGGAGACGACCACCCAATCCTCGCCCTGCTCTGCCAGACCCGTCACGAAATCGATGAAGTCCCGCAGCTTCCCGGCAAAGCGCGGTCCGGGATCAAAAGAGGAAGCGAGCGGCGGCAGATCCGGGGCGCGGGTATAACCCAATTCCACCACGGCGCGGCTCCCGAACCGGTCCTCCATTTCCGACCAGGTCAGGAACGGCACCGGGAAATCCGGGTCGATCTCGCCCGCTTCGACGGCTTCCTCACGGCGCGAAAGGCTTTCTTCTTCAATATCCATCACCGCAGCGGAAAGGAACTCCTGCCCATCCAGCACGATCAGGGTATCTTCCGGCAGGAAATCCAGCATCGAACCGGCCATCGGGTGCGCCAGGGGGATCTCAAATTCCTTCAAATCGCGCAGCGAAAGGCCGGCTTTCTGGGCGGCGGACGGAAGGATCTCCCGGGCAGGCGTGATCGTCAGCACATCCAGCGATTCCACCGTACGCTGGGAAGCCGGGTCGAAGCCCCGCATGGTGTCGATCTCATCCCCGAAGAACTCGATCCGCACCGGCCGTATTTCTCCGGGCGGCCAGATATCGAGGATACCGCCCCGGCGGGAAAACTGGCCGGCTTCCACAACGATGTTGGCGTATTCATAACCGATATCGACCCAGGCGCGGGTCAGTTCGTCCGGTGTGACCTGCTGGTTCAGGCGCAGGGTCCGGGTGTTTTTCAGGAACTCCCTGCGGGGGATCGTGCGCGTCATCAACGCCCGCACCGGCGCGACCAGCACCGGCGGTACCTCGGGGGATGGCGCGCCGGGGATCAGCGTGCGCGCCAGCATGGTCAGGACCTGCAGGCGGTCCCGGCGGGTGCCCTTGCCCCATCCGGCTTTCTCATAGAACAACGGGTTGGGTTCGGGAAAATAAAAAGAGGGGATCTCGCCCAACCAGAACTGCAGTTCTTCATAGAGCGCCAGGGCACGGTCGGCACGGCTTGAGATCAGCAGGATCGGCCGGTTCAGGTCGGCCTGCAGCCGGGCCACCAGCGGCAGCCTCGCGGCGCGCGGCAGTCCCAGGCCCTGGGCGGTATCCACCGTTTCCAGGCCGCCGGTCAGCCTCGTGAGCAATTCACGGTAGGCAGGAAGTTCCCCAATCCGGTCCAGTAAGCGCATCAGTCCTCGTCGATTATGCTGCCATTGAAATTATTCATCGCTTTTTCGATCCCGTTCTCAATGAACATGCGGATCGCACCAACCGCGGTTTCCCTGATCTCGGGCAGCAGTTCCAGTTCCTGGGCTTCAAAGTCATGCAGGACGTAATCGCGGGGGTCCATCCGGCCGGGCGGACGGCCGATCCCCACCCGCAGACGGGCAAACTCCCGCGTCCCGAGCTTCTCCACGATCAACTCCATCCCTCGCTGGCCGCCTGTGCCGCCCTCCGGACGCAGCCGCAAGGTGCCGAACGGCAGGTCCAGGTCGTCATGCACCACCAGCAGCCGCTCGATGGGAATTTTATAGAAACGCATCAGGCTCGCCACAGCCTGTCCGGATTCGTTCATAAAGGTCTGCGGCTTGGCGATCACCAGCCGCTCTCCGCTGAACTCACCCTTGCCGATCAGCGCGCGGAACTCCACCCGGCGCAGGGGGATCTGGGCGATCTCAGCGAGGGTATCCGCCACCATGAAGCCGACGTTGTGCCGGTTCTGGCGGTAATCCGGGCCCGGGTTGCCCAGGCCGGCGATCAGGAAAGGTGTGTTTTCAGCCATTGTTTTGTCTTTCTTGTCTATGGTTGACGCGCAAAAAAGTCCGCAAAGGCAATTTACGGGCATTCAAAATATGATTTTCAGACCTTTAAGTTTAGCACGAAAGAAGGGGATTAGGCAATTGGGGAATAAGGGATCAGGAAATTAGGGATCAGGAAATCAGGGATTAGGTGAATTGCAGTGGGGAAATGGGAAAAGTGAATGGTGAATTGTGAGTGGGGATTCGTGGAGAATCGTGAGTGGGGAATGGTGAATCGTGAATGGCGATTGATGAACCGTAAGGTGGGTTGGCTGTGCCAACCCACCCATCCTAATTACGTAAATTCATATTTGAATATTGGCAATTAACGGATCGATCCAATTTATCCTTTAACAACAAATTTTTATGGATTGCCCTGCTCAATTGAAACAAAGCCGTCCCGATGCGGCAGGCGGGTCCAGATCTGCTCAAACCGCTCCACCGCCGGTTCCGCGTTAAGTTCAAAAACCATATTGGTTGTGCCGCTCACAATCTTGAAACTTCCATCGGGCTGGGCCAAATTCATTTCAATACCGAGCAGCAAACCGCTCTCCCGATCGAAATAAATCGACCTGACCAGCGTGTCCTCTCCGGCCTTATCTTCATAGGAAAACTGCCAGGCTTCCCGGTCTTGATAGGTCACACTGGACATGCCGGCAGTTTCACTCTCGGCCATTGCCGCGCAAAAACCACCGGTGAAATCGCTTTTCACGTCGACGATCGCATGGGGACGCTGAATCTCACCTTCCGGGCCAAAATCGTTCTCCAGGTTATAGAAATTATTATGGTAGACACCGTCATACCAACCGTTCAGGTAAACCGCTTCCTGTTGGACACCGCCATCCGGTGCGGCCGACCAGCCATACCCTTCCACCGCGGAACCTTCGGCATCAAAGCGAAGCCAGGTTTCCTGCACCAAAGGGGCATCATAAGTCCCGCTGACGTTGTTAAAATAAACAACATCATGGACCTGATGCACCCAACCTGTGGTTGACAACACCCTTTCATTAAAAGCCGCGGCCAATGACTCACACTGCTGCACCGCGACTTCTTTTTCAGCAGCCGCGTTCTCTTCGGCTGCCTGAGGAGCTTACAGTTAACTCAGCAACATCAAGAGAGATTGAGGTGGTTACGGGTGCGGGATCAGTCGGCATATTCGCCGTCGTCGTGCAGGCCGGCAGGATCAGTAAAGCGGCAAATCCTAGGACGAGCAAGTATTTTTTCATCATTGGAAGACATTCTCTTTCATTGTTTACGTGGAGGATCATGCTTCTGGAGAAATTGCACGTTGTTTAGCGACCTCGGGCATTATCTTATCACAGAAGAAACAGAGAAAATTAAAATGTCCGGAAGTAAAGGATCACTTAAGAAATAAGTCCTGCATTGAACCTCACAAAATTAATCCCCTTTGCCTGAATTAAATGTCGTATTTGAGCTTCTGAGTTTTGTCCCGTTTTTTTGTTGTATTCACAATGATCACCACCAGGATCGAAACCACGCCCAGACCCAGGAATCCCGTAACCAGGATTGGGAAGAACGTCGCCCAGGGGATGAAGTTGCCTTCGTAAGGGGCCAGGGAATAGTCCGCTTCGATGACGATCGTCTCCCCACCCTGCAGGAGGTCGCTGAGCGGCACATCCCAGGTAGCCGACCCGGCCGTGGTTTGCAGGCCATTGGTGGAGATGATCTGGGGCGTGTTCAGGGTGACGGTATATCCCGCGCCGGTCAGGTCCAGCAGGTTCACGCCGGGGATGGCAAGGTTGGTATTCCCGAGGTCAAGGACCTCTTCATAAGAATAAATGCCATCTGATTCCTTCAGCGAGAGCATGATCAGGCCAATCCGGCGGTCTTCTTCCAGCAGCGCGGCGATATCCCCCACTTCCAGTTCGACGGTATCCCATGTTCGGCCGTCCGCCTCATAGTGGTCGGTGATCACGTTGGTCACATTCTCGTTCTGCATCATGGTTGACAGCAGACCTTCCAGTTGGAAACCCTGCGGGATCTGTTCCTGGACCGCATCGTAGGTCTCCGTTTCCACGCTGGTGGCAAACCGCAGGAAACCGGAGCCGTCCTCATTCACAGTGATGTCCTGGTAGAGGTTGATACAGCCGCTGAGCGCGAAGAGCATCACAACGGCTATGAAAAGGAGGCAGGTCAGTCGGTTCTTCATTGATAATATTGGCGATTTTACCCTAATATTTTTATGTTAAGTCATAAATTGGAAAAAGCGAATTTTTAAAGATGCTGTAACCTCACCCCTCCCGCTGCACAAACCGGCGGCCGATCCCCCGCACCGTCTCGATATACTCATGCTCTCCGTCCAACTCAGCCAACCGCCCGCGCAGGCGGCTGATGGCGTTGTCAATCGCAGCGCTTTCCACCCCGCCCGCAGCCTCAGGCCAAAGCACACCGGCGATCTTTTCATAGGTTACCACCTCCCGCTGCCGGTGGAACAGCAGGGAAAGCAAATCGAACTGCTGCTGGGTCAGCGGCGGGTCCAGCCGTCTCTCCAGGATATAGACATCCCGGTTGGGCTCGTCCATCCACAAACCGGGTGCATTCATCCTGATCTGGGATTCGTGAATGGTGGATTCCGGATCCCGGAACTTGAAAACACTCAAACTCCCGATCTGGATTTCATCCCGGTCATGCAGCTGGACAGGTTCGCCTGGCTCGATCCGGGCCTTATTCCGGAAAACCCCATTCTTGCTGAAAAGGTCGAGTATGTACCAATAACCGCCATCTCGGCGGATCTCTGCATGCTGCCTGGAAATGAAAGGTGAATCAAGCTGGATTTCAGCAGAAGGGTCACGACCGATGATGCACAGATTGCCATTGATCTGCACTTCTTCCCCCTGCCGCAAACCGGATAGGAAAAGCAAATTTGGGCCTTTTTCTTCCAGCATATGATGGTTTGACTTGTTCCTTTTCATATCATGTGGCTTCCAATACCAAATGATAGCATATTGATAGTATTTAGTCTAATCTTGAGTATGCCGCCCGGTATAATATGAAGGAATTATTATCGTTAGTTCACAATTTACCAGTTGAAGGATTTTCTATGAAAAAACAGATCTTTTTGACCCTCTCCCTGTTAATGATTTTGACCTTGATCCTGACCTCCTGCAGCCTGCCGGCTTCATTGCAGACCATGGTCGGCAGCGCAGGGACTGAGGAGGAAACCGTCGAAGCCACAATTTCCGTCAAGGAAACTGAGACAGAAGCCGCTTCGGTTGAATCTTCCACTCCTGATACAGCCATGGATGAGACCGAAACGCCTGTGGCAACTGAAGTTACGACCGACCCTGCGGCGACCGAAACACCCGAGGGTACTCAGGTTACCATGGATGGCACCTACGGCCCAACCGGATTCCCCGCGGACATCAACCCCCTGACAGGTAAACCGGCCGACCCCGAATTACTGAAACTCCCGCCGGCACTGATCTCCGTATCCAACTTCCCGGCTTCAGCCCGGCCGCAATCCGGTTTGAATTCAAGCCCGTTCGTCTACGAGATCACGATCGGCGAAGGGATGACGCGTTTCCTGGCAATCTTCTTCGGCGGCTTCCCGCAGCAGGTCAGCGGGTTGACCGAAGGTCAAAATTCGGGTGGTTCCACCGGAAGCAGCAGTACTGAAGGCGGTACGACAGGCGATTCCGGCGGTGATGGCGCGGCCACGAGTTCTGCCAGCATCGGCCCCATCCGTTCCGGCCGTCTGCCCTATGAAGATATCCGCTCCTTGTTCTCAGGCTTCCTGGTCATGGCTTCCGCCTACAGCGGCGTCGCGCAGACCCTGAGTGATACAACGACCATTTATGGCTCAGACAGCAGTGATATCAACAGCGCCTTGATCGGCGTCAACCAGCTCTACAGCATCGCCCTGGCCAGGTCCGAAGTTTATCCCGGTTCCAATTTCAGCCTGGAAGGGATGAAATTCTCACCCACTCCGCCTGAAGGCGGCAAGCCGGCCGATATGGCCTGGGTATTCTACAATAACCTGAACCAGATCCAGTGGCGTTATGACGAGGCGTTAGGTGCCTATATCCGCTACGACATCAAGACTGATGGCAGCGGCGAATTTGTAATGTCCACCGACCGTCTGGATGGCAAACCGATCACACGGGAAAACGTGATCGTGATTTTTGCAATGCATAACTACCTTGCGTCCACTTTGATCGACATTAGCCTGACCAATATGCCGCCTATGAAAGCCCTGCTCTTCAGGGATGGCGAAATGCATGAGATCTTCTGGACTACAAAGTTCGGTGATTACGAAAAGGAAACCGGCCTGCTGCGCCCGATGCGCTTTGTGGATGCCGAGGGTAACGATGTCGCCTTGAAAAACGGTCAATCATGGGTGGAGGTCGTCTCCACTTCCAGTTTCTATGCTGAATCTGAGATCAGCGATTCTCCGTTCTTCCCCATCAAGGAAGCGGATGGCACCGGCCTCTGGCTGATCCGGTACAAAGGCCTTTATTAATCCAAACGAAGACCCTTCTCTCCTGAATGAACCGCCCCTCTCTAATGAGAAGGGCGGTTTGATTTCCGGTTATTTTCAATGTAACGCCAGCGTGAATGAATTCATCGAAAATTTTATATGATTCTTGATTTTTTAGACCTTTGAAACCATAATTAAAATGTGGGAGAAGTTGTGATTTACAGCAACTTCTTCAAAGTGAATTATTGATGTACAGTTAGAAAGGATCTTCATCACATGGCTATGAATGCCGCTCAAAAACCAAATACCCCGATTTCACCTACAAAACTCAATCGGAAAAACCCCGTCCCCTCCGATATCGTCATCGCCCAGGAGGCTATTTTAAAACCCATTACCCTGGTGGCTGAAGAACTTGGGCTTCTGCCGGATGAGTTTGACCCCTACGGCAAATTTATCGCCAAGGTCGATCCCAAAGTCCTGCAGCGGCTAAAGGATGTCCCGGATGGCAAGTATATCGACGTGACCGCAATCACCCCCACACCTCTCGGTGAAGGGAAAACGACCACCACGGTCGGACTCAGCCAGGCGTTGGGTGCTCACCTGGGTAAACGGGTCATCACGGCCATCCGCCAACCCAGCCAGGGTCCCACCTTTGGGATCAAGGGCGGTGCGGCAGGCGGCGGTTACAGCCAGGTGATCCCCATGGAAAATTTCAACCTCCACCTGACGGGTGATATCCATGCGATCACGGCAGCCAACAACCTGATTGCGGCGGCGGTCGAAACCCGGATGTTCCACGAAACCTATCAGAGTGATGAGACCTTATTTGATCACTTATGTCCTGCTGATGAGAACGGTAAACGCAAATTCGGCATTTCCATGCAGGGGCGATTAAGGAACCTGGGGATCGATAAGACCGACCCCAACGACCTCACCGAGGAAGAACGACATCGCTTCGTCCGCCTGGACATCAACCGCGATACCCTCACCTGGCGCCGGGCAACCGACACCAACGACCGGCTGCTGCGGGGAATCACGGTAGGTGAAAGCCCCACGGAAAAAGGGTTCGACCTGAAGACCAGTTTTTATATCACCGTAGCCAGCGAATTGATGGCCGTCCTGGCTCTCGCGATCAGCCTGGAAGACATGCGCGAGCGGATCGGCAAGATGGTGGTCGCCTTCGACATGGACGGCCGCCCGGTCACCGTCGAAGATGTCGGTGTGGCCGGCGCTGCGACCGTACTGATGAAGGACACGATCAAGCCCACCCTGATGCAAACCCTTGAAGGCACCCCGGTTTTCGTACATGCCGGGCCGTTTGCCAATATTGCCCACGGCAACAGCTCCATAATGGCGGATATGATCGGCCTTAAGCTGGCCGATTATGTCATCACCGAATCCGGTTTTGGATCCGATATGGGTATGGAGAAATTCTTTGATATTAAATGCCGATATTCCGGCAACATCCCCGATGTGGTCGTGATGGTCGCGACTGTCCGGGCGCTCAAGATGCACGGTGGTGGACCCAAAGTCTCTGCCGGGTCTCCTCTCGCACCGGAATACGAACATGAGAACCTGGACCTTTTGCGTAAGGGTATGACCAACCTGATGGCGCATATCGAAAACGCCAATAAATTCGGTGTGCCGGTCGTGGTCGCAATCAACCGTTTCCACACTGATACCGATGCAGAACTTGAACTGGTCCGACAGACCTGTCTGGAGAGCGGCAAGGTCGTGGATGCAGTCGTCACGAACCACTGGGAAGAAGGCGGCGCAGGCGCAGTTGACCTCGGAAAAGCCGTGATCAAAGCTGCGGAAATGCCCTCGGATTTCCATTTCCTCTATCCCCTGGATATCCCGATCAAACAGAAGATCGAAACCATCGCGAAGGAGATCTATGGCGCAGACGGTGTGGACTATTCACCGGAAGCGGAGGAACAGATTTCCGAATATACTCGCCTCGGATATGACAACCTGCCAATCTGCATGGCCAAAACCCATCTGAGCCTGAGCCATGATCCCGCGCTCAAAGGCCGGCCGAAGGGATTCCGCATCCCGATCCGGTCCGTACGGGCTTCGATCGGCGCCGGTTTCCTCTATCCGATCGCCGGCCCCATCCGGTTGATGCCCGGCCTGCCCACCCGTCCGGCATATTATGATATCGATATCGATCTGGAAACCGGCCGGATCCTCGGCCTGTCCTGATCGGTAAATCAAACTACACTCCCCGATGGCAACCCATCGGGGCTTTTTTATCCCGGAAAACGTTTGGGATAGAAGACCAAAATTACATGTTATTTGAAAAAGGGTAAAATTAAGTGTCCAAAGATTTTTATCAGGATCTTATCCCAGCAAAACAAGATCAGCATTGACACAAAGAATGGACCTATGAATAACCTGTCATTGAATGAGAAATACCTGGTCGATAAAGACGGTAACCGTGTGGGGGTATTTCTATCCATGCAGGAATATCGGTTATTGCTGAACCGTCTGGAAGAGCTCGAATCCTTCAAGGCAGCCCGGGAAGAGATCAATATCGTTGACCAGCTCCTGGCCGAAGCCGCGACCGAAGGTGATACTGAAAACCTGCCCACCTTCAAACGCAGGCAGGGTCCCGGCGGCATGATCGTCGTTTAAGCAAAGGAGGAAAACGTAGATGGAAAAAAGGCGTTTTGGAAGAACCAATCATATGAGCACCGTTGCCGTGTTTGGCGCGGTGGCACTGGGGCAGATCGATCAACCCCTGGCCGATAAAGTGATGGAAGGTGTAATGGCAGCAGGGGTCAATCATATTGATGTCGCCCCCACCTATGGGAATGCGGAATCCCGTCTGGGTCCCTGGATGCCGCGCATCCGAAAGGATGTCTTCCTGGGGTGTAAGACCACCGAACGGACCAAAAAAGGCGCTGCCAACGAGTTCCATGAATCGTTGGACCGCCTGCAGGTGGAGAAATTCGATCTCTATCAGCTCCATGCCGTGACCGAGATGACTGAACTGGATAAATGCACGCAAAAAGGCGGAGCTCTGGAAGCTGTGATCGAGATGCGGGAGAAAGGCCTCACTGACTATATCGGCATCACAGGCCACGGGTTCCATGCGCCTTCGGTTTTCATTGAAGCTCTCAACCGCTTTGATTTCGATTCAGTCCTTTTCCCGGTCAACCCAACTCTCTTTGCAGATGAACACTACCGGGAATCCGCTGTAAAGCTCTTGGACCTTTGCGAAGAAAAAGATGTCGGTGTGATGATCATCAAATCGGATGCGCGCGAACCCTGGGGAGAGCGCACCCATAACTATCATACCTGGTATATGCCCTTTGACCAGCAAAAAGAGATCCAGGAGAATATCAACTTCGCGCTCAGTTACAAACTGGCTCATATCTGCACGCCGGGAGATTACCGGCTGCTGGATAAGGTTTTTAAAGCCTGCGAAGATTACACACCAATGGATGCGACAGAGCAGCAAAAGCTGATCATCAATCGTTCGATCTTCGAGACGATATTCTGAATCTTTAATTCACAGATAGATTTGGGGAAAACAACACAAAAACACATCAGGGCGACGCAAGCGTCGCCCTGATGATTTTAATTTTATGATGACGTTATCCAGGCAAAGGAATAACCCATTGCCTGAACAAACAACTACATCACATTGATGACTTTGGCTTCAATCTCGGGCAGCAATTCCTGTATTCGCTCAATTGAAAACTCGCTGACACCTTTGGTTTCCACAGAAGCTGCGCCTGTCGCCACAGCCCACTGGGCGGTCTCTTCCAGCGACATTTCATTTATTTGCGCATAAATGATCGCCGCCATGACTGTATCGCCGGATCCGGCGGCATTATGGACATTCATCCGCGGTGGAGAAGCAAACACCATCTCATGCTGGTTTGCCATCAACAGTCCCTGTGCGCCCATGGTGAGTGCAAAATATTCCACACCCATCCGCAGGAAAGGCAAAGCCGCCCGTTTGGCATCTTCCTGGTCATCGATAGCAAACCCGACGATCTGGGCTGCTTCATGAGCGTTCGGCTTGACTAAAAATGGTTTAGCCTGGCAGCCATACCGGAGTGGGTTACCGCTCGCATCCAGGTAAACTTTAGCACCTCGCACATTGAACATCGTGATCAATTCCGCATAAAACTTCTCAGGAACATCGGGAGGTAAACTTCCGGAAAGTACCCAAAGATCGCCCTTCTTGGCATAACTTTCCGCTTTCTGCATTAATTGGTCGATATCTTCAGCGGAAATCGGAGGACCCGGCTCGTTGACCTTGATATGCCAATCGCCTTCTTCCTCAATGATCATCGTATTGGTGCGGGTTTCTTCGTCCACCCAAACAAAATCCGTCGGGATGCCCATTCGCTGGAGACCGTCCGCAAGCATCTTCCCGGTCCCACCCCCCACCCAGGCCATTGCCGTGGATTCAACCCCTAATTGAGCCAAAGCTCTTGAAACATTAAACCCCTTCCCACCCCAGTCCAGTCTGACGGTTTCGCTGCGTAAGACGCTGTTGAACCGGATCTCCGGAATGGTTAACGAACGATCGATGCTGGGATTGGGTGTCAGGGTATAGATCATTATTCAAACGTTCCCATTTATAAGGGCTTAATTTCACCAATGCCGGATTTGGACAGTTCAACAGTTGGACTTCCTTTGTACTTAATACTGCCGGCGCCGGTGACCGTGGCTTTGAGCGTATTCACCGCCCAAACCTGGGCGGACCCTGCCCCTGAAAGCAGCACCTCGGCATCCTGACTCTGCAGGTTTTCAGCCCGGTAACTGCCCGCGCCGCTCAGATCAACAGTCTGTGACTGAACACTGCCGGTAAGGATGACCTCACCCAGACCACCCATTTCAACCTCAAGGGATTGATATTCCAGACCACGCAAAGTCATTTTCCCGGCGCCTGTATGGATCAACTCAAGCGTATCACCTTTCAAAGTTTCACCTTCCATCGTGCCTGCTCCAGCCATCTTAACCATTTCAATGGTGGGCATGGTCACGAAATAACGCAAGTGGTTATCACCTTTCATCCAGCGTAAACCGGTCCAATCAGTGATATCTGACTTGAATTTGATATTCAAGGTATTATCATCCACACTGACCTGAATATTATCTAAAAGATCTTCGTTTCCTTCAATTTTAAAGGCGCAGGCATCTCCCTGGGTCAGAAAGACATCACCGAAACTTTTGAAATTGATTTTGGTGAACGTCGCACCTTCGGGCAAGGATTGGACTGCAGATCCATCAGGTGTGGGCATTGGTTCGACATCTTCGAACTTTGCATCCACGGCTGCCGGCTCACTGCGATCCTGATCGCCATTGGAATGGCTATTCCGTTCGAAAAGTGACCGGCTGAATACGACGAACAAACCAAGCAATACCAGGCCGCCACCCAGGAATATCCCGCTGTAAATCCCGGAACCGCTGAGGTTAAGAATGATCTCAAAGAGGATCCCGAAGATCACGAACAGGGTCAGGCCGATCCCGATCAATAAACCCCCGACACGCCGCAGGCTGACCCGCTTGAGATAGATGTTCATGATCAGGATACCCAGGCCAGTTGCGCAAATCAGCAGTGCCCAGGCATAAGCCCAGGTCACCCAGAGCCTGAAAATGTTTTGGATGAAGAGCAGCAAACCGATGGTGGTTATGATCGTTCCGGGGATCGCCAGACCGGAGCCTGGACGGCCGGCAACCAACATCCCGACGATGAAGGTCAGGCCGAAAAGGACGATCAACAGCGGCCAGAAGAACCGCATGATCCTGATGGGCAGGAAGAGGTCCGCCAAAAACAACCCACCGGTCACAACCAGCACAATCCCAAGATAAAGCTGCCAGTTGAACACAAATTTCTTATTCGCCATTTCAGTTCTCCTTGTGGATTAATTAACGATCAGATTAATTTTATCATGCATCAGGTTAGAATATTTAAATACTCAGAAAAAATAGATATCCTGGGTTACTCAAAACAACCTGATGGTATATTGAGTGTTAAATTAAGTGATCCGGAATTAATCGCCACTGTCATCTCGGATTCGAAATGCCTCTGTGGTTGGGTTCAGTCTTTCCCTAATGTATAATTAGGATGGATCAAGTATTTTCCAAAACCTTAACCGATATGGAAAGCCAATAGAAAAAGAATAACAAAGTGACTTCTGAGACTCCTCCTCCCATAAACGCCTCTTCCAACCAACCCTCTCCGCGATGGAACTGGACGACAAAGCTGGTATTCGGTTTGGGCCTGGTCGCCCTGGCCATCTGGTTATTGGTGAAATTCCAGAACTTCCTTGGCCCAATCGTTATGGCTCTGGTCCTGGCATACCTTCTCTATCCAATCGCTAACTTCATTCAAAAAAGCTTAAAGATCCCCTGGCGGCTGGCTGTGACCATCATTTACGTCATCTTTGTCCTTGCCTTCCTGGGACTATTAACCTGGGGTGGGCTGGCATTAGTGGACCAGATCCAGAACCTGATCACATTCATTCAAAACAACATCGACCAGATTCCAGCATTGATCAATAATTTAACCCAGCAAACCTACACCATCGGACCCTGGCAGTTTACCCTCTCAGGTCTGGATTGGACCCAGATCTCAAGTGAAATCGTCAGTACCGTCCGGCCGGTGGTCGGACAGATCGGTTCACTTGCCGGTTCACTCGCTACTGGGGCTGCAAATGTGATCTTTTGGATCGGTCTTGTACTGCTGATCTCCTATTTCCTGCTGGCGGAGACTGAAGGTATCCCCAACAGCATACTGAATATCCGAATCCCGGGATATACATCGGATCTTCGTCGGATGGGACAAGAACTCAGTAATATTTGGAATGCCTTTCTCCGTGGCCAACTCATTGTGGTGTTGATCACCGTGCTTATATATACAACTTACCTTGGAACTATGGGAATCCAGTTCTTTTTTGGTTTGGCCCTGATTGCCGCCCTCGGCCGGTTCATCCCTTATGTTGGCGCCTGGGTCACCTGGATCACGTATGGGCTGGTGGCCCTGCTGCAAGGGACAACCATCTTCAACTTATCCCCGGGTCTCTATGCTATCATTCTTCTGGGCGGAGCCATGCTGATCGACACTATGCTGGACAACCTGCTGGTACCCAAAGTGATGTCCGAAAATCTGAAAGTACATCCGGCTCTCGTTCTGGTTGGAGCTTTGATCGCCTTCAACCTGCTTGGAATAGTCGGAATCCTGCTGGCTGCACCTGTCCTGGCGACATTGAAATTAGTGTTCGGTTATCTGTTGAATAAACTGTCCGATCAAGACCCCTGGGCTGTCATTGACGCCAAAGAGCCGCAGGAAAAAACCCGTTGGGTCCAATTCGTCGAGAAACAATGGGACCGTTTCGGTAAATGGCTGCACAAGTTCGGATCAAAAACCGGCCAATGGATAAAAAAGCAATTCCGGATGGTGCGGCTAAAATTTACAAGGAAGAACAAAAAGGAAAAATAAGAATAACCAAAACAAAGAGGATGAAGACAGCAGTAATTACCCCTTTGTGTGTAACCTGAAGTGTGTTATAAATGTGACGACTGAAAAGTCAAATTGAGAAAAAGGAGCAATAAAGATGAGTGATTCACTCGAACCTGAAACCAGTACTATCGCTGAAACCGAGAACTTCCTGGCCTGGAAAGCCGAAGAACCCGATAGCGAAACAACCTATCACCTGGAATTGAACAACGTCACCCTGCATTTCTTCAAAGAAGAATGGCAGGAATTCCTTGATCTGGTAGATTTGATCCTGGACGAGGAAGTCTAGAAAAAGGATTTTTCAATCCATTACTGAGAAAGGTGGCCCAAAAAGTCCACCTTTTTTAATTTAACGGGCAGGTCATCCAAATCAACGTTCGAAAATTATAGAACCCCAGCTGTTCAAAGACCTCAGGAAATCGGTCGCTGGCATAATCCACCGACAAGGAGTGAAGACTGGGAAGCCGACTTAGGACCTGTGACAAAGCCCAAGGCAGTGCAAGATCCTCGAATTCCGGATCGAATGCCAGCCAGATGTTATTGGCAAAGGTATCTGTCTTTTGCCAGGTGATCACACCTGCACTTTTTCCATCGCGTTTGACAGTCCAATGCTTCAGTCTGACGCCTTCCAGAAGGTTGCTCAAGGATTGGAAAGCACCGGGTTCAAATTTCTCGAAATCGACCGGTAAATTCCAGCGCAGCCGAGGTTGATAAGCATCAACCAGCCAGGAACGTTGAGCGTTCCAATCCACCCTGTTTCGCCTTTGGATAGCGAGCTTTTGTGAAGAACCAACGATCCCTCTGAGGTCCCTGGGCCGGATCCGCCAGGTGGTACGGATGAACTGGTCGGTGAATCCCACCGAGCGATAGAGAGCCTGTGCCCCGGGGTTATCCTCTCGCACCTGGAGCCAGGTTCGGGATTCGTGCTGTCTGCGCAGATAATCAATCGCCCTTTGGGTCAGCGCACGGGCGATGCCTTTCCGGCGATGTTCAGGCAGCACAGCCACATTCGCAATCAAGTGAACTCGATCCCGTCCCTGTTGAAAAGGGATCAAAGAGAGGTTGCCGAGGATCTGCCCATGCTCTTCCCAGACGAATCCGGATGCCTGATTTTTACCGATATCTGAAAGCGTGGAAAGCCAGCTGACATAACGCATATCGCGAGCAGCCTGCCGCATCTGCCGAATGTAGGTTTGTCCGTCCTTATCCAGATGGATCGGGAAACAGATTTCGATCAGGTCCGCGACCGCATTGAGGTCACGGGAGACATCCAATTTACGGATATGGTTTGAATTTACAAGGGAGGATGATGAGGCAGCGATCATAAAGCCATTTTACCGCTAATCGTTCTTTATTAAAAAAATTCCCCGGTAATTTTCTGCAATTACCGGGGAAAGTGATTTACTTTTCAGATTCTGATCTGAGAGATGCTGAATGACGACGATAACGATAAACAATACGGCCACGGGTCAGGTCATAAGGCGAGACCTCAAGTCTTACACGGTCGCCCAGGAGGATCCGGATATAATGTCTCCGCATCTTGCCGGAGAGATAAGCCAGGATCTCCGATCCATTTTCCAACTCAACCCTAAATTGAGTACCGGGTAAAGCTTCAACCACGGTACCCTCCACCGTTAATTTATCGTCCTCTTTTGCCATAGCACCTCCAGGTACAAATTAATACATTAGCTACGATCACTCACTCTTGCTGTGAGAACGCCGAATGGCTTTTTTCTTCTCAATACGACGAAGTTCACTTTTCGAAATGAACCAGCGTTTGCGTCGGATCGTGCTCAACACGCCGCTTTTGACAACCTGCTTTCGAAAACGCCGGAGCAGTTGTTCTTGAGATTCATTTGGTCGTAAAACGACACGGGCCAAAACCCTCACCTCCCTTCCAAGAGGAGATTCTTTGGAACAATCACGGGTTGGGAGGAAAGGTCCAAACCAACCTTGTTATGGTCCCAAGGCAGATTAGCGCGTTCAAAAGAACTGAACGCACCGGGAAGTTATTATACTCGAAATCAATAAAATTTGCAGGGATGATGACGTGTGGTGCGCTGGCAATCCGCCTTAAAGAAAAAAGTCCCTTGGCAATGACCTACTCTCCCAGGGGGTTACCCCCCAAGTACCATCAGCGCTGGCGAGCTTAACGACCGGGTTCGGGATGTTACCGGGTGTAGCCTCACCGCTCAAATCACCAAGGGACAATTTTACACAAATTGTTAAAGATACCAATGAATAATAATGACATTTTAATTGAGGCGAAAAAGCACCGAGTTCTCCACATCACGTGATAAAGCCCTCGATCATTAGTACAGTTTAGCTAAACGTATTGCTACGCTTACACATACTGCCTATCAAGCAGGTGGTCTACCTGCGATCTTACTCCATTTACTGGATTACAGGGATCTAATCTTGGAGCGAGTTTCCCACTTAGATGCTTTCAGCGGTTATCTCTGCCAGACGTAGCTACCCAGCGATGCCGTTGGAACGACAACTGGCACACTAGAGGTCTGTCCACTCCGGTCCTCTCGTACTAGGAGCAGCTCTCCTCAAATCCCTTACGCCCACAGTGGATAGAGACCGACCTGTCTCACGACGGTCTGAACCCAGCTCGCGTACCGCTTTAACGGGCGAACAGCCCGACCCTTGGGACCTTATCCAGCCCCAGGATGCGATGAGCCGACATCGAGGTGCCGAGCCAGGTCGTCGATATGGACTCTTGGACCTGACTAGCCTGTTATCCCCGGGGTAGCTTTTATCCGGTGAGCCACGCCCTTTCCACTCAGAAGCGTGGGATCACTAAGCCCGACTTTCGTCTCTGCTCGACGCGTTGGTCTTGCAGTCAAGCTCCCTTGTGCCTTTACACTCAACGGCTGGTTTCCATTCAGCCTGAGGGAACCTTTGGGCGCCTCCGTTACCTTTTAGGAGGCGACCGCCCCAGTCAAACTGCCCACCTGACACTGTCCCTTCTCCGGATAACGGACGAGGGTTAGGGTCTAAACATTACCAGGGTGGTATTTCACTGATGGCTCCACCAAGGCTAGCGCCCTAGCTTCATAGCCTCCCACCTATACTCCACAGATAATGTCCAAACTCAATGTCAAGCTGCAGTAAAGCTCCACGGGGTCTTTTTGTCCTACTGCGGGTAGGCCGCATCTTCACAGCCATTTCAATTTCGCCGGGTCCTTCGTTGAGACACTGCTCTAGTTGTTACACCATTCGTGCGGGTCGGAACTTACCCGACAAGGAATTTCGCTACCTTAGGACCGTTATAGTTACGGCCGCCGTTCACCGGGGCTTCAGTTCAAAGCTTCGCTTGCGCTAACCTCTCCCTTTAACCTTCCGGCACTGGGCAGGTGTCAGCCCCTATACGTCACCTTACGGTTTTGCAGAGACCTGTGGTTTTGTTAACCAGTCCCTAGAGCCATTTCACTGCGACCCTCCAACGCTCAAGTAAACTTTCACGTCAAAGGGCACCTCTTATCCCGAAGTTACGAGGCTAAATTGCCGAGTTCCTTAACGAAGGTTCTCCCGTTCACCTTGGTATATTCTACCCGTCTACCTGAGTCGGATTGCGGTACGGGCACTTAAAAGTCAACACTTAGAAGCTTTTCTTGGCACTAAGGGTCAGCTCACTTACGTCTTATAAACTCGCAACCATGTCTCAACTCGGTCCGTGGATTTACCTGCGGACTATCAACGTCTGACACATGGTTCACCTGAACTTCCAATCTCAGGCTGGCTTACCTCTATGCGTCCCTCCATCGCTCGTTTTAAGTGGTACCGGAATGTTGACCGGTTATCCATCGCCTACGCCTCTCGGCCTCGGCTAAGGCCCCGACTAACCCGACGCGGAACGACCTGGCGTCGGAAACCTTAGACATACGGTGAACACGGTTCTCACGTGTTTTACGCTACTCATGCCTGCATTCTCACTTCTGTCCACTCCAGCTGTCCTTACGGTCAACCTTCACTGCTGACAGAACGCTCCCCTACCGCTCTAGATAAATCTAGAACCCATGGCTTCGGTATCAAGCTTAGCCCCGTTAAATTTTCCGCGCAAGATCACTCGACCAGTGAGCTATTACGCACTCTTTAAAGGATAGCTGCTTCTAAGCTAACCTCCTGGTTGTTTCAGTAACCTCACATCGTTTCCCACTTAGCTTGAATTTGGGGACCTTAGCCGATGGTCTGGGCTCTTTCCCTTTCGACCCCGAAACTCATCTCCCGGAGTCCGACTGCCATGCTCTCGAATAACGGCATTCGGAGTTTGATTGGGTTTGGTAAGCAGTGAGCCCCCTAGCCCATTCAGTGCTCTACCTCCGTTATTTAACACATGACGCTAGCCCTAAAGCTATTTCGGGGAGAACAAGCTATCTCCAAGTTCGTTTGGCATATCACCTCTACCCACAGCTCATCCCCTAATTTTGCAACATTAGTGGGTTCGGTCCTCCACGGGCGTTTAGACCCGCTTCAACCTGGCCATGGGTAGCTCACCTGGTTTCGTGTCTAATCCCTGCGACTGTCGCCCTATTAAGACTCGCTTTCGCTCCGGCTCCGGGTGTAACTCCCTTAACCTCGCCACAGAAATTAACTCGCAGGCTCATTCTCCAAAAGGCACGCCGTCAGGCATTATGCCGCGCACAGGCTTTCACCATAGCACCGACACATCATAGCCCTTCGACTGTTTGTAAGCTTACGGTTTCAGGTTCTTTTCACTCCCCTAACAGGGGTACTTTTCACCTTTCCCTCACGGTACTTGTTCACTATCGGTCGCTGAGTGTATTTAGCCTTAGAGAGTGGACTCCCTTGCTTCCTACCGGATTAGCGTGCCCGGTAGTACTCAGGTATCCAGCGAGAGTTGATTGGCTTTCGTCTACAGGACTTTCACCTTCTGTGGTTGGCTATTCCATACCATTCTACTAGCCACTCAATTTATAACTCTCATTTGCCGGACCCTACAACCCCGACACAGTAAACTATGTCGGTTTGGGCTAATCCCCGTTCGCTCGCCACTACTAGGGGAATAATCTCTTTTCCTCTGGGTACTTAGATGTTTCAGTTCCCCAGGTTCCCTTCTACATGCCTATATATTCAGCATGTGATGCTGTTGGTTCGCAACAGCTGGTTTCCCAATTCGGAAATCCCCGGATCAAAGCTTGTTCACAGCTCCCCGAGGCTTATCGCAGTGTCCCACGTCCTTCTTCGGCACTTAGCGCCAAGGCATTCACCGTAAGCTCTTAGTAGCTTCACACGTGATGCGGAGAAATCGATGCTCTTTCTAATATGCATCTTTAATCTTGCATACACTTGCTATTATTTGTTTAATTGAAATCTTAAATAAGATTTCGGCCTACAATTTGATGTCATTACTATTCAATTGGTAAAGTACGTTGGCTTTCTAGCCAATACGCCGGTTGACCGGCGATGGTTGCCGCTTATGGTCTTTCATTTTGCAGCAACCATCTCATGTCAACCGACACGAGTCCTACTTCTGGGTTTTTAGCCCAGCATATGGAGATGATGGGACTCGAACCCACGACCTCCGCCTTGCAAAGGCGGCGCTCTCCCAACTAAGCTACATCCCCAGTAGAGATGCACCCAGCTCGCCGGGCACAGTGGGCCATTCTGGACTCGAACCAGAGACCTCGCCCTTATCAGAGGCGCGCTCTAACCAGCTGAGCTAATAGCCCGAGAGGGATTTAACCTCAACCCCTGAAGAGTGACAGGAAAATTTACACTTCGTTCAACGCATGCCCCTCACCGCTGAGAGGCACCTTTAGTTTGGAGTGACGCCCATACCCTTAGGCATGTTCGTATGTTCTCCATAGAAAGGAGGTGATCCAGGCGCACCTTCCGGTACACCTACCTTGTTACGACTTCGTCCCAGTCACCGACCCCGCCTTAGACAGCTCCTTCCCGTGAGGGTTAGGATACTGGCTTCAGGCGTTGCCAGCTTCCATGACGTGACGGGCGGTGTGTACAAGACCCGGGAACGTATTCACCGCAGTATTGCTGACCTGCGGTTACTAGCAACTCCGGCTTCATGCAGTCGGGTTGCAGACTGCAATCTGAACTGAGGCCTGCTTTTTAGGATTGGCTCCGCCTCGCGGCTTGGCTACCCATTGTACAGACCATTGTAGCGTGTGTGTAGCCCTAGATATAAAGGTCATGCTGACTTGACATCATCCCCACCTTCCTCCGGCTTTTTACCGGCAGTCCCGTATGACACGTATAACATACGGCGAGGGTTGCGCTCGTTAGCGGACTTAACCGAACATCTCACGACACGAGCTGACGACAGCCATGCAACACCTGTATAGGCTCCCCGAAGGGTCGGTCCCTTTTCAGTTCCCTACAACCTATATGTCAAACCTAGGTAAGGTTCTTCGTGTAGCAACGAATTAAACCACACGCTCCGCTGCTTGTGCGGGTCCCCGTCAATTCCTTTGAGTTTTAACCTTGCGGCCGTAGTCCTCAGGCGGTGAACTTATCGCGTTAGCTTCGACACCGATGGATTTAATCCCACCGACGCCAAGTTCACATCGTTTACAGCTAGGACTACCGGGGTCTCTAATCCCGTTTGCTACCCTAGCTTTCGCGTCTTAGCGTCAGGAATGGTCCAGGAGGCCGCTTTCGCCACTGGTGTTCCTCCAGATATCTGCGCATTTCACCACTACACCTGGAATTCCACCTCCCTCTACCATCCTCAAGTCTGGCAGTATTGAACGACCTCTCCCAGTTGAGCCAGGAGCTTTCACGTCCAACTTACCAAACCGCCTGCACGCGCTTTACGCCCAGTAAATCCGGATAACGTTTGCCTCCTACGTGTTACCGCGGCTGCTGGCACGTAGTTAGCCGAGACTTATTCCAAGAGTACAGTCCTTCCTCTTCCTCTTGAAAAGCGCTTTACAACCCGAAGGCCGTCATCGCGCACGCGGCGTTGCTGGTTCCCGCTTTCGCAGATTACCAATATTCCCTACTGCTGCCACCCGTAGGTGTATGGACCGTGTTTCAGTTCCATTGTGGGGGGCCACCCTCTCAGGTCCCCTACCCGTCATAGCCTTGGTAGGCCATTACCCTACCAACTAGCTGATGGGACGCAGGCCCCTCCCAAAGTGGAGCAAGCTCCTTTAATCATAAGGGTTCTAATCCAAATGATAACATGAGGTATTAGCAGTCCTTTCGAACTGTTATCCCTCTCTTTGGGGCAGGTCACCAACGCGTTACTCACCCGTTCGCCACTAAGAGTATTCCAAGTATTGCTACTTAGAGCTCTTCGTTCGACTTGCATGTATTAGGCACGCCGCCAACGTTCATCCTGAGCCAGGATCAAACTCTCCGCAAAAAATATCACCTAAAAAGGTGTTTCGTTCTTTTGTTAGCGGATTTGTTAGATCTGATTCGATCTTATCTTTCATTGACGAGGTTTGTCATCTTCCTATCACTCTTCAGTTGTTAAGGTGCAATCTCTCAAAGCGAGAGCTTGATTCTACCCAGCCAGACGTTGTCTGTCAATAAGCATTTTTCTTGCGATACTTTTTTTCAGACAAAAGCGCCGATGTCTTCTCGCTAACACCGGCCGCCTAAATCGTTGCTTTGTGGCAACTTGCTGGATTTTTCTGCTCGCGCTCTGCGTCTTCAGTTTTCAAGGATCTGCTTGTTTCCAGGCAAGATCATCACCCCTTTTTGAGGGGAAGTTTATATTACTATAAACCTTGTCTGATGTCAAGCAATTTATCAAAGTCGTTTTGGGTTTCCGCTGCGACTTCGTTCCCTTCATTCTCAAGACACTGGTCGATATTCCTTTGTTATGGATCCGCTCATTTCTGAACAAGACCTGTGCTTTAAGCACGAAGAAGGATTATACCGATTCTTATTTCCTTGTCAAGGGAGAATCGGTTTTTAAACCTTAAAATGTCAATTATTGTTGAAGAAATGTCTCCAAACCTTGATCCCGCATCCATTTCAACAATTTCTGGCTTGTCAGATCGAGCTGAATCGGTGTGATTGAGACATAACCGGCCAATAATGCACCGTAATCTGTGCCGGGTTCTTCCACACCGGTGGGCGTATCTCCACCGATCCAGTAGTAAGGTTTGCCGCGCGGGTCCAGCCTGCGAACAAGTTCATCCCTGTAGATCCGCAAACCCTGGCGGGTCAATTTGAAACCCTTCATCTCCGACAACGGTCCATATGGAACATTGACGTTCAGGATCGTGTCGGTCGGTAAGTCGGGTTGTGATGTAAGCCATTGGACGATCTGCCGGGCGGCTTCTGCTGCATATTGATAGTCCACCGCGCCGGATAAATCTTCCGGTCGGTCAATAGAGACGGCCACGCCAGGGATCCCCCAGATTGCTGCTTCCATGGCAGCGGTTACTGTGCCGGAATAGGTGACATCGTGGCCGATATTGGCGTTCGGATTGATCCCCGATACTACCATATCGATCTTTTCCGGGATGAAACCAAGCTGTGCGAGCGCGACGCAATCTGACGGTGCCCCGTCACTCGCCCAGGCCTTACTGGCATCGGCCAATTCGACCTCACTCACTCGCAGCGGTCGGTGAAGCGTTTTGACATGACCTGAAGCTGACCAGTTATGGTCAGGTGCCAACACGGTCACCTTATCAGCAAACTTTCGCATCGCCTGTGTGAGCGCGAGCAAACCCGGTGCCTGCACACCATCATCATTTGTGACTAATATATGCATCTTCCCTCGTGTTGATCGTGATTAATGCCGTTTGCGGCTTTTCTTTTTCTGAGACTCCTGACCGTTTCCGTTTCCGGCTGCCTGGGTATTCGCCTTCTGCGAAGATTGCTGCATTTTCCGAAGTTCCTCTCCGCTAACCAGCCTGGCCCGGAACATCTGGTCAATCACGCCGGCCCGGATATCGGTTAACAAGCGAGAGAACATTTCGCTCGCCTTACCTCGATACTGGACCAGCGGGTCACGCTGGCCGTAAGCTTCCATCCCGACCGAGACTCGCAGAGCTTCCACCTGTGTTAAATATTCAACCCATAGTTCGGAGATCTTGGAAAGCAGCAGCTGCCTGTATAGACGGTTTTGGGAAAACCGCCCAAGGGCCGTCACCACTTTTTGCCGGTCTTCTCCACTTAATTGGTCCACCGGCATGTCTTTTACGCGTTCATAGGTCGATTCACCGATGGCATCCTTCAGTCGCTGCCGCCAATCCGGCGTCGTCGCGCTGAGCGTTCGCCCGGCGTTATGCAAGCGATCCAGTTCGGCACCACCCCAGACCTCACCCAACTTATCCTGCGCCGTTTCCAGGTGCGCCAGCACGTCCTGCTGGATCTCCACAACAGGTTCTCCTTCCAATTCACGGGCTGCCAGGAAGATATAGGTCAACCGTAAGGTCGCCTTCATTTTCCGCTGGTGGGATTGTTCATCAAAAGTGATCACTCGTCCCTGAGTCATCATTACCAGAAGGCGCATCATTGCGCCCGGGTCATGCAATGCCTTCTCCAGCAGTTCGCTGTTGGCTTCCAAGTCCCGCGCGATTTCACCTTCCTCACCCAGCACATAGTGCGCTCTGCCCCGGAGGGTATCGTCCACGCGCCCGATCAGGGTTTCGTGAATCACGTCCCATGAATCAGACATCAGATCAGATGGCTTCAGGTTCCAGCTATCGTTCAAGCGCCGCTCAAAGGTCAGGATCAGTCGCCTCAGGAAGATCTGCATCAATACTGCCCTGATCTGGCCCCGAACATCGTCCATCGCCTCATCTGACCCCTGGCGCAGTCCCTCAATCGTCTCAGCGGACAACCTCAACGGGATATGCAGCAGGTTGGAGAGTTCGGTGTTGATGTCCCGCTGCTGGCCGGGTTCTTCATAACCCAGGCCCTCAACAAAAGTGTCCAACCCATCCGCACGCTCAGCGTACTGGTTCTCGTAACCCATCTCTGAACGCTGGATCAAATCCTCCGCCCAGTTATGCAGGTGATCATGCCAGGATTCAAGCGCTTCCTGAGCCAATTCCAAAAGCGATTTTTTTAGTTCGTTAATTGATTTTGGCGAGCCGACCTGATCCATCATCAATTTCAAGGTGTAGGACGGATAGATCACACCCCCGAGGTCAATTGGCGGCTGGGTATCTTCAAGGTAAGCCAGCAGCTTCCAGGGACCTTCCTGATCCTTAAGGCCCTCCTCGACCCGTCGTTTAATTTCCGTGCGCAGCATGGCGTCAACATCTTCGCGCAAGTCTTCCTTATCAAAGATGCGATCGCGCTGTTCATAAATACGCTCACGCTGTGAATTGAGCACATCGTCATATTCAAGCAGGTGCTTGCGAACGTCGAAGTTAGCGCCTTCCACCCGAGTTTGGGAAGATTCCACCAACTTGCCAATGATCCCGCTTTCGATCGGCACATCTTCATCAATGTTCAACCGTGTCAGCAGCCCCTCTACCTGGGCGCCGCCAAACAACTTCATCAAGTCGTCTTCGAGTGAGAGATAGAACCGCGAGGAACCCGGATCACCCTGGCGGGCGGCACGACCACGCAGCTGGTTGTCGATCCGTCTGGCTTCATGCCGTTCAGAGCCGATCACGTGCAACCCGCCCAGTTCACGTACCCGCCGCATTTCATCCATATACCGCAAGAACGCCACCACTTCTTCGGCAGCATCTCCGTATTCAGATTCAGGAATATTCTGGAGTGCTTGCAGGCGTTCCCCCATGCGCATGTCATACGGGTCTTCAACGCCGGATTCTGCCAGCAGTTGATTGACGGCCGTCAACGTCTCTTCCGGCAGTTCACCGCCCAACTTAATATCCACACCACGGCCGGCCATATTGGTGGCGATGGTCACCGCCCCAAACGCACCCGCATCAGCAATGATCTTCGATTCTTCGGTGTGCTTTCGGGCATTCAAGACCTTGTGCGGCACACCTCCATTGATCGTATCTGCAAGACGTTCCCAAGATTCAGCCGGCAGGTCAAAAGCTTCCAGAATGGCGATCTGGTTGCCTTGATCCAAAGGGCTGAGAGAAGTCAGGCTAAATTCCCGCGCTAACCGGCGCATCTCAGGGCTGTGGAGTTGGTCCAGCGGCTGGTGGAGGACCTCCAGTTCCGGGGTGGACATAACGTCCCGGTCCTTCAAATTGTGATGTTTAATATAGGCATCCCGGATCAGGAAAATTTCTGCCAGCCGGCGCACGTTTGACCCATTCAAACGCTCTGAAAGACGTTCGGAATTCTCCACGGACGAAGTACCGACCAGTTGGGGACGACCCAAAACATGATAATGCACAATCTCTTTGACGATGGCGCGAAGTTTGGCTTCCTCTGAACGGTAAACCACATCCGGATAGTCTTTTCGCATCCAAAATACCGGCCGCTGGTCTTCGTCACCCGGCTGGTGATAATAGGAAAATTTATAGCCATACTCATCCCGGTCCTGTGCTTCAACCAGGTCGGGGTTGTCACCCATCGCGCGGTATTCCAGGTGCATCGGTACCGGCAAGACTTCCAACCCATAGATCCGGTAAAACTCCTCGGATTCGGTTAAAGCCGTACCGGTCATACCGGCGAGCTTATCATACATCCGGAAGTAGTTCTGGATCGTAATGGTGGCGTAGGTTACGTTTTCCGCCTGCACCTTGACGTTCTCTTTGGCCTCAACAGCCTGGTGCAATCCATCGGACCAGCGGCGGCCTGGCATCAGGCGGCCGGTGAATTCATCCACGATCACCACTTCACCGCTTTGGACGATATAGTCCTTATTGCGATGGAAAAGGTACTCCGCCCGTAAAGCCTGCTCCAGGAAACCCAACAGCCGGGCCTGTTCCGGGGTAATATCCTCGGGACGTTCGGGATCTCGCAACGGCGACCCCAACAACTCCTCAACATGCGCCAGACCAATCTCGGAAAGAGTCACGGTGTGGTCCTTCTCACTGACCTCGTAATCTTCCGGCAAGAGCTGCTTCACAATCTGCGACATCCGTATATACCATTCCGAATCTTCATGCGAAGGCCCGGAAATGATCAGCGGCGTTCGAGCTTCATCGATCAGGATGTTGTCGACCTCGTCGATGATGGCGTAATTATGTCCTCTTTGGACTTTCTCTTCTTTCGACCGGGCCAGGTTATCACGCAGGTAATCAAAACCAAATTCGTTGTTGGTGCCGTAAGTGATATCCGCTTCATAGGCCATTTTCCGGTCCACGATCATGAGTTGGTCCTGCTCTTCAATTGGTGAGCGGACGGCCGGCTCGTAGACAAAAGCTTTCCGCCCATTCTCTGTCCGTGCTGCCATCTGCAGGATGCCGACCGACAAACCCAGGAAACGGAAGATCTTCCCCATCCAGCGTCCATCACGCCGCGCCAGGTAATCGTTAACCGTCACCAGGTGGGCGCCTTTTTCAGATAAGGCATTTAAATAAAGCGCCAGGGTAGAAGCCAGGGTTTTGCCCTCACCTGTTTTCATCTCGGCGATCCCGCCGCGATGGAGGGTGATACCCGTGATCAACTGTACATCGTAGTCGCGCTGTCCCAGCATACGCTTACTGGTTTCCCTGACGGTCGCAAAGGCTTCCACAAGCAGATCATCCAGAGTCTCGCCACCGGCAAGCCGACGCTTGAATTCAGCCGTCTTGGCAGCCAGCGCTTCATTGCTCAGCGCTTCATATTCCAGTTCAAGGGCATTGATCTGATCGATCGTGTCCTGTAAGGCATCAATTTTTCGCTGAAAGGGATCGCCGCCGAAGAGTTTTCCTATTTTTTTGAACATAAATTTCTTCACCTTGGTTGTTATTTATTGTCTTCAAGCCTGCTAATGGGTCATTATAGCATACGGAAACAGGGTCGATTTACTCATTAATGGTCATATATTTCATTAATAATACTTGGGTAAAATCTGATTTATGTTAACTCGGGTCATATTTTCCATTTCGACCATTTTTGGGCTTCTTTGGGGGAACCTGTTCAGCAGTCAAACCATCAAAGCACCAGAATCAATTATCCCGGAAGATTTTACGGTGGAATTCTACCCTGTCGCGCCTTTTTATGTGGGTGATTTCATCAGCGCACGTGTGACCTATCATGGTGATGGCGATCTTAATGATGTAGCAATCTCGATTGCGCCGGTATCCGAACCCAGCAAGCCCATCGCTGAGGTCACTTTTACACATAACCAGGAAGCAATCTTCTACTGGTTCGTAGATACCAGCGAGGATGAGCCGGGTTTTATGGACTTCCTTTTCGATATCCCTGATATCGGATTATCATTCCAGGCCGGGATCAACCTGCTGCCTGCCAAACCAGGCCCGGAACAAACCTGGCAGTCCGTGGAGACTTCCTGCTGTACGATTTATTACATCAGCGATTCTGATGCCGCCCGGGATATCGACCAGGTCAAAGCGATCCTGGAGGAAGAGACTGTAAGTGCGATCCATCAGTTCCTCCCGGACAACCCTGGTCAACCTTTTCCCCTGGAAGAACATCTCACATTGACACTGGTTCCGCAGGTCATCGGACAGGGCGGTTTTGCCACTGATGAAGCAGTGATGACCTATTCCCATCGCAACTGGATGGGCATCGATTTGCCAATCCTGGCCCACCACGAGATCGTGCATGTACTCGACCGGGCACTGAACGGAGAAGGCCCCCGACCATCGCTGCTCGCCGAAGGGTTAGCCGTTTATCTTTCGGGCGGACATTACCATCAAGCTCCTCTGCTGGAGCAGGCGGCATCTCTGCTGATCCTCGAACGATATGTGCCGCTCACCGAGATCGTCAATCATTTCTATGATGTCCAACACGAGACAGGTTACATGGAAGCCGGCGCGCTGATTGCCTATATGGTTGACCGATGGGGATGGGACGATTATCTGGATTTTTACTTCAACCTGCAGGACGGCAAGAATGACGCTGAGGTCATCAATAACGGCCTTCAGGCCAATTTCGGGCTGGATTTGGCAACATTGGAAGCGGATTATATCGCCTATCTCAAAACGGTTACACCTGAGGAAAATACCCTCTCAGATGTCCGCCTGACCATCGATGTTTATGATGCCATCCGCAGATATCAATCGATTGCCATACCCAGCGCGAACTTCCAGACCGCCTGGTGGCCGCCATTGGATAAAATGCGGGAAGAACAGATCGTGGGCGATTATAACAGCCGGGAGAAATCACCCTTTAACGTGATCGTTGAAAGCCTCTTCCTTACCATCCATCAGGCGTTTCGTGACAGGGATTATGGTGTAATAGAAGAAGATCTGAACAGAGTGAATACCATCCTCGACGCAGTTTCTCTACCAGGTATACCCCTCTCTCAATACAGCATTGGCTGGCCGCTGCCGGACCTGCATTTATCAACGATAACACCGTAAAGAACATCTTATTCACGTATACTAAAAATCCCGGAGTGTTCACTCCGGGATTTGATTTATCAAGAAATGTGGTTAAGGTATCGGGCAGCCTGCGAGCATATTGAAAGTTAGTGCACACCACCATGATGCCGGCATGAAATACAGCGTCACCGCGATCACACAGGCAATCACAACAATCGCAATGATCAGGATGATCAACCAGGTCGGGAGCCCCTTCTTCTTAGCTTTCGGCCGCGGCATCGGTTCGGGCTGCTGGACAGGTGGCTGGTAGGCCTGCGGTTGCTGTTGAACAGGCTGCTGCTGAGGGATCACACCATAAGATGACCTCGGCGTAGGCGGCTGCTGATCAGGTACGGCTGGCTGCACGGTGTTATCCATACCCATGGAAACCACTGTGGCATCCGGGTCATAGGACGATTTCTCAAAGACCACCACGATATTCTCACCGAAGGTGATCACATCGCCCGAGCGTAATTGCTGAGGAGTGGAAATCCGTTGTCCATTCAGGAAAGTACCATTGGTCGAACCCAGATCTTCAATGATGACATTGTCTTCCTGCATCAGGAAACGCGCATGGCGCCGGGATACTTCCGGATCACTGATGGCGATATCATTGACGAGATCCCGACCTAAAAGGACTTCCTGCTTTTCAAGGGGATAGGTCTTACCCGGTGTTGGGCCGGAACGCATTGTCAGTTGGAAAATTGGGGCTGCCATTGAACCTCCTTCATTCAGCTCTACTATCTGGATTAATTGCTATTCTTAGTTTAATGACTTTTACGAGGGATGTCAAACTATTCAAAATAAATACATCCATTTCCTCGGTTGCCATTTTACTGCCAAATACCTCGCCAAACGCATCGATGACCTGATTTTCAACCCTTTTAACATCAACAGGTTCGCCAACCGGTGCAGCGATACTGGTCAGTTCAACCTGGTCCAACCCGCTCGGGATGATACCTGCAAATAACGCGAGTTTGGAACCACATCCAGGGTAAAACCTGCCTGGAGATGACCCTCGCATCGACATTACCCCAATGCAGGCGATCTTTCGAGGCGGATGCAGCAGACAAAGGATTCGGGGTTCGCATTTGAAGCGTTCTCTTCCGCAATCCGTTTCCGGTTATCCCAGGCTTCCTGATAGATGACGATGCCCAATTTTTGGACGTTACTGATTTCAATACTCATTTCTGAATCTCGTTATAAATTGTAAACTGGACGGCTTCAATAACATCCAATCTGCCTCGTTAGCATTAATCTGATATTTCATTAACAATATTCAGACACGGCACCAATATGATTTAAAGGATAGAAAAAATAAATAGGGTGGCTGAAATGCTTGTGCCAAATATCACGACGACGTACGGATCAGCCACCGCTAGAAAATGAAAAGGAGTACAAGCAATTATGGAATTGGATAAATTCACCCAAAAAGCCCAGGAAGCACTACTGAGTGCCCAACAGCTCGCCAATGATTTACATCACCAACAGATCGAGCCCGCTCACCTGCTGTTAGCTTTGCTTAACCAGGAACAGGGTGTGGTGCCTGCTATTGTGACCAAAGTCGCCGGCAGTCCCCTGGCATTACGTGAGGAAGTCCAAAAAGAACTGGATGACCGCCCGAAGGTTTTTAGCGACGGCGGCGGCCAGCCCGGATTATCCAAGCAGACCTCGGATGCGATCAACGCAGCTGAACGATATGCCAAAGGCATGTCGGACGAATATATTTCCACAGAACACCTGCTGCTCGGCCTGACCGACAGTTCGGAAGGGAAACGCCTCGCCAGCTATGGCCTGACCAAGGACGCGATCCTGAAAGCCCTGAAGGAAGTGCGCGGTACGCAGCGTGTGACCAGTCAGAACCCGGAATCGACCTATGAAGCCCTGGCGAAATATGGCCGTGACCTGACAGCCCTGGCTCGGACGGGAAAACTTGATCCCGTGATCGGGCGAGATGAGGAAATCCGCCGGGTGGTGCAGATCCTTTCCCGCCGGACCAAGAACAACCCTGCCCTGATCGGTGAACCCGGCGTCGGCAAGACGGCAGTGGTTGAAGGACTGGCTCAGCGGATCGTGAACGGCGATGTGCCTGAAGGACTCAAAAATAAAAAGATCGTGGCTCTGGACCTCGGCTCTCTGGTCGCAGGCGCAAAGTTCCGCGGCGAATTCGAGGAACGCTTGAAAGCTGTTTTAAAAGAGATCACCGATTCAGCCGGTGAAGTCATCTTATTTGTAGACGAAATGCACACCGTGGTCGGCGCCGGTGCTGCGGAAGGCTCAATGGACGCCGGTAACATGCTCAAACCGATGCTGGCCCGCGGCGAACTGCACATGATCGGCGCGACCACGCTCAACGAATATCGTAAATACATCGAAAAAGATGCCGCTCTTGAACGGCGGTTCCAACCCGTGCTGGTCTCCGAACCTTCCGTGGAAGATACGATCAGCATTTTACGCGGCCTGAAACAGCGCTATGAGGTGCACCACGGTGTCCGGATCACGGACCCGGCTGTGATCGCTGCCGCGACACTGTCCAATCGTTATATTTCCGACCGGCATCTGCCGGACAAGGCCATTGACCTGATCGATGAAGCCGCTGCCCGGCTGCGTACGGAGATCGACTCCAAGCCGCAGGCTTTGGATGAGGTTGACCGCGCCATTATGCAGATGGAGATCGAACGGCAGGCATTACAAAAAGAGAAGGATAAGGCCTCAAAAGAGCGCCTGGATAACCTCGAAAAGGAACTGGCAGACTTACGTGAAGCCGCAAGTGAGTTGAACACTCGCTGGCAGGTGGAAAAAGATGCCATCCAGAAGATCCGGGACATCAAAGAGCAGATTGACGATACCGAGACTGAGATCGACAGGGCCGAACGGCATGCCGACCTGGAACAGGCTGCCCGTCTGCGCTATGGTACTTTGCATGACCTGGAAGCGCAGTTAGGAGAAGCGGAAGCCAAACTCAAACAACTTCAGGATGTCTCCTCGCTCCTAAAAGAAGAGGTTGACGCGGAAGAGATCGCAGAAGTGGTCGGCAACTGGACCGGCATCCCCGTCTCCCGTCTGTTGGAAGGCGAGATGGAGAAACTGATGCATATGGAAGAACGTCTCCACGAACGCATCGTCGGACAGGATGAAGCCATTGAATTGGTCTCCAACGCCGTCCGGCGTGCCCGGGCCGGTTTGCAAGACCCCAACCGACCGATTGGCTCCTTCATCTTCCTTGGTCCCACTGGCGTCGGTAAAACCGAACTCGCCCGTGCCCTGGCCGCGTTCCTGTTCGACGATGAGAACGCTATGGTGCGGATCGATATGAGCGAATACCAGGAGAAACATACCGTAAGCCGTCTGTTCGGGGCCCCTCCTGGATATGTTGGGTATGAAGAGGGCGGCCAATTGACCGAAGCGGTCCGCCGTCGTCCCTACAGTGTGGTACTGTTCGATGAGATTGAAAAAGCCCACCCTGAAGTTTTCAACGCTCTGCTGCAGCTGCTGGATGATGGCCGACTGACCGATGGTCAGGGCCGCACGGTGGACTTCCGCAATACAGTCGTGATCATGACCAGCAACCTCGGCAGCGAACTCTGGATGAGCACCGATGCGGATGATACCCAGGTTAAAGAGGTCTCCCGCGACCAGATCAACCGCCTGCTGCAGGCGCATTTCCGACCTGAATTCCTCAACCGTGTGGATGAGGTTGTGATCTTCCACCCGCTGACCATGAGTGACCTGGTTGAGATCGTTGATATCCAGCTTGCCCATGTGGATAAGTTAATCGCGCGACCGCAACCTGAAACTTGACGTGGATGATTCGGCTCGCGAATACCTGGCCGAGGAAGGCTACGACCCAGACTTTGGTGCACGGCCGCTGAAACGGACGATCCAGCGTGAAGTACAGGACCCCCTGGCGATCAAGGTCGTCAGCGGTGAAGTCAGCGAGGGCGACACGGTCCGTATCACCAAGGGCAAAGAAGGTCTGAAGTTTAAAACAGTCTCAGCCCCCGAGAATGAGAAGGCAGAACCGGAACCTGAAAAGGAAGAGGTCTAAAACAACAAAACTGTCTTCTTGAAAAATTAAAGAGAAAGTGAGAAGAAAATTTGGGGTTGGGTTACACCCCACCCCTTTATCCCCTCCCCGCAAGCAGGGAGGGGATTTTATTATTTATATTGACATCAATATCTACTTTTTAATGATCCCCGCATCCGAGATTTATTTTCTGAATCCTGATTCCTAATACCTACTACCTGATACTTAATACCTGACACCTGACACCTGACACCTAATCCCTGGTTCCTGTTCTTCATTCCCCATTTTACACTCACGTTTCACGCATTATACTCAGGCAAACAAATCCCGTTTTACCGGATGGTTCTCCGGTGGTTCGGGGAAAGCCTGCATGAAAGTCTCGGTATGCCCGCCAAACAAACGGCTTAATAATCCCCGGAACCCTTTGTTCATCTCGGTCCCGCCCTGGCTGGCGTGGCATTCCGTTGCCGCCTCGCGGATCGCTCTGACCGGGCGATAGTCGATCTTGACATCGGTCGGGAAATCCACCTCGGTCAATGACACCAGGTCAATATCCTTGTTCTTGCCGAACTTGTGTGGGTCCTGTCCGATCAAGCGCAAGACCCGGACCACGACCTTCAGGAACCTGCGGTCGATCGTACTGAAATAAAGCCGGTCGGGCTGGAAGGGCGGCAGACCTTCCAGATCGATAAAATCCGGGTCAGCCGCCAGGTCAAAAGCCCGCACCGTGGCCTTTTGGATGGCGATATGGTCCGGGTGACGGTAGCCACCGATCGGGTCAAAGGTGAGAACGACCTCCGGTTTCACCTGTCGGATCAGGTGAGCCACTTCACCAGCCACTTTTTTCAACGGCTGGGCTGCCAGCGCCCGGGGATGGTGGTTGTCTTCCGAACCAGCCATACCCGAATCGCGATAATTCATGAAGTACAACTCAGAAAGCCCCAGAGCTTCCGCTGCACAACGCAGTTCCTGGGTCCGCAGGCAGGCTGCACTGTGAATGCTTTCCTTATATTCCGGGTCAATATCCCCCAATTCACCCCGGGTGGCGCAGACCAGGCGCACATCTGCCCCGCGGCTGGCATAGAGAGCCAGCGTCCCGCCCATCCCAAAGGTCTCATCATCGGGATGCGCCAGCACGACCAGGATCTTTTTTCCGGTGTAATCAGGAGTTTTGGACATGGATTTTTCCTTCTGTTTATCTAATCATACCCTTCAAACCAGCACAATCACTGGAAATCCTCATGGCTGCCATCTCCTCCCGGTTGACTGCCAATCCTGCAAGTCGGATATCCTATCGTTTCGGTTAAAGCGATCGCCTGGCATGGGGGGGACATGCCAGGCAATCTTCAGGGAGGAAACCACCATTTACGTCTCACAGAACATTATGTCCTGCAGATTTATTGGTGGAAGACACACCAAATACCAATAAAGTTTCGTGTCTTGATAATATGGTACTCCATACCAGGCTCCAAAACATTAAAATAAAATTAGAGTTTACTAAAAAGACCTTATTTGTTATATATCCCCTTATCCGTTTTAGGGGGGTGTCCCCGCCGGAAAAAGGCTTCCCACTCCGAAAGTTCATCCTCCGAAAGCAGCCGGTTGCGCGGATCCAAGGAAGTTTCCTCAGTCATTAAGGCCTGAAGGTCTGCGGAGAACTCCTGTGAAGTCACCACACTGGCATGTGCTGCCCGCGCCGCCCGCAGGACCTGCCTGTCGGAACTGACCACCTGGGCGTTACGCGCCTTCCGGCCCAGTCCTCTCAGACGTGCCATGATCGCATCATCGGCGGTGATCCCTTCACGGACAAAAATGGCCTTCACCTGCCCGAAACGCCGCTCGCCTGCCTGGCCGACCGGCGCCCGGTCAAAATAGACTTCCAAAGTCTTCCCGCGCTTACGACAATATTCCTGGAGTACCTGCACAAGCTGCGCTTCATCATCAGGATCGCTCAAGCTCAATCCCGGCATATTGGGTATCAGGTTATGCCCGTCAATCAAGATCACCATGCCATAATTGTATCTCACCCATCAATACCCATAAATCAAAGGCTATCTTTCGAAAAAGAAACTACTATAACCTGCAACATTCCGGTGAAAACCGGATAAAATCTATCCATCCCCACAGTGTTCTATTTTATAATGAAGAAACGGTAAAACAACCTGAAAATCCGTGACCACAAAAAAGGATCATCCTTGGAAACACAACTACCAGAGAAAACCGGAAAGAAGCCCTGGAGACCCCCCGACCGCTACAGACAGGTCGAGTCGGCGGTGCCCGGGATTTCCATTTATGCACCGATCCCCAAAGAAGCTGAAAAGGACCAGGTCAAAAGCTACGCCTGCCCGAACTGCGGCGCCACCGTGGCGTATGACGTCTCGGCTGGCGGTGTAGCTTGCGAATACTGTGGTTATGTTGCCCCCATCCACGCCGTTCATGTCGGCAAAACCGCCAACGAGAATGAATTCACCCTGGATACGGTTTCCCGATCCGAATTGGGCTGGGGTGAGAAACGTCAGGAACTGCATTGTGAATCCTGCGGTGCGGAACTCTCGATCCCGTTTGGTGCACTCACGAATACCTGTGCATTTTGTGGGTCCAACCAGGTCAATGTGACCGTCAGCCTGAATGAGGACCCCCGTCCCCGCTTCCTGATCCCCTTCAAGATCACACCTGCACAATCCAGGAAACTGGTTTCCGAATGGCTGGGCAAAGGCTGGCTTCAACCCGACGACCTGGCGACCGGCTCGATCATCAACCGGCTTTCAGGCATCTACCTCCCCTTCTGGACCTTTGACACAAAGGTGGACGCCAAATGGCGCGCTCAGGTCGGCTATGAAAAGACCGAACGGTTTTATGATGTCCACGAACGACACTGGGAAACCCGCAGGCACATCGAATGGCGCTGGGAGGAAGGCCAGGTCCGTCTCGCGATCGATGACTTTCTGGTTTCAGGCAGCTCCCTGGAACGTGTCAGCTACCAAATTTTAAACCGGGTCTATCCCTTTCAGATGAGTGATCTGGTGACTTACGAGCCCGATTTCCTGGCAGGCTGGATGGCACAGGCATATGAGACCACCCTGATGGATGCCTGGAAAACCGGCAAGACTGAAATCCGGGAAAAGGCCAGAAAAGCCTGTTACCAGAATATTCCCAGCCCACACATCCGCAATTTCACCATGAGCGCCGATTTTCAGAACGAATCCTGGCGTTACATCCTGCTGCCGGTCTACCTGGCGGCCTACCGGTCAGGCGAGGAAACCTACCAGGTGATGGTGAACGGCCAGACCGGTGAAGTTGCCGGGCAAAAACCGGTTGCATGGTGGAAAGTCTGGCTGGCGATTGCCGCCCTGCTCACACCCGGATTGTTCCTTGGCCTGATCGGTCTGCCCCTGATGTTACTGTCTGGTGCAGGGGTTGTGCTGATCAGTTTGGGGATCATACTCTTCCTGTTTGGCGGGATCCTCAGCTTCCTGCTGTACCGCAAAGCCCGTGAAATGGAGGCGAAATAATGGTTGACCTCCAAACCCAAATCATCCCCGAAAACGAAGAGGTCTGGGACAGCGGTCGACAACCAGCCGGCTGCCCCAACTGCGGCCGGGTATTCCTGGTACAGGAAACTCAAATCGGTATGCCCTGCCCACTCTGCCACCGAGCTTTGCTCAAATCACAACCTGCCAGAATGCGCATCGCCGAGCCGGAGTTGATGGTCCCATTCGGGATCAATCAAGCCGCATTGAACACCATCTACCAGGATGTTGTCGCAGGAGTCTGGATCAAACCTGAGAATTTCCAGACCGAGACCCTGCTGAACCGGACCATCCCGGTCTTTTGGCCGCTTTGGCTGGTCGATTGCGATATCGACGGTCACTGGCAGATGGAAGCCGGGTTCAATTACCAGGTGGAAAGTTCCAAGGACACTTATGCCAACGGGCAGTGGCAATCCCGCAAGCAAATTGAGGGCCGCGTCCGTTGGGAACCCCGTCTGGGAATGATCAAATCGCATGTTGACAACATCTCCGCCCCTGCGCTGGAAGAACACCAGAACAGGGAATTGATGACGGGAGTTACACCGAAAAACCGCTCCCATTCCTTCGACCCGTCGCTGCTGGGCGGTGCATTATTGGAAGTGCCGGACCTCCCGCCAGAGGAAGCCTGGGCAATGGCGCAGCTTCGGGTGGATGAGACCGCTGAACGGATTTGTGCAGATGCAGCCGGTGCGCAGCATTCACGAAACTTCTCCATCACAGCCGATTATAAAAACCTGAACTGGACCCAATTCCTGCTGCCGATGTACGTCACATATTATGAAGACGATGAAGGGCAACCCCAATTCCTGGTTGTGAACGGATCGACAGGTGCAGTCCAGGGGCCGAGACTGGCCTCCCGGAAGCGCGGTGCCCGGATTGCAGGCATAATTGCTGCCACAGCTGGTGGATTGTTCGTGTTGGCCTTGCTGGGGCTTCTGCTGACGCTGGTGATCCCGCCTGCCGCCATCTTTGCCGCGCTCTTGGCCTTCCTCGGGCTGGTCACAGGGATCGGCGCGATCTTCCCGGCCGTCTGGCCCAATCAATGGAACCGCAAGCAAACCGGTCCGCGGCTCTTGGAAAGAAAATGAGGGCGCAGATGCAGATTGTCAATCCTGAACGGTTCGAATATTTGGTCGCTGAAGGTATGGCTGCCGGGTTTGCCGGCTGGGACTTTCACTGGCTGGAAGGCCGGATGCTGCAGGAAGATCCACCCTGGGATTATGCCCACCTGGTGAAATCTCATTTCCCCGGTATACACTCCCTGCTCGATATGGGTACAGGCGGCGGCGAACTCCTGTCTTCCCTCACTCCTCTCCCGCCTGACACGCATGCCACCGAAGCCTATCCACCCAACCAGCCCATCGCCAGGCAGCGATTGGCACCCCTGGGCGTGACCGTCCATGATATTATCGAAGATGAAACTCTGCCATTTGAAGACAGTCGTTTCGACCTGGTGATCAACCGGCATGAATCATTTGACCCTGCCGAACTTCACCGGGTACTCAAACCTCGGGGAACTTTCATCACCCAACAGGTTGGCGGACTGGATAACCTTGAATTGAACCAGGTTCTGGAAGACCAGCTAACCTTTCCTTACATCACCTGGGGATTGGCGGAGGCACTGACAGGACTATACGAAGCGGATTTCACCGTTTCGCGCACTGAAAAAGCGGCACTCAAATCCACTTTTTTCGATATCGGCGCGGTGGTTTACTACCTCAAGGCGATCCCCTGGCAGGTCGTGGGGTTTGACCCCCTGACCCACCGCGATGGGCTGGTCAGGATCCACAATATCATCGAACGACAAGGATCGTTCGCTGCCACCGCACACCGGTTCCTGGTCGTCGCCCAAAAGAAAGGTAACCATGAAGCGAGTTGATTTTTCCCTTCCTGAGTTTTTATATCTATTTTCTTTCTTACTTTATCTTGCCGGCAGTTCACTGGCCCAGGTTTTTAACGGGGTTGAACTGTCTTTATGGCTGATGGCCTTCGCGGTGGTGACGACTTTTGCCACAACGATCCTGCCCGTCTTTGGATTTCAATGGCTTAGGCTGAAACCAAAAGGCTGCCGGTTCGGACGCAGTCTGGCAGTCGCCATCCAGGTGACCTCCTGGGGAACCTACGGCGCAGCAATGTTTTTCCGCCTGACCCGGGAACTCCCCAGGTTCCAGACCCTGATCGCCATCACCACGGTTTTGTGGGCTTCCTGGCTGCTGATCTTTATTTACAGCCGACATGCTTGCCAACCAAAAGAGGCCAGTGATACACTTAATCGGGACACCGCCCCCATCCAAACCGGTGAAGAGAGACACGAGGCATAATGAAGAACGTTTATGAATCCAAACATCCATTGGTCAAGCACAAATTGACGCGTTTGCGTGATATTGATACCAACCCGAAAAAATTCAGAGAGCTGGTACGCGAACTGGGCGCGCTGCTGACCTATGAAGCCACTGCCGACCTGGCAACAACGACCGTCGATGTGACCACTCCAATGACCCAAACCAAGGGTGAGGACCTTAAGGAAAAGATCGGCCTGGTACCGATCCTGAGAGCAGGTCTGGGTATGGTGGAAGGCGTCTGGGAACTGATGCCGACGGCCGAAGTCTGGCACATCGGCCTTTACCGGGACGAACGGACGCTCAAACCGGTGGCCTATTACAACCGCTTGCCGGTCGCACCAACCGTGAACGTCTGCCTGATCCTCGATCCAATGCTGGCGACCGGGGGTTCGGCTGTCGCCACGGTGGACATCCTCAAGACTTGGGGGGTAAAGAAGATCAAATTCGTCGGTTTGATCGGCGCACCGGAAGGCATTAAAAAACTGCACGAAGCGCATCCTGATGTGCCCATCCACCTGGCGGCGATTGATGAACGCCTTAACGAGAACGGCTATATCCTGCCCGGTCTGGGCGATGCCGGCGACCGCCAGTTCGGGACATAAGTCTCAGGCAAGTTGTAAGGTCTTAACCGAAACCGGGCTGTCATTCCCAATGAGACAACCCGGTTTTATTATCCCACTGTTGATGCTGCTCTAAACCTTCACGACAATCCTACACCTAATTCACAACTCCTTCATAACTCACAAGTAAGATAAAGATATTCAAGTAAGGCTTTCCTTACAAAATTATTCGTAAAGGAGTTTCAATATGAAAAACTTAATCAAAACTCTCGTGGTCATCACTGTTATTGGTGTTGCTCTGGCCTCAACGAGCGCAGTCTTTGCTCAATCCACTCCCCCCGGAAATTCTAACCCCGGCGGTTCAACCAGTAACACTGTTGGTGGCGGTATGGGTTCTGGTCGTCGCGGTGGCAACCAGGCTTACCAGGCGGATGATACCCAAGATGGTATCCTCCACGATGCGCTCATTACTGCCTTCGCAGAAGCCCTTGGATTATCCGTTGATGAGGTGAATGTGCGGCTGGCTGATGGTGAAACCATGTCAGAGATCGCGCTTTCCACCGGCATGACCTATGATGAATTTATGGTCCTGTTCAACGAAATCCACGAACTGGTAACCAACCAGGCTGTTACTGGCGTGGACACCTCATCCAGGAACAGGCAAGAGTTTATTTTGCCCGCGAAGCCCGTGCTGCCGAAATGTTCGGTTTGAACGTTAACGGGCGCAGGCATGATGGGACAGGGACTTGTTCGGCACAAATGACTGCCCCTACTATCGATTAATTCCACATCCCTAACCCTCTCCTACAGTAAAACAAAAGGGCTGTCTCCGAAAGTTTTGGAGACAGCCTTTTTATTTAATGAAAATTACTGCTGAGCGCTTAAACCTCTGACGCAGCTTTGACAATCGCCCAGAAGGAAGCCGCCTTCAGGCTGGCCCCACCCACCAGGCCGCCGTCGATATCCGACATCGAGAAGAGTTCTTTGGCGTTGTTGGGTTTGATCGAACCACCGTACTGGATCCGCATTGCTTCCGCGCGTTCCTCACCGAACTGCTCCTTGAGCAGTGGTCGGATCACGTCCTTATGCACGTTGTTGGCATCATCCGGGGTAGCTGCCAGGCCGGTGCCGATCGCCCAGACCGGTTCGTAGGCGATGGTAATATCGGCCGCCTGTTCGGCGGTGATGTCAGCCAGGCCGCCCCTGATCTGGCGGGTGACCACAGTCCGGGTCTGACCGCTCTGGTTTTCTTCCAGGGTCTCACCCACGCAAACGATCACCTTCAGTCCCGCTGCCAGGGCAGCCTTGAGACGTTTGTTGACCGTCTCATCCGTTTCGCCGAAATACAGCCGGCGCTCGGAGTGACCGACGATCACGTAATCGCAAACCTCGGCCACCATCCCGGGGGCAACCTCACCGGTGAACGCACCGGATTCTTCCCAGTAGACGTTTTGCGCGCCGACTTTCAGACTGGTGCCTTTGCAGAGTTCCGCGACAGCGGGTACAGAGAGGTAGGACGGGCAAACCGCCATGTCCACATTGGGGATCTGTTCCAGTTCGGGCAGCATTTCACTGACCAATGCCTTCGCTTCGGCAATGTTCAGGTTCATTTTCCAGTTTCCGGCCACAAAGATCTTTCGCATTTCAACTCACTTTCTAAATTCATTTGAATAGAAAAGACAATTTATTCGTATTGATTCTACCAATAAATTGCAGGAATTTCCGGGATTACAGCAGAGATCCTTTCGATTATTCTTATTTTTAAGGGAATTTTAAATGAAACCCACCTGGAGTTCACCAGGTGGGCATTGAGATTGAAAATATTTATTGAATTTAGGTTGGCATCCGATTACCGAATTAACAGGGGAATGAAGACCAATACGCCACTCTGAACTTCATCCGCCCCGATATCATATCCTCCCCCGGATGACCGGGATTCCCCGTCAAAGTCTTCGCTCAATGCGACCCATGTTCCTGCATTTACAGCAGGTGAGTCTTCGTTGATGTGATAATTATCCGTGGCTGCGTTTACAAAATTAGGGTCATCAATGATCCAGTTCGTTAGTAGATTTGGATTACTTACATTATTATAAAAAAGGTTGTTGCTGCCAGTCAGGCTGCCACCATAGTTATGAAAGCTTTCATTACACGCAGTAATAATATTGTTCACAACGTGAATTGCTGAACCGCTGCGGAGAGCAATGCCCATAGTGGCGCTAACGATCGTGTTATTCAATATCTGGTGGGGATTGTCAGGTGTTTCAGATGAACTCAATTGCAGATATGCCAGACCTGATGATGAAGTTATTGCTGATCGTCGAGACCGGACCAGGTGAAGCAAGCCGGATCGCTGAAGGACCTAGTGTGTCCACAAAAGTATTCCGATTAACCATCATGGCCGAATTCCAATTGGAAATGGCTGATCCATAATCGGCTTCTCCACCATTGAATATGTTTTCTTCGATTAATATGACGGTGTTATCAGGATCTTTCGAACCGACATAGATGCTCCCACCCCCATACTGAACCAGATTGTCTTCAAAGAAATTCCCGATGATCTGGACATCAAAGCCGGATTCGACTTCAATGGCGCCACCATAACTGCCAGCATAATTATCATAAAAAATAAAATCCCGGATATCCACCCTTCCATTTATAACGTAAATGGCTCCTCCGAAATTAGCTGCGGAACCATTTTGGAAGGTGAATCCCGAGATCGTGATCAAATCCCCGCTCGTATCATTGACTATAAATAATGCACGGGCGCTACCACCATCTATGATCGTCACATAAAAGTTCGGGTCGACATGAATTTCTCCTGTTGCTACGCCATCCCAACCCCCGATCAGAGAAACGGCTTTAGTCAGTCGTCAGGAAAGGATCATTCAATACATCGGTATAAGGTCCGTACTTGAAATAAATCGTATCCCCTGCAACTGCATTGGACATACCCTGGCTGACGGCACAGGGACTTGCCTGGTAGCAATCCGTTCCTGTACCGGTCGAGCTAACAAAGACATTCACGCCTTGAGCCTCAACCGTCTGTGTCACGCTAAAATACAAAATTAGCAATCCCAGACATAGTGCTAACATACCTAAAAAGGGTTTGAACCTAATATGCATTTTGAGTCTCCTTAAAAATAATTATCAGCAGATTATACAAATATATAAGAGAAAGTAAAAGAAAGCAAATATTTGGTTTTCCCAAAAAGATTTATCATATCTTTTCCTTTTTAGATGATGTACATCGTTAAAAAAATACCAGCTTGCTGAGAATATTCTCAGCAAGCTGGTATGATCGAACGTCTCTTTTTTTACTTATCGTCCAGCGCAGCCAGACCGGGCAGGACTTTGCCTTCCAGCATTTCCAGCGAAGCGCCGCCGCCGGTGGAGATATGGGTGATCTTGTCGGCCAGGCCGGATTTCTTGATCGCTGAGGCGGAATCGCCGCCGCCCACGATGCTGATCGCATCGCTGTTCGCCAGTGCTTTGGCAATTTCGAAGGTGCCCTTGGCGAACTTATCAAACTCGAACACGCCCATCGGGCCGTTCCAGACGACGGTTCCCGCTTTAGCAATGATGGCATCGAATTCGGCCACGGTCTTTGGGACCGATATCGAGGATCCGCCATCCGGCGGGGACATCACCGACATCCATTGTTTTTGAATCGGCGTCATTCGAGAAAGCATTCGCGATCACGACATCGACCGGGAGCACCAGTTTCTTGCCGGCTTTCTCCAGTAAATCCTTGGCTGTCGCGATGGCATCCTCTTCAACCAGGGAATCAGCCATATCGTAACCTTCAGCTTTGAAGAAGGTGTTGGCCATACCGCCGCCGATCAGGATCCGGTCGGCTTTATCCAGCAGGTTCTCGATCACGCCGATCTTATCGCTGACCTTGGCGCCGCCCAGGATCGCCACGAAGGGTCGTTTGGGGTCGGCAATGGTGTTGCCCAGGTATTGGATTTCCTTCTCCAGCAGGAACCCTGCCGCAGAGGGAAGGTAATCCGCCACACCGGCTGTTGAGGCATGCGCACGATGGGAGGACCCAAAGGCATCGTCAACATAGAGATCGGCCAGTGAGGCAAGCTGTTTAGCCATTTCAGGGTCGTTCTTTGTCTCACCGGGATGGAACCGGGTATTTTCCAGCACCAGCACCTGGCCGGGTTTGAGGTCCGCTGCGGCGCTCTCCGCCTTGGGGCCGATGCAATCCTCGGCAAATTTCACGGGAGCGTCAATCAGTTTACCAAGATATTCTGCGACAGGTCGCAGGCTGAACTCCAGGTTGACCTCACCCTTGGGTCGGCCGAGGTGCGAACAAAGGATCACGGCCGCGCCATGCTCCAGTAAATAATTGATGGTAGGCAGGGCTGCTTTGATGCGGGTATCATCAGCGACTTTCCCGTCTTTCAGGGGGACATTGAAATCCACCCGGACCAGGACCTTCTTGCCCTTGACATCCAGATCGGTGACCATTTTTTTATTGAACATTTCTTTTCATGCTCCTTTCAAAAAAATGCGTAATGTGACTTCCGGGGAAACACATTACGCATTCATGGGTTCGTATTTTGACTAGAAAATTAGAGATACTTTGCCATCAATGCTGCCAGGTCGGCTGTTCGGCAGGAGTAACCCCATTCATTGTCATACCAGGTCACGACTTTGACGAAGTTGCCACCCATCACGGTGGTCAGTTCAGAGTCGATGATCGAGGAATGGGAATCACCCTTGAGGTCCATTGAGACCAGAGCCTCGGTTGAATAAGCCAGGATCCCTTCCATCGGTCCTTCGGAAGCGGCTTTGAACAGTGAATTCAATTCTTCAGCCGTGGTGTTCTTCTCAGTCTCAGCCACGAAGTCCACAATGGAGACTGTGGGGGTTGGGACGCGCAGCGCATAACCGTCGAATTTGCCTTTGAGGTCGGGGATCACCAGGGCAACGGCCTTGGCCGCACCGGTGGTGGTGGGGATGATGTTCAGGGCTGCCGCGCGGGAGCGGCGCTTGTCTTTATGGGCCAGGTCGAGGATCCGCTGGTCGTTGGTGTAGGAGTGAATGGTGGTCATCAAGCCGCGCTTGATGATGAAATTGTCATGGACAATCTTAGCAGCAGGAGCCAGACAGTTGGTTGTGCAGGAAGCGTTTGAGACAATATTGTGCTTCTCGGGGTCATAGAGCTTGTCATTGACACCGAGCACAATGGTGATGTCCTCATTCTTCGCAGGGGCGGAAATGATAACCTTCTTGGCGCCGCCGCCAATAATGTGGGCTTCCGCACCGGGTTTTTTATCAGTGCTCTTGGCATCGCGGAAAACGCCGGTTGATTCAATAACGATATCAACACCCAGCTGTTTCCAGGGGAGGTCGCCGGGGTTACGTTCTGAAAGAACCTTCACTTCCCTGCCATCCACAACCAGGTTGCCGTCTTTAACTTCAACGGTGCCGTTGTAGTGGCCGTAGTTCGAGTCATGCTTGAAAAGATATGCATTGATGTCTGCATCAAATAAGTCATTGACAGCCACGACTTCCAGCGCGTCCGGATGTCGTTCCTTCATCGCCTTAAAGACCTGACGACCAATGCGGCCGAAACCATTAATACCAACACGAATTGTCATCTTTCTGCCTCCTAATTATATTATTTTACCGAATACATTTTACCATCACTTACCCGCGCGCGCTTGTGTCAAGCGTCATAAGTATTTTTGCATTTATTCCGTAAGCGGGCCGGTGCGTTCGAAGAAAAGGTCTATCACTGTTTTGGATAAACGGGCGGAATTATGACGCCAGGGACGGTCCGGGTCGATCAGGTTCCCGCAATATACGGCAGTATGCTGCAGGAGTTCGGTATCCATTCGGACCCAATCCACACCCTTACCTAAATTCCCTTCAAAATGGTTGTTGCAGATCACCAGGTCAAACATTCCGGTTCCGACGTGTTCCTCAACGGCTTTAACATGATCATAACAGTTGAAAAGGTCCGTTTCGCCGCGTTCGGTGGCGACATTGCAAATGAAGAACTTCATCGCCTGGCTGGATCGAACGGCTTCTGCCAGGTCCCGCACGAGCAGGTTCGGCAGCATGCTGGAATAGAGACTACCGGGGCCAATGATGATCAGGTCGGCGCTCAGGATTGCTGAAATGGCTGGCGGGAAAGCCGGGGTGTTGGCTGGGTCAAGCCATAACCGTTTCACCTTGCCATGGGTTTCTCGAATTTCCGTTTCTCCCGAGACATGGATAATTTTACCGTCTGCAGTTTCCAGGTCGGCCAGCAGGCGCACGTCGGTCAGTGTGGATGGCAGGACCTGCCCGTAAACCGCCAGAACTCGGCCGGACTCGGCTACCGCTTCCTCAAAGCTGCCGGTGATCTCGGACAGGGCGGTGATGAACAGATTGCCAAGAGAATGCCCTTCCAAACCTGCGCCTGCCGCGAACCGGTATTGGAAGACCTGCGAAAGCAGGTCCTCGTTATTGCTCATCGCTGCCAGGCAGTTGCGGATATCACCCGGCGGGAGGATACCCACGTTTCGGCGGAGTTCACCCGAGGAACCCCCATCATCGGCAACCGTTACGATCGCCGTCAGATTATGGGTGTAGGCTTTCAGACCGCGCAGCAGGGCTGCCAGACCATGCCCACCACCCAGCACCACGATCCGCGGTCCCCTTTCACGCCGACGGTAACTTTCCAACGCTTCGATCAGGGGTTTGCCAGGCGGGACGAAAGGCCGCAAGAGGGACCGATTGGAACCCCAAATGCCTAATAAAACCAAAATCACGCCGATCCCGCCAAAAATGATGACACGGATCGGGCGGTCAAGGAACTGCAGAGATAAGGTCGAAAGAATGGGGAGCCACCAGGTGTCAGGGGCATTGCGGTAGACATCCAAAAGCATCAATGCCAGGCCTACACCTAAAAAGGATGTGCCTAAAAAAACAAGGATCAGCCAGCGTTTATATCCCAGCCCCGGCCGAAACCATTGTGATTCCCGGCGCAGGTTGTCCCACAACCGGGAAATGAAGTTCTTTTTTGGTTCTTGCATACTGCAAGAATAATAGCAGGATTCAAAGGACTCGTCAACGCAGTCTGGAATTAAACGAGAATTTTGGCATTAAGAAATATTGGATTTATCCGGTTTTGCAAATGAAAATACTCATTTATTAAATGAAATCAATTCCACCGCTGTGCTATAATCGCGCCATGAGCATAACACTTGCCCTTGATATCGGCGGCACACAGATGCGGGCGGCCGTCTTCCCTGAGGATTCTGAAGTTCCATCTTCATTGACCCGGATACCTACCTATGTGAACGGTGAAACCTCCCTGGGCCGGGTTGTCGATCTGATTCGGCAGGTCACCCCGCCCGGTGAGACGATCCAATCCATCGGCATCGCCGTACCGGGACCGATTGACCCGGTCAGCGGCGTGATCCTGACCGCCCCTAACCTGCCGGAATGGGTCGGGATCCCGATCCCGCAGCGACTCCAATCTGAGATCGGTGTGCCGGTCTTCCTTGGCAATGACGCCAACCTGGCTGCCATGGGTGAATGGAAATATGGCGCAGGGAGAGGTCACCACGACATGCTCTACCTTACCATCAGTACCGGGATCGGCGGTGGTGTGATCAGCGATGACCGCCTGCTTGTAGGCAGTAAGGGCCTGGGAGCAGAACTGGGGCATGTCACGATCCTGCCTGATGGACCTGTCTGCAGCTGCGGCCAGCGGGGTCATCTTGAAGCACTCTCATCCGGGCCGGGTATCACAGCTTACGTGGCCGAACAACTGGCTCAGGGACGCAAGTCAGCACTGACCGGCCTTCCGGATGCCAAACACATTGCCGAAGCTGCTCTTCCGGGGAGATGGCCTGGCGCAGGAAGCTTTTGACCGGGCCGGGTATTACCTTGGATTGATGATCGCCAACTACCTGATGATCTTCAACCCCTCCATCGTGGTCCTGGGCGGCGGCGTCTCAATGACGGGAGATCTGCTTCTGGAACCCGTCAGAAAGACCGTTGAACAATCCGTGCTCTCCGAACACTATCTGCAAGACCTGGTGATCACCCAGGCTGCGTTGGGGGACGATGCAGGGCTGTATGGCGCGCTGGCTCTGGCTCGGGAGCAGATGAAGGTTTCATCATCCTGAAATCCCATTTGTCCTATTTCGCCTTCCCTTAGGGGGAGAAGCCTTAAAAATCACACATTCACTAATTGCCTAATACCTGATACCTGATACCTGTACCTATTCCCTTTTCTTCACTCGGTGATATAATCTCGGCACTAACACACGACCAGTCGACTCACCCAATCCGACGGCTGTGGTCGTGTGTCCAAAAAACGCCATTTGGAGGTATCACCTATGAAACCGCTTAAGCTACCAGGGCCAAAAGCGCAAGCGATTATTGAGCGCGACCGTCAGTATATTTCACCTTCTTATCCACGGGGGTATCCATTTGTAATGGACCACGGCCGCGGGACCGAAGTCTGGGATGTTGACGGCAACCGTTTCCTGGATTTTGCAGCCGGGATCGCCGTCGTCGCCACCGGTCACAGTCACCCGCAGGTGGTCAAAGCCATTCAACAGCAGGCCGAACAATTCATTCACATCTCGTCGGATTTTTATCATGAATCCTGGGTGCAGCTCGCGGAAAAGCTTAATGAGATCGCACCTTTTTCAGGACCGGCATCATCCTTCATGACCAATTCGGGCACCGAAAGCGTGGAATCCGCAATCAAATTAGCCCGTTATCATACCCAGCGTTCTCAATTCATCGGATTCCTGGGCGCTTTCCACGGCCGCACGATCGGCTCAGTGTCTTTTACAGCAAGTAAATCACACTATAAGGGTCGATTCTTTCCTTTAATGAGCGGCGTTGTCCACGCCCCATTCCCCGATCCTTACCGGCCCGTACTGATACGCCGAAAAGGAGAAGGCTACGGCGAGGCTGTGGTGCGCTATATTGAAGAAGAAATCCTCTCCCGCATCCTGCCGCCCGATGAGGTCGCCGGATTCCTGATCGAACCGATTCAGGGCGAAGGCGGTTATATTGTCCCACCGCCGGAGTTCTTTCCTGCGCTTCGGGAACTTTGTGATAAATACGGCATCCTGCTGATTGTTGACGAAGTACAATCCGGGATGGGCCGCACCGGGAAATGGTGGGCGATCGAGAACTTCGGCGTTGAACCGGATATCATCACCAGCGCCAAAGGGATCGCTTCTGGAATGCCATTGGGTGCGATGATCGCTCGAAGAGAAATCATGGACTGGCCTAAAGGCTCCCACGGCAACACCTACGGCGGGAACCCGATAGCCTGTACGGCATCGCTGGCAACCATCGATTTGATTGAAAAATATTATCTGCAGAACGCGACCGAAGTCGGCAACTACACCCTGGATGCCCTGGCGGAGATCATGGCCCGGCATCCCAGCATCGGGGATGTGCGCGGGATTGGCTTGATGATCGGGATCGAATTCGTCCTCGATCGGGAATCAAAAGAACCTGCCATAAAATTACGGGATGAGATCGTCGACCTTGCCTTCGAGCGTGGCTTGCTGACCCTGGGCTGCGGCCAGAGCACGATCCGTTTCTCACCGCCGCTCTCCGTATCCATCAGTGAAGTCAATGATGCCCTGGAGATTTTTGAAGAGGCAATCACCTTGGCGGAAGAAAACAACGGTTTTTAACAGGCGTTATAATTAGTGAATAGAAATCCCGGAGACCGATATCGGTCTCCGGGTCCAATCACAGCTTCATCTCTGCAATCCGAAATGGATTCTTTTTTTCGAAGAAGGTGAAGTATGTCCCCAAAATCAGGAATAAAACAGGAAACCCTCAGCTGGCTGCTTGAAGAAAGTGATCCCGGCGTGCGATATCTCGCGCTGCGAGACCTGCTTGATCTGGAGGAAAACGATCCATCTCTTGTAACCGCGCGCCGGCTTGCACATCAGACAGGGCCCATCGCTGTTATTCTGGACGAGATGGATCCGGAAGGTTTCTGGGTGGAACCCGGTCCGGGGTATCTTCCAAAATATCGCAGTACCGTTTGGGCGATCATTATGTTGGCGCAAATGGGGGCGTCCATCCGGGAAGACACCCGGGTTGAAAAAGCCTGCCGTTATGTTCTGGATCACGCCCTGACTGAATACGGGCAATTCAGCATATCAGGGACCCCCGGCAGCACTGCAGACTGTTTACAGGGTAACCTTTGTGAATCTTTGCTGGACCTGGGGATTGAAGACGGGAGGTTGGATTCAGCATTCGAATGGATGGCGCGCAGCGTGACCGGAGAAGGGGTCGCGCCTCTCGGCGATAAAAGCACGCCCATCCGCTACTATTCCGGCAACTGTGGACCGGATTTTGCCTGTGGCGCCAATAACAAGCAGGCCTGTGCCTGGGGTGCCGTGAAGATTATGTTGGCATTGGGGAAACTCCCAACAAAAAAGCGAACGCGATTGATAGACAACGCCATCGCTCATGGTATTGATTTTCTGCTGGGCGGCGATCCGGCTGAATCGCCTTATCCCAACGGGTGGAATGATAAACCTAGCCGGAACTGGTGGAAATTCGGTTTCCCGGTTTTCTACGTTACGGATTTGCTGCAGAATGTTGAAGCGCTGGTCAGTCTTGGGATTAGGCGGCGATCCACGGCTTTCCCATGCCATTGAACTAATCCGTGAAAAACAGGATCCGGACGGGCGTTGGCAGATGGAATACGACTATACCGGGAAGACCTGGGTGAATTTTGGGGCGAAAGGTAAAGCTAATAAATGGGTCACTTACCGGGCCGCATAAGATGCTGAAACAAGCCGGATTTGAAAATTAGGGTTGATACCGGACTGTAGAAGGGTAGAAAACCGTCTTGAGAGATGGGGGAAAATTTCGCATACAGTGCGATACTAGAGTTTGACATACCTGCAAGTTCACATAAAAGGAGAGACGATGTCTTTCCCAATGATCTATATTGCAATCTCGATCCTGGCAATTGCTGTCCCAGCGATCCTGGTTTTTTGGATCAGACGGAGCGGGCGACAAAATCGCCTGTCGCCGCTGGCCGGGTTGGCATTCGCCTTTATTATTTCAGGGATCATGTTCGGTGAAAACCGTTTCCTGGGCTATGGTCTGATGGGGTTTGGGATCATTCTGGCCGTTGTGGATATTTTCCTGCGGAGGAAGAATAAAGGATAAGTTCCGAAATTATAACGGTAGATGAGGAGGGACGAACTTCCGTTGGTGGGTCGTCGACCCACCCTACAACTCAACCCTAACATGTCATAAGCCTTCCCCTGGCCCTCAAGAGGGCTTCGTCATTTCATTCCTCGAGGGGAAGGCTAAACAACCCATCGTAAATATGAATGTGGCTGTCAAAGATCAAAATTTATTTTTTAGTTTGCCGGGGCAGCAGTCCTCCTAAAGCCTGATACCTAATTCCCAATCCTATTTCCCTCTTATACTCTTGAGACAAAACTAAGCTAAAATTATTTCATGTTACCGGATATCAGAGTACGCCAACGCGATTACCTGTTGGAAATCTCGCGTGCGCTCACCGAAGAACTCGACCTGGATAAGCTGTTGGGCCGTATCCTCAAATATGCCATTGAGATGCTGGCCGGGCATGCCGGATTCATCGCGCTCTCCAACAACGCCGAGCGCTGGACCCTGGCGGTTTCCAACGGTCTGCCGGATGCCATTCAGCGCTTCCTGAATGCCTGGCTGGATAAAATCCCTCCTATTATAGACACCACAAATATCCAGATCCCGGAGATCAACCGTTTGCTGCAGCAAATCAGCATGGGGAACCTTTCCGCTGTTGGTTTGCCGCTGATTGCACAGAAGGAAGTGATCGGCTTGATCTATATCTTCCGAAATTATCAGGGCGTGTTTTCCCCAAATGACCGCTCCCTGCTTTCCAGTTTTGCCAACCAGGCCGCCATCGCTGTGCGCAATGCGCGGTTTTACACCGAGGTGAACCGGGAAAAACAGCGCACTGACGCGATGCTCGATTCGGCCGCCGATGGGATCCTGATCCTCAACCCCGACCGCACCATTGAACGGACCAATGCTGCCTTTGCCCGGATGTTCGGACTGCCGCAGCTTGACCTGCAGGGGATGACCCACGGTGAAGTGATCCAGTGGGTCAAACCACCGCATGGCATCACGCTGGAAAATGCGGAAGCCGGCGGTTGGCCGCTCTCCCCCCAGGCACATCTCTACGTCGAAGGGGATATCAAGCGGCCAAATGGCCAATCGCCTCTGCCGGTCGGGATCACCTATGCCCCACTGCTCTCGATGGAAGGCAACCTGATCAACACCATCGTGACCGTGCGGGACATCACACGCTTCCGGCAGGCGGATGAACTGAAAAGCGAATTCATCTCAATTGTCAGCCATGAACTTAAAACCCCCGTCGCCCTGATCAAAGGATATGTCAGCACCTTGCGCCGCAAGGATGTTGAGTGGGATTGCAATGTGATGGACGACAGTCTCCAGGTGATCGAAGAGGAAGCCGACCGGCTGACCGGATTGATCGAGAACCTCCTGGAAGCATCCCGTCTGCAGGCAGGCGGTATGCAATTAAAAATGACTGACCTTTCCTTACATACCATGGCGGTCCGTCTGGCGGAACGTTTCCAAACGCAAACCGACAAGCATCAAATCATCGTGAATATACCGGAGACCTTCCCGGTTGTAATGGCTGATGAAGTACGGATCGAACAGGTCCTCTCAAACCTGCTCTCCAATGCGATCAAATATGCACCTGGCGGTGAAATTCACATCAGCGGACAAAACCTTTCAGACCAGGTGATCATCTGTGTTTCCGACGCAGGCCCCGGGATCGCACCCGGCGACCTGCCGCACATCTTCGACCGGTTCTATCGAGCGCCTGAGACCAGCCGCAAGACCAAAGGTGCCGGTCTGGGTCTCTATCTGGCGCGGGCAATCATCGAAGCCCACGGCGGCCGGATGTGGGCTGACCCCAAAACCACAGAAGGTGCGCGGGTTTGTTTTTCCCTGCCTAAGAACTGACCATTTGAACGCCCATCCGGGCGTTTTTTATTTACATAAAGCGTAATGGTATCATTGTCGAGAGACAGCTTAACCCAGGAAGGAAAGCCTAACTTTGACCATGCGACATAAGAATTGGCGCAGTTATATCGACGCCTCAGAAGAAAAACCAAGCTTGTCCTGGTCACTCGTCAAACGGGTGCTGGGTTATGCCCAACCGTATCGCTGGCAAATCTTCGGTAGTCTCGCATCAATCCTGATCTACACCGGCGTCGCATTACTATCGCCGTTGATCCTGCGCTACATCATTGACCATGCCATCCCCCAAAAAGATATCAAAGCTTTGACTCTGTCCGCCCTGGGTTTGCTGGTCCTGCCAATCATCAGCGGGATCTTCCAGATCATTACCCGGCGGCTGTTGTCCCAGGTCGGCGAAGGCGTGATCTTTGACCTGCGTGTCGGTCTATACGAACATTTCCAGCGCATGTCCCTGCGCTTCTTTACCCATACCCAGCTTGGTGAGTTGATCAGCCGGATGAATAATGATGTTGTCGGTGCGCAGGTCGCGGTCAGCAGGACAATGGTCACCCTGATCACCAACTTCATTAGTGTGGTCGCAACACTGGTCATGATGCTCACTCTTGAATGGCACTTGACCCTGCTTGGTATCATCATCCTTCCAATCTTCATCATTGCGGCCAGGAAAATGGGTAAATCGCTGCGAAAAATCGCCCGCAGTCAGTTGGAGGTGATTGCCAGGATGAACGCCACCCTCAATGAGACCCTCAATATCGGCGGCGCTTTGCTGGTTAAGCTCTTCGGCCGCCGGGAGGTGGAAGTGGACCGTTTCAGCCGGCGTGCGGACGAGGTCCGCGACCTGGGCGTTCAGCGTGCGACGATGGGCATCATCTTCATGGTGATCGTCGGGCTGTTGACCGCTGTGGGGACTGCACTCGTTTACGGCGTTGGGGGCTACCTGGTGATCCTGAACGCCTTCACCCTCGGTACGATTGTCGCATTCGGCGATTACCTTTCCCGACTTTACAGCGCTTTCCAGGGGCTGGTCAACGCGCCGGTGGAGTTCGCCACCTCGATGGTCAGTTTCGAGCGTGTTTTTGAAGTGATCGACCTGCCTGAAGATATCGATGAAAAAGAAGATGCCGTCTTCTTGGATGAAGTCCTTGGTGAGATCAGGTTTGATAACGTCACCTTCAAATATCCCGACAGCCAAACTGGCCTTCTAAATGATGTCGACCGACCCTATTTGGCCGAAAACGTCAGTGGTGTTTTTTCGGAAGAAATGGAACGGAACTCCGAAGCGCCTTCCCTTGCCGGCAGCCAGGCTCGTGAGATGGCATTGACTGATATCAATTTCACCGCGCACCCTGGCCAACTCGTAGCCCTGGTTGGTCCCAGCGGAGCAGGAAAAACCACGCTGACCTACCTGATTCCACGGCTTTATGACCCCACCGACGGGGCAATCCTGATTGATGGGCATGACCTGCGGGATCTGCGTCTGGATGATCTGGCCAAGGCGATTGGGATGGTCACCCAGGAGACTTACCTCTTCCACGACACAATCAAGGCGAACCTTTTATATGCCAATCCCAATGCAAGCGATGATGAAATGGTGGCAGCCACCCAGGCGGCTAACATCCACCAGTTCATCGTTGAACTGCCGGAGGGCTACTATACCGTTGTTGGGGAACGCGGCTACCGGCTCTCCGGCGGGGAGAAGCAGCGGCTGGCTCTGGCGCGGGTGCTGCTCAAAGATCCGCGGATCATGATCCTTGATGAGGCTACCAGCAGCCTGGATAGCGAATCAGAAGCCTTGATCCAGGAAGCCCTGGGGCGGATGTTCAACAACCGGACCAGCATCGTGATCGCCCACAGGTTGAGCACGATCCTCTCTGCGGATTTGATCCTGGTGATGGATAAAGGGGAAATCGTCGAACGCGGTACCCACGAGGAACTGCTCGTTCAGGGCGGTCTCTATGCGCACCTGTATGAAACCCAATTCAACAAATAAATTTCAGGTCGAAGAGCCAACCGCTGAATAGATTAGGATTTTTTCTTGAAATATTTATAGGGATAACACAGCTCGAATCCCAATTTTGTGTAAAGCTTCCGGGCAGGATCGTTGTCCCCTTCGACTTGTAAATATCCGACTTTGGAACCCTGCGCCAACCCCCACCTCGTCAGGGCGTTCATGATCATGATGGCGTACCCGTTTCGGCGTGCATCATGGTGGGTATAAATCGTGAAATACCCCAGGTAATCACCTTCTGCGACCCCCATCCCGCATGCGACCGGTGCTTCATCCGCGAACAGCACCAATAAAATCATCCTCGGGACAATCCCACGCAGGATCTGTTCATGGATCACCAGCGGCCCTTCCGGTGTATCGCTGATCTTTCCTTTATAAGGCAGCCATTCTGAAATCGGCATCGCCTTTATGGATAAACCCTCTGGTAATGCGTCAGGCTCACTAAGTTTCCGACTTAACACAAAAGTCTCGTCAAATGCATGGTATCCGGCATTTTCCAGGGAGTGACACAGTTCCGGCTGAGAGAATGGCTCTGGTAAACGGTAAAGGGTCGGCAGCCCTTCCATTGCATAAATCATTTCACAGAACCGGATCTTTTCAGATAAAGAGAGACTGGATGGATAGCGGATATTGACCGAATTAACCCTTTTCGAAGGTCCGCCGGTGAATCGCAGGTACCAGCCGTCATAAACCATCTGTCTGGGGGAAGGCCAGGCATTCAAAGCAGCGTCTTCAATCCGTTCCATCTGGTGAGGGTCCATCATGCTCCTTTCCGATATGAGTTATTGTATCACCCGTCCAAACCTGAATGATATAATCCAGAGTATTACTGAAATAGAGGAGAGACCCATGACCGAACCCGTCCGACTGCTGCTCTTTGGCGCTGGAAATCGAGGCGCTGAAGCTTATGGACAATATGCGCTGGACCATCCGGATGAAGTGAAATTCATCGCTGTCGCCGAACCGGACCTCAACCGGCGGGAGAAATTCGCCGGCGCACACCATATTCCCCTCGAATTTCAATTCACATCCTGGCAGGAAGCCCTCCAGGCAGGCAAGATTGCCGATGCGGTGGTCAATGCCACCCAGGATGAAATGCACCACGATTCGGCCGTGGCTGCCCTGCAGGCTGGATATGATATGCTGCTGGAAAAGCCGATCGCTCCAACGCTCCGGCAAACCCTGGATATCATCCAGACAGCAGAAGCAAATGACCGCATCCTGGTGATCTGTCATGTGCTGCGGTTCACCGGTTTTTTCCAAAAAGTGAATGAGATCATCAAATCGGGCCGGCTGGGCCAGGTGGTCAATATCTCGCATTCCGAAAACGTCTCCTATTTCCACATGGCCCACAGTTACGTCCGCGGCAATTGGCGCAATACCGCCATCGCTGCGCCGATGATCCTGGCGAAATGCTGTCATGACCTGGATCTGCTCTATTGGTGGATGGATGATAAGCCGCAAACGCTCAGTTCGGCAGGCAACCTGCTCTGGTATCGATCTGAGAACGCGCCCGAAGGCGCACCATCTCGCTGCACGGATGGCTGCCCGGTCGCGGATACCTGCCCCTTCTTTGCCCCTCGGATTTACCGGGACAACATCCCGATCAAGATCGCCGTCAGCAAGTCCGACCGGCCGCTGCTGCGGTTCATCGGGAATTTGACCTTAACGATGCCAAAATTTGCCAATGCTTTGGCCGGGATCATTCCTCCGCTTAAAACGCTGACGGCCTATTCCGGTTGGCCCCGCAACACGATCACCGATCACCCGGAGAGCAATCAGGCGGTGATGGAAGCTCTGCGGACGGGGCCTTACGGCCGCTGTGTATATCACTGCGATAACAATGTGGTTGATCATCAGGTGGTTGAGATCACCTTCGAGAACGGGATCACGACCACCCTGACCATGCAAGGCCATTCCGATGAGGAGGGACGGTCACTGCGGATAGATGGCTCTAAAGCAAGCCTGTTCGGTAAGTTCTCTTACAGCCAGGCCTGGCTGGAGGTCCATGACCACCTGACCGGTGACATGGAACGCTTCCGTTTCCCATCCGAGGTGGACCAGACCTCGGGGCATGGCGGCGGGGATGCGGGGTTGATGCACCATTTCGTGCAGGTCATGCGCGGCGAAGTCCCGCCGCTGACCAGCGCGCGGGATTCGCTGGAAAGCCACCTGATGGCTTTCGCCGCGGAGGAATCACGATTGGATAGGAAGACCATCGATATGCCGGAATGGGAGCAACAACACGAATAACAATAGATTAACCCGTAGAGATGCCCTAGCAGGCGTCTCTTCTAAAATATCTTTTTGAGTAATAAGGAGCGGGTATGAAAACCATCGGATTACTGGGCGGAATGAGCTGGGAGTCGTCGAGTGAATACTACCGTATCATCAACGAAGCTGTGAACGCTCGCCTGGGCGGGGTGCACTCCGCGGACTGCCTGATGGTTTCGGTGGATTTCGCCGAGATTGAAGCTTTACAAAATAAGGGTCATTGGGATGAGCTGACCGAAATGATGATCGCGGCCGCCCAACGGATTGAAAGAGGCGGCGCGGAGGTCCTGCTGATCTGCACCAACACGATGCACCGCATGGCGCCCGAAGTCCAGGCTGCGATCGACATCCCCCTGCTGCACATTGCCGATGCAGCCGGCGATGCGATCCTGGCCCAGGGACTGAGTGCAGTCGGTCTGCTCGGCACGAAATTCACCATGGAAGGGGATTTTTACCGAAAACGCCTGGAAGAAAAATACGGGTTGAAGGTCCTGATCCCGGATGAACCGGACCGGGAGATCGTCCACCGGGTGATCTATGATGAACTGGTCAAAGGTCAGATCCGGGAAGGGTCAAGGAATGCTTTCATTGAGATCATCAATAAACTGGCAAAACGCGGTGCGCAGGGCGTCGTCCTCGGCTGCACGGAAATCCCCCTGCTGGTGAAACAATCCGATGTCTCCATCCCCGTCTTCGACACCACCCGAATCCACGCCGAAGCCGCGGTGGATTGGGCTTTAAGTTAGTTCACCATAGTTAACAAGTAAATAATATCTTCGTGGCCCGTGCATAATCTCTGCGTTTGACGTACACCATGTAGACAAATGTTGGCTGTGTCGGATCCTTTATACATTGCGACATTGGCCCGAGCATAGGATTGGGCATCATAGGCTGAGCCATAAACGCCTCGCGTGCGCTTGGTGAGAAGTTCATATTTGATGTTATTTTGGTCGAGGATCGTTGTAACTCTGCTGATCTCTTCATTAGATGTGTCCACAGCAATTCTTTTTTTAAATAAAACGAACATTTTCAAGTCCTGTATTTGAATCAAAATTTGGCATTATAAGAATTGACCATCGAAACGAACACTTAATTATGACTTATCAATTTCTCTCTGTAAAATGGATAGTGTTTCAGGAATGAGAATTTTTCGGATACTCTGAAATTGCTGATTCGGCAGAAGTGAATTAAGGTCCTCATCAACCATTCGTTGATTAACATTTTTCTTGATGAATATCATCAGCGAGTTAAAATAATCCACCGGGTCAAGCCCCGTTCGCTCACGAATGACATCCGAATTATATTCATACCCCTTGATAAAGAAGTGATGCACATCATAAATATCACGCACCGCAATCGTGCTGTGTTGTTCAAAACGATCTGTAACTGCAACCAGTTTATTGGCAAACATTGTACTTATAGTTTGACTATTAATAAAACGGTCAATTTCTGGGAAATACTGAACTTTATAATTGTTAGCTGCAATAAAAATTGAATTCGCGGACACCTTCAATTTATTACGTTTTCCAGGATCATTTTTGTAGCGGAGTTGAAAGAACAAGACAGTATCAAAAGCAACCAGTACTTCAAAACCCATTTTTAAGAAAACATCCATGAGTTTTTTTCTGATCAATTCTTCATTTGTATCCGGGAGTTGATCGAAATCCAGATCCACGGAAAAGCGATCTAAATAGCCCAGCATAGCTGCGCAGGTCCCACCCTTGAAAGCCAAGGACTGCGCTAGTACGGGCTCATCAACAATTTCGATCAACAAACGATATAGTTGTGACTTGTGAAAAACATCTTCAGGTCTGAGGTCAACCCCGGCCATAGCCCACCTTCTCTTGAATTTCCCGGACTTTATTAAACTCTATGATATCAGGAACATCAAAATAATAATGGGGACTGTAATACAAGAGGTCAGCCGCTGCTCTTTCAACCGTAGCAACCATTCGTCCGTCCCGCATTTCAATACCTTCAGGATTGTAAAGGAAATCGGATTTCATTTGCCGATAACGAAAAGACCACTTCCCTACCGTAATTCTTTTTGAAATACCAGCTACATAAGTGTAGTCATATACAGCTTGCGAGATTACACCAGCTTCAGATAGTACCGTTTCTGTAGACAAGTAGGTATATCGATGAATGATCGCAGGGCCAAGATCAATGGGATCCAATTCATTGACGGGAATAGTTGAATACAGTCCCTTATAAACCTGAAACAATCTACCCCTTTCAAGGTAACGTGAGATCGTTTTATACAACGTATTGGAATTATCCAATCCCCAAATCATTGCCAAATCATTGGTATGGAAAAGATATTGTTTTGTTCCTATCAGTTCATTTATCCTGTACATATATGTACAGGATACAATAACGATTCGTGTTTGTCAAGATTAAATTGATTGAGATATAAATTTTACTGGCTTAAACAAATAAACAAAAGCCCTCGAAAATTTCGAGGGCTTTGATTACAAGGTGCCAAGTCACAGAATCGAACTGTGGACACCGCGATTTTCAGTCGCGTGCTCTACCAACTGAGCTAACTCGGCTTGTGACGCTTCCTTGTTTGAGCGTGAACCTGATTTTAACCGTTACCCCTGACCTTGTCAAGCAAAGCCATATTTTCAGGGCGTCGGGTAGGCCGGCCAACGCACTTCATCCGGCGGCGCGTAAAAATCGACAGGATTGACCTCCGGGGTGATCAAACCGGAATAGACAAAAATGTCGATCAGGTTGTGATCGGTGCAATCCGCAGATAACCCGCAAGTCACGAAATAGGAGTAACCGCCACCCAAATGGGGTGATTCCTCACGCATATAGGCGACCACGTTATAAGTTCCCGGAGGCAGGTTGTCAATCTGGTAAGTCGTCTGGTTGACCAGGGTATCCACATAGTAGTAATGGTCGCTGTAAACATCAAATGCGACCACCCGGAATGCGGGGATGTATTCACTTGGATACCCCAGATTACCGCTGATGGCGCCCATTTCTGTAGCAAACGGGTCGGCCGGCCAGCCGGCATCCTCTCCGGGCGGCAGGTACCAATCCGTTGGGTCAATCCCGCTAACCGTTTCACCGGCTTCCACGGAAACGGGCACCAGGCCGTGGTCGTCACAGCCATAAGCCAGGCCGCACAACACCGCCTTCGAATACGCGGCGGAAAGTCCAGGCGTCGCCCCGAGAGAGGCCGGATCGATAAGATATGCCAGTACAACATAAGTTCCGACGGGCACCTCGAGTGTGTATGTCCCGCCTGAGGTAACCTCAACGGAATAGTAGATCATCGTGTCAGTCACATCAAAGGCAACCACCCGCTGCGGCGGGAGGAATTCGCTGGGATAGGCCAACTGCCCTGTCAGTGTACCAGTCGCCGGCGCCGGTTCTTCGGTGGCAGTCGCGGCTGGTTCAGTCACAGAACCATTCTCGGTTTGTATCGCCTGGACGGTCGCTGCTTTTTCCGCCACCGTCATCGTCTTGCTGCCCGTGAATTGATCGATTAAATTCGACAGGCTGCAGGAGGAGACCAAAATGGTCGTTATAAGCAATATTCCGGATACAAGTAATGTCTTCCGTTGTTTTTTCATTCATCAACTCCGATTTCGGTAAAGAATACACTAATTTTACAGGAGGTTTCGGTTAAATCAACCTCGACACGGAAATACGATTAATGACATGAAGGGAGATACTTTATCGAGTATCTCCCTAAAATCATTTCATATTTCTAGGGTTTGAGACAAGGATCCGGCTGAGCATCTCCATCCCGTGCACCGCACCAGGCTCCCGTGCCATTCCAATTGCCATTGAACTGGCTCCCGCTGATCCAATAGAAGGTGAAGGGGCCGGCATCCGCATCTGAAGTCCAGGTACCGCTTGCTGTCGTATGGTCTGCATTGATCACACCGTTGATGTCCACCGATTTTCCCATCAATGTCAGTGCACCGGTGAAATTTTCACCTGAAATATTGACGGACATTTGCCCATCGACCAACAGGCTGCCACCACCTTCGCTTCCGATCCAAACCGTCCAGGTGCCGTCCCAATCACGGGTTGGCGTGGGCGTGGGGGGCGGATCCCAGACCTGCAGGTTTACAATCGGGCCTTCAACAGTGGCATAATTCCCCCACAACCAGCAGAGACCGCCGTTATTGTCCGGATTACGGATGACCCAATACTGCCCATCCGCACTGCGAGCCATCACCTCCGCCTGCTCACCCACCAGGAGTGCACCCAACCAGTCGTAAACTTTCCCCGGGCCGGTTCGGCAGTTGGTGTTAACGCTCACCGACACCATCGGTACAGAAAGTGTCGGGGTTAACGTAATGGTCGGCGTGGGTGTGATTGCGGGAGCGGATTCCGGAGGCGCTGGGGTCTCATCTTCAGATGGGAAGTCCTGATCCAGGTCCCCACCGACATCCATTTGACCATTCTGGGCTGCCAATGTTTGGGCGACAATTGTTTGAGCAGCACTGATCGGGTCCTGGTCTTCTCTGACGGAGAGTGAATACAATCCGCATCCACTCAGCAAAACACTCAGGCCTGAAACAATCATTATCAATAACACAATTCGCAATTTCATCTCTTCCACCTTTCGTTAAGAATAAATCTGTTTTCATTCTCATTTTAGAAGGATGAAAGGCGCGCAGCATGAGACCCCGATCCTTTTTCTCGGGATTTTACCGGTACCAAGGTACCGAATTGTTCTTATTCGGGGTTATCGGTGGGTTTACGTATCATGAACATCACCAGAGCTTCAATCCACAACAGGATCAATCCGGTCTGGAGGGCGATCAATGCAGGCGTAAGGAAAAGTGAACCCCATTGCTCGATATAGACCGGGTCGTAGGATTCAAGTGATTTTTGCCTGAGTAATTCAAAGAAAGCCGGGTAAGTTTGAAAGATCCAGGTGACTGCCAATGCGGCCAGGAGGTTGGTCACGATCAAAGCCACCAGCATGATCGTCACCTGCTTACGGGTCAGCCGGAAAACGAACAGCCCAAGGATAAACATTCCAATAATATAAGTGAGAATGGTGATGCATTGTTCCGCGCGGATCGGAGAAGGGATTCCCAGGCTGCGCCAATCCCAATACCAGAGAAATGCGGCGATCAGGACCAGCGTCCCACCTAATAGTAAAAAGTGCCACTTACGTAATTTTTGGATCACAGGCATATCAATCCTCTCAGTCGATCTGGCTGTTGAAGAGACATGTCTTGCATTCCTCATTCTAACATGGCGGAAAAGGTTTTGAAATAAGCAATTTCCCGATATGGGATTTCTTACTTAACCAGTTTTGAAATCGTTCGGAATGCAGGGTGTCGTGATGTCCGGATCAATTCAAAGAGCGCAATCTCGACGCTGGAAACGGTCGCACCGGCGTCGTGCAGACGCTGCAGAGACAGGTCATGGTTTTCCGCAGTCCGGGAGAAAACCCCGTCGCTCAGAACGTGAACCTGGTAACCCGCATCCAGCAGGTCCAATCCGGTCTGCAGGACACAAACATGGGCTTCAATCCCGGTCAGCAGGAACTGCGTGCGTCCGGATTGTCGAAGGGCCAGCATGAATTCCGGTTCGCGCAGCGCACTGAAAGCTTCCTTGGAAACGATCTGTTGATCGCCTAATGCTTCTCCCAACTCGGGAATCACGGGGCCTAACTTATCCGGAACCTGCAACGTCGCCAGGATCGGCATCTCCAGCGCCTGACAGCCCTTCACCAGCCTCACGACATTTGGGACAACCAGCTCCGACCGGTCGACAATCTCTGCCAACCGTCCTTGAAAATCAACCAAAACCAATGCTGCCTCAACCGGATTAAGCATCATGCCTCCATAAGAATGTTCTTCGATGCATTATACCTTTAGAAATTCTTTGGTTTGTTTTATCTCCCCTTATGTCTTAGCTGCAGCTTCAGTATATAATCAACCCTATGGACGACCAAAAATCGAACGGTACCGAGACAAGCGCCTTTGGCACGCCCGGCCATGTGAGCCATGATTCCTCCCGTTTTTACCAGAGCCAGATGTATGCTGATCTTGACAAAGGTAAACCGGTTGACTATTACGAGAACCCGATTCCATCGGAAACCCTGGACAGGATCTTCTGCCAATCCAGCGAATCAATGGACGCACTGCCGGATGCCAGCGTCCACCTGATGGTCACCTCACCGCCTTACAACGCTCAAAAGGAATATGATGAAGATCTGAGCCTGGAGGACTATCTGGGTTTGCTCTTCCGGGTCTGGAAGGAAACCTGGCGCGTTCTGGTACCGGGCGGGCGAGCCTGCATCAACGTGGCCAACCTCGGCCGCAAACCCTATATTCCCCTGCATGGTTTCATCATCGAGCAGATGCTCTCGCTTGGCTTTCTGATGCGGGGAGAGATCATTTGGGACAAAGCCGCCAGCGCAAGCCCTTCCACCGCCTGGGGTAGCTGGCTTTCCGCCAGCAACCCGGTTCTGCGGGACGTCCATGAATACATCCTGGTATTCAGCAAAGAAGGTTTCCGCCGTCCCAAAGGCAAACGTGAGAACACCATCCAAAAAGAGGATTTCCTCGCCTGGACCAAATCCGTATGGCAATTCCAGGCCGTCCAGGCGCGCCAGGTCGGCCACCCAGCGCCGTTCCCGGTGGAACTCCCCCATCGTTGCATCCAACTCTATACCTACAAAAATGATGTCGTTTTGGACCCCTTCGCCGGGAGCGGTACCACATGCTTAGCCGCGGTGCAGGATGATCGTCATTTCATCGGATATGAGACCAATCCGGATTACTGCCGTCTTACTGAAGAACGGCTGAACGATGCAGGCTGAGGGACCAACACCAGTTTCGATTTCCCCGAATTAACTCATCTTAATCAATGCACATCCACTGCCTTTGACAGACGGTTAATCGCGTTTTCAATGTAATCATCTCGCTCAATCACGACCTTGATTGCGTCCTGCGGGCAAACCTCTGCACAGTTCCCGCAGCCGCGGCAATCCTCACCAATGACCGCCTTGCCGTTAACCAGATGGATTGTATTTATGAAGCACACTTCCTTTGTGCAAAGTCCGCAGCCAATGCAATCTTCGGTGACCAGCACATGCACCCCGGGCATTCGTTCAATTTTCTTTTGTAATTTAGGCGCCAGGTTGGGCAGGAATTTGAACAGGCAGCAGCAGGGACAGCAGTTGCAGATCGTCATCAGCTTGGTTGATGGTTCCACCCCCATCCAAACCGCATCGATCTTATCCCGCCCGATCAGATGCACCAATCCGGCTTCCCTGGCTTTTTGGACATGTGCCAGAGCAGTTTCCTTATCGACCAGTTTTCCCAATTTGGGATTGATATCCAGCACAGCCTCCCCAAGGAAAATACATCCTATGTCGTGGTCATAATCCTGGCAATCAGCGGCTTCGCGGCAGATGCAATGGTCCATCAGGAAAACATATTTCGCTTTATCAATGAAATGGGAGACGACCGTTGATGGGACAGCAAAGTTTTCCTGATCGTCGATGTTCTGATCGATCACAACCCGATCCTTTGGTAAATAAAATAAAGTGTCTCCTGTGCGATGCCCGTTGAAAAGAGCGCGTTCCATCATCGGACCAATGACCGGCCACTTGGTCAGTTCCGCAACGGCAAAGCGCAAAGAAAAATGCTTCTTCAAGAAATTGATCAGCCAAAGCGATCGGGCCATCCAAGCTCCTCAATAAATCCAGATCACCATTAAGACAACCCGGTTCGATTTAATTAATTGTGACCCATTATATACCTGACCTGACCTTCCTGTTCAAACCAGGTGAATCCATTATTAACTATACGGAATGAAAGCCAACAGGTTGTAATGTTAAGAATGATTTTGCCGTTCACGTACCTGATAAACTGCCAGACGGTTACGAACTGCCAGAACGGACAAAAGTCCCAGGAGCGGACCGGTTCCGACGATCACCGGCAGCAGTGTGCCAACACTGAAAAGAAATATTACCATTGAAAATAATCCCACAGTCAGACTAAATCCCGGTCCAGCAAGCAGGGTTAATAAGCTGTTCTTCCAGGCCAAACCGATTGATTTATCATCCTGCTCGATCAGATAACCCGCTGTAAGGAACTGCATCATGAGCCAGATCACACCAATGATAACCAGGAAAATCGCCAAAAACGGTGCCAGGGGACTGGACCATTGTGTATAGAACCAGAGGCTGGACCCTGCCAGGAAAGTGAGGATCAGGTTGACCAATCCCCAAAGGATCCCCTGCCAGAAATAACGTTTGAATCCGATCCACCATCCCGCGATCCCGGTACGGACGCCATCCACCAGGTCATGCGTCATTGCACACATTCCCAAAATTGCCGGCCCGGCGAGGATAACCGTTAGTGAGACCAGCAGCATCACCAGGCTCACCAGGACACCATTGCTCCAGTCGTCCCACCAAAGCCGGAAGCTCTCTCCGATGAGCTCGAAGGCGGTTGCGATCCCATTCTTAGACATGACCAAAATTATAACGGCTTTCATCGGGATATTATGGATTTGAATCTCATAATATTTTTAATATAAATGGATTTTTAGGCAATAATTGGCATCTCCCTCTTATATAACCCTGACAGCTAAAGCTGATTGACGGTAAAATTCAGCAATGCGATATCAAAAAATCCTCTGCACCATTGCCCTGATTTGCATCTGTCTGGCCGGATGTCAGATGTCTTTCGCGCCCCCTGATATAGCGGTCACCCAAACTTTACAGGCACGAGAGCTGCATACGCCCACACCCACAGTTTACCAAACGGAGACACCCACGATAACTCCCTCACCTACACCTCAAATCATTGATATCACCGCAAGCGTTTGGCCGGAGATGCCCAAAGCGCCGGTCCTGATGTATCACCGCTTTGACGCCCAGCCCGGTGACAAGACATCCGAATATAAGGTCAGCCTGGATGAATTTGACGAACATCTCAATGCACTTTTCAATGCCGGGTTTTCCCTGGTATCGCTTGAGGATTGGCTTTCTGGCACCTGGCATGTCCCTGCCGGACGTCGACCATTGATCCTCACAATTGATGACCTGTTCTACGGGGATCAGATCTCACTGGATGAGAATGGACAACCGGCTGAATATTCAGGCATTGGACGGTTGTGGGCTTTCTCCCAAACCCACCCCGCATTCGGATTTGCGGCTGCCCTTTTCTACAATTTCGGTGATAAACCATATGCGAACGCCCATGCGGGTGGTACCTTCAGTGTAATCGACGGCTGGCGGCATGACCGAGCAGAGGCCATCGCCTGGTGTATCGAACACGACGCCATCCCCATGAACCATTTCTTCAGCCACCCCTACCTGAACACCCTCACACCGGAAGAGATAGAAGCGCAATTGGTCGATAACGATCGCGCTCTGCGTGAAGCCCTGGCACTGGTCGGCCGCGAAGATCTTGCTGCCAGCTTACCTAATATCCTCGCGCTGCCTTATGTGATCTGGCCGGAATCGGACGCCGGAAAGGCCGTTCTATTTGATTATGTCTCACCGGAAGGACTGCCTGTAGCTGGAATTGTAGAGGGGGATTACGCCGGCAGCGCGAAATTCCTCGCAGCACCATTTTCACCCGATTTCGATTGGAAGCACATTCCACGTTTGGTGACGAACCAAACCGCGATCGATATCCTCCTTGGACGCCTGGACGAAATCCCGACAGTATCCTACTGTAACCTGGGCAGCTTTACGCTCAATCCGGAATTTGATCCCACTCAGGTTACAGAAGCTATCCTATCCAAAATAAGCACGGGCAGATGCCCGGAAGGCGTATATCAGGTTGAAAATCTGGCATTCCAGGTGAGGGATGGCAAAATCACGCAGTTTACACCCTGACCCAATGAAAGGTTGTCGATCATGTTCGTTTATCTGAGTAAACTTCTCCCCCTGTTTTTTTATCCCCTGGGATTCGCAGCCTTCCTACTGATCCTTGTCCTCGCACTGGATAAGAACCGGAAATGGCGGAAAGGGCTGCTGATCTTTGCACTGGTCGTGCTCTGGCTGGGAAGCAACCGTTGGGTGTCCTATGCCCTGGCCCGGAGTCTGGAATGGCGGGACCTCCCACCGGAAACCACACCTCAGGCGGAAGTGATCGTCCTGCTGGGCGGCGGCACGGAGCCGGGAGACTATCCCCGCCAGATGGCCGAAGTGAACGGCGCAGGCGACCGGGTGTTGTATGCCGCCAAACTCTATCGAGAAGGCGCTGCCCCGGTGATCCTGGTCAGCGGCGGTAACCTGGATTTCAGTTCCGCACGCGGGGCGACGCCGGTCGATGATATGATCGACCTGTTAACCCAATTGGGCGTCCCTGAAGAGGCTATCTGGCAGCAGGACCAATCGCAAAATACACATGAAGACGCTGTCTACTCAGCGGAAATTCTAAAAGAGAAAAAAATCACCGAAGTCATTCTGGTAACCTCGGCGATGCATATGCCCCGCGCAAAAGCCCTCTTTGAAAATCAGGGGATCGATGTGATCCCTGCTCCTGCAGATTTCACCATCACCGAGCGCAACTGGCAGAGTGTCTTCCATCCCAGTTTTGGAGAACTGGTGATCAATATTATGCCAAACGCCAGCGCGCTTAACCTGACCACTACTGTCCTCAAGGAATATTTCGGCCTGGTTGTCTACAGTCTGGAGGGGTGGATCTGATCCGGTTACCCAACCATATAAGCCAGGCTGAGCGTGCCGGGGCCGGTATGTGCGCCGACCACCGGGCTGACAAAAGTCGTTAACGTCTCAACCGGGTGGAATTGTTCAATCGCCGCAGCCATCAGGGCTTTATTATCTTCCTCGGCCGCTGCGTGGAAGGTTGCGATCCGTACCGGTTCACGCCCATCGATAGCAGCATCCGCCAATTCCAGCATCCGCTTCATGGCTTTCTTGCGGGAAATCACCGATTCGACCAGCTCGATCTTTCCATTACGGATCTCCATCATTGGCTTGATGTTCAAAGCTGCACCCAGCAGCCGCTTGGCTGTATTGATCCGTCCCCCCTTATTGAGGTATTTCAACGTATCCACAGTGAAATAGACGCCGATCCGGGGATAAACATCTTCCGCCAGAGCTTTGCATTCCTCCAGGCTGGCACCTGCCTTGGCAGCTCTGGCTACGGTCATCACCATGAATCCCAGAGCCATCGAAACCAGAAGCGAATCCATCACCTCTATCGGTGCATCCTTGAACTCTTCTTTAGCTTGCATGGCCGATTCCACTGTGCCGGAAATTCCACTCGAGATCAGCATGGCAAAAACGGCATAATCCTGATCGAGCAGGGATTTGAATAATTGATCGAATTCACCGACGGTCACCTGGCTGGTGGTCGGGATGGTGTCCGATTTTGCCAATCGGGTATAGAATTCCTCTGCCTTGATATCCTCGCCATCCCGGTAGTTCTCCCCTTCCCAATTTCAGGGTCAAGGGGACAACATGAATATCCAATTCTTCAACAATTTCCGGCGGCAGGTAAGCGCTGCTGTCAGTGACGATGGCAACTTTTTTCATTATTTCTCCTGAATTTGAATTAACTTGAACCTTAATTTGCTATTAGTATACATGAAACTTTCCCCATCAAAGGACCAAATTTCACCCTTTGGATAGTTTTTGAGAGTCTACACCCGCTACGCTATAGAACTGGTGACCCAATCCTGTTCATGGAAACGCCTTTTCAGATGAGCGTGTTAATCAATCTTCAGGGGATAGGAGTATGTCATGAAATCACATTATAAGAACCTGTATTGGGTGCTGGCCCTTGTGGCTGCGCTCAGTTTCGACCAACTCTTTTGGAAAAAACCAGGTGGGATCAACTTTTTCCTGTTTGTCCTGATTGCCTTATTAGCTGGTCTGGTTCCTTTCTGGTTGGATAAAGTCAAGATACCCTGGACTGCCTATCTTTTACTGCTCCCAATTGCTTTTTTTGCGGGGATGACCATCTTCAGATCAGAACCCACGACCGATGCGATGGACGGGTTGATCACACTTGGATCGGTAATCCTGTTTACCATCACCGTCCGGAATGGCGAGTGGATGCGCTACAACCTTAAGGACCACCTGGTGAACCTTTTCAAGTTCTCTTTGAATTGTTTCGCCGGTGCGGTCTTGTTCTTCGTCAAGGTCAGGCAGGATGGAAATAAAACAGACCAAGCTGTGATACCAGAAGAGTCACCCCAACTTGAGGCCCGGAAACCTGTCAGAAAATGGCTGCCATATCTGCGGGGAGTCCTGATCACGATCCCGATCCTGATCGTACTAGCACTTCTGCTTGCTTCGGCCGATCCCGTTTTCAGCAGCCGACTGAAAGGGCTGTTCAACTGGTTTGATATCGACCATCTCGGAGAATATCTCTTCCGGTTGGTCTATATCGTGGTGATCGCTTACCTGCTGCTGGGTGCCTATTATTTCGGCCTGGTGGAAAGCGAGAAACTGCAGGCCAGCCCACAGGACAAGCCGCTGGTCAAGTCTTTCCTCGGCATGATTGAAACCGGCATTATCCTGGGCGCGATCAACCTGTTATTCTTAACCTTTGTCATCCTACAATTCACCTACCTCTTCGGTGGGACAGAGAATATTAATGTGGAAGGCTTCACCTATGCGGAATACGCCCGAAGAGGTTTCTTTGAGCTGCTGGTCGTGGTGCTGTTCAGCCTAGGGTTGTTCTATCTCCTCAGTCAAGTCACCCGGCGGGATAAAAAAGCTCAACGCTTGTTGTTTTCCATTTTGGGATTGGTCCTGGTTGCTCAGGTCGGGGTCATTCTGGCTTCAGCTTTCACCCGCCTGAACCTCTACGAACAGGCCTATGGTTTCACCCGCCTGCGATCCTTTACGCATCTTTTCATCATTTGGTTGGGTGTCCTGCTGACGGCTATCGCCGTACTGGAGCTAACCCGCAAACTGGAACGACTGCCGTTTGTAATAATCCTGTTCATCCTGGGATTCGGGCACCACGGTCAATATTTTCAATATTGACCGGTTCATCATCGACCAGAATGTTTCACGGGCACTGGTCTCACAAAGCAGTGATGAGTTCTCAGAGTTGGATACGGGTTATCTCTATTCGCTGTCTTACGATTCAATACCCCCATTGGTGTCTTTTTATACTGATCCTGGTCTGCCCGCAAATCTCCATGAGGAGATCGGCGGCGTGCTGGCGTGCCGGCTGGCGACTGTAGACCTTCCCGAGCAGATTCCCTGGGTGTCCTGGCAGGCAGCACGGAATAAAGCCGTGAAACTCCTTCATGAACAGTCAGAATCATTAAGCCAATACCCGGTCTCACAAGAAGATGGGTGGTACGTTGAGGTTAACGGCGTAATCAAATCCTGTACAGGATTTGATTACTTCTATTCAGATTGAAATTGTGGGAACAGGTAGACCTGGTCAGGCAGCAAAGCGGTAACCGCGTGAGCGGACGGTGAGGATGTGGCGCGGGTTAGCGGTATCCTCTTCAATCTTCTGCCGCAAACGTCTGACATTCACCCGAACGATCGGGCGAGCATCCATCTCATCCATCTCATAACCTTGTACAGCCCGGATCAATTCGCTGGCACTGACTACGCGGTCGCCATTGGTTGCGAGGTAATCCAGCATATCGAACTCGGTCGGGCTGAGCTGGATCGGTTCGCCGTTCTGGACCACCAGTCTTTTTCGACGGTCGACAATGATGTCGGGTGTCTCGAGGATATGGTCGTGGTTTGACCGCTCATCACTTTCAGGATCCAGGGCGGTTTTTAATTGACTCAACATCATCTCGATCTGGTTGATCACTTGCATACGTTCTGCAGATTCCTCCCGCTCGGTCATGCATCGGTTCACCCTGGTGATGACTTCGGTGATATTGACCGGTTTGACCAGGTAATCGTAAGCGCCCTGGCGTAATGCAGAGATTGATGAGTTGAGATTGGAATATGAAGAGACCAGGATCACGTCCGTGGTCGGTTTATTCTTTTTGATCCACTCCAGAAGGTCCAGCCCGCGAATATGTCCATTGGATTTCAAATTCACCAATGCCAGGCCAATATTGTGTTGTTCGAAAAGCAATTGGGCCTGGTCTATTGAAGTCGCCTGCGCGATCTCATAGCCCTGTTTTTCCAACGCCTCTGTCCAGGACTTCTGGACAGAATTCTCATCATCAACGATGAGCACCGATTCTATTGATTTCATACAATCCTCCCAGACGATATTTCACGTCTACAAACTAACAATAAGTCCGGTCCGAACAGATTCATGGGGTATTTCAACAAACATATCCAACTAGTAATAACTACAGAGCCCAATCCGTTTCTTGAACCGAATTCCTCTTCCTCAACGAGGAATAAACAGATAAAACTTACTTCGGTTAATACGAAACCTTCATCTTATTGTTATGAACGTAATTCCATAACATTTATAATGAAATCGTATCATTTTCATTATTATTTTACTGTCTCCTACCCGTCTATACCTTAATACCAGATTACAAACTGCTAAGCGGGGGTTAAGTGTTTTCGAATCGGAAAATTAATTGGGAGTGAGAGTGAATGGAGAATAATGAATTGGAGATAAAAAAGACATAAAACATTGGGTATTGGGGACCAGGTACCAGATATTAGAGCTATCGGAATGCGGACTTAAGTCTGCATTATTAAATTTCATTTATATTACATTTATCTATCAACCTCCAAAGAAATTTTCAGGAAAAATATTTACACGAAAAATCTCTTATAAAGTTAACAACAAAAATCTATAAAATTTAATCGTAGAGACGTTGCATGCAACGTTTCTACCAAATCGTTCATTGATAGCTCACAAGTTAATGAATATTTACGCCGGCGGGAACAGTCTCTCCATCGCGCCGGGCGCAAACTTCTCGACCGTTTCAGATGAAATCCCATTCAGGCGGCAGATCTCCGCGTACATATCCACACTCGGTCGGCGGATGCGCGCCTGTGATTCCGTGTCAAGACCCCACAAGCCAAACCTTTGGGTCCAGCCGCGCTCCCATTCGAAATTATCCACCAATGACCAGTGGAAGTAACCCCGGACGGGATAATTATTGTTTAGAGCCCGCCAGAGCGAGTGCAAGTGCTCCACTGTATAGCGCGGCCGCATTTCATCCTGCGAATCTTCCACGCCGTTCTCAGTGATATAGATCGGTTTGCCAAACTGCGCCCCCCACTGCACGCAGGCTTCCATCCCGGCCGGTATGTTGGCGATGAAACCGTTCTCACTCAACAGGGCTTCCTTCGGGAATCCCAGATGGACGAACATCTCCTTCCCGTTGAACAGGTCAAACCGCACCAAATCGCTGGAATAATAATTCAGGCCGACAAAATCCTGGGTTCCGATCGCTTCCGGGATGCGGTCGCGCTTGACGATCGCGTTGAATACGCCATCCTTCAAAGTCCGGGGAAACAGATCATTGAAGAGGGTATGAAAAACCTTTGCCGCCCAACGGTCCACCGGCAGCCAGGTGGCCGGCAGGAACTGCCTGTAGTGGAACGACGCCCCGACCTGCGCTTCCGGCTGAATTTCATGGATCACATGGTAGGCCTGGGCATGCGCTCTCACCATGTTATACATCACCTGGTAAGCAGCCTTCAGGTCTCGTTTTCCGGGTGGGAACAGTCCCTGCACAAAGGCGCTGAACACGAACACATCCGGCTCGTTGATCGTAACCCACAGATTGCAGTACGGTTTAAGCGCATCCACCGCCTTACGAACGAAATTGGCGAACAGATCAATGATTTCCTCATTTTCCCATCCACCCATTTCCGCCACCCAGAGCGGTTCGCTGAAATGGTGCAGGGTGACCATCGGGATCATTTTGCGGGATTGCAGACCGATCAACATCTCGCGGTATCTGTCCAGGGCATCTTCATCCCAGCGGTCCGGTGCGGGCTGGATCCGGCTCCAGGCAATCGACAGGCGGTGGGCATTCTGGGAGGTGGCTTGAGCGCGGTCGAAATCTTCCCGCCAGCGTCCGCCCCACCAGTCACAGGCCAGACCGGAAGTATCTCCGTTGAGGATATGGCCTTCTTCCTGCTCCCAGGCCGTCCAGGTGTTGTTCGGGTTACGCCCTTCCACCTGGTGGGCGGCGGTCGCCGTTCCCCAGAGGAATCCTTCCGGAAAATAGTAGGTGCCTTCAGGCATTGTTGATTGCACTCCTGATGTTAATCATGAATATTGTCTTGAACGGTATACATCATAACGTATTTTCGGAGTGCGGAAAAGTGCTATCGATAATTATTTCAGATCAACTTTTACGATACGGTTCGCGTTGAGACGCCCTGCCGGGGTGTCTGGGCATGGAATATCAATACCCCTTTCCGCCTGTTTCACAGGCACCCTTCCCCTCGTGAGGGGAAGGGTCGGAGATGGGGTTGAAAAACTAACATGCAACGTCTCTACGTGAACTTCAGAACTTATTACCTTCAGAGATAACACCAACACTCTGAAATTCAGGAAATATCCTCCCCTTCCAGCGTCCTGATCCTGAACTGTCCCGTCTCAGGGCTGTATTCCGCGCCGGCGATGAAACAGGCCGGCAGGCGGTGTTTATCCCAGGGCAGATTGACCCGGTTCGACCCGGAGAGCCGCGCAAACCGTCCGACCGGCGGGAACCAGGGCTTGATCGGAACCCCCTCCGCAGAATAGAAACGGCTGTGTCGGTCCAGATAGATATCCACCTCGTCCTGATCGGGCTGCTCGTAGAACCGCAGGTGACGTTCCGGTGAGACTTTTGCCAGAACCAGCCGCTGGTTGCGGGTCCCCAATTTCATCAATGTCTCGATCTCAGCCAGGCAATTCAACCATCCAATACGGTAAGGTGAGATATGGATGCCGGTCGTTTCCACAGTGATTCGCTTGAAGAACTGCCCGCCTGCCGCTGCAATCTCCAAAAGCTGGTCGGATGTCTCGGAAACGCAGACAAATCTGAAGAATGTATCGGGTTTATCTCCCGGTGGGAAAAGGCTCCAGACACCCGTTGTCTGGTTGTAATAGCGGCCTTCCCCATCCGGGAAATTCATGTTCTCATCCAGCCGCAGCATGAAGTACGCGCTGCCGTTCACACTGTTCGGGTCCAGCGTCACCCAATACCGCGAGCCGCCCATCAGGGGATAAACCGCGGCAAAACTGAATTTCGCCCAGGCATAGGACTGGTCGGGCAGGTCCACCGGGTTGAAAGGCTCGGATTCGGCAACAACCATCCCCGGACTCCCGGCGTTATCCATGTGGAGCCGGGCAGTGAGGGTCCGGGTCGCCCCGCCGACATTCCGCAGAAGGAAATAGGCGAATTTCAAATCACAATCCGCACCGGGGACGAAAGACTGGCCGACTACATTTTGAGCTATCGCTGTTTCCGAACGCGAAAGATCCGGGTCCCGGCCCATAGTTGGCATAAAACCCTTCAGTATAGGTGTAAGACCGCCATGCCAGGGTCTTGAACCAGCCCATACAAATAAATCTGGCTTGCGGTTCACCCGGGCTGGTGCGCTGGCTCAATCGCGATTTCGGCCAGGCATGCTGCGCCAGCCAGGCATCGCGCCAGGCCGCCGCCCGTTCATCATCGATATTCCGCGTTACCAGCAGGCGCTCTTTGACCCCATATTCCGCCTGTGAACGCAGGTCAATGGCCGCTTCCGTCAGGCTGCGGTCGCCGGTCCGGTTGTCCGGTGCGATGAACTCATACTGCACACTCACCTGGTTGGCCAGATCAGCCAGTGAAACCCGGATTTCCACATCTTCCAGGGCAATCCGGACTTCCTCGACATACCCCCACCAGACCGGTTCACCCTGCGCGTCCCGGATGGTGACACCGCAGCGCAGCAATCCGGTCAGGTCAAGTAATTTTCCTGCCGTGCCGGTGACTATCAGTTCCGCGCATTCAGGTCCGCCGAAGGCCGTCCAGCTTAAATTCCGGGGCTGGACAGGCAGCCCCAGGGCTACCGGCCCGGAGAAATCCCGCCGCTGAAAATCTGTAGTGAATATCTCTTTCGATGGTCTTTCCGGCATCCCATCCTCCTGATCGTTGGCATCCATAGGTCAAAGGATTCGCCTGCGTTTGCGGTAATAAACCTGCAAGCGCGCCGTCCGAAAAATATCCATGTTGTCATTGCCATCGGTCATCACCAGCACCAGCCGGTTATAACAGCCGGGATAAAGGGTCAGCTCCCCACCCTGGCGGACATGCGCCACCGTCTCGGACCCAACCTGAGAAAATTGCGAGACCTGCACCCCCAGGAAATTGTCGTCAATCAAACGTGCGTTTTCATACAAATTGTAAAAAGCCAGGAAATTCGCACCCGGTTCCAGCGGCAGCAAGGTCAGGCAGTCAAAATCGAGCGTATAAGTATCGTCCGTATCATGCTGCCCATAAAGAACCAGGTCGATATGATGAGGCAAGGTTTCGTTCAACAACCGGTTGGGCGGGATTTGGATGGGTGGGAACAGGGCGTACCCGAAATCCGGGTCGACATAAACGCTTTCTCCCTCCCAAAGGATATTTTCCCCTGCCTGCAGCTTGATCTTCAACAGCAGGTCATCATAATTATGAGGGTTAAAAAACCGTAATATCGGCCGATAGGACATCCCGGCCAGCCTCTGCACGGTTTCATTCTGAAAAAACCAATATCCCAGGACCGTCCATTCAGTCCCCGCCCAACTCACCCGGGCATAGATCCCATTGATCGCGGTGGTGTTATTGTAAAGCGTCCCCCCGATGAAGTCTCCTCCGTAACAGAAGAATAACTCTTCAGGTGGTTCCTCAGGATGGTGATAGATCCCGAGATAGACATCCCGCAGTTCTCCGGATTCAGTGGTATTGGTCAATTCCAACCGCAGTGAAGCGGGCAGGTTTGAATCAATGTCCTCCGGTTTGATCAGGACGCTGCTGCCATGCCCGCTGTGGACGTCGGTGTGGTTGAACAGGTTAATCCCACCCAGCACATCTTCAACATCCTTACCTGTCAGAGGCAGCTCCACCAGGCCTGAATCATAATGGTTGGCGCGGGTGATCTGCAGCGTGACTTGCAGTGAACCTGTCATTCTGGTCACAGGAGAATCAGGGTTGGCTTCGATCGCCAGTTCCTTCAACAAGGCGTAATCGTACTGCCCACCTTCAGCCATCCGGAATCTCAGGCACTGTGGTGCGGGATGCCCCCCGTTCCGGTAAAGCGCCATTCGCAGGCGAATGCCCTCCAACGCGGCCAGACCGGCGGCCAGTTCAGCCGGTGACCCCTCGAGACTTAGTAAAAATGATTCCTGCACTTCCGTGCCGGAGCTGTAGGCGGTTTGGTATTCCACTTTTTTGAACGGCGGACTGACATCCTCCCCTTCCAGCACCAGCCAGCCGCCGAAGGTTGTACCATCGCCGATCGCAATCTGGTTCATTCCGCCTCCTCCCAGGCCCACCGGTCATAAGGCGCAGTCGTTGATTCCTGATGGGAACGCTGTTTCACCTCTGTCAGCATCGCCTGGAAACGCGCCATGTGAGCCGTCGCCCAATCCGCCAGGTTGATGGGTAAGTCTTTCCTGCTGTTTGCGTCTTCAAACCGTCCCGACGCCCGAAAGGTAAGCGCGTATGCTACCGCGCCGACCACCAGAACATGCTGGTCATCCTCCGCCAGAGTGGTCTCAACGGCATTATCCAGACCTTCCAGTGTAAGTGATTCCTCCAATACCCGCCCCAGCGCCAGGAGCGCGGACCGCACCGCCGTTTCCAGCATGATGTCCGACCAGATCAGGTTGCCGGTATCATTGAGGTGGCAGCTCACCCGTTCTTTGATTGTCGTCAGGGTCAGACTCATTGTGCCTCCTCAGGTTCATTTTCCAATTGTTCGTCTTTTTTCTCTGCCTGCCTGATTTCCTCAGGAGTGAAGCTTAGCTTCCGCCCCTGCGGATCAAGCACCACCAGGGTGCCATCCGCACGCCGGTGCGCAGCGATCGGGCTCCCGCCCACCAAACGGGCGGTAATAATCTCGATGGAGGTTGATTTCCTGCGAACCATCTTCTGTTCCTTTCAAATTTATGGCTCCCTCTCCCCCTGGCATGGGGAGCCAATGAATGACTTTTTCTATTAAGCTGCTCCCCGCAGGCCGTCCTCGATCCCCGTACCGAGAATGTAGGCCACCAGTACGTAGATCACTGCAGTGAGCTGCTCCTCCGCCAGCGGGAAATCGGGCTGCCAGACCTTGACGATCACTAAGACTAATCCGATCATGGCTGCCCAGAATTTCCGACTTCCCAATAACTGCTTGAATTTTTCCATCGCATTACTCCTTTCTTCTTTATCCGGTCAAGGCAGGGGCGCCCAGAATTTCCGACTTCCAAATAACTGCTTGAATTTTTCCATCGCATTACTCCTTTCTTCTTTATCCGGTCAAGGCAGGGGCGCCCAGAATTTCCGACTTCCCAATAACTGCTTGAATTTTTCCATGTCAAAACTCCTTATCCGATTGCTCTCCTTCAGGCCTGCCCCATCCTGCCGACGGGACAGGCCATTTCAAAGGAGAAAATATGAAGAAACCCTTCCCGGGATCAGACCGCGATGTTGCTTTTGTGCAGCGGGCGGAAATCATTGACCCACACCGCCAGGGTGTGGCGCACCTTGAGCCGGTGTTCGTCGTTCATGAAGACCGCCGGTGAAAGTTCATCGCCGGCCACATAGATCTCGGGCAGGACCCCAAACCGCTCGCCGACGTAGATCGCCGGGGCGATGGCCGGATCGCAGGCTGCCGCCCAATTGACGGCATCCGTCCATTCCGGCACCACCAGCGGCACGCCCGTGCCTTTCAGGACGTTGTCATAAACGTAGTCCTGTTCCCGCACGAACTCGCCCTGCAGGATCTGGAAAGCGGTCTTTTGCAGTGCACGCGGGATCAACAGATACTTGGGGTTGACGGCCATCTTCGGACCGGTGCCATAATAGGTATCAGCGTTCCTGACCAGCATCGGTTGGTTGTAGACCGCCGAACAGACCGCATCCCACTCATCCGCGCTCAGCTCATTGGTACGCAGGTTGGCATGTCCCCCGGCGCTGGTCACCTCGATCAAATTGAACAATGCGCCTGTGTCCGCCATGGTCGGGCCGACCCCGTAATTGGCGGTGAAGATCTCGCTGACCAGTTTGGAAATCTTGCGCAGGCCGGCTGAAGCCAGTTCCCGGGCATAGGTCCGTAGTTTTCGAGTCTCATCCCGGTCAATCAGTTCGAGGGTCAGGGGAATATAACCACCATACTTGACGAAACTGGCCGTCTCGGGGGAATCACCCACCACCAGTTCGGTGTATTCCGCACCTTCCGCAACGGTCGGCAGGTCTCCCACCGTCCCGACCAGGGTGCCGGTGATATCGTTAAGAGTGTTGAAATGTTCAATGAGGCTGACCTGCTGCCACCAGTTGTAACCGGCGCGGCCCAGCGCTTCCCAGGTGTTGATTACCAGCTTATTGAGCGCGTTCTTAACCAGACCGGTGAAGTCCACAGTGGTCGCCAGCTGCGCCCGGTTGGGGAAATAACCCCCATGCAGGTCAGCGTCTCCGGTCAGGGCCAGGTAGAGCTCACGGATGCCGGAAAGCCGGGCCACCGAAAGGTTCTGCTGACCCTCCGACCGCGGGATGCCGAACAGGTCATCCACCGCGGTCTGCAGCCGTTCTTCCGAGGTGACCATTCCGCCGATCCTGCCCGGGCCATTGACCACGGCTGCCCCGGTCAGTTCACTGACCATCGTACGGGCGTCTTCAATCGCCTGCTGGAGTGCCGCAGTCTCGAAGACTTCGCCCTCAAACTGCTTCCGCACCCGATCCGCTACCGGCTTGGGGAGGTTCGCCGCCCCCAGTGCGGATTCCAATAGATAGCTGCACATTTGCAGCCGGACGGCGCGAGCTTCTTTAGCTAAAGCCGTCACTTCTTCACCCGGTTCCGTCCCCGGAAGGGGTTCGTGCACTTGGTCTGTCATTGAAATTCCTCCATTTTGATCGTTTGATTGGTTTAACTGGCGCAGGAATGCGCCGCCGCGGGCCGGGTCATAGACCAGGTCCACCGAAAAGACCTTGAGGACCTTTTCCACCCTGTGGTTCCTGCCCGCGAACAGGATATCAGCCGAGAAGCCGATCTTACCGGCCGGCTGTTCACCACCCTCCAGGATCTGCTCTCCCAGTGCGGTCAGCACCGGAGCGCCGGGGCCAAAGGCTGCCAGTGTGGCGCGAATGCCCTGGACGGCCTCATCCCAGGCTGCATCCTGCAAAACACCGCCGATGTCCCGTACCGATCGTGCCTGGCGGTCGTGGTCGATGAAACAGTAAGCGCCTTCCCACAGCGGCAGGCTGGCCTGCAGCACCGCGGCCGGGAAGTTCCAGCCGTTGCCTTCCCCGGCTGTGATCGCCAGTACTTCGAATTTTCCCGGCGAAATGGGTTTCGCACTGGATTCCATTGCCATCCGGATTTCGCCACCAGTGTTTTTCACCTGTTTTTCCTTCATCCTTTTCTCCTTTCCGGGGATTGGGTCATCCCAGCTTTAGCCAGCAAAGCATCCAGGTCAGCTTCCTCCCCAACAAATCGATACACCACCCGCAAATATTCGCGTGCGTCAATCAGGCCTGCTCTGAACAGTCCTTCGAACAAGGGACCGATCTTCTCACCCGATTGAGCCAATGCCAGGTTGTCCCGGGTGGAAATATCCGCCCCGTGCACCGCGGATCGCGGCCTTCGGGTCCACCCGGCCGTCCATCAGCGCCCTCCGCTGCAGCACCACACTTAACAGGTCTTTCAGCAACCAGAGGAAATAGCGCTGACGCTGCTCGAACCGGCGGTGGGTCGGGCCGCCAGCGGCTTCAGCGGTCGTGCGGGTTGCGCCTTCCGGTTCCGCCAGGAAGTGCATCGGCACACCTGCCCCGGCTGCGATCATCTTCTTAAGCGCCAGGCCGTCCGTCTGGGCGTCCAGCGCCTCCAGCTTGGGCGAGATCACCGACCAGTCCTCGCTCTCATCTGTGACCAGGATCGAACCCGGTGAGGGCGGGTTAGCGGCCAGTTCCGCCTGGCGCGCCCGACGGGCGGCCTCTGAGCTGAAATTCGCCCGCACCCGGTAAATGAAAGCGTTGCGGAAACGGTTCAACCGCATCCGGTCCTCCAGCCAGGCTGCATAGCGCCGCAGCCAGACCAGCAGCGGCGCCAGGTCGGATTCTCCCCACTGGGCGCCGGCCGGACGGTTGATGGCATAATGCAGCATCACGGGCTGGAAATTTCCTTCTTCACCGATGCCATCTCGTTCAGCAGAATAGGCCTGGTAGATCGTGTCGGACTTGGCAATGAAAGCCAGGGATTGCTCGATATCATTTTCCGGGAACTCGATCCGGTCGATATCCGTCGCGGGGACCACCCGCAGATAGGACATCCCGGCCCGGTCGGTGGACAGCAGCAGGAACAGGTTGCCGGAGCGGGTCAGCTCATCACAGAGCTCCACGATCCTGATCGCCATCCGGTTGAGAGGATGTCCCCAAAACGCATCCAGGAAATCCTGGCTGGGGGCATGGTCGCATTGAACAACCACCCCGCCCCCCACCACATACTGGCTGGACAAGCCGACCAACCGCCGCGCCAACGGGTCCTCCCGCCAGGCCTTCAGGCACGCCTCCAAAACCGATTCCCGGTCAGGGTTCAAGCGGTCGCGCAGCGAGTCATCGTAACGCCGCACCCCAACCAGGAAACTGTTATCATCCTCCAACACCGCCAGCCGCTCCCGAACGACCGACTCGACCAGCGGGTTTAAAAAACCTCCCAATAAGCGTTGTGCCAGTGACATTGATTAACCTCCTTTCATTGATCAAACAGCAGAATGAACGGGACATATCTGCCGGTCTAAAGGGCAAATGACATCATCAGCCTCTCCACCGATGTAAGCCAGGACATCCTGCTCGGTGCCGTTCCAGCGGTCATAATCCATGAAATGGGCTGCTTTCGCCCCAATCGACGCGCCGCGGGAAGCCGTCTGGTGCACCAGCCAGTCCGTCACGCCCTGCGGCAGTGCCGGTGGGCACTCGTGTTCCGGTGTGGTCAGCGGAAACGGCCGGGGCCAGCGGTATTGCGCCAGCCACCAGTGCACCGGCGGTAGGTCGCTCACCCGCAGGAACTGGTCCACCCACCCGGCCCGGGAATAGAGGATCGGCCTCCGCCCGGTGCGTTCTTGCATGATCCGGCAGCATGCCGCAGTGGCCGCTGTGATCCTGGCAGGCGTCTGGTCGTGGTCCAGTTCAAGGTCCAGCACCAGCGGCGTCCGCGCCAGGTCGGCCGACCCAGGATGCGGAAAAGGTTATCCATCTGGGCCTGAGCGGATTCACCGGGATACAGCACGTGATAGGCCAGCCGCGCCCTGCCGATCCGCCCGGCTTCTGCGAAGTAATAGGCGAACCAGGGGTCCTGATAGCCCCAGGATACGCCTGTCCGCATGGCGATGAAGACCACCTTCGGGTCGTGGGCCGCGATCCGGTCGAAATCAACTTTGGTCCTGCCGTCCGGGGAAGTGTTGTAGCGGGAAATATCCACGCCAAATGCGAATTTATCATTACTCATAAGGTTTTCTCCGAATCGTTGTATTGAATGGTGTACGGATATCCCCCCACTTCGCTATCGCTTCGGGGGTTCCGCTTCGCTCCACGAAAGCTAAATTATCATTAACCACGATCAATCTCCTTGATGGGGTCCCGTCCGGGGATGATCACCCCGGGCAGGTGGGTTTGCCAGGTCTCTTCGTCGAGCAGGGCGCACAGGCTGGCGCTGATCAACAGGTCATCGTGGACCAGGTCGCCGCTGGCCGGGTCGCGGGTACCGTCCGGCACGCCCCAGCGCAGGTGCTTGGCCGGTCCGGGCTGCACGGCGTACTGGCAAAATGCCGCTTCATGGAAGAACTGCCTGCTCAACCGGGCCTGTTCACCGTGATCACCCTCCGGGCAGGCATAGTCCCGGAAGCGTCCGGAATCAATCACGGCCAGGAACCCCCAGCCCAATTCCGATTTGGTTTTGCTGGAGAAGATGAAAGGGCGCACTTTGCCCGGCAGCGCTTTTTCCAGGAAGGCCGCCAATCCGGCCCCCACCCCGGTGGCATCCACCACCAGGTGAGCCACCCGCCAGTTTTCCGCCAGCGCATGGATTTGCCCGAATAACCGGGTATGCGCGGCGCCAACCCACAGCCGCCGGTGCACCACCCGGTAAGCGGGCAGGTTCTGCAGACTGCCGTCACCCGGCTGCACGGCCACAATCGTCAAAGCGGTCGCATCCCGGCCGGGGTTCGCCAATTCACCCATGTTCAACTCTTGTATGGCTTCATCCGCACCGGCCACATCCAGCAGCATGGCATAACTAACTCCATCCTTCGGCGCGGACTGGGCCGGATGGACACCCTGCATCAACGCCTGGCGTTCCGGGGTGAAAAGGCCGCCTTCCGCGTCGATCTCCTCGCAGTAATACTGGGTCCGCACAAGGGGATGGTTTCGCCCCAGCCGCTCGATCTGCTGCTGCAGGTGATGACCATAAGCCGGCACCTCGGCCATCACCCGGTCAGCAGTCAGGCGGAACAACCGCCGGATACCGTCGCGTGCTTCAGCGGCCTGTGCCGTCCGCAGTTCACGCGCCAGCAGGGTGCGGCTGGTCCAGGCGGTGCCCCAGAAGACAGTGGTGGCATTGGTGCTGGCAGACATTGGGGCGATCTCCTTATCGAATTTATCGATCTGGATATCCTGCGCTTCATCCACCGAGAGCAGCGTTGAAGCCGTCGCGCCGACAATGTTGGCGGTCGGCGAACCGGACAGAAAAACCACCCGGGCTTTGCCGACCTGGTAAATATGGCCGAAGTGCTTCTGCCAGCGGTCCCGAACGATCAGATTATTGCTGAGGACCTCTTCCAGGCGGCGCATGGCGTTCTCGGTCTGGGGTTTCCAGGTCGGGGAGATCTGGACGATCTCGCTGCGCTCCCCTGAAAGCAGGGTCAGCAGGTAAGCCTGGACCTGGGCTTGAAGTTCGTTCTTACCGGATTGGCGGGGGAAGATCACCACGAGGCTCAACCCTTTGTGGTGCAGGACGGAATTGACGATCGCCCGCGCGGCATCCTCCTGGTAATGCCGGAGTTTCAAACCGCTGGCATAGCGTACGAACAGCACGACATCCCGCAGCAGTTTCTTGAGCAGTTCCACCAGGTTGGTCATCCTATCCCCCCAGGAATGCCTTCAGTAGGGCCACCAGTGACATCAGCCCTGAACCGCCCGAAGCCAGGCCGGAAAAGAGTTTGAACTGGGTCACGCCTTCCGTCGCGGCGCGGATCCGGGTCTCATGGTCGCGGATCTGTTCTTCTAAAACCGCCAGACGCTGGTGGTTCATCGCCTGCTGGTGCGCCAGGCGCGCTTCGAGGGCATTGATCCGAGCCTGCATCAGGTTGTTCGCATGACGAAGCTGTTCGGTCAGCAGAGCCGTTGCGCTATCCTCCATGCGCCTCTCCCATGGTCTGCCCATTCAGCCCCGCACTGCCCATCTCTTCCAGAACGGCAGCCATTGCGCGGTTCAGCGAATCGCCCAGTTCATCGGCGCGTTTATCCTGCAGTCCCTGTTCGGTCTGGATCACGCGCGCCAGGCGGGTACAGCTCAGTCCCAACACCCGTATGACCTCTGCCAGCACGTCCAGATCTTCGGCTTCATGCGCGGCGCGTTCGAAGAAGCGGCGCATTACCACCCGCAGCATACCGATTTCCCCCAGCAGGGACTGGCCCAGGGCGCGATCGAGATCGGCCAGTTCGGCTTTGGTGAAATGTTCAACGTAGAAACCTGCCTCAGCCCGTGGCTGTTTTTTAGCCGTCATTCGGAAAGCTCCTCCTCAGATGGTGAATGAGCGGTGGGGGTGCCCAGGTGCATCGCAAAGCGCAGCAAAGGGTTTTGGGTCAGGGCTTTCGTCACCCGGGCACCCCCTTATTAGAACGTATGTTCTAATTCTTGTTCTAATTTATCATGCTAATAGTTTGGTTTCAATCCGGTAAAAGCGGCAGACTCCCCCTGAATCCATACCGGAAGCGGCAAGAATTAGCAAAGAATCCCATTCCTGCAGCGAAGGTCAGGATGGTTCGATCTTATAGATTAATCGAAAAGCGACTGGATTGTTGGTTGTGTTCAGGAATTCAGTGTGTCGAATTTAAAGACTCACCGCGGAGATCCAGATATGCGCAACGCCGAAAACCAGGCTGGCGAACAGCATCCACCAGGAACCAAGCAGATAGGATGAAAGAACGAAGAACAGGATCGGAGCAGATGCCAAAGGCAAAGGGATTCCCAAAAGCGGCTTCGACATCCACACCAGGTCTCGTTCGTTGAAGAAATAACGCCCCCAGGCAATATAATAGATCAGGAGTGTGATCCCCATCAGGATGAATACGGGCGGGCATACTTCTTCTGCCATTGGATGCTATAGAACAGCGGGATCAGGAGGGTGGCAAACCTGCCAATGTTCTCAAGTATTGTTAAGTACAAGCGGTTCACTTTCAGAAGTTACGGATTTTCCCTTTCGGCAAAATCATCCAAACGAGTTGGGGATCAACATCAGGATTGGGATGAGGATCCCCGATTTTATGGTGATGGATAAGTTTCCGATTGAAATACTCAAAACCAAACTCCGCAACAAAAAAACTAAGTATTGAAATTAATTTCAATCAATTATATCTATAAAGGCAAGTTACCCCTCATCAGTGGATATATTCGTCAATAAGGGAAAATTGATATTTAAAAGTCACCCTTTTCCGCCCTTCGGGCACCCTTCCCCTCAAGAGGGGAAGGGAACGGGGATGGGGTTTTACAAAAGAAAAATACTAATTTTTCGCAAGATCAACCAACACATTATTTGACTTTCTTACGATCTACCTATACGGCCATATCAACATCAACTCTCATTTCATATTAATCCAACCTGAGTACAATCCATTCACGCGAATATGGTACCCATATTGCAACCTCTTTCCAGTACAATTGGACTCACTTACTCGTAAAAATGAGATGATACTGATGAAAAGAAATCTACTGGTCCTCACCAGCGCGCTGCTCTTACTGGTTCTCCTGGCGCCATCGTCAAAAGGCCTGGCACAATCCCAGCCACCCACTGAAGCGGAAATTACCGCGTTCCTGAACAAAGACCCCCTGGTTGCCGGTTCCGGCGGCGAGGTGCTCTCCGTGCAGTATGTCGGAGAGGCTCTGGTCATCGACCTCAGCGCGTCCGTACTTCCGGATGGGGTGTATGACGAAGCCCTGTTCACCACGCTTCAATCCGATCTGGATGAAGCATTCCGGATCAACCAATCCTTCCTGCTCACCTTCAAAATTGAAGGCAAATCCCTGGAAGATTGGGGTCGACCATTACCGGACTTCAGCGAAACGGCTGAGCCTCCGGTTGACCGGAATCTTTTAGGGGATGGTCCGCTGCAAGGGTATAAGATCGCCCTCAGTCCCGGCCATGGCCTTTACTGGAACGAGACTTACAGCACCTGGATGTATCAGCGCGGGGAGTTTTGGGGGATCCGTGAAGATACCCTTAACTCAGAGATCATGCGTTACCTCCAAAATATCCTCCTGGATCAGGGTGCCGTGGTGATCCAGACCCGTGAGATGGATCCCAATGCCCGGATCGGTGTGACCGGTTACCCCGCCTGGTATGAAGATTCCCGCCAGTACGGGATCTACCTTGGTCTCCCATCCTGGGTCTGGGATGGCAGCAACAACAACTACAACAGCGATATCCGTTCCCGGCCTTACATGGCAAACTATTACGGTGCGGACGTGCTGATCAGTTTCCATAATAACGGCTGGGATGGCACCCTGCGAGGCACCGAGACCTATTGGGATCAAGACAATAATCCCGGTTCCCAGGCTTTGGCAACTGCCGTCCATAACAGCATCGTTAATACCATGATCAGCACCTATGGCTCCTGGACGAACCGGGGCATTAAAAAATCCCTGGACGCATACGGTGAGATCAATTATGCCCAGATGCCTGCCGCCCTGATCGAACTGGCCTTTATGGACAATTATGAAGACAACCAGTTACTGCATCAGGAATCGTTCAAACTCCTGGCTGCCAATGCCATTGCCGATGGGATTTGCACATTTCTGGGTGTCGATTGCGATACCGTCAATTCTCAGTTGGAAACGCCAGGCCTCTCACCTGCATACAGCAGCGGGACCTGCGGATCGGGCTGGTATCGTTATACCAACGACCGCGGTTATTATGCCTATCTGGCGTTGAACGCAGCCGGTGAAGCTGAGAGCAGTAATACGGCCACCTGGACGCCGAACCTCACCACCATTGGAGAATACCTGGTGGAAGCTTATATCCCCGGTCATAGCACCGTCAATTGGTCCTGCCCTACGGCAACGATCGAAAAGGATACCGGTTATGCAGCCTATACGGTCTCGGACGCGAACGGGACAAGCAAGGTCGTCATCAACCAGGCAGCTGCTGCAGGCACCTGGGTGGAGTTGGGGACCTTCCATTTCGATGATGATACAAGATCTTCGGTCACCCTGTCGGATGTCACCGGCGAAGCTGCTCAGACCCATACCGTCTCGGCCAGCGCCATGCGCTTCACACTGGTGGGGAGCGTGGGTGTGCCGTTCTATAACACCGAATGGCTGCCGGAAACCTGGTCGAACGACCGGGTGGATGTGCCCGTCTCAGACGTCCGCCACTTCATGGAATTGTATCGCTCCTGTCTGGAAGACCCGATCCTCGATTCGGATGGCGTGGAAATCGATATCCCCGACCTGATCCAGCAGGCAGCCGCCGCCAACCAGATCAGCCCCAAGCTGCTGCTGGCGGTCATGGAAGCCAAACAGGGTGCGCTGACGACCTGCCCTGATGATGCCGCGCTCGCCAACCTGATGGGCCTCTCATCTGTCTCCACAGCTCACGAGCAGATCGCGGCCGCAGGCGTCATCCTCGGCGATGCTCTGAATGCGTTGAACGACAGCGGCGTTACGCCGAATGGATGGGTAACCGGGGTCGCTAAAACCACCCTGGATGGGGTATCGGTCACAACCGCCAACGATTCGATCACTCTGCTGTTCGATTACTTCCAGAACGCAGGTGAGACCTGGGGAGGGACAACGCCTGATGAAAATGGCGTTTGGGCGGCCTATATCGCTTACCGGGATTACCATCTGGATCTCCCGCTTCCCAAAGAAGTCTATTACTGGTTCCTGCCGGTTATTTCTCATTGACCAGGACCTTGTAAATCCATTCCCGAATCATCCTATAATTGAGCATAATATCCACGACTGGAGGGTGTGATGGAGTCATTTAAACGTGTTGGTTTGCTGTTAATCGTCCTCATGGCGCTGATTGCAGGCTGCGGTCCCGTTTCCTACAGCCCGGAAGATTACCCTGAGTCGGACCGGCAGTCCGCATTGCCAGCAGATATTCAAAAACGTGATCCATCCACAGACCAATATCCCCCAATTTTGTACTCAACCGAATATGAAACACCCATCCCCGTCCCGGGCGGCGTCAACACCAGCGGCGGGGAGGATTCGGCCTTTATCCTGCCGGACGGGCAAACACTCTATTTCTTTTTCACGCCTGATGTAAGAGTGCCTATCGAGCAGCAGATCACCGACGGTGTGACCGGACTTTATGTCTCGCACAAAGAAGGCGACACCTGGGGTGAAGCGGAGCGCGTCTGGCTGGCACCGCCGGGCGTCCTTTCGATGGACGGCGCTGTCAGCATCCAGGGGGATGAGATGTGGTTCGCTTCCGCCCGTGAAGGCTTTACCGGGGTGCACATCTTCACCGCTGAATGGGTGGACGGCCGCTGGCAGGACTGGCAGGAGGTCGGCTCCCGGCTGATGAACGAGATCATGATTGGAGAAGTGGAGATCTATGGCGATGACCTTTATTTCCATTCCGACCGTCCGGGCGGTAAGGGCGGCTATGACATCTGGGTGACCACCCGGGTTGGGGATAGCTGGTCCGACCCGGTCAATATCTCCGCCGTCAACACTGATGCTATGGAAGGCTGGCCTAACATCTCCCCGGATGGCAGTGAGCTTTGGTTTACACGGGTCGTGAACGGGACGCCGGCCATCTTCCGCTCATTCAGGCATGATGATGTCTGGGGTGCACCGGAGATGATCCTTTCACAATTTGCCGGAGAGTCGACCGTTGACAGCGCCGGGAATATCTATTTCACCCATCATTATTATGAAGACGGTGTGATGATTGAAGGAGATATCTATGTTGCTTATAAAAAATAGAAATTTCCTGTACAGATTGTAGCCTGAATGGCTCCGATCGGTAAACTTGATGGGCTAATGCCCAAACTTGATATTCCAATTCGCTGATAATATTCCCCGTAAATCGGGAAAAAATGAAATTTTCGCCCCACTGCACTTCCTCCCTTGCACCAAATTCTATATTCAAGATAATTAAACCGTTTTGATGACATTTAGCTTATTGCAATCCCAACAATCCGGTGGTAATATATGCAATAAACTGAATATATTATTCCGGGGAAGGCATGACCTTTTTGTAAGGAAATCAGGCCTGAAAAAGGATTGAGAAATGACTTTTATATAAAAATGTCATGAATGCCCGCCATAATACTGAAGGTTATCTGTAACTGGTAAGAAGGACTTTTATTTAGATTGGAGAATGTTATGGCCGAAAATTGGTATCCCATCATTAATGTTGACTTATGCAGCAACTGTGAAACCTGCGTGAATTTTTGTCAACATAATGTATTTGAATCAGGTTTAGATCACCCTGAGGTGATCCATCCTGAAAATTGTATCGAATTTTGTCGTGGATGTGGAAAGATCTGCCCGGAAGAGGCAATCTCCTATTCTGGTGACACGAAGTAAAAGGAGTAAAAAATGGCGAAAAAAGGATTGTTATTGTGTGTTTGTCAGGGTACCTGCCCTTCATTCCAGGAAATGAATATTTTCGAAGTTGGCAACGCCCTTCGTCGAGAAAATCTTATTGATTATGTGGCAGTTCACCCGCAATTATGCGCAACCGATGGTGATGTATTCCTTGAAACACTCCTTGCGGGTGATTCTACAGCTGAACTTTATGTGGCAGCCTGTGATCCATTGATGCAGGCAAAAATGTTCCGGGATGCGTTTGAAAAAGCTGGATTCAAGAAAGAGAATCTCCATGGCGTTGATATCCGAAATATGAACACCGAACAAGCTATTGCGGCAATTAAAGAGCTGGTCACCGCCGAATAATATCGCGAACTGGGTAGGCAGGTTTTACTGAATAACACCTGCCTATCAAAGGATCATTCCTATGAAAATTGCATTAACAACCAAAGGTTCAGGTTTAGGCGCTTGGCTTGACGACGATTTTGCACATTGCAAGCAGGTGATGATTGTTAATGAAGACAATAAATTCTCATCCTGGGCGAATGAATTTCTCACCACAGACAAAACGTTTTCCGATCAACTTTGCCAGTCCCTCATCAATGAGATGCCTGATATTCTGATCACAGGAAAGATTAATGCCGAATGCCAACAGAAGTTGGAGAAAGAGAATATTCATGTTTTTCCCGACGAATCCGGATTCGTACTCGATCTCGTCGAAAAATATAGACGTGCCTAAAGGTCAGATCGACATTTCTTGCCTCTATGATTTTCGAGATCTTGTCTGGATCAATTTTCCCGCATATGGTTGATTAAAATTCCTCGCCGTCAAACCAAATTTATGATTCATTAAAATAAGACACCTTGAAAGGCGTCTTATTCTCTTTGTTATTATCAATCGTGAAGATCTATGGATCAGATTTATTCAACCTCATCCTTATCCGGTTCTTCATCAAGCTCTTCTAATTCCCGTTCTCCCATTTCCGCATAAGCATCATCCTCGGGCGGGAAGACCAGGATTTCTTCCTCTTCCTCCGGCTCTATGTCCACTTCACCGGACAGGTTCCCCAATTCCTGAATATAGGCAATGTAAAAACCCACCATGTGGGAACATTCCTCGATCGAGAGTTTCTCATTAACGCCATGGACAGTGCCCACATCCGCCATGCTCATCAGGATCGGAGTGAAACGCAGGGCATTATCCGTGATCACGGCATAATGCCGGGCATCCGTGCCACCCAGCACAAGATAGGGCGCTACAAGTGCATCCGGGAAAGCTTCTTTCGTCAGCCGCGCCAACCGCAGATAGAAGGGCGAATCGGTGTCGGCTACCGGTGAAGGGTCCCAACCCAATTCTCCTTCCAATGTATCGCCCTGGTAAGGAGTCACTTTGACCCGTTCATCGGCAATCCGCTCCAGAACCATCTCGTAAACCGAACGCAGGTCGTCACCCGGCAGGATCCGGAAGTTAACCACCGCTTCGGCTTTAGCCGGTAAAATGTTGTCCTTCATACCGGCTTCAATGATGGTCGGTGCGGTCGTGGTACGGATGGTTGCGTTCAGCATATTGGTTTCGGAAAGACGTTGTTTGAGGAGCCCGCCAAATAACCAGGTGTTGGCAAACAGCATCCGCTGCCAGAACGGCAGGGCGGAGCCCAGGTAACTCATCAGAAATTCCACAACCTCCAGGTGGGCCGGCATGGGGTTCAGTTCCAGGCTGGCAACCGCCCTGGCAAGCACCCCGATCGCGGTCTCCTGGGCCGGCATCGAAGAATGGCCGCCGTCCATCTCAACGTTCAGTATGAGGCTAAGATACCCCTTTTCGCTGATCCCGATCACGGCCACAGGCCGGTCGACGCCGGGTAGGAACCCATTGATCACGCTGCCGCCTTCATCCAACAGGCTGCCTAATTTAACTCCGCGCGAGGCCAGCAGTTCAGCAATCGCCATTGCGCCATACTCGCCGCCGATCTCTTCATCGTGACCGAACCCAAGGTAGACGGTCCGCTCCGGTTGAAAATCCTGCTTGAGGAGATATTCCACCGCCTCAAGGACCCCGATTACACCGCTCTTGATATCCAGCGTGCCGCGCCCCCAGACATATCCGTCAGCAATTTCTCCACTGAACGGAGGATGGATCCAACCGCCTTCTTCGCTTTCATCCGCCGGGACAACATCCAGGTGTGAGGTGAGCATGATGGGTTTGAGGCTGGGGTCCTTGCCTTCCCAGGTATAAAGCAGGCTGTAATCGTTAATGATTTCACGGGTCAGTTTGGCATGCACCTGAGGATAGAGAGTCTGGAACAGCCGGTGCAGCCCCAGGAAGGCGTTTCCGTCCACCTTCTTCGAGTCGTGGTACGAGATCGTCTTAAGCTGCACGGCCAGGCCCAGCCGTTCGGCCACCGACTTGCCATCAACTTCAACAAATTCTTTGTGTTCGGCAGGTTTTTGTGGTGGTGAATAGAGCACAGTTTTTAATAGGATGAAAGCGGCCAGGAACAGGACCAGGACACCCAGGCCAATTCCAATCGAGGTCAATATCGTTCCAATCATTTTGTTTCTCCTCAAAAAGCTTGTAAGTCAGATGCAGATCAAACCTGCAGATGACCCATTTACCGTTCGGTTGGTTATTTTATCGGGATGTCATGGTCCGTAAAGAACTTAAGGAAAGCACCCTCTGACCCGGGGTCGTTGAAGGCCCGTTTGGGAACAAAGGGATAAACGCGCTGGTCAGCTTTATAGATCAAAATGTACAGGTCTTTGCAATTCAGCACCTTTTCAAAATTTTCCCATGCCAGTTCGGAACTCCGATCGGCCACTTTCATGGTCACATTTTCATCACTCACGGTGAGAACCCGTTCTTTCTGGAGGTATTCGTTTTTCTTATAGGTGCCGCCAAGCTGAATAGGGATCAACAGGAAATAATAAACCAGATAAAATGAACCTACCACAAGCGAAACGATTGCAACATTATTCCAGATGGGATTACCAATGGAGGGAACAACCAGCACGATCACAGATCCGATCATGATGATCAGCGTAACCGTGGCCAGCACGATGAACATTGGGGTCTTATTGGCTAATGCACGAGATGCCTGGACGTAATCATTTTTTACAGGTTTGAATTGCAGTTGAAGGGGCGATTCCATAATTTTACCTTTCTTGTGATTTTTTTATTTTACCACCAGCCATCTTACTATTTATCGCCGGTTCGGACTTGTTTTCCCTTGTCGTTCTCCGGTCTTATCTGGCATAATATAAATGACCGATCTGACCCAGGAAAAAATACCATGCTCAATAACCCTTTACTCGACGCATTTACCCCAGCTATCCATCTGATCTATGCCCTGCCGGATTTACAGCTCCCATCGGATGCGGATCTGCTTGAAAACATGGCGTTCAGCGATGATGCCTTTACACCTGAAGCGGTCAACCTCAAACGGATATTTGACAACCCGGAACGTTTCCTGGCTGAGGTCCGGTTCGGAGAACACATCGTCCATGTTGCCGGTTTGCCCAATCCCCTGCCGCAGGACATTATTGACCGCACTATTAACGTCTCGCCCTGGCAGGCCCAGATCCGGGCAGCCATGCGCCAGCACCGTTCGCATCTCAGCCTGGTTTACGCCGGAACGAATCCCGACCCGGTTGAGAAGATGATTGCTCTTTATCGGGTAGCCTTTTCATTTGAAAACGAAAACCTGTTGGGTGTGGTCAACGAGCAAGCCTGGACAGCGCACCCACCAGCAGATTTCCTCAGCCCGGATCGAATCGTCGCTTATCGGGATGAGATCCCCTTCATTCTTTGGGTGGGCTATGTCAAGTTCTACCTGGACCTCTCCCAATATTGGCTGGTGACCAAAGGGCACCAGATCTTCGATGTCCCCGACCTTGCCAGCCTGATCACCGATCCGGCAAATGAAGAGGAAACAATCAACCGGTTCATTGATATATTCTATTATTTATTTGAAAACGATAAGGACGTGGTCGCAGGAGACACCCTTGAAATGGCATCCTCGGGAGAGAAGCTGCAGCTCGGTGAAGTGACCGAATATCCTGAATGGCTGCTGGGACCTTCCGGAACTCTGGTCGTCGCACCAATAGACGAATAAGTTACGCCAGAGATCACTCTCTAATAAAATCGAAATCCTCAATGAATTGGAGCTGCTGTTGGGTTTCCACCGCGCCCGGAATGGCTTTCCGTACCCAGTCAAACGCCTCCAGCGCATCAAATCCGAACACGATCTTCGCCAGACAAGCCGCGAAGATCCCCGTACGCCCTATTCCGGCATGACAGTGAGCCGCCACCGTCTTTCCCGCCTGCGCTGCCCGAAGTGCCGCATCGAGCGCATCGCGAAGGACAGCCTCATTCGGAATGCCAAAATCCGGCGCTGGAGCATAGATCACTTCCATTCCCGCTTCCCGATATTCTGCCAGCAGGTCCCGGTCCGTCAGGTCCCTGATCTCTTGCCAGGAAGCTAACACAACCACAATCTGGACACCAACCTTTTGGTAACCTGACATCACAACCTGGGTGGGGTCAAAGATCGGGCTGTAAGGCATCGGACTGCGGTAAACCGCACCGGGTAATCCATAGGGCAATTCTGTCAGTTTTTCCAATTTATTCCCTCGTAAATAATTTACAATTGTAATTATTATACATGCAGGTATTTTGGCTGCGGTTGTTGATTTTAGGATTTTAAATTGACTATAATGGCAGAAATGCATAGGCATCAAAGACAGATTAGATCGCCGGGAGGGACGGATGAACCTCATCAAACTCAACTGCGCTGCCTGCGGCGCGCCGATTACAATTCCGGAAAACCTTGATTCACTCACCTGTTCCAATTGTGGGACTCACCTGATCCTGGAACGCGGTGAAGGGTATTACGCCCTGCAGGCTGCGGATCAGATCAGCGATGCCATCCACCAATCCGGCCGCGGCACCCAGGATGCCGTCCGGGAAAGCGCGGAACTGACCAATAAGGAACTTAAGCGGCTCCAGCTTACCCAGGCCTATGGCAACGCTCAGACTGCGCTGAATGCGACCATGTCTGAACAGCGTGCTCTGGCACGCGGACAAATGACACCGGCCGCTGTCCGTCAGATGAACGCACTCAACTTTCAGGAATGGACCCAATGGGAGGATATCCGCCGGGTCCAAATGCAGATGGATGTATTGGATGGCGGCCCAATCGAACAAAACGACTTCGCGCTCAAAAACCAGATCGATTTGACCAGCCATTCGATCCTGATCATGAAAACCTGTCCACCCACACCGGCAAATCAGGGATTGATCCAATCGCTGGAAGAAGAAAAAAAGCTCTATCAGAGTTGGTTATTTGATTTGGAGTCGATCGAAAGCCGCAAAAAAATCCAATCCTTCTCGATTGAAAAACCTTTTTCAACTGATCTTAACCAACTGGTGAGCCAGCTTAACCAGCTCAATGCCGATCTGGCAAACCTATCACGACAACAGCCCGGTCCGCTCACCAACCGATTGAATCAGGATTTGACCAAACTCCAGGCTGAACTGTATAAGCACTATCATGATGAGGTTTACCGCCAGTGCTGGGGTGAATTGAAACCTAATGATAACCCCGGACAAGATTTTGAAACTCTCTCACGCCAACTCGACGCAACCCAGGCGACCAACCGATGGCTTTCAGCGGTTCCTGCTCCCAACCGGACCATCACTAAAGAGATCAAGAACCTTCAGCGCAGTGAAAAACGGATTGCCAAGGTTCATGGTCAGGTGAGGGAAACCATCCGGGTGAAAGATGCGGTGAAAATGCTGCGCAACAGCCTGGCGGCCTTCATGATCACTGCGCCTTTCAGCAGCAACCTTCAGGAGGTACGCGGGCAGATGGGCACTTTCCAGAATGACCTCCGCACCCTGAAAAGCAAACCTGCCACGCCGGAAATCCGCCAGGCGCAGCAGGAACTCAATTTGCATTATCGGGAGTTCTATAACCATTGGGCGTCACTGGAAATGCAGGAAATTGAAGGAATGCTCAAATCGAGGGATATCCATCCCCCATTCAGCCCTGATCTGGCCCAGGCCCGTGTTGATTACGGTCTGGTGACCGAAGATGTGAACTTCCTAAAGGAACGCGAATCAATCCCCGGCGTCCCGGCACTCTATCAGCAGGCCGTCAGCAAACAGCGCGCCCTTTATAGCCACCTGATGAAATTACAACAGACAACCCTCAAACCTCCGGATACCCCCACGTAGAAATTTAGGAAACCAGGGATTTCAATTACTTCGGAAGGGTGAATAACCCCTCCGGATCTTTACCCAATTCATAGACTTCAACAACCGCATCCAAATTAAGCGGCCCATAGATGTGCGGGAATTGTATGCCCTCTTCAGCCAGGTCCTCATACCTGACCACAGCATTCAGCTTATCTGTTGCGACACAGAGCAGCAGCAGGTCATCCTGCCCTTTAAAAAAGCTGTTGGCGCTTCGCAGCACCTGGTCGATCCGGGAGCAATGGATGAATCCATCGCCTTGCAGACTGACCGGACGATAAATCCCCGCTGCGTTTGCTGATTCCCAATCAGACCGGGGTACGATGTGATAGACCACATCGCCATTTCGCAATGCTGTCAAAACATAGCGCGCCATTCCTGAGAGGTCCCGGTCCGGCCAGAACGTGGAATCCCACACCTCACTGAGATCATCGAATATTCCTTCAGTGATCCGGGCATCTTCCAGCGAAAGACTTTCCAGGAAATCTTCAGTTGATGAAGTCTGAACCCCAAAATCAGCAGCGAATTTGGTTTCCACCAGGTGTGTCAACACGGCTTCCGCTGCTAATCGTTCCCGGTCATCCAACCCGACAAGCCACGGAACCTGTTCAATTACCGACCGCTGGCAGGCTTGATGAAAACGTTCATTTTTATTGCCGATATTGTCATCCATGGTGTCATTATAGCCACTGTATTATTCAAAGCAAATAGCTTCGTATAAATCTGCCGTATTAAAAATGTGATTCTTTACATATCTATACCTGATTCCCACCAATCCCCCTTATGGTATAATACCGCTGGTTACGTTCTTGCAAACATAGCGTAATACAGTGATTAAACACCAGGTGGTGTATAATCATCCACACAATTAGAACAAGATAAATCATTTTTTAGGAGGAAGTCCAATGAAAGTTATCGTTGATGAAGATCTGTGCCTGGGATGCGGTATCTGTGAAGGTCTGGCCCCTGAGGTTTTCAGCCTGGCCAATGAACCCTTTGCGGAAGTATTAGTCGATCCCGTGCCGGCCGAATTTGAAGAAGCCGTCCGGGAGGCCGTTGAAGAATGCCCTGAAGAAGCGATCATTATCGAAGAGTAATTCTTCAGTACAGATCAATGAAATCAATGAGGCTGACCTTTTTCGGTCGGCCTCTTGGTATTTAAAGCAGGGAATAGATGATTGGTGATCAGGGATCAGGTAGCGTTATTTGGTAACAGCTATTAGGAAATTTATTGAGAATTAATTCTGTTCACGATGTTTCAAAATCGTTCGTTTAATTCGTATAATTAAGGTAAATAAAGTGGATATGGTGAATTTTAAAAAGATTTCAGAATGTTCCCATGAATTATTACGGTGAACGAGGTGAAATGTGCTGGAAAAGAAAAATTTATCCCCGGAACAAATTAAGGAACTGCTTCAGACCCTGAAAGAACGCTTCGAGAATCAGATGGAGCGCCATCAAGGTCTTGAATGGACCAAGGTACAGGCAAAACTGGAAGCGGAACCTGAGAAACTTTGGTCACTTAATGAAATGGAAAACTCCGGTGGTGAACCGGATGTGGTCGGTTACGAAAAACAATCGGACGAATACATCTTCTTTGATTGCTCACCTGAAAGCCCCGACGGCCGCAGGAATCTTTGTTACGACCGGCAAGCCCTGGAATCAAGAAAACAACATAAACCTGAAAACAGCGCTATGGACGCTGCTGTTGAAATGGGGATTTCTCTCTTGACCGAAGCACAATACCGGGAACTGCAGAAACTCGGTGAATTCGATCTGAAAACATCGAGCTGGGTATTTACGCCCGAAAACGTCAGGAAACTAGGCGGTGCTCTTTTCTGTGATCGTCGCTACGACACCGTCTTCACCTACCACAACGGCGCGGACTCCTATTATAGCGCCAGGGGTTTCCGGGGATTGCTGAGAGTTTGAAGCCTCAAGGCAAGAGGAATATTGAAATGGATGAAAAAGTCGATCAACTGATCCAAAACCTTAAACAATGGCAGCCGGAATTTAAAGCTTTACGCAGGATCGCCCTGGATAGCGGGCTGGATGAGGCAATCAAATGGCGCTTGCCCTGTTATTCTTATGACAACGGCAATGTCGCCATCATCCAGAAATTCAAGGACTACTGCGCTTTGATGTTCTTTAAAGGCGCCTTGTTGAAGGATCCTCAACATATACTTGTCAAAATATCGGAGAGCACCCAGGCCGCCCGCCAGGTCCGGTTCACCGATGTGAAGCAAATCGAGGAACTTGCGCCTGTCCTGAAAGATTATCTCCGGGAAGCTATCGACGTGGAAAAATCCGGGCTGGAGGTCGAATTAAAAAAGACATCCGATTATGAAGTTCCGGAGGAATTCAAGATCAAGCTGGACGCGGATCCCAAACTGAAAAAAGCCTTCAAAGCGCTGACTCCGGGACGCCAACGCGCTTACCTGTTCTACTTCGCCTCCGCCAAGCAATCCAAAACCCGCACGGACCGGGTTGAGAAATACATCCCGCAAATCCTCGCCGGCAAGGGGATGAACGACTGACATTTCTCTATCCAGCCGAGCTCTCAATCCCCAATCCCTGATTCCTAATACCTGATACCTAATCCCTGATACCTATTCCCTATTCCCAATCCACTTCACAATTCCGGTCTGAACAGACCCAGCGCCACTGCGCGGGCGACCAGCTGCTGAATATTGTGCGCCTCCAAACGCGCCTTCATGTTCGCTACGTAACCGCGGATGGTGCGCGGCCGCAGCCCCAGCTTGATCGCAATCTGCGCGGTGGTCAGCCCCTCACCTAACAGAACCAGCACTTCTTGCTCACGCCGGCTCAATCGCGGCAAGTCTTCAACCTTGACCGGTGCGCTGTGCGTCACCACCACCACATCCCCCTGCTGCCGGGCATAGAGCGGACCCCGTTCATCCGGTAAATAATTTTCCCAGCGCCCCTGGTTGACGGCCCGAACGATCCGCTCGGGTGGCGCGTTCACATCCAGAACACCAAAGGCGTCCGGTTCCTTGAAGATCAATACCCTTGTCATTACCAATAACCTCCTGAGTGTCATTCCCTTTGCGGTCAATGCAAACCCAGCCCCTAAATATTAGAACGTATGTTCTAATCATAAAGGCTCAGTGGGTATTTTGTCAAGAGGTAATGGGTTAAGAAATGGAAATTTTCGTCTTGTTTGATTCGCGCCCATGCAGCCACCAAAAGGCGACTACCGCCAGCGCACCGATCACCGCGCCGCCGAACCAGGGCGCCTTAATGCCGATCCGGTCGCTGAGCAGTCCGCCCATCACCGGGCTGATTCCTGAGGCGATATTCCAGGTCAGCCCATACAGGCTCATATACCGCCCGCGTTTATCGACCGGCGCCAGGTTAGCCGCAGTCGCGCTGGCCGTCGGCACCACGATCAACTCACCGAACGTCAATACCACCATCGCGATCCAGAATCCCCAGAAGCCTTCCGCCAGGGCAATCAGCAGCGGCGCGAAAATATAAAAGATCGACCCCCAGCGCATCACCTTCAGCGCAGGATACCGCTTGGTGAAGCGGGTGACCAGCACCTGCAGAAAGACCACCATCAGCGCGTTGGTGGTCGGCAGCCAGCCGTAGAGCCGTTCACTGATGCCATATTCAGTCTTCACGTAAACGGAAAGCAAAACCCAGATCAGGGCGGCCGTCATCTGTACCAGCGTGAACGCGCCCACCAACCCGATGAAAGGTTTATCCTGCAGTGCCTGCCAATACCCCCGTAACTGGTCTTTGAGCGTGGATTTTTCCGCAGTGACTTCCGGCGGGATCGTCTCACGGGCGAAGAACAGCAGCATCAATCCGTAGATCACCATCCCGGCCGCCGCGCCGTACAGCCCGATGTTGTAGGACTGCGCCAGCACGAACCCGCCTATTGCCGGCCCGGTCGCCACGCCGATGTTGCGCGCCATCCGGATCAGGGCAAAGGCGTCGGCGCGCTCTCCCATCGGGAAGAGGTCGGCCAGCATGGCGTCGGTGCCCACCCGGTAGATCGGCGAGAAGAGCCCGCTTGCCCCCAGGATCAACGCAAACGCGCCGTAAGAATCCGCCCGGCTGAGCAGGAAATAGCACAATCCGTTCCCGATCAGCCCCACCACCATCACACCCTTGCGTCCCAGCCGGTCTACGACCGGTCCCGCCAGGATGGAGGACAGCAGCCCCGCGGCCGGCGTTGATCGTCATCAGGCTGGCGACCGCTGCCAGCGGCAGCGAGAGCGACTCGCTCGCGTAGATCATCAGGAACGGCCAGATCATGGTCGCCCCGAGGGTGGAGAGGATCATCCCCGCGAACATCAGCCAGAACTGGCGCGGGTAATGGGAGAAATCAGTCCGGAAGCGTTTGAACATGGAGAAAATTATATCAAGATGGTAAATAATTACGAATTTAAATTGATCTTAATTTATAATTTCAGAAATATCAGGGAAGGTCATGACATTGCTGAATGAGATCAATCAACCAATTGGAATTCTATCTGGAACAAGAATATCGATATGGCCAAACTCATCATCAATATCTCAAGACGAGATAAATCGCAGTAAATTCATTAATAATGAAGATGAAATTACTGCAAAATCCATTGAACAAATAAATATAAATGACACAGTGTTTACACTTGATCGTGCATGTACGATTAGTTCGATCCAGACTGAAAAATATCACGGTCCTGAAGTAAAGATCACCTTTCCGGAAATAAAAGGAGAAATAAACCTTTTACCTTTTCACCGTGTCCTCATTCCTCGCAGGGTTAAAATATCTCAGTCATGATGGTGAATGGACAAATATTCCAAAGGGGCATTTTCAAAGAGCTAGAGAATTGCGTAAAAAGTCCACACCTCCCGAACAAAGACTTTGGGAATACTTATGTTCAAAACAATTAGGTATTAAAATTCAGAAGTCAACATCCCATTGGTCCTTTTATTGTCGATTTTTATGCGCGTCAGGCCGGTTTGGTCATTGAAGTTGACGGTGACTGTGCTCATGAATCAGAAGAACAACAAATTTATGACAGGGCAAGAAACAGATGGATGGAATCATTAGGATTACGTGTTCGAAGATACCGCGCCAGAGAAATTTTTAGTAATATTTCTGGTGTCATTGATGATATTTTGGTTTATTGCGGTGAGTATGTTCTAAAGGATTTTCCTCAATACCAATGGTCGTACGCTAAACATTTAAAGGTTGGAGACCCAATAATTTCTGGGATTTATCAAAAAATGCTATGTATTCAGTCAATTAACAATCTCCAGATCGATAGCATGATCTATAAAATCAAAGTACAAAACTGCAATACTCTGGTTGGAGAGAATTGTATCTTCAGGGTAGATTAACCCCCCTTAACCCCCCGTAAACGGGGGGAAAATAAGGTCAAGGCTCTCTTGTTTAGATTGTTCAGAAATGAAAGAAGAATACAAGTAAAAAACTCATTCAATCAGAATTTCAATAAGTTCTCTAAATTAACCAACTACACAGATCAATAAAATGAACCTATAGTGATTTAAGGTTTTACCTCACCCTACTGTTTTTTAATTAAAATCCCCCCGTTTGCGGGGGGTTAGGGGGTGGAAATCACTCCAAATAAAACAACTGTTTCCCCATAAAGATCAACCGCATCTGGCGGCACGGCCAAATAAGATCCGTTGAATGGGGAATTAACTTACCAACGATCAATCTACAAACACCTTGTTATACTTTATTTCCCCCCGCTTGCGGGGGGTTAGGGGGGATCACTCCAAATAAAACAATTGTTTCCCCATAAAGATCAACCGCACCGGCCGCCGGCAGACCGCCACGTCCGGCAGCGCCGCCAGTAAGGCCACCACGTAAGGCGCATTGAACGAAGAAAACTCCTCCGCGATCTCCAGCCCGGTCAGCTCCCGCCGTTCGTAGAGCGCCACGAAGGCTTCCTCCAGCGTATCCCGCGGGATGCTGCGCGGCTTGCCGCTGACCACCGGCGAGAGCACCACCCCCTCCTCGCCCCTCACCGCCACCTCAAAGGGATGCCCGTAAACCAGGGTCTTCAGTTCCCGCCCATCCAGGTCGCAGATATTCGGCCAGAGTTGGTCGTGGGTCAGCAAGATTTTGAAAGCTCCAAAGACATCAACCGTATTTTGAATGCCATTGCGGGTCAGGGGCTCCTTTGTGCGGTGGGCGAGTGAGCGAAGGTCATTGTTTTATTGGTCTGATTATACATCCACCCAGGATTCATCCGTTTCATTGCGAAAGCGGTTCAATCGAGAACGTCATTTCGTCCACCATCTTGCGGAAGGTCGGCAGGAAGGCGTCCCAGTCCGCCCGGGGACCGAACCCGGCCAGGTAGACCAGGTGTCCGGGCAGGTAGACCAATTCCATCCGTCCGACATGATACCCCCCGTCCAGCGGGCGGGCGAAATCAAGGATCAGCGCGGGATTCTTCGCCACCCGCGCCTCGGCGCTGTTGTAGATCTCATAATCCTGGTAAGGAAGATAGGTCGACAGGTATTCTTCCAGCAAAACCTGGGCGGCTTCACCCATTTCCTCTTCGGTGTCACCCGGCAAAACCTCGGCGATCATCACGATCGAGATATCCGGTCCGCCCACCGGAGGTTTCAGCCAGACCGCGTCGGGTGTGTCACCTTCAGAAACCTTCCAACCTTCCGGGATCGGGATGGTGAAAATTCCGCTGGGGTGGGTATACGTCTCTGTTGCCAGCGGCAGTACCTCACCACCCGTCGGTTTACAGGATGCCAGGGTCATAATTATCAGAAAACCAAGCATGGCCCCCAAGCATATCTTCTTATTTCCCTTATCCTGTTTGTTTTTATGCATCCCTGTCCACACTTCTTGCCTCATACCCAATACCGAATTCCCAATACCGAATTCCTGATACCTAATTCCTAATACCTAATACCCAACACCTTCTACCCATTTCCCCTTCCCCATTCACCATCCGCCATTATAATTGTCCTGATTATATCGAGAGCCATGGTAAACAGCAATGAAAATTGACCAGATCATCCGCAGTAAACGCCGTTCCTTCAGCCTTGAGATCCGTCCCGATGGCCGGCTGGTGGTGCGTGCCCCCAAAGCGGCCACCGATGCTCAGATCCAGAAAATTGTCGACCAGAAGGCTGAGTGGATCGAGAAGAACCGGGCCAAGGTCAAGCACCGGTTCGGCGCGGTGCAGCCAAAGACCTTCTCACCGGGTGAAGTGTTCTGGTACCTCGGCGAGCAGTATCCCCTCAAACTGACCTTCCGCAAACGTCCCCTGCTTGACCTGGATAGCGCATTTTTGCTTTCAATGGATGCCAAGCCCAACGCCAAAGAGATCTTCATCGACTGGTATCGTGAGGAAACTCGCCGCATCACCCGGGACCTGATCGACTCCTATGCTGCCCAACATGGGTTCAAAGTAAACGCGGTGCGCATCACCAGCGCCCGTACCCGTTGGGGGAGCTGCTCCGGCCAAAGGAACCTCAACTTCACCTACCGGCTGAGCATGGCACCGATGAACGTGATCGAATATGTGGTCGTCCACGAATTGGCACACCTCAAGGTTCGCAATCACAGCCGGGATTTCTGGCGGGCGGTGGCTATGCTAAAACCGGACTATCAAAAAGACCGTAACTGGCTCAAACAAAACGGTGCTCTGCTGACTCTTGAATAGCACATCGTGTTAACCCCTTGATAACCTCATCTAAATCACGTCAAAATGATTTCCGGATAGAATCATATCCAGATAAGATAACTTACCGGCTTTATTCGTTGTAATGGAGAATACCAATGCATCCCTCAGAACCCATTAAAGTCCTCTTCCTCTGCACCGGAAACTCCTGCCGGAGCCAGATCGCCGAAGCCTGGCTGCATAAACTGGGCGGCGATAGATTCAGTGTCTACAGCGTGGGTTTGGAACCGCATGGCCTGAACCCGAACACGGTCGTGGTGATGGAAGAACTGGGGATCGATATGAGCGGCCATCGCTCGAAAAAGCTGGATGAATATATCGGGAAGGTTGATTTCGACTATCTGATCACCGTTTGCGGTAACGCCGACGAACGCTGCCCCTATTTCCCCGGCATGGGGGCACGGATCCACTGGCCGTTTGAAGACCCCGCCGCCTTTGAAGGTCCCGAAGATGAAAAACTCGATTTCTTTCGCAAGATCCGCGACCAGATCAGGGAGAAAATCCAATCCTGGCTGGATGAAGAAGAGTACTTGCAGCAATAATTTCTCCTCCCAAGGCACCTATAATTAGCAATCTCGTATAATTTTCCCAATCAATAACCCCATCCCCGTCCCTTCCCCTCATGAGGGGAAGGGTGCCTGCTGAAGCAGGCGGGAAGGGGTCGTTTTTTCAAGATGTTTTCAATTAACTAAAAACGTAGAGACGTTGCATACAACGTCTCTACGCGGTTCTAATTTACTCAATATCAATCCCCTATCCCCCAATCACCAATCACCATTCACGCTATTTCATAACTCGCAATAGCGGTCCACACGTTTGCCGATCACAGCCAGGCTGTCCGCCCAGAACTGCTTCGAGCGGATATCGATCCCGAACCGGGCAGCCAGGTCCGCAGCCGGAGCTTCGCCCGTGCTGGAGAGCAGCTTCTTGTAATCCGGGATGAAATCGTCCCCGCGCTGCTGGTAGATCGCATATAGGCCAACGCCGAACAGCATCCCAAAGGCATAAGGGAAGTTGTAGAATGACAGGCCGGCCGAATAATAATGCGGCTTCCAGGTCCACATGTATTTATGCCGATACGCCGGGTCCAATCCCTCACCGTATGTGGCTTCCTGGGCATTCTCCATGATCTCGCAGAGTTCATCCGAACTCAGCTCCGCTTTTTCCCGCCGTTCAAAGACTTCCTTCTCGAACAGGAACCTGGAATAAATATCCACGATCACCTGTGAATTGCCGATCAGGGCGGTTTCAAGCAGGGCCAGTTCCTCTTCGGGATCGGTGATGGTCTTCATCACCGCGTTGAAGACGATCGTCTCGCACATGATCGAAGCCGTCTCCGCCATGGTCATCGGTGTCTGCCGCTGGAGGGCGGTCTTGTTAGCCTGGAACATGTTGTAATTGTGATAACCGTGACCCAGTTCGTGGGCGATCGTCATCACCTGGTCCAACGAGCCGTCGAAATTGCACAGGATCCGCGATTCCTTGACATCGGGCACCGGCATGCAGAACGCACCGCCGCGTTTACCTGAGCGCTGCTCGGCGTCGATCCAGTTGTTGTCAAAAGCCGTCCTGGCGAATTCCCGCAGCTCGGGGGAGAACTTGCCGAAATTTTCCAAAATGAAATCGCGAGCCTCATCGAAAGAATAACTCTTTTCAGATTTCCCGACCGGGGCAAAAACGTTCCACCAGGGCAGTGCTTCCTGCCCGAACCGGGCGGCTTTAGCCTTGAAATAGCGCCTGAAAGTCGGGAAGGAATCTTCCATCGCCTCCATCATCGCCGAAAGGGTCTCCCGGTCGATCCGGCCCTGGTCAATCGGTTCTGCCAATGCATCCACCCGGCCGCGATGAGTATTCAGGGTGTTGACCCAACCCTTGATGCCGTTCATGCAGGCAGCCAGCGGTTCCTTGATCTCTTCCCAGGCGGCCATCTCGGCTTCGTAAGCCCTGCGCCTCACCGATTCCTCCGGATGGGCGTGCAGGTTGATCAAGGCCGGCATCGGCAGAGACTGGGTTTTCCCATCGAGGTTAAAATCCACGCTTTTTTGCGAGGTGACCGTCCCCTGCAGCTTCGACCAGGCATGTGCTCCGGCCAGGCCCAGCTCAGAAGCAAGCACCTCTTCCTTCTCGCTCATCAGGTACTGGCTCTGTTCGGCAATCTCGGTGACCGGGAAGGCATGTTCCCCGGCGCTGTTGCCCAAAGCCAGCACTTCCGGCAGAACGTCCTTGAATTGTCCGACCCAGGCTTCCAATAACACGCTGACGTTCTGTACGCCAACGACCACCTGGTCAAACTGCGAACCCAACCGGAGCGCTTCTTGATTGAACGAGTTGGTGGAGAGGAAAGAATTCAAATAAACCCGGATAGTGGTCACCTTCTGGATCAGCGCATTGGTCTGATCGACCATGGTGCTGACCGCCAGGTTGATCTCTTCAGGTGTTGAAGAAATATCGACTTTCTTCAACTCATCCTGATAAAGCTGGTTCAAGGCAGCCGTCGAATCCTTTACCCAGGCAATGTCTTTCGCCAGTTCTGGTGAATCCAACCCGGGGTAGACGTTTGAAAGGTCCCAATGTGGGGGTGTCTTTGGCATGAAATTCTCCTTCTAAGAATTTAAAAATTTTTTCCCAAACCGTCGTTCATTATAAGTCAAAAATCCCGCGCGCTTTTCAACAGGTGCCATGCGCCAGTAGGGCGACTCGCTTTCCCAATCTTTCCAATTCATTGTAAACAGCGCAGGCATCCTGTGTTTTCTCGACGATCACCTCCTTGATGCCGTCCCTGTATGCCCGGGCAATGGTCTTCTTTGGCACTTTGATCCGGCCGTTGACGCCCGCACCGATCACCAGGACATCCACGTGGTGGCCCAATACCAACCCGATCATCCCCGGTTTCAGTCTGTGCCTCTCCCTGGCCTCCCATGGCAGCACCTCACCATTCAGGATGCAAATATCCTTACCCGCGCCTTCTCCGTCTTCGGAATGGATTTGGCCTTTGATCTGGTAACGGCCCCATTCAAAACGCTCAATTGGTCCTGCAGGGTCCTCAAACATGGTAGTTCCTTTTCCTTCATTCCTGTCTGGAATCTCGATCAGGCGCAAAGGTATAATAAGCCTGATTATAATGTTTATCTTATTGAAACTGCTGAAAAAGACAATGAAAGGAACGCATGGTATTTCGTATCACTTCTGAATGGTTGATCAACCTCACGGATGACTTTGAAAAGCGGATTGAGGATGATAAGCTGGTCTTCTGGACAACAGGGATCACAATCATTATCGCAGCCTTTCACCTGCCGGAAGGCGTGGGCAAGCTTGAACTCCTCAACCAGATCCAGGCCCGAATCCCCGAGAACGCCATTGAGAAACTGGTCTCCACCAAAGGTGAGATCGTTGGTCTTGGTTACACTCAGATCCAGAAGATCGCAGGTGGGAAAGACCGTCTGTCCCTGGTCACTTTCACTGCCAGTGATGCGTCCTGCCTCCAGACCGCATTCTATCTCGATGATCCTGATGATCTGGCATGGGCAAAGAAAACCTGGGAAGGGATCATTTACCTGCCCGAATCGGAAGAACCGGCAAGTGCTTAAATTTCTGAATAATCTCAAAACAAATATTGACTTCTCAATTCTAAATTATCAATTATTTCAAGTATAACTTTGATTTTCCTTATATTTTCTACTGATTTCCTTAAAATACATGATATAATCTATTCTGGAAATATAATTAAGATTAGGAATAAGAAAGGAAATCCAATGAAAACAGAAACCCGTAATATCGGAAGTTTTGATAAAATTAGATTTAAGGACTTTGGCACCCTGATCCTGACCCAGGGCGAGCAGGAAGCCCTGACGATTGAAGCCGATGAAGACCTGATCGATGAACTGATCGCGGATGTCCATGACGGTGAACTGGTGTTGGGCGTGGATGAGGATTGGATGTCGAGGATCGGCAAACTGGTCACTTCAATTTTCTCCTCCGGCGACCACAAGGTGACTTATCGTCTGACATTTGTTACACTTACAAAGATCAGCGTCAGCGGACAATGCCACCTGACTTGTGACTCGATCAAGACTGACACCCTCAAGATCAATATATCCGGGATGGGTGACCTGGAATTTGCTCAAATGGAATGTGACGATCTGAAAGTCAACATCAGCGGCCGGGGTGAATTCAAGGCATCCGGTTCCGCCAAACAGCAGGAGGTTCAAATCTCCGGTTCCGGTGAATATCAGGCTTCCAAACTGGAAAGCCAATCAACCCGGATCGCTATTTCAGGTCAGGGGAACGCAACCCTGCGTGCCCAGGAAGAACTCGATATCGCCATTTCCGGATTGGGCCAGGTCAATTATTACGGCAAACCCAAAGTCCGCCAGGTGATCAGCGGTTTGGGAAAGTCAAAAATGCTGACCGAAGAATAGCTTCAGACTTATTATTCAAAGGGGACCGAAAATGTCAAGTGAAATTAAAATTGAAAAAAAGGCCTCAGAAGTCATTCAACCCAAAACAACAGAGGCAGCCCGGCAAGCCATCCGAGAAAAGAAGGACCTCTCTGGTGCGGACCTTAAGGAAATCGACCTTGAAAACCTGAGTGCGACCGGGGCAATCCTGCGGAAGACGGATCTGACCGGTGTGAACCTCTCCCATGGATTGTTGGTGAATCCCAATTTCTTTAAAGCAAAAGCCCACCAGGCTGCGCTTCACCATACGGTCTTCCTCGGCGGCGACCTGGTCCGGGCCGATTTCACCGGCGCTGACCTGAGTGACAGCGCACTGGTCGGTGTTGATGGCCAGGAAGCCTGCTTTGAAGGCGCCAACCTGCGCAATGCAGGCCTGGTCAGTGCTGACTTGAGGAATGCCAATTTCATTGGGGCGAATCTCGCCAATTCCAGGCTGGCCGGTTTGAACGTAGAGGGAGCTGATTTCAGCGGCGCAGACACCGCTGGTGCCCGCGCGGTGAATGTGGACTGGTCCAAAGCGAAGGTCTCCCCTACTGAACTACCCGCCCCGCTCATCGAGTTGCCTGCCTGGGGATGGGCGGTCCTGGTCGGCAGTCTGGTCGGCGTTTTGGGGCTCCTGATCTATTCACTGGTTCGCCGCCAGCGCAGAATAACATCCTGAGCTGTAAAAGTCAGCGCGAATTAAATCAAACAGGCTATCCGGAATATTCCGGATAGCCTGTTTTTTATTCTTACGTCCGTTGATTTTTTACATGACCTGCAGCGCATGTTTTAATTTAATAGCAGTATCATTCAACTGTTCCCGTCCAGGGGGTTTCTGTGCGCTGGGGTTAACTTTGATTTCAAATCCATCCTCAATGAAACGGGGAAAGACGTGAAGGTGGATGTGGTTCACATCCTGGCCCGCTGCCCGACCGTCTGCGATGAACATATTCACACCATCACAGCGCAGTTCACTTTTTCGCAGGGCTTTGTCCATGATCTGGCCCACCCGCATCATATGCTCGGCATCTTCTTCAGAAAGATCAACCATTGAATCGGCATGTTTCTTGGGGATCACCAAAACATGTCCGGGATTGATCGGCTGAATGTCCAGAAAAGCCATTGCATATTCGTCTTCGTAGATAACGCTGGCGGGCAATTCACCCGATGCAATTCTACAGAAAATACACATAATTCTTTATCACCTCTATCATTTTTCTATTAACTGGCTCATCCAGCTACCAATAAATAAATTTCCATCGGCATTAATATTCCGGCCGGTTTTATGGCTTGGTTTACATTTAATTTAACATAATTCACTCTCCAAAACAGAATAAGTAGGAGAAAATTAAGAACCGGGGAACCCCGTCTGTAAAATTCATAAGTTATTTTAATCTTCAGGAGATATTTTGATTAATTAAGCTTCATTTTTCTGATATTGTTCTCAACCTAAAAAACAATATACATTCTTCGTTATTGTTTGCTCAAAGTCAGGGATTACAGAAATACAGCTGTGAGTAAGGCCTATTCCTCCGGCTTTGGCCAGATCGCATCCATCTCCCAGGCACTCAGAGAAATGATCGCAGCAGGCTGGCGTTCCACATATGCTAAAACACAATTTGCGTCTTCCCGTGTGGGGTAGGCACGGCCGGTCAATGAAAACGTATCATTGAACCAGACCTCGATCACCGAATTATCAACCAGCACTTTGATCATGACCGATTCCTCACGTCACCTGGCAGCACAACCTTTTGAAATTCTCCCTTTGCATCATCTGAAAGACTTGCCTTGGTCGTATCCAGCCAGATCTCCCGGCTGGCCAGATCACATCCAATTTGAGTGACCTCGGCTTGATCCGGTGTCGCCAGCACGTCCAATCTCACAATACTATCCTGCCCCTCAAAATAAACTTCAATATCCAGTTGGCAGCCTTCAAGCAGCATTGTCGGCGGCTGACCGGGATGTAAATAAATATCATGGAATATCTGCTCATTTTTATGCAGCAGAGTCAATTCTCTGACCGGCTTGCTGATCAGATGCCCGTCCTCACTTAAGGCCAATTCCCGCGGAATTGCCTGGACACCGGCCCACCCGGCTTCATTCACAACCTCATCGGAGCGCTCTTCCTGCAGCCAGCTAAACAGGATCGTCCGTTCATCCCCTAACTGCCGAACCTGAGGTGCATAAAACACCTTGTTATGTTCCAGATAACCTTCAGTCTCCGGCACGAACACACGGCCGTTAAATTCGCCGGTGTAATAATACACACCCTGATTCTCAGGGAATAATGAGACCAACAGGATAAACTTGTTATCAAGCGGAAAGAAATTAGGGCACTCCCACATTTTTACATCATTCGCCGGTTTGGTCTCGAAAAGCGGTCCACAATATATCCACTTCATCAAGTCGAAGGATTCATACAGCAAAGCAGCGCTGTCACCATCCTGCATCCCCGCACCGATCACCATCTGCCAGCGGTCTCCCCATCGCCAGACGTAAGGATCCCTAAACTCGGTGCCATTTACACCTTCCGGTTGTTCAGCGATCACCGGGTTACAAGGACTCTTTTCCCAATGGATCAGCCCGGAATCCTTAGCCTGCGCAATCAGGATCGGTGCGTTGAAAAAATCGACAAACCCGGTGTAAATAGCAGTAGGGTGTTCGCCATCCGCCACCAGGCACCCGCTGAAACAGCCCAAATCATCCCCGGCACCTTCTTCCGGTGAGAGCGCAATCGGATGGTCTTCCCAGTGGACCAGGTCCGGGCTGCTGGCATGTCCCCAATGAATGAATCCCCAGTTCGCGCCATAAGGGTTAAATTGATAGAACAAGTGATATCGTCCCTGCCAGTAAAACAGGCCGTTGGGGTCGTTCATCCAATTGCGCGGGGGAAGGAAATGGAACAAAGGCCGGTACTTGTCGTGTACCATAGACCTTCGACTGGCCAATGGATCTTCGAAGAATTCAACGGTCATGTTTCACCAACTTCTGGAATGGTTAGGGTGCAGTCGTTTCAGGACAGGAAGTTGATTGATAAAACTGGCAAAGGTTTTCGTTTAATTCATCAAGCCGGTCCAGGTTGTGGTCATATTGACAGGTTTTTTCCTGCAGAATCTGCTGGTCGGGGTCAGATACCATTGCACGCATAAAGGCACAGTCTGCATCACGGGATTTTTCCCAGGCAAGTTGGCTTTCAAGGAGATCCATCCGGATACTCGAATCAGTCTCTTGAGACAGGATCTCGTCTACCTTTAAATCCACCAGGTTGGCCGATACATCCGCAGCTTGCGAATAACAACTCAGACTGCCCTCGATATCGGCTTCTGATACACAGTCGGGTACATCATCCAGGGATTCCACCTTGAGCGCTTTGGTCACCGTATCACCAGTTTCCGGCTCATTGGACACCTTGGTCTTTGTCTGCTGGGAAAATAAAAATGCGCAGCTTAACAGGGTTGCGATGATGGCGACAAAAGATATATTTTGCATATGCCTGTGCATCAGTTAAAACCCGCTTTTCACCCGTAAAGCCGATGAGGGCAGAAGGATAAGCTCAAACCGGCCTGTCAGATAAATTCCGGGGGTTCCTTTTAAAAATTTCATACGCCTATCATACTGTATTTTCACAAAAATAACCGATAACCCAAATTTACATGGGAACGGCTTTCTCAACGCCAGACTGGTTTATCTTTATGGGGCATCTTCAAATGTTAATTCATTCCAAACGTAATACAGACATGTTGGAAAGAAAAGATAAAGAGAACGGTCAGATATAAATTCGAAAAAATATCAGGTTAATATCCGGTCAAAATTGCCGAAACCTCATCCATTCACTTTCAATGTATGATATGATGTTTCTGTCAGGAATAGAATTCGATTTATGAGGAGTGTTTTCGAATGAAGACTCTTTTGTTAATGCGGCATGCCAAGTCCAGTTGGAAAGATGACAAGCTTTCAGATCATGAACGTCCATTAAAAACGCGGAAAGAAAAACGCTAAACTGATCGCTAAAGAGATGAAGAAGAACGATCTCATCCCGGACCTGATCATTTCATCTTCGGCTACCCGAGCCAAGGAAACTGTGGAAACCCTGGCGGAGGTTCTCAACTATAAAGGCAAGACAGTCTTTCTGGATGAACTTTATATGGGGGAACCACAGGATTTCATCAACGCCTTGAAGGACGTCAATAATAAACACAATATCGTCCTGGTCGTGGGTCATAACCCCGGACTTGAAGCCTATCTGCAGATCATCGATGGCGAGATTGAAGCCGTCCCCACCGGAGGGTTGGGTTACCTGGTGCTTGTCCTGGAAGATTGGAAAGACATTTCCCTGGAGACAATGGGCGACCTGATCGGTTTCTGGCGGCCCAAGGACCTCAAAGACAAAGATTAAGTCTCAATCTCTGCTCTGTCTATTTCATCACTAAATATCCTGATACCCTGCGCATGTTCATGGGTTCTTCACCATTAAAAATTAATCGAGTGAAAATGGTTATTCCAGCAAAGCTAAATTCCGGAGATACAATCGGTATCGTTGCACCATCTGACCCGGTCAGTCCTGAATTCGATGGCCGGCTGCAGGCAGGGGTTGATTTGCTTGAATCGATGGGATTTCGAGTCCGCCTGGGGCAATATCTCCATTCCCAGGCCTTAGGTTTCACGGCATCGGCGCAGGAAAAAGCTGCTGATATCAATGCCATGTTCGGCGACTCGGATGTCAAGGCGATCATTTGTGCCCAGGGCGGCGATTCAGCCAACGCATCGCTGAATTTGCTGGATTGGGGCCTGATCGGTCGAAATCCCAAGATCTTCCTTGGGTTGAGCGATATCACGGTTTTACTGAATGCGATCTACGCAAAAACCGGGTTGGTGACTTTCCACGGCAACGATATTTTATGGGGTTTCGGGTATGACCCAACACCTTATGAGGTTGATGAATTCCGGCGTTTCCTGATTGATGGGAAAATTGGAGCCATCCCATCCAACCGCTCACGCAAAACAGTCCGCAGCGGTAAAGCAGATGGAATCCTTCTGGGTGGGAATATCCGCTGTCTGTTGAAACTTGCCGGAACCTCGTATTGGCCGGATTTCACCGGTTCAATCCTCTTCCTTGAAGCATATATCATCTCGCCCAGCGGCTGCCATACCGCCTTTCATCAATTGAAACAAATGGGTGTTTTTGATCAGATCAACGGCGTTATTATAGGATATATCGACAGCATGCAGAAAGACAGCGGTATAGGGCCATTTATGGAAGAAATTCTGCGGGAGGTTACTGCAGATTACGACTTCCCCATCCTGAAGATCAACGATTTCGGCCATAACTGTCCCAATACAATACTACCGGTGGGTGGTGAAGCAAGAATGGACGCAGATGCGCAATTTCTGGAAATCATCCAGCCTGTTGTACATGACTGACAATCAACGAAACTAAAAAGAGACGTTACTGGTAAAGGAACGCCTCTTTTTTGTTTAATCCGATTGAGTTTGGAAATTACATCAAACCCGTCACCAAAGCTAACAGCAGACCTCCTGCGATCACGCTGCCCAACTGGCCAGCCGTATTGGCCCCCATCGCATGCATCAGGATGAAATTCTCAAAATCCTCGTCCTGCGCCATTTTTGCCGAAAGCCTCCCGGCCATCGGGAAGGCGCTGATGCCGCATGCTCCGATCAGGGGGTTGATCTTACCCCCGCTGAGGACGGACATTAATTTACCAAACAGTAAACCGGCCACGGTATCCATTACAAAGGCGATCAGCCCCAACCCAAGGATCATCAGGGTTTGGAGATTGATGAATGACTCCGCTTTCATGGTTGCCCCGATCGCCAGGCCCAGGAACAGCGTTGAGATGTTGATGATCTCGTTCTGGGCAGCCTTACTCAAACGGTCCACAACCAGGCTCTCCCGCAGGAGGTTCCCCAACATTAGGGAAGCAATCAGGGGAGCTGCGTCCGGCGCTACCAGGCTGACCACCAGGGTGACGAAGATCGGGAAAACCACCAACGTCAGGCGGGAAACCGGCCGGGGGGCGTATTCCATGCGGATCAGGCGTTCCTTGCGGGTAGTCAAAAGCTTCATGATCGGTGGCTGGATGATCGGGATCAGGCTCATATAGGAATAAGCAGCCACAGCAATCGGCGCAAGCAATTCCGGGGCAAGTTTGCTGCCCACAAAGATCGCAGTCGGGCCGTCAATGGCACCGATCACACCGATCGAAGCGGCTTCATTCAGCGGGAAACCGAGCAGCAAAGCCAACAATAATGTTCCGTAAATTCCAAACTGACCGGCTGCACCCAGCAGGACCGTCATGGGCTGGGCAAGCAGCGGGCTAAAATCGATCATGGCACCCACGCCAACAAAGATCAGCAGTGGGAAAAGTTCAGGTTTAATGCCCGCGTCATAGATCACTTTCATAAACCCAACGTCGGCAGACATGCCAATGTTAGCCATGATGCAGCCGAAACCAATCGGCAGCAGCAAGACCGGTTCATATTCCTTAACCACAGCCAGAGTGATGAGGACAAGACCTACCACGATCATCACGGCGTTTCCCCAGGTGAAACTGGTGAAACCTCGGGTGATCTCGTTGATTAAGAAGGAAAAATCCATTTAGTCTCTTCTCCTCAATCTGTAAAGGTCACCAGGACCTGGCCATGACTGACCTGGTCACCAACGGCTACCTCAACACTGGCGATCACCCCATCCCGTCCACTGCGGATGGCGTTCTTCATCTTCATCGCTTCCAGAGTGCAAATCTCCTGGCCTTTGGTCACAGAATCGCCCGGTTTCACCGCAATCGCCACAATCACACCGGGCAGAGGTGCCGGAAGCGATTTGCTATTGCCGGTTTGGGCCGCAGGAGCAGCAGGCGCGTTTCATTGGAGCAGGTCCCGGCATAGTCGCAGCCGGTGCAGCCGAAATCGCAGGGACATTGGATGCGGTCTCAGGCCAGACTTCAAAACGTTCACCATCGACCACGGCAATCACTGGGCGGGCATTAATATCCTGAACATCAACTTCATAGGTTTGACCGTCAATCACTACATTCATCTTCATGGATTCATCCTCGCATATTCTTTTGTTCAAGCTGGCGGGCACGATGGACAACTTGCCAGGGATTCAGGTCGCCATTTTCCGGCGCGTCGGCACGGGATAATATCTGTTTCCGGGTCGGAGTCCCAGCCAGAGCAACCGCAACTGCTGCCGCAGCCGCGCGACGGGGTCCTTCCAGGTTCTGCATTTCGGGCAGCAGAGGTTCGTCCGTAACCGTAGGAAGCCCTTCTTCAGCGGAAGTTTTTTTCTTGCCGGACATGACCCGCATCATCAGCGCCATCAAACCCCAAAGGAAGATGATGACGACAAATACCAGGCCCATACCGATCCCGGCAATCAATAATCCTTGTTGCATCGCAGTCATTGTTTACTCTCTCAGACCGGCATATTGCCGTGTTTACGAGGTGGATGGGATTCAGACTTGTTGCGGATCGCATTCAACGCTTTGATCACCATCGGCCGTGTCTCGGCAGGTTCAATCACATCGTCCACATAACCTGCTCTGGCTGCGGCATACGGCGTCAAATACTTCTGGCGGTATTCTGCCTCCAGGCGTTCCCGTTCCGCTGCAGGGTCCTCGGCATTGGACAGTTCCTTACCATAAAGAATATTGGTCGCACCTTCCGGGCCCATCACCGCAATCTCAGCACTGGGCCAGGCGAAGTAAAAATCCGTTCCCAGGAATTTACTGCTTAATACGACATATGCGCCGCCATAGGCTTTGCGGGTGACGACGCTGATCTTGGGAACATTGGCTTCCGAATAAGCGTACAACACCTTGGCGCCGTGCCGGATGATCCCGCCGTGCTCCTGGCTCACGCCGGGGAGGAACCCGGGTAAATCAATGAAAGTGACCAGGGGGAGGTTGAACGCATCACAGAACCGCACAAAGCGGGAGATCTTGTCAGCCGCGTCGATATCCACCACACCAGCCATCACGCTGGGTTCCTGTGCGACGATCCCAACCGGCATGCCATCGAACCGGGCAAACCCAACGATTGCATTACGGGCAAAACCGGCCTGGGTCTCAAGGAATGAACCCTGATCCACCACTGTTTCGAGTACGGTGTGCATGCTGTAAGGCAATCCGGGATCAATCGGCACCAGGTCGTTCAATGACTCTGCCAACCGTCCGGGGTCATCCCCGTTAATTTGGACCGGGGCATTTTCAACATTGTTGGAAGGTAAATAACCAAGGAGGGTTCGGGCCAACTGCAAAGCGGCTTTCTCATCCTTCGCAACCAGATGGGCTGTGCCGCTCTGGTTCAGATGGACCTGAGCGCCACCGAGGGATTCGAAATCGGTCTCCTCGCCGGTCACCGTCTTGATGACCTGCGGCCCGGTCAGGAACATGAAGGACTGTTTGTCCACCATGATGATCATATCGGTCATAGCGGGGGAATAGGAAGCACCTCCCGCACAGGGACCGAGGATCAGGCTGATTTGGGGTACAACACCGGAGTACTGCGCATTGCGTTTGAAGATCTCAGCGTACCCGCCCAGGCTCTTGACCCCCTCCTGGATCCGCGCGCCGCCCGAATCGATCAAGCCAACAATTGGACTGCCGTTCGCAACCGCCAGGTCCATGACCCGGCAAATCTTGCGGCTTTGCATCTCACCCAGCGCGCCGCCTTGGACGGTGAAATCCTGGGCGTAAACGTAAACAGTTCGGCCGTCGACGGTGCCAAAACCGGTGACGACACCATCACCCAGAATAAGCTCACCATCGGGATCATTTTGCTGAACGGTAAAGGCTTCCAATTCGGTAAAACTGCCTTCATCCAGTAATATCGCCAGGCGTTCCCGGGCAGTTAATTTACCCTTGGCGTGTTGCCTGTCGATCCGGTCCTGTCCGCCGCCTTCCAGAGCTTTCGCCCGCATCTGGCGCAGTTCTTCAATTCGGGGGTCTACTTTTGCCATATGTCTCCTCGTTTGGTCATTAAGTTTGCCACTAAAAATCAATTGTAACATTAACAATGAACTGGAAATTCTTTCAAGTGCTGAGTGTCAGGTCGCCGCCTGAAAGGTATCAGGTATTAAGGGGTGGAAAAGGGTGAATGGAGATTAGGGATCAGGGATTAGGAATTAGGTATGAGGTATGAGGAAATCATGGTGTTGGAAAAGCAGTTGGATGGTAATAAAAATTAAAACGAAAGGGCGAGGCCTACCCCGCCCTTATTAATTTACAAAACAAGATAAATCTCAATCAACATAGGCAAAAAATATTTGGTTGCCAAACGCCAGGAACGCCACCCGATCGATCCCGATCGTGAACGCGGTCGCGATAGGGTTTTCGATCTCATACTCACCGAATGACGGCCGCAGCCGCTGGTACAACCTGAACCGCTGTGAGAACCGGTAAATATCTCCGCTGGAGGCGTCAAGGATGCTTACCGAAGGATCGGGCGGCGATGTATACAACACCGACGTGTAATCGGCTGCCGGCATGGTCACAGGCTGGTCTTCCAAGCCGGTACGGCCGTCCACATAACTGACCGGGTTTTCGCATTTTACAGGGCTATCTGCCAGGCCGCTGGTCGTGCAATCCACGGTCTGGCCGTCACTGCGGAGTAAATAGAGTTCCGGACCGTTGGCAGCCAAATCAGTAATCTGGTTCAGATCGGGGATGTCTGCCATATTTGCACCTTCAAAGAATGCTGTCGGCGCATCCAGGAACTGCCCGTTGGTCGCCAGGTATACCCGGATGGTGTTGGCGGCCGGGTTGAGTACATAAAGATACCCGCTGTTATAAGCAATCCCTTTGATCTCACCAGCATTTCCGGTGGGGCTGGGCAGCGGCATCACAACCGGGTCCATCCCGGATGCACAGTATGCCAGGTTTCCTGCAGCATCTATTGCTGCGATATGGGCTTGATAGGGGTTGTTGATCGGCAGCGAGACCATATCCACCAAATCACCCACCGCGCCGCCCTCAAAGATACCCGCTGTGCACACAAAATCGGGATCCACCTCATAACCCTGGCTTCTTCGACTGGCATGGATCACCCTGCCCCCGGTTTCATCCAGCAGGTAGAGGTCCGCCCCATAGGAAACGATCCTGGTGATATTGATTTCCGAATAGAGCGTACCGATCAGAGCGGGTCGATAATCCAACCGGATAGCCCCATCCAACAGATCAAGTGCATTCTGCACCTGATCCATAAGGATCACCGATTCATCGGTTGATCGGAAGGTCTCCGCCTCGGTGATGAAGGTCAACGCCTGGGCCCAATTATTCCGTGCAGCCGATGGGTCATCCGACGCAGCCGCGGCATGGGCGTAGATCTCAGCCTGATTGTAATAATAGGTGTATTGCTGGGTGCGTCCGCGTGCCAGATAAACCCCTACCGTAATGGCAACAACCACCAGCGGGATTGCCACGGCAATAAAGATCAGTGTACCTTTGCTCAGTTTCGGCGCCTCCCCTGCCTCACCGGGGTTCAGGCGTGAAATCAGGTCTTTAAAGAAGGTATCGATACTTTGTCTGGCATTCCGCCACCAGCTCAAAGCTGCCGCCAAACCTCTGAGACCCTTTTCCTCAATCTGGGCTTTTTGTGCGTTCAATTTCTCTCGAGCGGCAGCACCAGTCTCCCGGTTCGGTCTTACTCGTTCGCCGGACTGAGCTGGGTCAGGTTCCGGGACTGAGCGCAAATGCGACATAGGCGTCCCCGGTTCGGCTCTGTCTTGATTTTCGTTCACGGGAGCCGCCTGCGGCCGGGAATGCGGCCGTCCTTCCGACCCTTCCTTAGGGACCACCTGTTCATGCGCCTGACCGGGCCTGATCTCCTGGGCATGGTCGGGGCGTTGTTCTTCAATTTGTCCTTCAGGCTGCGGTCCCGATTCCCTCTTAAATCCTGGTTCCGGTTGGGCAGGTGCAGATGTGGATCCGTCTGCCGGTTGGTTTGACTGCGACTGATCCGGTTGCGGTTGATTTACTTGTGATTCCTGTGCTGGAGTCGAACTGGTGCCAGCCCCTCGGGTGATCGGCCGGATCAGGTTGATCCGACCTTCACCGGGCAGGAACTGGACCAGACCGACGCTGAGATCGGGTGGTGCCTGGTTTAACAAGCGCCGTCGAAGTTGATCCATACTGGGGAAATTTTCGGAAAATAAAAGAGAGTCTTCCCAGGATGGAGGCGGTGAATCGGTCGTGAAGAAATAAGCACCCGTCCCCAGGTCGTCTTGATAATAGCGGATGTTTGCCGTCCGGCTTACACCCAACCCCCGATCCATTTGCCCGGCGTCCGTGTGGTGCTGCAATCCCTGATGGTTCAGCACAAAGGCATGGGTCGGTCCGGATTGGGCGATATACAGGCTGTGCCTGTGAACCACTGCCAGATTGACTGCCCCCGTAACCGCGATGCCTTCCTGGGCAGTCTTGATGTTCCGCTCCATGATGGTCAGGTTCAGGGTTTCAATCAGGGCGCGTAGCGCGGCAGTCACCGTGCCGCTGGTCTTGAAAAAGGTGTGCGCCAGGTGGTTATGCCAGGTCTGCTTAAGATCCGCCGGGATCTCGTCCGCCGGTGTAAAGCTGAAGGAGAGGATCAGGATATCTTCATCCCGCCCTCGGGCTGCCCTTCGGGGTGGGGAAAACGCCTGTAAACCTCCTGTATCCGGGAGTTGACGACCTTGTTGAAGATGGATGGGTAAAATGTTCAAATCATACATATGCACCTGGCCGGGTAATCGGTGAGTCGCTATCTTCATTATACACACTAGTCTGCTAAGGTATAATTTTTCGTATGGAGCTAAAACAATATAACAACTTTGATGCATTGGCGAAATTTAAGGACAATTGGAATCATCTTCTTGAACAAAGTGTCAGTCAGGTACCATTTCTGACCTACGATTATTTACGGACCTGGTGGCAGACCAAAGGCGGCGGTGAATGGCCCGAGGACAGCGAGCTGGTTTTGATCGCAGCTTTCGAGGGGGATGAACTGATTGGGATCGCTCCCCTTTTCCGTGCAAACAACCTTGAAGGCATTCCAGCATTGATGTTCGTCGGAGCGATTGAAGTCTCGGATTTCCTGGATTTCATCGTCGAACCGGAGAACCTGCCCGACTTCCTGTACGAACTGATTTGTTTCCTCAATGAGAATGAAAATATCCCGGATTGGCAGGTCCTGGACCTTTACAATATACTGGAAGCATCACCAACGCTGGACGCAATTGAAAAAGAAGCCAGGAAATGCGGCGCGCAATTTACAAAAACAAGACTGCTACCTTCTCCATTTATTCCCCTTCCCGGAGATTTCGAAAAATATCTGGCCGGGATCGATAAGAAACAGCGCCATGAGATCCGCAGAAAACTACGCAATGCAGCCCAAAGTCCGGCCGTCCCGGAACTTTACTTCGTGGAAGATAGCGACCAGCTCGAACCTGAAATGGATGCCTTCATCGCCATGATGGCCCAGGACCCCAGCAAACAGTCTTTCCTGACCGAACCAATGAAGCAGCACCTGCAAAACACAGCCCGGATCGCCTTCGAAAATGGCTGGCTCCAATTGGCATTCTACACGCTCAATGGACAAAAAGCGGCTGCCAACCTTTCATTCAATTACAACAACCGGTTATGGCTCTACAATTCCGCCTGGAATTCAGCCTTCCGAGAATATTCTCCGGGTTGGCTCCTCCTGGCAGAGTTGATCCGCTGGGCCAATGATAACGGGATCGAAGAATTTGACTTCATGCGCGGTAACGAGGATTATAAGTACAAGTTCGGCGGGATCGACCGGTTTATTTATCGAGTGACGCTGAAACCGAAAGTTGAGAATTTAGAAGTGGGGATCAGATAAATCCCATTCAAGAGCGGGTGACTTGAAAATTCCATATAACTAACGACAGACCTGGGGAATATCTTTTTATGACCTTAACTAAATTACTTCCATTTGGTTAGGATTTCTTCTCTTTGGAAAATCAACTTCACAAGAATAAAAATAATAATGTCAACTACAAGGAGAACTCCCCCCATCATCAACAGGTTATTTGTTGTTAAAGTGAAAACACCTATTTCTGACAGAACGTAAACGGCTCCAAAAGGCAGAATGATCAATGCACCGAGTTGTTGGGCAGACCGTACATCGTTCACTCTTGATGAGATCAATATGTTATATCCCACAGAAAAAATACAAGCAAGAGGTGCAAGAAGGAATAAAATAATGACAATATCCCAGTTTGGATAATAGAAATAATTTAAGTTTTTGAAAGTAAATGAATCCACTAGAACAATGAACACTATTGCGCCAATGAAATTTGAGCAAATTGTAGGCAGGAATGCTGCAATAATTTTGCCAAGAAGTATCTCATCATCGGTTACAGGCGCTGCTAATAATGGTTCAAGGCTTTTTTGTATCTTTTCTCCTATTAAGCTATACGAGGCAATCCCAATAGGCAAAACTACCGCACCAATGACGTACCAAAATGAAAAAGCATTGATAAAATACGTGAGTAATACCGGATCATTTACTTTACCGTCAATGTATCGAATGAGAAATGGCAAGCCAATCGAGACAAACAACTCAAAGAATACGACTGAGTACAAAACGCTTTTACGCTTGGTGAAGATTTTAAAATCTTTGGATGCAACAATCCACGCTTTTGTTAATCTCATTTAGTCTCTTCTATGATTTTCAGATAAGTCTCTTCCAAACTTGAGGTAAGCTGTGTAACATATTGGATCCGTCCACCCGCAGAAACGATCCCCTGAACGAAGTCCGGATTTTCCTTCTGGGGATCATTCAACTCCAAGATGATCCTATTCGCTTCAACACTCAAGCCTTTGGGATTGAGGTTCTTTACTGCAGCTAAAATTTTATTATTGATCGCTTCTACCTGGATCACTGTTTTACTCCCCCATACAGCCTTCTCCAGCTCTTCTGGCGTATTAATCGCCAGCAATCTCGTCTTCAATATTGCGATACGATCACAAATTTTTTGGGCTTCATCCAGATTATGGGTACTAAGGATTATTGTTTTTCCTTCTTCTTTCAGTTTTATAATATAATCCCTCACCAAACGGGAAGATTCTGGATCAAGGTGTGCCGTCGGTTCATCAAAGAAAAGCAATTCTGGATCATGGATCATTGCCCGTATTATTGCGATCTTCTGTTTCATGCCTTTAGATAAGTCACTAACAGGTAAATCTTTTTTCTCCCACAAATCCATCAACCTCAAGAAATATTCGATCTTTTCCTTTCTTTCATCTTCTGGGACTTCATATAATTTGCCATAAAAATCAAGATTGGTGTAAGCACTTAACTCTTCATAAAGTCCTGCATTGTCCGGTACCAGACCAATCATTTTTCTAATCACAAGGGAGTCATTGCTGTTCCCAGTGTCATATCCCTCTATTTTTATATTGCCTGAGGTTTTGGAGATTAAGCAACACAAAATCCTTATCGTTGTGGTTTTCCCGGCACCGTTTGGACCGAGCAAGCCAAAGACTTCACCTTGATTAATTTGAAAAGATAAGTCATTTATTGCCGTGTTTTCCCCATATTTTTTGGTAAGATTCTTTACATCAATCATATAAACAACTTTCATTGACTCTGTTTTCTTACGCATTCAGGATAAAGATTGTTACTCCAACAGGACCTATCGTTACAATCAGCCTGTGAATTAAAAATATAATTAAAACAATAATTTCTGTGATCCCGATAATAATAGTTAACGAACGGGGAAGTCATTGTGAAATACTCAAATTGCTATCCTGATTACAAAAGCGCATAAAAAATAGTCAACGCTTTCTCTATTCATCATTATAGATCAATAAAAAAATAAATATACAACAAGACTTTTGCATTTGTATAAATATTTAGAAAATGCTCAAACACTAGAATTAGTCCAGATATCTACTATTGATACATCATTGATCATTCGCCTTCATTGATAAGGTATTTCAATTTTTTGAACATAGCATTGATTCTTATTTCTTCGTGATGAGCAATTTTGGCAAAATTAATAATTTTTCTCCTCCATTTCTAACAAATTTCTTACGCCTTTACGCTCTCCCCATTCTTGACGCCCATTTTTCATCATGGTACCATTAAATTTGTGCTGTTTTAGCACTCTCAAATTGAGAGTGCTAAAAATTAAAGAGGGCCCTTTATGAAACTGACGGACCGCCAAAAGCTCATCATGACCCTGATCATCCACGAGCACATCCGCACTGCCCAGCCGGTCGGATCGAATTCACTCGTGGAAAAATACCAGTTGTCAATGAGCTCTGCTACGATACGTAATGAAATGGCTGCCCTGACGGATTACGGGTTACTGCGCCAGCCGCACACCAGCGCCGGGCGCGTCCCCACGGAAGAGGGTTACCGTTTCTTCGTCGGGAACCTGGTCCAGAAAACCGGCCTCCCCACCAACACCCGCCGCACGATCACTCACCAGTTCTATCAATCCCGTCAGGACGTTGAACAGTGGCTCAAACTGGCTGCATCCGTCCTGGCAAACCAGTCCCAGGCCGCTTCGCTGGTGACCGCCCCACATTCCGAAAAGACGATCTTCAAACACCTTGAACTGATCGCCACCCGTGGGCGGCAGGTACTCATGGTGCTGGTCCTGGTCGGTGGCGAGATCCGCCAGCAGTTTGTCACCCTGGCAGAACCGGTCCCGCAGGAACGCCTCTCAGAGGTCGCCACCCAGATTTCCAACCTCTGTGTCCGCTGCGATGCGGATCGGATGGCAGGGATCCGCGGGCAGCTTGATTCGCTTGGCCAGGATATCCTGGATATGCTCCTGCTGGAAATGGCTCTGACCGAAGAATCATCCACCGGCGAAATCTACCTGGACGGTATGTCCAATGTGCTTTCAGAACCGGAATTTTCCGAGTCGGACGAAGCCCGGCAAGCACTGCATGTGTTGGAAGAACGCTCACTCCTGGAGAACCTGCTGGCAAGTACGGTGATGAACACCGATGTCGGCGGCATCCAGGTCCTGATCGGCGGGGAAGGCACCTGGGAGGAATTACGGCAGTGCTCGGTAGTACTGGCGCGGTACGGCGACCCTAACACCCTGACCGGCTCAGTCGGCGTGCTTGGCCCAATCCGGATGCCCTACGACCGTACCATTTCCACCGTCCGGTTCGTCGCAAATGTGCTAAGCGACCTGGTGTCCGAATCTTTGGCGGTATAACCCAACAGGCATTATTTTTGCACTGTCAATGTCATCATAAATTGGAGAATTTTATGGAAAAAGAATCGAAAGATAAAGAAAAGAAGAATACCAAACCTTCAAATGAAGGTCAGAACGATCCTGAAGGAGAAGACGTCAGCAAGGCAATGGTTGCCCTAACCTTCGATGAATATGATGCTCTGGAAGGGCAGATTGAAAAACTCCAGGGTGAGCTGGATGGTGCTAAGGATAGCTGGCTGCGCTGCCGGGCGGATTTTGATAACTATAAAAAACGCGTCCAGCGTGACGCAACCCGGACTCGTCAGGATGCCCTGGCAAGCATCCTGAAGATCTTCCTCAGTGCCAGCGATGACCTGGAACGCGCCCTCAGGAACAAGCCCAAGGGTGAAGGTGTTGATGGTTGGGTCAATGGGATTGAACTGATCCAGCAAAAACTGATCAACCAGATAAAGAACCAGGGCGTGGAGCGCATGGATGTCAAACCCGGGGACGAATTTGACCCCACCATCCATGAAGCCATCACCCAGGAAGAAAACCCGGATTTTAAAGAAGGACAGATCATTGAAGTCGTCCAGCCGGGTTATCGTATTGCAGACCGAGTCATTCGTCCCGCCATGGTACGGGTCGCCCGATAAGAAAGAGGAGTAGAAGAAAATGGGAAAAATCATTGGTATCGATCTTGGCACAACCAATTCTGTTGCCGCTGTCATGAGCGGCGGTGAACCGGTCGTAATCCCTTCCGCGGAAGGTGAACGGCTGGTACCGTCCGTCGTGGCGGTGAACAAGAATGGTGAGCGGCTGGTCGGGCGCGTCGCCCGTAACCAGGCCATCACCAACCCTGAAAACACGATCTTTTCGATCAAGCGCTTCATGGGACGCAAGTATGACGACCCGGAAGTGCAGCGCGCAATTAAACTGGTCCCCTACGAAGTGGCCAAAGCGCCAAACGGAGATATCCGTGTCAAGCTGGCCGGCAAGGAATATTCCCCACCTGAAGTCTCGGCGATGATCCTATCGAAGATCAAACGTGATGCCGAAGCCTACCTCGGCGAACCGGTCACCCAGGCCGTGATCACCGTGCCCGCTTACTTCAACGACGCTCAGCGCAACGCAACCAAGGATGCCGGCAAGATCGCCGGCCTGGAAGTGCTGCGGATCATCAACGAACCAACGGCTTCCTCCCTGGCTTATGGTCTGGACAAGAAAAAGAATGAAGTGATCGGTGTCTATGACCTCGGCGGCGGCACGTTCGATATCTCCATCCTCGATGTCGGTGAAGGCGTTTTCCAGGTCCGCTCCACCAGCGGTGACACCTTCCTGGGTGGCGACGATTTTGACCAGCGGGTCATTGATTACATCGCTGATGAATTTAAACGGGAAAATGGGATTGACCTCCGCAGTGACCGCCAGGCGCTGCAGCGTCTCAAGGAAGCAGCCGAGAAAGCCAAGATTGAACTTTCCACCACCATGCAGGCCGAGATCAACCTGCCTTACATCACGGCTGACGCCTCCGGTCCAAAGCACCTGGTGATGACCCTCACCCGCGCCAAGCTGGAACAGTTAACCGATGACCTCGTTCAGCGCAGCCTGGGTCCGGTCAAACAGGCCCTTGATGACGCCAACCTTTCAACCGGTGACATCAACGAAGTGGTCCTGGTCGGCGGGATGACCCGCATGCCCAAGATCCAATCCGAAGTGGAAAAGATGTTCCACAAAGAACCTCATAAGGGAGTGAACCCCGATGAGGTGGTTGCTGTCGGTGCGGCCATTCAGGCCGGCGTTTTGGGTGGTGAAGTGAAAGACATCCTCCTTTTAGATGTGACCCCGCTGACCCTTTCAGTTGAGACCCTTGGCGGCGTCGCGACCCCCTTGATCAAACGTAATACCACCATCCCCACCCGGGAAAGCCAGGTTTTCTCGACCGCCAGCGACAACCAGACTCAGGTGGAGATCCACGTCCTGCAGGGTGAACGCCCGATGGCAGCCGATAACAAGAGCCTCGGTAAATTCATTCTGGATGGCATTCCACCGGCGCCCCGCGGTATTCCCCAAATCGAAGTGACTTTCGACATCAACGCCAACGGCATCCTGGAAGTGACCGCCCGGGACAAAGCCACCGGTCGCAGTCAGAACATTACTATCACAGCCTCCTCCGGTCTCAGTGAATCTGAAGTCGAAAAGATGCGCCAGGAAGCGGAAGCGCATGCGGAAGATGACCGTCAGCGTCGCGATCTGATCGAAACCAAGAACCGGGCGGATAACATGGTCTACAGTGCCGAAAAGACTCTGAGCGATCTGGGCGATAAGGTGCCCGGCGACCTCAAACAAAAAGTTGAGGACGCAGCCGCAAAGGTGCGTGAGGTCAAAGACGGCGAGGATTTGAACGCCATCAAAACTGCTGTCGATGCCCTGACCGAAATCCTTCAGCAGGTCGGCCAGGCAGCCTACCAACAGCAGCCCGCAAGCGAAACCCCCGCTGAAGAAACAGGTGAAGGCAAAGGCCCGGAAGACGACTCCGGCGGCGACGAAGATGTGGTTGACGGGGAATTTAAACAGGTTTGATCCTGTTTCAACCCAATCAGACATTTAACAGGTGCCCGAAATTAAATTCGGGCACCTGATCCATACTTGTTGTATGTTTTCCCCGGTTGACGCTCGATCATTTCCTGAGTAGACTTATCCGGATTTATTCTTTCAAGGCATTATCAAATCAAGATCATAAAGAAAAAATGCTATGGCAAAACGTGACTATTATGAGGTACTGGGCGTCTCCCGTTCGGCTAGCGATGATGAGTTAAAATCCGCTTTCCGCAACCTGGCGCGTAAGTATCACCCCGACGTCAGTGACGACCCGGACGCTGAAGAAAAATTCAAAGAGATCAACGAGGCCTACGCGGTCCTTTCCGATGGCGATAAACGCGCAGCCTATGACCGCTACGGGCACGCCGGGGTTAACACCCAGGGGATGCCCGATTTCACCAATATCGATCTTTCCGATATCCTCGAAGGGATCTTCGGGTTTGGCGGTTTTGGTATGGGCGGCAGACGTACGCGTAATGCCCCCCGAAGGGGTGCGGACCTCTCCAGCCGGATCACGCTGACCTTTGAGGAAGCTGCTTTCGGTGTGGAGAAAGAAATCGAGATCACCCGCGATGAGACCTGCGATACCTGCCATGGTTCCGGCGCCAAACCCGGCACATCTCCCCGCACCTGCCAACAATGCAATGGCCAGGGTGAAGTCCGCCAGGTCCATCAGACCCTGCTGGGGTCAATGGTACAGGTGGTCACCTGCCCGCGCTGTAACGGCCGCGGTGAGGTGATCGACACGCCCTGCCCAACCTGCAATGGGCGCGGGCTGGAACGCAAGACCATCACCAAGATGGTGACAATCCCGGCCGGGGTTTCCGACGGCGTCCAGATCCGCCTGGCGGGTGAAGGCCAGCCCGGCACCCAGGGCGGTCCAAATGGAAATTTTTACCTTGAGATCAACGTGAAAAGGCATGATTTCTTCCGCCGTAAAGGTGATGATGTCCTGCTTGACCTCGACATCAATATCGCCCAGGCGGTGCTTGGTGATGAGATTCGAGTCCCCACTTTGACCGGCGAAGTGGATCTGCGGATCCCTCCTGGCACCCAACCCGGTAAGGTCTTCCGTCTGCGCGATCGTGGGATCCCTCATCTGCGCAACTCCGGCAACGGCGACGAACTGGTTACAGTAAACGTACAGGTGCCCAGTCACCTGACATCCGAACAACACGAACTTTTCGAGAAGCTGGCCAAGACCATGGACCCGGATATCAAGATCCAGGAGCAGAGCTTCTTCGATAAATTACGGGAGGTCTTTGGTGGCTGAACCCGAAGGTCCTGTGCGTTGGATCCAGGTTAAATTCGTCACTGATGGTGAACTGGCCGAGGCCCTGGCAGACGTACTGGGGCGTTTTGTTTCCAATGGCATCGTCGTTGAAAGTGTAACTGAATTCGACGCCCACACTCAGGAAAATATCCCAACCGGGAGAGTGGCCGTGTCCGGATATGTCCCCGTGGATGAACACCTGGAAGCAGCCAAACAGAAAATGGAGGAGGCTTTCTGGCATCTCGGGCAAATCGTACCGATCCCCGAGCCAACCTACACCCCCATCCGCGACCAGGATTGGATGGCCGCCTGGAAGAAGCATTACGCACCTATCCCGGTTGGTGAAAAGATCCTGATCCTCCCAGCCTGGCAGGAACCCGAACAGGGTGAAGATCGGGTCCTGATCCGGATCAACCCGGCCATGGCCTTTGGCACCGGCACCCACCCCACCACCCAGTTGATCCTGGTATTACTGGAGAAATACATTCAACCCGGGCAGCCGTTGATCGATGTCGGCTGTGGTTCCGGCATCCTTTCCATTGCGGCCTTGAAGTTAGGCGCAACCCAGGTTGTAGCGGTCGATGTGGACGGTGCAGCAATCGTCTCCACTCTGGAAAATGCCGGATTGAATGACATTTCAGAGGATGTGCTTGAGACCGGGAAAGGGTCGGTTGAGGAGGTTCTCTCCGAACGTTTTTCATTCAACCAGGCGCCTCTGGTATTGGTAAATATACTGGCGACGATCATCCTGCGTCTGTTTGATCAGAACCTGGCGGACCTGGTCACACCAGGGGGCATCCTGCTGCTCTCGGGCATTTTGGACCACCAGGAAGCGGAAATGGTTGCGAAAGCAGAAGCGAACGGCTTTAAGCTGCTCGAACGCATTTCCCAGGCGGATTGGATCGGCCTGGCATTCCAAAAGATAAAGAAATAACTGCCAAACTTTTAAATCAGAGCATAAATTAAAATGTTAACAAAAAAATGATTTTGTCCGCTTTTGGACAATTTTTCGTTTTAATATATAGAGACTCATCAATTTGGTTCCAATAGATCATGATCTGCCAAATAACACCTATTTCATAAGTGAAAGGCATTGCAGTATGAATGTGGACCAGATCCCATCCATTAAGGTTAACCGCAGCCTGGCGGTATTTGAACGACTCTATCGGAAATGGGTCACTCCCGTCTACCGATATTTCCGTTATCGTGTCGATAACGATAAGGAGGCAGAAGACCTGACATCTCAGGTGTTCCTCAAGGTCTGCGAACAGCTGCCGACCTATAAAGAAAAAGGACGCTTTCCGGCCTGGTTGTTCACTATCGTCCGCCATCAGAGTGCGGATCACTTCCGTTCACATAGACCCATTGTCCCCCTTGAGGAAATTGACCTGCCTGACAATCAGGCCAATATGCTGGAACAGGCCGCTCTTAAGGATGATATGGATCGGTTGAAACATTTGCTCCGGACCTTGCCAGAGAAAGACCAGGAATTGATCCGGCTGCGCTATGTCGCCCAATTGTCCTATAAAGATATCGCCGTAATTCTCGGCGGTACCAGGGACGCAATCCGCAAACAGGTCAACCGCTTACTCGGCCGTTTGGAAGACCAAATGGAGGAAAACCATGTTTAATGCAAATCAATTGGAAATGGAATTGAAAATCCGGGAGCTCACTTATATTGATGAACCATCGCCATTGTTCGTGCACACGCTCTGGCTGAAAATGAAGAAACAAAACCCTCAAGTAAGACGTATTTCAGATCCGAAGGTTATCCACTGGCGGCCGGTCTGGATCATCCTGCTGGCCTTGGTGATCGTGTTATCCGCACTGTTCATCGGTTTCGGCCCGCAAAAAGTCTACGGCTTCATCCAGAGTTTGTTCACCGTTGAAGATCCTGGCTTGCAAATAGTCAAGAAGGCTGGCCTCGTGACCTATCTGGACTTAGCACCCGAATCAGAAAACCTGACCACCGATAGCCAAATTGACAAGATCGAAGTGATGCTGGATTGGGTTTATGGTGATGAAGGCCGTCTTGTGATGGAGTTGAGCACCTCATCCGTACCATCCGACCTGACGTTCGACTTTCCAACCCTCTCTGTAAATGGCATCCTGGATCCGATTTCATTTTCTCCTAATGGTGGAATCGGAATCAGTCCCAACAAAATTCGCATCACGCTTTACAATCCAATCCTCCTCGAGCACCCCGGAGAAGAAATCGACTTTAGTTTCGACCTGAACCTCATCAAAACCGAGGACCAAAGCAAGAAACCTCTTGCAGTATATCATTTTGACATTCAAGGCTTTCCGATTTACCAGGGCATTCCTTTTCAGATCGAATACAGCTTTATAGAGAAAGATTTTCAGATAATGGATGCGCCAATAAGAAAAGGTGGAATTGACAAAGTCATGGAGACATTTATTACAACGCGTGAAAATTTCGAATTTCAAATCAACTCAATCAAAGTCATGCCTTCCTTTACTGATGTTACATACTGTACAAATCTATCCCCTATGGAATTGATATCCCTGCCGAAAGCGGATATCATGCTTCAAATCAATAATGGTGCAGAATTGTACCAGTTCGTCCTCAAGGGATTTGAAATCGAAGGCAATCAAACTTGCGGGATCCTTGGATTCAGGACTGGAAGCGTAACAGAAGTCGAAAATTTACGCTTTCGGTTTAAATCAGAAGTCTTTGAGCTACCATAAGAATCAACTGTAGAATAATGATCTTTCCGAATGAATCCACCCAGCAGAAATTACATCTGCTGGGTTTTCTTGCTTTCGAGAAACATAGCGAATAGGCCAACCCTGCTATAATTTCGATATGGCACAATCTCAAGCGAACTTTGATCTGCAGGACATCCAGGTTATCCTTTTCGATCTCGACGATACGCTCTATCCGCATGACAGCGGCTTGTGGGAGATGATCCGTGAACGGATCGACCAGTATATGTATGAGGAAATGCATTTCCCGGCGGACCAGATCCCCGGTCTGCGTCACCGCCTCTGGAAGCAATACGGCACCACCCTACGCGGTCTGCAGGCGGAATACCATGTGGACATGGACACCTATCTGCGTTACGTGCATAGTGTCCCCCTTAACGAATATCTCAGACCGGATCCAGCCTTATCCAACGTCCTCTCATCGCTTACCCAAATCAAGTGCATTTTCACCAATTCCGATGCCGCCCATGCCAAACGAGTGCTGGACCACCTGGAGATCACTCACAACTTCCATCACTTCATTGATATTTACGCTATGGCTCCGTATTGCAAACCGCAGAAACAGGCATTCCTGAAAGCGTTGGAGTTCCTTGACCAAAAGCCGGAAGATTGTTTGTTGGTCGATGATTCACCCGTCAATCTTGAAACAGCCCATCAGCTTGGGATCACAACGGTATCGGTCGGCGTTCGTACGCATGATGGCAGCCTGCATATTGAGAAGATCACCGAATTGCCGGTTTTATTTTCCTGAAAAAAACGAGAGAATTCACCCATATCTTCTTTCCCACTTCATTATCATGTACAATGAAGATGTTGTATTTAATCCTTATATATTTGGAGGTTCGTAATGGCTAAGGACAAAGATAAGAAAGAAAAGAAAGACAAGAAGAACAAGAAAGAAAAAAAGGACAAGAAGGACAAGAAAGAGAAGTAAATTCTTCTCTTCGTTTACCATAACGGTTAGTCGGTTTTTTTACCTGAACCTTCACGAGATTAAGTAAATTTTACTGAAGATTAAATCTCGATTGGGTGGTTTTAATGTAAGTGTCGCGTTCTAAAATATCTCACCTCTTTACAAATCTTCCCATATGACCCTCTCACCCAAGCTCCGTAAAGCAATCCAGGAACACAGCATCGATCATTTTGACTCCCTGGTCGCGCTCCGGCGCGAGCTCCACCAGCACCCCGAGCTCTCCGGAAAGGAATCCTGGACGGCCGCACTCCTGGCGGAGAAACTCGACCGGTTGGGTTGGCAGGTACGGACTGGGATGGGCGGGAATGGCCTTGTGGCCGACTGGGTCACGGACCCCGTAAAACCCACCATCGCGCTGCGAGTGGATATGGACGCGCTGCCCATCCAGGAGACCAACCAGGCCCCCTACCGCTCACAGGTGACCGGCGTGATGCACGCCTGCGGGCACGACGTACACAGCGCCATCGGAGTCGGCGTCGCCGCGGTGACAGCCTCGCTTGGGGATCGGCTTACAGGGAATGTGCGGATCCTATTCCAGCCGGAAGAGGAAGAGATCACCGGCGCACTGCGCATGATCCGGGCTGGCGCGCTTACCAATCCCAAACCGATGGCAATTTTTGGCCTGCATGTCGGGCCTTTTCCGGTCGGGCAGGTCGCCTGGACTGATGGTTTGTTCCTGGCCGGGTTTAACCACTTCCTCGCTTCACTGATACCCGAACCTGATTTCCAGGGCACCCTTTCCCACCTCGATGCGGTTGCAGAGCGCTGCTGCCAGGCCATTGAGAGTTTCAACGAATGGGAACTGCCCGAATCCTGGTCCGCGATGCAGCGATTCTGGCAGTTGATGCAGGATAACCCAACGCCTCTGCAGCATTTCGTCGTTTATGATGCCAGCCGCAACGAAGAAGATCCGGAGTCCTGGCATGGTCAGTTTGGGATTGGGATCAAAGCCGCCAACCATCATCTTCGTCGCTCAGCTCTGGGAAGGATCAAGGCAACCCTCAACCGTATTTGCGGCGTCACCCATACCGCCTACCGTCTGGAATCAATGGGCGCCATGCCGGATATGCGTAACAACGCTGAACTGGTAAATTCAATCATCCCGGATTTACAAACCGCTTTGGGGTCGGACCTGATCAGACTTCAGGCAGCCTTCCCCTTCAACTGTGAAGATTTTACTTACTATGTGAAAGAAATTCCTGGGGCAATGTTTTGGCTGGGTGGAGCTGACCCTGCTTCGGGGAAATATGCCATGCTGCACACCCCGGATTTCGATGTAGATGAGCGTTGTCTGTTGACCGGCACGCTCACCATGACCACGCTGCTGGTTTCAGTTCTCTCTCAGGCAAATTAACCAAAACAATGACGATGTTTTCGGGGTGTTTATATCATTTGTTAATAAATATGTGGTAATCTTCATAAAATTATTGAAAATAACCTGAAAATTCCGGCAAAATTAAGATCAAAACGCCCTCCGGTATCATTGCGCGCAATGACAGGGATCTAAGGAGAAAAAATGCAGAAAAAAGGTTTACGTACATGTTTATCCATCGGGATCGGGATAGTGGTTCTCGTCCTGGTCTTCCTCGCGGGGGCAGCCAGCGGCTACTTTGGCCCCAAATTGCTGGGATTGAATTCATACGCGTCCGGTCCGGTCAGTTGTCCACCTTGTGTCGAATCGACGACAACGACGACTACCGCTGAACCAACTCAGTGTCCGGAATGCCCTTATGCAGATCCCTCCGGCAGCACTCCTGCTGAAGACCAGCAGTTGTTTGCTCCGTTCTGGGAAGTCTGGAACCTGGTCCACGAAAATTATGTTGACCAACCCGTCAACGACCTCGACTTGATGCGCGGCGCAATAGATGGGATGCTGGCTTCATTGGGTGATAAACACACCACTTATATGACACCCGAAGAATTCAATCAGGCAAATGAATCACTCCAGGGTGAATATGAAGGTATTGGTGCCTGGGTGGATGTGACCGGCGACTATGTCGAGATCATCAGCCCTATGACGGGTTCACCTGCCGACCAGGCAGGCCTGAAGCCCAATGACATGGTCATCGCAGTTGACGGTGAGGATATGACCGGTATTCCCGGTGACCTGGTGCTTCAGCGCATCCTCGGCCCGGCCGGCACCGACGTGACCCTCACGATCCGGCGCGGTGATGAAACCTTTGACGTGACCATCACCCGTCAGAATATCGTAGTGCCAACGGTCGATTACAGGATGTTGGATAACAACATCGGTTATGTCGCGCTCTATAACTACGGCGATAATTCCACCGAACAGCTCCGTGCAGCCCTGCAAGACCTTCTTTCTCAAGGGGCAGTCGGTCTGATCTTCGATCTGCGCGATAACGGCGGTGGTTACCTCAACACAGCCATTGAAGTTGTTTCCGAGTTCATCAGCAACGGCGTGGTCATGTACGAACAATACGGCGACGGCGAAACCTATACCTATGAAGCCATCCCGGGCGGCCTGGCAACGGATATTCCTCTGGTGGTCCTGGTCAACGGTGGCACCGCTTCAGCAGCCGAAATCACGGCTGGCGCCATTCAGGACACTGGCCGGGCGCCGTTGGTCGGTGTGACCACATATGGTAAGGGGTCCGTTCAGAACTGGACGGCATTGGCGGATGATGCCGGCGGTGTCCGGATCACGATCGCCCGCTGGCTGACCCCCGATGGCCGCCAGATCAGCGACATCGGCCTGACTCCTGATTATGTGGTTGAAATGACCGAAGACGATTACGCCCAGGGCCTTGATCCCCAACTGGATAAGGCAATTGAAGTGCTTCTCAATATGGTCCAATAGACCATCGGAGGTAACTAACAAAGATGTTTTTGCCCATATTCAACCTTAATTACCTGGTCTATATGCTGCCGGCGCTCATTTTGAGCCTGATCGTTCAGCTTTATGTCAACGCCAGCTATTCCCGCTGGAACCAGGTGCCTAACCGTGCCGGGCTGACCGGCGCACAGGTTGCGCAGCGCCTTTCCGACCGTATGGGTCTCTACGGCATGCAGTTGAAGGGCTCTCCCGGGCGGCTCACTGATCATTTTGACCCTCGCGACAATTCCCTAAGCCTTTCAAGAGACATTGCCCAGGGCGCCAGCGTGGCTTCAATGGCAATTACGGCCCACGAACTGGGGCATGCCCAGCAGGATCAGGAAAATTACTTCCCAATGCGGCTGCGGTCAGCCCTGGTGCCGGCCGTCAATATCGGTACCACGGCCGGTTGGATCATGATCCTGCTCGGCCTCTTGCTGCAGATCAGCGGACTGGCCTGGCTGGGTGTGTTCGCCTTTTCCGCCGGGGCGGTCTTCTCGCTTGCCACCCTGCCGGTGGAACTGAACGCCTCCAAACGGGCACGCCAGCTCCTGCAGAACAACGGGATGATCACCACCGAAGAAGAGCAGCGCGGCGTCAAACAGGTTCTGAACGCTGCCGCCTGGACCTATGTGGCCGCAATCGCGACCTCGGTCCTGCAATTGTTGTATTTTGTCTCCCTGGTCGGCGGCGGCCGGCGAAGGCGGTAGATCAATATTAGAACAAAACAACCGCGAGGTGATCACCTCGCGGTTGTTTTGTAATCCGAAATACCCATAATGCCAAAATATATTCGCATCCTCTCTAGCCTTTCCCCTCGAGGGGATAAGGTGCCTGTGAAACAGGCGGAAAAGGGTGATATCTTTTTCTCACGTAGAGCGCTCCGCGGAGCGTCTCAGAGTAATCCATTGTTGCTATCGATTCTCATCGTCAATCAGACAGTTGTAGAGACGTTGCATACAACGTCTCAACGGGATTACACATACATCGAGATCAACTATTCTAATTAATCACGCCTTCCGCGCCAGCCGAACACCCCACCATCCCAGCGCCAGCACACCCAGCACGATCGCCGCCACCAGCGCCGTCGTTGCCACCAGCGGGTTCGCGCTCTGCTTGACCCAGATCCCGATGAAGGCCCAGACCAGCACCAACGGATAGGCCACCTCACGGCGCAGGAAGATCATCAACAGGCCCAACACCGTTGCAACAGCCAGCAACACCACCGCCCAAATCGATTCAGTCAACGGCGCGCCCCGCCACCCGAGTGAATAAAGCACCTGCGAGACATTCGCCACCACTGCCACCGTCGCCCATCCCAAATAGATGCTGAAAGGCGTATCGACCAGCAGTCGTTCCACCAGGCTGCGTTTCTCAAGTCCCACTCGCAACTTCAGGTAGATCGCCAGCAAGCTGACCAACAATCCCAGGATCGCGATCAGGGTCAGCGGGAACCGCAGGTAATGCCACAAGAAGATCCAGACCGTATTGAACAGGTTCGCAGCGACGAACCACCAGGCAATTGAATCCACCCTGCTATCCGATCGGCCTCTTGGTGTCACTGTATAAATGGCAAATGCGATCAATGCCAGATAGATCAGGCCCCAGATCGAGAAGACATAGCCGGCCGGGACGAACAGGATCGGGAAGCGGTCAGAGATCTCACCCGTATTCAAATTGTTCAATGGCAGCGCATTGGCAAGCACATTGATGGTGATTGTCAGAACTAACGATAGGATGATTAATATTCGTTTGGTTTTCATTTTTTACTCCTTGAAATTTTGTTCTTCTTATCTCATTATAGTCATTCCACAGGTTAAGGTAAAATGTTTGTACAATCTTTTTTGTATAAACATTCTCCAAATTTCCTCCCTTTTTTTACTTTCAATTTTGATTAAAAGCAGAACATGTTATAATTCGTAACGGACAAAATTAGTCTGAAATTGATATTTGATACCCTTCCCTTTCTTTGCGTTCAACGACCGCCCAGGGAAGTGGTGTTTTGAAAGGACAGTTTATGCGTTCGACCTCGATCTTTCGAGTGGTCGCGTGGCTCTTTATCGGTATCCTGCTCCTGACAAGCTGCAAACCAGCCTCAACGATCACTCCTGCAACCACCGCTGAAAACTCCACGGAAAGCCCGGCCTCGACCACCACTGACAGTGGTTTCCCGGAAGGAGAACCCACCGAGGAAGCGGTCACGCCGACACCCAACCTGCCAACACCCACGCCGATCGTCGAAACTCGCCTGCCCCCCGAAAGGTGGCAGGAATGGCCCGTGATCCCGGAACTGACCGGGCGGGAAAAGGCAATCTACCAGCAGGGGTTGGCGATGGGCAACGATCCACACAGCTTCTCGAAGGTGGGTGACTGCCAGGCGATCAAGAGCGTCCTGATGGGCATTTACGATCAACCCGGCCGTTACATCTTATCTGCCAGCGACGCTCATTTGCAGGAAACCATCGACTACTTCGCCGGTTCCTTCAACCGTGATGGCCAAGGTGTACGCGGCGGGTTTAATGCCGCGGCCGTCTTATCTCCAATCTGGGCCGACCCTGAAGTTTGCCAGCCCGGTGAAAACCCGATCGAATGTGAGAACCGCATCCATAACCCCTCCTTCGTGATCATCAGCCTGGAAGTCTGGTGGGAAGGCCGCACCGTTGAGCGTTATGAAGAATATATGCGCACGATCATTGACTATTTCCTCGCTAACGGTGTTGTGCCGATCCTCTCCACCAAAGCGGACAATGTGGAAGGCGACCACCGCATCAATCTGGCGACAGCACGCCTGGCCTATGAATACCATCTCCCACTCTGGAACTTCTGGCTGGCTGTCCAGTCAATGCCCAACCACGGGATTGACCCCAACCGCGATGGTTTTCACATCAGCTACGATGCCTGGACGGTCCGGAGTTACACCGCTCTGGAAGCCCTTGATGCGGTCTGGCGTGGTGTCCGGGATGAAGCCCCGGCAGTCGAACCACCTGCTGTGACCGCAACCCCCGAGGTCGCTTTCGCCGATATCAACATCAGCCCCATTCCAGCGGAAAGCGCCGTCTCGGAAAGCGATCAAAGGCTGGTCTTCTCCCTTGAACAGCGCAGCGGTGAAGCCACCCAAAGTGCGGGTGTCTTCGCTTACGATATGACCCAGGGCTCGCTTAATCAGCTTCTGGGTAAGGGTTTCCGACTGCAGGATAGTGACGCCAACGGGACTCGTTTACTCGTCAACCTGGGTAATCAGCTCTTTATCGCGGACGCGTTCGGCAATACCACCCTGGTCACGGATAAATTGGCTGTCACCGGACGGAACGCCAGCGCGTTCTGGATGCCGGATGGTACTCAAATCGAGGTTCTGACCGATGAAACTGAAGGCAAGGCCATCTCGCTGGTGAACCCCACAACCAACGTCTGGCAGTCGATTGCAACCGGGACGATCTCCGGTCTGATCAAACCTGCGGATAGCACTACATTCTATTGGTACAGCGGTGAATGTCCTGCCGAAGCTGCCTGCGAAGACAACACCGTCTGGCGGACAGCCAATGGTGAGAGCGCCCTATTCGCCGAACAGCCCAACATCGCCGTCACCGGTGACGGACAGAGCTATGCCTGGATTGTGAGTTCAGAGGACCCAACGCTGATCCTCTACACCAATTCCGCTGCGCAAAACAATCAGAATTATCTTTATTTACCGGGCAACCGGGCTGTGGATATGCAATGGTCACCTTTCAATAATCAGTTGGCTTTATTAACGGTGACCCGCAGTGATTACAGTGGCAAGTCCAGTGATGCCAGGATCTTCGTGGTGACCACCGGCGCCATGAGCCAGCTGGAATACTACGCTTTCCCCGGCCTCAATCCTGCCGTGGTGTGGGATCAGAACGCCGACCAATTGCTGCTGACTTCTACGCTCCCGGTCGACGGTGGCTACCAACTGCATTTCCGCCAGATGAACCTGGCTTCCGGCTTGTTTGATACTTTGGATGATGCGCTCACGGTCACGTCCGAGGATTTCATCACCATTCAAAAACTATTCTGGATTTTCCCTAATCCATAATTTGGAGGACGATAATGTTGAAAAATAAGAGATGGTCATTGGTTTTCTTTGTGGTGCTGCTTTCAGGGCTGTTACTCTCAGCCTGTGCCGGTGGGCAGGATGCCCCGGCCCAGACCGTAGTGCTCTATCACCAGGCCCTGGTGGATAAGGACCAGGACAAACTGATCAGCTATTCCTGTGGGGATTGGGAATCACAAGCGCTGTTGGAACTGGACAGCTTTGTTAGTGTGGAGACCAAACTGGTGGATATGACCTGTCAGACGGTCAGCGAAGATGGTGACACCGCCAAAGTGACCTGCGACGGCGCGATTTCCGCCAGCTATAATGGCGAAGCGCGTGAATTCCCGCTTTCCGGCCGGACTTTCCTGGTCGTGAAGGAAAACAATGAATGGCGTCTTTGCGGGTATGAGTAATTCGGAGTAAGTTGTGCGCTGGCTCAAAAACCACATCTTTACCAAAGAAAACCTCTGGGCGCTGCTTCTGTTCCTCCTGATCGCGTTCCTGGTGATCTTCAGCGCTGACCGTTCCCCGCTCTGGATCTATCAGGGTTTCTAAATGTCACTGCTCAATATCCTGATCCTGATCCTGGCAGCCCTGGTCCTGCGGCTCGCCTTCCCGGGTAAACTTCGCCGGTGGGCGATGCTGGTGGCCTCGGTTGTGGCGATCTTCTGGCTGCAGCCCGCTTTGCCCATCCGCCAGATGGATTTCTGGTTACCTGTTGCCACCCTCGGATTGATCTTCTTCAGTTGGGGACTGACTGCGGAAAAGGACCAACTCAAGGAAAAGACCAACTGGCTGGCCGCCGCGCTGACCGTTGGGACGGTCCTGCTGATCGCCGCCACCCGCTTCATCAGTTTGGAAGGCATCCTGACCGCATCCCGCCCGCCGCAGTTCCTGTTCAGTGGTGATTGGCTTGCTCATCATCCTGCTCCTGACTGTTCTGCTGGCAAGGTTTGCGCCGGCAAATGGCAATTTCCTGATCTTTGGCGTCCTATTGATCCTGATCCTGTTCCTTTTCCTGAAGAACCCGATGCTCTCCACCCTTTCCAGTATTGGCCTGCGGGACATTATGTCACAGGACCCCGCCCTGGCGCAGCCCACCGACCTGGGTTGGCTTGGTTTCTCCTACGTCGCATTCCGCCTGATCCATACCCTTATCGACCGGATGAACGGGCGGCTTAAGGATATCAAACTGGGCGAATACCTGATCTACACGATCTTCTTCCCTTCATTCATGGCCGGGCCGCTTGACCGTCTTCAGCGTTTCCGCAAGGATCTGGACGTTCCCCAGCCGCTGGAAGGAGAAGAACTGCAGCTTAGCGCCAAACGCCTGGCAACAGGCTTATTCCGCAAGTTCATCCTGGCCGATTCACTGGCTCTGTTCGCAATCACAGCCGCCAACGTTACCCAGGTGAATGGGACCGGCTGGCTCTGGTTGATGCTGATCGCATACTCATTCCAGTTGTTTTTCGATTTCGCCGGTTACACCGATATCGCCATTGGTTTGGGCCACCTGTTGGGTTTCACCCTCCCCGAGAACTTCAACCAACCTTATCGCCAGCCAAACCTGACCCTGTTCTGGAACAACTGGCACATGACCCTGACCCAATGGTTCCGGGGATATTTCTTCAACCCGCTGACCCGCGCCCTGCGCAAGGACCGCAAACTGCCCGCACCTCTGATCATCTTCATCACCCAGTTGAGCACCATGATTGTGATCGGTCTCTGGCATGGCATCACCCGCAATTTCATCATCTGGGGTGCCTGGCACGGATTGGGGTTGTTCATCCACAACCGCTGGAGCAGCTTTGCCGCGCCGAAAGTAGCGGCGATGACGGAAAATCGTCCCTGGCTGGGGAAAGCCTTTCATTTGGGTGGTATCCTGCTGACCTTCACCTTCGTCAGCCTGGGCTGGGTTTGGTTCGCGCTGCCCAGCACGAATTTGGCTCTGCAGACCCTTGGAAAGTTGTTCGGTCTGGGATGATGCACAGCCGATTTTCCTTCTTGAAGAAGTGTTCTTTCGGATTGACTCTGCTGGCGATCCTTGTTTCCGGCTGTTCATCCGCGCAAACCGCATCGTCACCTTCCGCCACCGCGACTGTGACAACTGCGCCGACACGGACGGCAACCGTTACACCGACCGGGACCCTGGAACCCACCGCGACGATCACCCCTTCCCCCACGCCAACACCCGACCTGCGCCTGAAACCGGAGGATTGGCAAAACTGGCCGGTCATTCCGGAATTGGAACAGGCAGCTCTCGATATCTACCGTCACGGCCAGGAGTTAGGCCGCGACCCGCATGTCTTTTCCGTGATCGGGGACTGCCAGAGTTCTCCTACTTATTTCCTGAGCCTTTATGATGAAGACCGCTACACGCTGCCGGAAGGTGAGGAAGACCTGCAGGAGACCATCGATTGGTATGCCGGGTCGTTTGAACACCGGAGCGTGACCGTCAAGAACGGCATGACTGCACCGGGCACGCTCAATCCCTATTGGGGTGATCCCGACCTTTGCGAATCCAAAGAGACCCCGGTAGCCTGTGAAGTACGGATTTCCAACCCGTCTCTGGTCTTGATCAGTCTGGGCACCAACTGGAACCCCTCCACCTCACAGGAAGACTACATTGGTTATCTCAACCAGATCGTGGATATCCTGGTCGAGCAGGGCGTTTTGCCGGTGCTTTCCACCAAGGCGGACAACTCCGAAGGTGACTACAGCCGCAACCTGGCGATGGCCCAGGTGGCTTACACCCGGCACCTCCCGCTCTGGAATTTCTGGGCGACCGTGCAGGAACTTCCTAACACCGGGCTGGACAAAGACCGTGAAAATGTTTACCTGAACTACCTGGGTTGGGATGCCCGCAACCTCTCCGCGTTGGAATTGCTTGACAGCCTGCACAGGCAGTTAATGAACGTCGAATAGAACCTTAATTACTATTGTAGAAAACCATTTATGACTGAAGAAACCGGAACCACGCAAAAATCATCCGCAAAATTCCTTCGCAATGTATTGATCAAGGGCATTCTGCTCTTTCTGATCGTCAACTTTGCTGTCGCATTGATCCCAGTCGGCAATGGACTGGGGCGTTTGTCGCTTTACAACCTGCTTTGGCCGGGCAGGGTTCGCCTGCCATTTGGCGAGAACCCCAAAGAAGCGTATAACCTGAGCCTGTATGACCTGAATGCGATGTTCGCCTCCCATGAGATCAATTCCGGGCCAAAACCGGAGGATGAATTCCGGATCATCCTGATCGGAGATAGCGCCACCTGGGGTACTCTGCTTCAACCGGGCGACACCCTGAGCGGTTTGATCAACGCCGATGGGATGACAACCTGCGATGGCAAAACAGTCCGGGCGTACAACCTGGCTTATCCTTCCATGTCCCTGACCAAGGACCTGATGATCCTCGAAAAAGCCCTAATTTATGATCCTGATCTGATCGTCTGGCCGGTGACGCTGCAATCCTTCCCAAACAAAATCCAGATCGAAACACCTCTGGTTGCGAACAACCCTCAACTGGCACAGCCGCTGATTGATCAATTCGACCTTCCTTTGAATGATTACACCGACCAATTTGTGCAGACAAATTTCTGGGACCGTACACTGATTGGCCGCAGGAGAACAGTCTTTGATGTACTGCAGCTCCAGTTCTACGGGATGATGTGGGCTTCGACCGGGATAGACCAAACCTATCCCACAGACTACACCCCAGCGCAAAGGGATTTCGAGACCGGGGACAACACTTTCATGGGTTGGGCACCCGGTTCGCTTCGGTTGGACTGGCTCTCAACCGATGTCCTCAAAGCCGGGACCACCCTTGCTGGTGACGTGCCGGTCCTGGTCGTCAATGAACCAATCCTGATCAGCACCGGCGCCAATAGTGATGTCCGCTACAATTTCTTCTATCCACGCTGGGCCTACGACCAATACCGCCTGATGATGGCCGAACGGTCGGTCTATGCCGATTGGGGTTACGTGGACTTATGGGATTTCGTGCCTGAGGACCAGTTCACCAACTCTGCCGTCCACCTCACGCCTGAAGGTTCGCTCATTTATTACGAAGCACTCAAACCCACTCTGGAAGGGCTGATCTGCCCTTAGGTGGTAAAATACACGGGATTGCCGCCTATTACCGAGGTTGCGCCAAAACAAGTCCTGAATGAGGAGAAAACATAACAAATGAAAGACGAAATTATTGCTAAATTGGATGAATACCTGCGGACTGAAATCCTGCAGCAGCCCAACCGCGAGATCGCAGTGGATGAAGCCCTGATCTCAAGTGGCCTGATCGATTCTTTCAGCCTGGTAGATGTGGCTTTATTTGTAGAAGACACCTTTGGCGTACATATTGACGATACCGAATTAAATGCCGAAACCTTTGATACCCTCAATGCGTTAGCGGATTTGATCGTTGAACGCCAGGACAATTAATGCAGACGTTTCACCACATTTTAAAATCACATTACGATAACCGGCCTGATGAGGTTGCGATCTATCTGCAGCACGCCGGTGAAGAAGACCGGCCCATCACCGTCCGGCAAATGCTCACCAGCGCCGTCAGCGCCCAGCGCATGCTGGAAGCGAGCGGTGTCAAGCCCGGTGAAGTCGTTTTATTGATCTTCCAGCATGGTTTAAACCTGATCAATACCTATTTTGGCACCATCCTGCACGGTGCGATCCCCTCGATCATGCCTTACTTGACGGAAAAGCTTCAGCCGGATCGTTATCGTAAGGATCTGGCCGCCCTGATCGAAGTCACCAAGCCGGTCGCAATCTTCACCTATGCAGAATTCGAACCTGAAGTTCGAGCAGCCTTGAAAGAAGGAGACTCGGTGCGGAAGGTGTTGATCGCAGAGGACCTTGACGAGGGCGGAGAACCTGTATTCGATCTTTCCCGCCGGCAGCCTGAAGATATCGTGCTGCTTCAGCATTCCTCCGGCACCACCGGTCTGCAAAAAGGCGTGGCCCTCTCCCATCAGGCGGTGTTGAACCAAATCAACACATATGCTGAAGTGCTGCATATTGACGGTGAAAAGGATGTCGTAGTTAGTTGGCTGCCCCTCTACCACGATATGGGATTGATTGCAGGATTCCTGATGCCCATTCTTTATGGGCTGCCGCTGGTGCTGATGTCGCCTTTTGATTGGGTGCGCGCACCTTATCGCCTGATGCAGGCGGTCAGCAAATATAAAGGGACATTGGTTTGGCTGCCTAACTTTGCCTATAACTTCTGCGCTACGAAAATCCGTGAACGTCATATGGAAGGTGTTGATCTGAGTACATGGCGGGCGGTGACCAATTGCTCTGAACCGATGCGGTATGAAAGCCAGCAGCTTTTTCTGGAGGCCTTCAAACCTTACGGCTTCCATGAGAGTGCCCTCGCGACCAGCTATGCCATGGCCGAGAACACCTTTGCCGTCACCCAGGGCGGGATTGACGGGCCTATTCGGATCGATCCTGTTGACCGGGATTCGCTCCAGGTTGATCGGATCGCTCGTCCCGCAGTGGAAGGTAAACCGGTCATTAACATGGTCTCCGCCGGTAAACCGATCCCCAACACACAGGTCAAAGTGATCGACACTGATGGCAACACACTTCCCGACCGGCATATTGGCGAGATTGCGCTGCTTTCCGATTGTATGCTGACCGAGTATTACCATCGCCCCAACACAACCGAAAAGGCCTTTCTCGATGGCTGGTACCTGACCGGTGATTATGGATATATGTTGGATGGAGAAGTTTATATCAGCGGCCGTAAAAAAGACCTGATCATTGTAGGCGGGAAGAATATTTACCCCCAGGACCTGGAAAGGATCGCCATGACCGTTCCGGGAGTGCATCCCGGGCGGGTGGTTGCGTTTGGCATCTTCTCCCAAAAAATGGGCACCGAGCAGGTCGTGATCGTGGCTGAAGTGGACACAGGCAACACAGATGAGCAGCAGAAAATCGCCAACGAGGTTCGCCAGACGGTGACCCAGGAGTCAGCCGTAGCTTTACGCCATGTCCACCTGGTGGCAGACGGCTGGATCATCAAAACCAGTTCCGGCAAAACGGCCCGACTGGCAAACCGGGATAAATTCATTCAGGAAACCGGTTACACTCTCGATTGATAATCTGTATCAAAAAATAGCGATTCCTGGAATTTTGAAAATTCCAGGAATCTTTGTATCGAGTAGTTTTATGTTGAATGGGCTCTGGTTTTGAGCGCACCGAATCCAGATTACGGATTCAAAATTGTGAAATTATCAAAATCCACAGTCAGGTTTGCATTATCATATGTTCCTGCAACCAAAGCCACTCGCCCGGCAGAATAATCAGGATCTGAAGTCTCGGCCAACAAAGTATCATTTACCGCCAGAGCCAGCCGGTCAGGACCACAGTACGCAGCCAGGGTGAAGGGTCCACCTGCTGCGACCACATCCGAATATGCCCAATCCACCAGCGTATAGTATTCATCATTGACATATTTATATATGATGTAATATCCATCCTCGCTGATCTCCATACCTATGAAGTTCTCTGCATCTTGCAGCCCGCAGATAAATCCGAAATCTCCATCGCCGGCAGGATAGACGACATCCGCATTCACAACCAGGACAAAGCTGTCATACATATCCGGAAGGTCTGACCAGATCAAATAATTCGGTGTATCCAGTGAGATTTCCATTTTTCCGTTCACGATATCAGCTCCGCCGGCTGAAAAAGAGCCCAACGCCCATCCGTTATTGTTGTTGTTGAATTCATCGCTCAGGATTACATCCCCTCCCGGAGTGTAATCTCCCTGGGCCTGACCACCGGTATCTTCGTCAATTGCAACCTGACCGGCTTTCGCCGCTTCGATCATTGGCACCGCCAGCTGGATCGGCCGCAATGCGTTGATGAAACCGCCGGTTGGGACGCAGTTATCATATTCATCAATTACGCCATCCCGGTTGGTGTCTGCCAGTCTCCTGCAGTCCACAAAGGCATCCTCAATATCGCCGGTACCAACCGCAGATGGGATGCCAATGATCTGCCCCTGAGGGTTGGCTGCCAAACCACCGCTGTTACCACCGGCAATGGTTGCCGAAGTTTTGATATAGGCTCGGTTTCCGTAGGGATCCTCGGATGTAAAGCCGCTGACTTCACCCCGTGTTAAAGTGATCGTATCGCCGCCGATACCGGGATAGCCGATGATCGTCAGTGAGTCACCTAATTTCAAAGTTGAAGAATCACCCAGCGGTACCGGTTGGATTCCAAGTTCGCTGAAGTTAGCCGCACTCCCATCCAGCTTTGAAGCGATCTTTATTACTGCCAGGTCCAGATTTGCGTCTGCCTGGACAACATCAGCATAAAACATTTGTATGGGGGGTTGGTCTTCCTGGGTGGTGATTGCGACCACCAGGTCCACCACGTTATAGTAGCGATCGGAGAGTACCACATGTGCGTTGGTTAGGATCAGCCCGTCATTGGTAATGATAGTGCCTGAGCCCGTCCAGCCTTCGATCAGATCACCGTCGAAATCCACAATAGCAATGATCTGCACGACGGATTGATAAGGGATCACCTCACCAATAATTGTGTCGCCACCCGGGTTGTCGCCAGTCGTCGTACTACCTGATCCGATCAATATGCGAATGCCTGTAGAGCTTGTTTTCGTGCCGACCACCACATCCAGATCTCCGCTGACATCGCCGGCCTGGATCGCTTCGAATGTAAAAGTCACCGTCTCACGCCCGTTCGGCGCAATGGTCAGGTCAAAGTCGTAGCCCGTTTGTTCCCCGAAATCCAGACCCTTGGTGCCATATGGATCAACCCTTGTCACCAGGCCATTTTGTAAAAGGACGTTCGGTAATTTAATCTGGCTAATAGTGATGTTTTTTGTTCCCAAATTTGACAACGCTATGGAAATTGTGAATGTATCCCCAACCGAGATTTGCGAGGTTGGCGCTTGAACTTCAACACTTAATCCGGCAGGCTCCCCTCCGAACAATGCCAGTAAACCTGCAAATCCACCAAAAATAATAAAAAGAACGATACAGAGTGTCACCAGGACCGCACCTGAACAACCCAGGATCCATCCGGTACGACGTTTTTTCTTTTGGGCTTCCTTATCCATCGGGTAGGTTGTCATGTTCACCTCACTTGGGATCTACTAATAATTTTTCTTGAATGGCATTATTATATATCAGGTGCCCGGTCTAACGCCAATTTTCCTGTCTCTTTTAAGAATGTACTGTAAAACTCCCATCCTAAACCACTTTCGAAACCAAATGCGCCATATCGCCAACTGTCTCCAATCCGGCATATTTCCCCGTTCCTTCGAATAGTGTTTCACCGGATAAGGACTCGAAGCTGATCTTGAGCGTGGCGTTCAATGTTTCGAGGATTCGCCGATCCATTTCAACCATGGTCGGCGCCTGAAGCAGCCCGCCCTCTGCCCGTGTCGCCTCGATTTTCAGCCTGTGGGTCCGGTTGCGGACTGCCAAACGGAAGGTTTCATCCTCCAACTCGAGAGCCTCAATTTTACCGCCGTTATAGGTCGCAAAACGATGGATCACCCCTTCATAAAGCAGGCCAATGATGAAACCGCCGAAGGATTGACCCAGCCAGGGGATTTCCGCGATCGAAAGCATCAGGCTGATACCGGGACGGTCAAAGTGGTTGCTTTGACCCCAGATCCAGGCTGACGGAAACTGTTTACCCCAATCCTTTTCCATGAAACCGCGGCCGCCGGTGAAATCTATTGGAACTCCATTATATTGGAACCCGCCTTTGATCTTATGGTCCATACTGACCACGCCGTGATAACACTCCATAAAGGGAACCCAGGCGAACCAGCCCATTGCCCCCGGCGAAGTGAATTTCACCGGCCAGGGATGCAAATCTCGAAATTCAAGCGAACCTTTCACTTCTGCCAGGTCATCATCAATTGCCAGGACAACACTTGCAGCGGAGAAATAATTCGGCCCGACCAAAACTTCAAACCGATCCGGAGACGCTTTGAATTCGCCGATCGGATAACGATGATAGGTCACCTTGTCAGCCTGCGAATCAAATACCTGAACAAAACAGTGCGATTTCTCTTTTTCCGTTGCGATATAAACACCAGGAATCAGGGCAAAACGCTGGTTTCCAGTTTCACTGACAAGTTTGAAGTACCAGCCCTCAAAAAACGGGGGAGCGGCATTGAATCCATGGTAGCGTTCAGGGTGAAGCACATTGGTAAAGGGAAACATAAATATTCCTTTAAAGACCGGATTATGTTTATTTATGGTTAATTCTATCGAGAAAGTCTTATCAGTGCAAATTAAGAAATTCGGTACGGTGCAAAAAAACTCAATGCAACTTTTTAACCTTTAACCCGTATACTAATTAAGAAGATACGCTAATTTGAAAGGACATTTTAATGAAAAAAGTATTTTTAACCCTATCCATCCTCATCATCGCAAGTTTCATGCTCAGCGCTTGCTCTCTGCCCTTCGTGAAAGTCGTCCGCGGATCCGGAAACCTCACCATCGAATCCCGACAGGTGAGTGGGTTTGATTCAATCCGGCTGGATGGCACCGGCAAGCTGCTAATAACCCAGGGTGATACCGAATCTCTGACTATTGAAGCCGAAGATAACATCATTTCTGAACTGAAATCGACCGTTCAGGGCAGCACATTGGTGCTTGGCTTCCAGGATAATTTTTGGCGGATTTCACTCATCCCCACCCGCTCCATCACCTATACCCTGACCGTGAAGGACCTCACCAAAGTCACGTTCAATGGCGCCGGCGATCTTGAAATGGATGAACTGAACACAGGTTCATTCTCAATCACCATCAACGGTGCAGGTCAGGCATCCATCAACAATCTGAACGCTGATTCCGTTGATGTGCAGATCTCCGGTACGGGTAACGTCCAGCTTGCCGGTGAAGTCAACCAACAGAATATCAATATTGATGGCGCTGGGAACGTTCAGTCAGGCGATCTGCGCTCCGCCAGCACCACTGTCGTCTTCAACGGCCTTGGAAATGGAACCGTCTGGGCAACCGAATCCCTGGATGTGACCATTAATGGCGGCGGCACACTCGGTTATTACGGCTCACCGAACATCACTCAAAATATCAACGGCGCCGGGAATATCAATTCACTCGGCGACAAATAATTCAATCACAAAGGATCGACCGGCTCCAGATGAGTAGAGCGCCGGTCGATCTGTCATCATTCTTAGATTTGGGAGAATTAAAATGAACAGAAAATCTGCAATTGCCGGTGGGATCGTCTTGATCTTATTGGGTCTGTTATTCCTTGCCAGTGAAGTCTTCCCCGGGGTATTCAGTTTTTGGAGCTGGCCCTTCATCCTCGTTGCCATCGGTCTCATGTTCCTGATCTGGGCAATCCTCAGCGGCAATGGTGGTCTGGCCGTACCGGGCATGATCCTTTCCGGTCTTGGTGGTATTTTCTACTACCAAACAACATCCAATAACTGGACGAGCTGGTCTTATATCTGGGCCCTGATCCCCGGATTTGTCGGCCTGGGAGTGCTGCTTAGTGGGATCATCGACCGTAAGTTCAAGCGTTCGGTCAGCGGCGGCCTAACCCTGATCCTGATCAGCGCCATCCTGTTCTTTGCCTTCGGGTCCGCCTTCGGCCTGCAGCACAGCATCACCATGTATTGGCCGGTGATGTTGGTGGCGTTGGGTGTGGTCGCTTTGATCAAAGCCCTAACCTCCAAGAAGAAATATGATTAGTTTCTGGGATTCAGATAAAATAATTTAGGGGCCGGCCTCTGTGCCGGCCCGAATATAAAAAGGCGTTGCCTTAGCAACGCCTTTTTGTACTCAATCGATTTTCTATATTTAGTTTATTTCTTTTCCGTCTCGAATTCATCCCAGGCTTTTTTCACCCGGTCATAGGTTTCCGTTAAGGATTCCGGTAAAACCCGGGTCTCCCCAATGGTGGACATAAAGTTTGTATCTCCACCCCAGCGCGGGACAATATGCATGTGCAGATGGTCAGCCAATCCGGCGCCGGCCATCTCACCCAGGTTCAGACCGATGTTAAACCCTTCGGGCCTATACACTTTTTGGAGGACATCCACCGCCTTATTGGACATTTCCATCATTTCTGAGCGTGCTTCTTGCGACATGGCATGCAGCCGATCGACATGAGCATAAGGTACACACATCACATGACCGCTGGTATAGGGAAAACGATTCAGGATCATGAAGACGTGCTCCCCTCGATAAAAAATGAGGTTCTTTTCATCGTCTGCTTCTGCAGCGGCCAGGCAGAAGATGCAGCCCGGATAATCACGGTGTTCTTGAATGTATTTCATACGCCAGGGTGTCCAAATATGATCCAAAATGCGAAAATTCCTGTTAATTTGAATATTATTAATTGTATCAGATAATTAAAGCACGGGTTTTTATTGTTATACTTAACCATTCGTTTTATTTTTCTAAACTATGGAACAATTTACCTTCTTCCAACCTAAAAATATCCTGAAGGTCAGCCAGTTGACCACCTATTTGCGCGAGTTGCTGGAAGGTGACCCAATCCTGCAGGATTTGTGGGTGGAAGGTGAGATCTCCAATTATTCCCGTCCCTCCTCCGGACATATATACTTTACACTCAAGGACGGCGATGCCGCCGTTCGCTGTGTCATGTGGCGTAACGCCGCTGAGCGGTTGAATTTCACACCGCGGGAAGGCCTCGCCGTCCAGATTCACGGCAGTATGGGCATTTATGAGGTCAGCGGACAGGTCCAGTTCTACGCGGATACCATGCGGCCGGCTGGTGAAGGTGTCCTCTACCAGGAATTCCTCCTTTTGAAAGCCAAACTGGAAGCGGAAGGTTTGTTTGCCGAAGAACGTAAACGCAGCTTACCGCAACACCCAAAGGTGATCGGGGTTGTCACATCCCCAACCGGTGCAGCCTTGCAGGATATGCTCAACACGATCCGCCGGCGTTTTCCGGTTGCGGAAGTGGTGCTGTCACCCACCGCAGTCCAGGGCATTGACGTGCCGGCAGGGATTGTGGCTGCCCTGAAAATTCTCAATGAAACCGTCCACCCGGATGTGGTCCTGATCGGGCGCGGTGGTGGTTCGATTGAAGACCTGTGGGCCTTCAATGATGAAGCCGTTGCACGGGCAGTTGCAGCATCAGCTGCGCCGATCATCTCCGGCGTCGGACACGAGACCGATTTCACCCTGACCGATTTCGCTGCCGATCACCGTGCGCCGACTCCAACGGCAGCCGCCGAACTGGCCACGCCGGACAGGATCGAACTTCTGGGGGAAATTGCAGAAATGGCGAACCGTCATACTGCGCTGCTGCGGGAATACCTGGCGGACCTGCGCTGGCAAGCCAACCAGATGGAAACAACCCTGGCCCACCTTTCGCCCGCCCACCGGATTGATATTTACCGCCAGCGTCTGGACGAAATCCAATCCAGGCTGGAAAGGGATATAAAGGCCCGGATGGACCGCACAAGATTGCAATTGCAGCACACCATTCGTTCACTTAATAGTCTGAGTCCGGCGGCCGTACTCAACCGGGGTTATGCCATCGTCACTCGCACCAGGGATGGACAGATTATAAAAGATTCCGAACAGGTGGAAGTTGATGAACAAATTCATATTCAAGTCAGTAAGGGCAGCCTTGCTGCCCGGATTTCCAAGACCAACCCAGGAGGTTCCTGATGTCAAAAACAATCCAGGATGAAGTCAATAAAATGGATTTTGAAACCGCTTTTTCCGCACTCCAGGTAAATGTGGCCCAGTTGGAAAATGAAGAACTCCCTCTTGAAAAAGCGCTGGAGACCTACGAGCGTGGGCAGCTGCTTGCCCGCCATTGCGCTGACCTGCTGGAAGCAGCCGAATTAAAGGTACGCACGCTTTCAGATGACACTTCACCATCCAACGCTCCCGAAGGATAGACCTATGCCTTTCGTAGATATCATCCGTAACCCTGTATTCATTGCCTGCATTGTATCCTCCCTGCTGGCACAGATCCTCAAACTGCCGTTGGAATACCTGCGAACCAAGCAGTGGGACTGGTCACTGGTCCTGGGGACAGGCGGCATGCCCAGTTCACACTCCGCGATGGTGACGGCAGCGGCAGCCAGCGTCGGACACTATCTCGGATTTGATACGCCTGCTTTCGGGGTGGCTTTCGCTTTGGCCTCGGTGGTCATTTACGATGCCACCAACATCCGCCGCCAGGCCGGCTTTCATGCCCAGCAGATCAACCGGATCATCAACCAACTCTTTCAAGGCAAAACTCAACCAGTTAAGGAATTTGATGAGTTGAAAGAGGTGCTCGGTCATTCCCCCGCTGAGGCCTTGGGCGGGATCATTTTAGGTCTCCTGGTCAGCATAGGCATCTGGCTGATCTGGCCGTAAAAATCACCCCAAAAACCAAAGCAGAATATTACTGAACTTCTTAATTAGATCAAAGGAGTTTGCATCCAGAATGTTCTAAATAAAATCACACGTTGAACATCCTGCTTGCGAATAAGGAATGGGGCAACATCCTCTGCAAGCGCTTCAAAATCATAGTTATTTATTTTAGTTAACACATATTCACGTAAATTTTGAGGAGAAGTTATTCCCAATTTCTGATCGAGATATCCATAATCTGGTTTGGTCTGTCCCAACAGGAACGTTATATCATAGAAATCCCTGCCTTTGGGTTGTTTGCGATCAACCGCAGCGTAAATCTTCTGTGATAACAGAACCGGTAAAGGCGTTACCCTGACCTCTGAAAATACATCAAACTTGTTAAGTATTTTCATTGTGGGTTCATAATCGTATCCCTGAGCATAAATTTCCAATTTTATTAGTATCTTTTCCTCCGGCAATGGAGAGATCCCATTTTCATAAAGTATTTTTGGAAATTTAATATAGCAGTGATAAACGGTCTTTTTCACATTCTTTACTTCTATAAGAAAACCCTCTAATTCCAGGAAATTCTGAATAGTCCTGACAAGGTTTCCAAAATCCTCCCAGCTCAATCCAAAATTATCCAAATCGATATCCTCGGAAAATCGATTATTCTCATAGATGATCCGCAGCGCCGTCCCCCCCAAGAAGGAGAATCCTATCCGCATACTTGCTTTCAAAAATTCCTCGTAAAATATTGTATTGCAAATATTCACGAAGAATTCCCTTCTGGAATTGCTGAATTTGTGGGGGATACTGTGATTTGATCTGTTGAAAATCAAGCATGTAGATACCTCCTCAACTGAAGCACCCTTTTATCCAAGGCTCGCTTATTGAATATGTGCATGTAACTGCGAAACAATTCGCTATCCACGATTGGGATCAATTCATCACGGTCCCAGCGCAAGCCTTCAAAATCTTCCACAGAAGATATATGAGCGTTCAGATATAAATAATCCAGCACGGCCTTTTCCAACCTGGCAATTGAATACTTTCTGTTTGGCGCTGCTTCAACCACTTCATAACCAAACATGTAAAGAGGCTTGACACTCCGGTAATATAAAATCCCCCATTCGCTTTCAAATTGATTCGTCTTCCGGGAACTGATACTGGTCACGCTCAAAACGGCCTCTGGTATAACGGCGATAATATGACAGGGCAGATTCTAAGACTGATATAGGAAGGCGCATATAGTTTATTTGCAAGCATGAACCGCAATGGTTCATCCATTTGTTGGTCAGCAAGAAATAATATTCTCCCGCAAAAGGTTTAACATATCCTTCCATCAACCAATAATCAATTGCTGACGATAAAATTCTGGATCTATTTTTCGAATATCGTTTAGGGTGAAACCAGGCAAAGAGTGTAGAATTTCTTTAAATTCTAAAAACTTCATTTTATTTCCTAATGTAAATAATATTATTTACTTTAAGAATATAATAGCAATTATACACGAAATTGTCAAGTTTAACGCTTAACCACTCCATTCATTGTGGGGTAGTGTAGTATATCAGTGAGTCGCTGACCTGCAACAATGAATAAAATCATTGAGGATGAGTCGCTGACATATCACGGTTATTCACAAATTGTGTGGGCATTTTTTGACAAGTAACGAATTTACTTTTTTCGTATCTTCCCCACCAACACTCTTACCATCCCCCTTAGCTCCGGCATCTTGAGCGCCCACATCAACCCGCCGTAGGCCGCCACGCCCAACCCCAGCGCGCCAAACAGCACCAAAACAACCGACCGGCCTGCGAATAACGCCTGCCACCCCAACACCACACCGCTCATCAGCGCCGTCCCCAGCAGCGAGATGGCCACGCCCTTCCAAACATGCCCGCCGTCCAGTCCCTTCAAGCGCTTGCGCATCAGCAGCACCAGGGCTATCGCTTCCATCGCAGTGGCCAGTGAGTTCGCCAGCGCCAGCCCGCCGTGCGGCATCCACCCGATCCGGATAAACAGGGCGGAAAATAACAGACTGAATCCGATATTCAACCCCATCGCGATCACCCCCACCGTCACCGGTGTGCGCGTGTCGTGCATGGCGTAAAACGCCCGGCTGAGGATCTCCACCAGGGCATGTCCCACCAGGCCGGCGGCGTACCACAGCAGCGCCCAGGTAACCAGCTCGGTGGAACGCGTCGTGAACTCACCGCGTTGGTACAGCAGTTGGATCAAGGGATAGCGCAGCAGGATCAGCCCCACCGAAGCCGGGATCGCCAGCAGCAGCACGGCGCGCAGCGTCGAAGCCAGCGAACTGCGCATTTCTTCCAACTCCCCGCGAGCCACCTGCGCGGAGAAGGTCGGCAGTGATGCGATGGCGGCCGATTGTGCAATTGCCATTTCGGGCATTAACATCAATGAAAAAGCCAACGTGATGGCCGTCACACTACCTGCCGGCTGTCCCAAAGCGATGATGGTGTTGACGATAAAGTTGAGCTGCACGACAGCCACGCCCAACAGCCGCGGCCCCATCAAACGGAAGACCTGCAGGACTGCCCTATCCCTCAACCCAAGATAAAGATGATACACACGGTCCTTTAACCGCAGGAGCCTGGGAATTTGTACCAATAAATGCAGCAGCGCGCCCCCCACAACCCCAATCGCCAAACGATGGATACCCCACGACTGCGGCAGCAGCACAGTGCCCAGGATCATGCCGATCGAATACATTGCAGGCGCAATCGCCGGGATCAGGAAAACCTGATAAGCGTTCAGGATTCCCATCACCAGGCCGCTGATCCCAAAGATCACCACCGAAGGCAGCATGGTCCTTAATAATGAGATCGTGAGCGCTTCCTGGCCAATGTTCGCATCCGGTACCAGCAGGAACAGGCCATAGCGCACAATCTGAGGTGCGATTGCCCAGGCTAAGCCGCTGATCAGGATCAATGCCAGGAAGACCAGGTTGATGACGCCGGAAGCCAGTTTCCAGGCGCCGGTTCGGTCTTCACGGGTGAGGAATCCGGTAAAAGTCGGGATAAAGGCCGAACCCAGAGCGCCGCCTGCCACCAGGTTGAAGAGCAGCTCGGCGATCCGGTTGGCGGCGTTAAATGAATCCATCTCCACCGTGGTGCCAAAGGCATTGGTGATTACCACCCCGCGGATCACACCAACCAGGTTGCTGATGATGAAGGCCACCATCACCGTCCCTGCTGCCCGGGCGATCTGCTGGTTTGCGGTTTGGAGTGGAGTATCAGATTCCATTAATTTTCCTCTTGGTCAGCCTTCCCAGCCTCAGCCCAAAGTTGTGTCTTTTCCGCATCTGAAAGTGAGACCAATTTCCTGCCTGAAGCAATCACATCCGCTTCCATTTTATCAAATTGGGTGCGGAATCGGGTCAGCGCTTCCCTTAATGCACTTTCAGCGCCAACCCCTTTCGAATGGGTAAAACTCACAATCTCCAGAAGGAGCTCACCGAAAAGCTCGTTGGAAAACTCACCGCTCTCTAACTCTGCCAACCTCTTTCGTATTTCAGAAAGGTCTCCCATCTTCTCAAGAAAATTAAACTTCACCCGTCCAACCCGCTCCACAATCTCCTCAGCCTGCAGCAAGGCCGGCAGTGCACGCGGCACGCCGTCCAATATGCCTTTCTTGCCGGATTCTCCGTTTTCCTTGCGTTCGTCGGCTTTAATTGCTTCCCAGTTCTGGATCACACCGGAGACGTCTTCAACCTCAACCTCGGAGAAGACATGGGGATGGCGCCGGATCAATTTCGAGCCGATCCCATCAATCACCTGGTTGATATTGAAATCGCCCTCTTCGGTCGCAATCTGGGCATGCAGGACGATCTGCAGCAAGAGATCGCCCAATTCCTCTTCCAGGTCGGTCATATCCTCACGGTCAAGCGCATCCAGGGCTTCGTAAGCTTCCTCGATCAGGAAAGGTCGCAAACTGAGGTGGGTTTGCGCCTTATCCCACGGGCAGCCGTCCGGCGCGCGTAAACGCGCCACGATTTCCTGGAAGGATTCAAACGACGTACACTCCGGCATCGGTGACACATATAACGAACTCAACAATCCCAGATGTGGGGATTGGTCGATTTCATAGAGCTGCAGGTCTTCCACAAGTTCCTGATCCGTTCCGGCTGCATGCACCAGTCTGACCGGTTGCTCATCCGGATAAGTCGTCATCAGGGTCAATTTGACATCTGAAGCCACTGAGCGGGAATAGATCTGGGCGATCAGAGCAGGCGTGGACGGAGGGAACCCAGGTGTCTGGTTCATTGATACTGTGATCGCATCAGCCAGGGTCAACGCCGGGAAAGGGTCAATCCCCAGTGCACGGAAGGTAGGCTCCAAAAAGCTGATCCCGTCAATCACCCGGCAGGGAATGTCCTCCTCTGCCGATCTTCTGGCAATCTCAGGGCAAGTCGCTTCTGCGATGAAAGGATGTCCGGGGACTGCATAGGTGACGCCTTCAGGCTTCTTTCCCAAGCTCAGGATGATCTCAATGATCTCAGCATAGACGTCTTCAAATGAGTCGTATTTTTCGTAAACCTCATCAAACGAGACCAGTTTAATCCGTCAGGCAGGTTAGCAACAGTGGGATGGCTCATGGTCCGAAGATAGAGCGTATCAAGCTTCTCCAACCATTCCCAGGCTTCCCGGGTGAGTGCCCCGGGTGAACCGGGACCCAAACCCAGTAAGGTAACGCCTTTCGTTTCATTGCGGTTGTTGCTCTTTGCCATGGTATTTCCTGTTCCTGCCGATTAACAAATAGAGACGTTGTAATAACGTCTCTATTATTCATTCTACTTTATTGCGGCTTGATAATTAGGCATAACCTATCGCCTGTTCAGGCAACCTCGTCCAGAGAGATTGACTCCAGCCGTACCCGTAAATTGCGGTGAAGATACCAGGTAAAAACCCTGGAAACTCTAGCGTTTGGTGTAGGTCGGGGCCTTGCGGGCGCGTTTGAGGCCTGGTTTTTTTCGTTCCTTGACGCGCGGGTCGCGGGTCAGGAAACCACCGTGGCGCAGCGGAGGGCGAAGTTCTTCGTCCATGCTGACCAAGGCGCGGGCCAAACCGAGTTTGACAGCATCCCGCTGGCCGGTCACGCCGCCGCCTTCAACCAGCACGGTGACATCATAAATGTTTTGTGACTGGTTGGTGATTTCAAAAGCCTTAAGGATTTCCGGCGCATCACCCATCCGGGTGAAAAACGCTTCCAGTTCCTTACCGTTAACGGTAAAGGTTCCGGTCCCCGCCATCAAACGAACGCGGGCGGAGCTTTCCTTACGGCGGCCAATACCTTCATAATATCGGTTATCCATAAGTCCTGATTACTCCTCTTACTCGACTATCTCTGGCTGTTGTGCCTGGTGGGGATGTTCTTTCCCCGCATAGACATGCAGGTTCTTGTAGATACGGTGTCCCAGCTTATTCTTCGGGATCATACCCCAAACAGCCCTTTCAATCACACGCTCAGGAAATTTTGCCAATTGATCTTTCAGGGTAATTTCCTTAAGCCCGCCAGGATAATTTGAATGGCGGTAGTAAATTTTGCTTTCCAAACGGGTGGGATAAACGTCAACCTTCTCGGCGTTGATCACAACCACATTTGCACCCGTTACCACGCCGGGCGTGTAATTGGGTTTGTTTTTACCAAGCAATAATTGGGCAATTTTCGTCGCCAGACGGCCCAGGTTCTGCCCTTCAGCATCAACCAGGAGCCAGTCTCGCTCAACTTGTCCTTTTGGTACATATGTTTTATCCACAGTCTAACTCTCCATCATTCCAAGATCCACTTCAGGCAAGAAGCCTGAAAGATGAAATCCAAATTGAACCTTACTCATAAAGCACTTCTTCCAATACGAGACCTGCCGCAGGTGCCAGACCGGTCAGTTTCAATTCACCGCTCTCAACGCTTTCTGCAACCAACTCCTCGGGTGCATCACCCTGCCCGATGGTCACCAGGACCATTACAATCCGACGGACCATATGGTAGAGGTAGGCATTGGCGATGATATCGAAATGATATTCAGCACCGGCTCTTTGCCAGACTGCGGAAAACACTTCCCGCACGGTCACACCCAAATCTGTGGTCGGACTGCCAAACGCCTTGAAATCATGCGATCCGATCAGCGCTTTTGCTGCCCGGTTCATCCGGTCCAAATCAACTTCCGGCCAGACCCGCCAGGCGATTATTTCCCGGATCGGGTCCCTGACCGGTTGGCAGATCAGGTGGTAACGGTAACGGCGGCTTTTCGCATCGTAGCGGGGGTGAAAATCCGCAGTAACCTCTGCCACCGAACTCACGGCCATACTCCTGGGTAGATAGTAATTCAAAGCGTTGACCAGGTCCTCGGATGTGTGGCCCCATTTAAGCTGGAAACACACGACCTGCCCTCTGGCGTGCACGCCTGCATCGGTACGTCCGGCTGCCAGGATGCTTTTGCCCTTCCAGCCCAACTGGATCAAGGCTCGTTCAAACTCACCCTGGACCGTTCGCCCATCTGCCTGACGCTGGAAACCGGCAAACTCAGTCCCATTGTATGAAAGAATAACTTTGTAATGTGCTATGTCCATCGGGTTTGATCCCGGCAGGACTACTCTTCAACCAGTTCGATCAAAGCCATTTCAGCGCCATCACTGCGGCGAGGGCCCAACTTGAGGATCCGGGTGTAACCACCGGGGCGGCTTGTGAAACGAGGTGCAATATCATCAAACAACTTCTGCACAACCGGGCGGCTGCCGGTGCCTAATTTGGCCACAGCAAGACGACGGGCATTCATCATTTTGGTCTCATCTGCATCCTGGCTGTTGCGAGCCAGGGTGATCAGTTTTTCAGTATCTGCCTGGATCGATTTTGCCTTTGGCAGTGTTGTTTTGATCCGTTCATTTTCGAGAAGTTGTCGGATCATCGTGCGGCGCATCGCAGTGCGATGGCCCATATCACGATTCAGCCGATAACCTTTTACTTTATGTCGCATTTTTTCAGTTCTCCGTTGTTTCTTCTTCCTCGTCCAGGAAGCCCTTTTCAGCCATCTTTTCCTTCAACTCGGTCAGGCTTTTCTCACCGAAGTTCCGGATGGAAAGAATCGCTTCCTCACCTTTATCCAGGAGCTCAATGACATCACCAACCGTGGTGATCCCGGTGCGTTTGAGTGAATTGAAGACCCGCACGGTCAAGTCAAGGTTTTCGATCGGCATCTCGGCAGCTTCGCTGTTGATCGTACCTACCGGTTCGGCTTGTTCGATCGGCACGGATAGCATCTCTTCGCTGATACCGGCGATGAACCGCAGGTGGTCAATCAGGATCTTGGAGGAATCGCTCATCGCCTGTTCGGGCGAGATCGTTCCATCCGTCCAGATCTCCAGGACAACCCGGTCATAATTGGTGCTCTGCCCGACACGGGCGGAACCGACAGTCCAATTGACCTTGCGGACGGGGGTGAAAATGGCATCCACCGGCAATTCTCCGATGGGAAGCCGGTCGCTTCGTTCGTTGGCCGGGGAATAGCCGCGGCCTCGTTCAACAGTCATGTCGATTTCAAGGCTGGCTTTTTTGCTGTCAACGGTAAATAGATAGAGATCAGGGTTTACGATCTCAATCTCGGGCGGGCAAATGATATCCGCTGCGGTGACCGTACCTTCGCCGGTGACTTCCAGGTGAATGTGTGCGACATCCACATCAAACAGGATCATCCGCAGTTGTTTCAACTGCAAAATCACCTGGATGACATCTTCCCGTACGCCTTCAATATCGCTGAACTCATGCAAGACATCCGTGATATGAATGGATGTGATCGCAGCGCCTTCCAATGAAGAAAGCAAGACACGGCGTAAGGCGTTCCCAATGGTGGTGCCAAAACCGCGTTCCAGTGGGCTGATTGCGAATTTACCGTAATTACGAGCTTCTGCAACCCGTTCGACTTTCGGTTTTACCATAATAATTGTTCCAGTCACGTCAAACCCCTTACCAGTGCATCCTTTTGCACTACCAATGAACCAGATTACCGTGAGTAATATTCAACAATAAGCTGTTCGTTAAGATTTCCATCTATCTCAGCACGATCGGGCAAACGTAAGACCCGGCCCGAAAGGTTGTTAGCATCCTGCTCAACCCAGGCTGGGGGCGTCCGTGTCTCTTCCATCTGTTTGAGTGTCTTGAAATATTCATTCTGCTTTGATTCTTCACGTACTGTAACGGAATCACCGGCACGGAGGATGGTCGAAGCGACATCGTTACGTCGGCCATTGATCATGAAATGCCCATGATTCACCAGTTGGCGGGCCTGACTGCGGCTGTCTGCGTAACCCAGACGGTAGACAACATTGTCCAGGCGGGATTCTAGGATTTGCAGCAGGTTCAGACCGGTCAGACCGGTGCGTTTCTGGGCATCACGGAAATAGCGCCGGAATTGGCGTTCCAAAACGCCATAAATGCGTTTCACTTTCTGTTTTGCGCGTAACTGTAATGAATAGTCCGATTGGCGGCTTGGTCGTCCACTGAACCGTCCATGTTCTCCAGGTGGATAAGCTCGTTTTTCAATAGCACATTTAGGGGTGTAGCATCGCTCACCCTTCAAAAACAATTTTTCACCTTCACGCCGGCATAATTTACATACCGGACCAGTATTTCTTGCCATAAAGTTCCTCTCTTTAACTTTCTCTAGACGCGGCGTCGTTTGGGAGGCCGGCATCCGTTATGCGGAACCGGTGTCACATCCGAAATTGAACGAACGGAGATTCCCATACCCTGCACGGCGCGGATAGAAGCCTCACGACCAGGACCAGGACCTTTGACGATGATGTCAACTTCCTGGATGCCGAAGGACTGTGCGGTCTTCATCACTTGTTCAGCCGCCAAACGGGCAGCGAAGGGTGTGCTTTTACGGGAGCCTTTGAAACCGGCTGACCCGGCGCTTCCCCAGCATACGGTGTTCCCTTGTTGATCGGTCACCGTAATGATGGTATTGTTGAAGGAAGCCATCACATGCACCTGCGCTGATGACATCTGGCGCTTAACTTTACGCGAGCTGGTAACTCGCCGCGTTCGTTGTGCTTTTTTAGCCATTGTACCTCACTAACTCAAGCTCTAATCCCATTCGCCAGGCCGTCTTGCCGCGGGGTAAAAAGAAAGGAGAGGACCCCAGACGGGAAGGCTGAATAGTACGTTCAATAAATAATTTATTTCTTGCCGACACCTCGGCGGCGGCCGCGACCGGCAACCGTCTTCTTGGGGCCTTTGCGAGTCCGGGCATTCGTCTTGGTGCGCTGACCATGGACAGGCAACCCACGCCGATGGCGCAGACCACGATACGAACCGATTTCAATCAGGCGCTTGATGTTCATTTGCACCTGGCGGCGTAAATCTCCTTCAACGGAATAACTCCCGGAGATGTATTCGCGCAGTTTTGAAACATCTCCATCCGTCAGGTCCTTCACACGAATGGAGGGATCAACGCCGGTGGATTCAATAATTTCTTTTGACCTTGTAGGGCCAATGCCGTAAATATACCTTAGACCAATATCAACGCGCTTATCGCGTGGGAGGTCAACGCCTTCAATACGTGCCATAGTTATAAATCCTTATCCTTGTCGTTGTTTATGCTTCGGATTTTCACAAATCACATACAAACGACCATGTCGTTTTACGATCTTGCATTTTGCACAGCGTTTCTTAATCGATGCTGATACTTTCACTGTAAAACTCCTTCTTCAATTTTACTGGCTTTCAGCAAAGTATTGATTATACTTGCTGATAATTCTTTCGTCTAGTCCAATCTTTTATAACACCGTCAGGATTTCAGATCCATTGGCGGTGATTGCTACCGTGTGTTCGTAATGGGCTGTCAATGACCCGTCAGCGGATGCCACAGTCCATTCATCATCTTTCACCTTAGTATTCCCGGTGCCAACTAAAACCATTGGTTCAAGGGCGATCGTCATACCCTCCCGCAAGCGCATACCGCGCCCGGGCTTACCGTAATTCGGCACCTGCGGTCCTTCATGCATCTGACGGCCGACCCCATGACCGGTGTACGTCCGGGTGATAAAGAAGCCCTGCTCTTCCACAAAGGTCTGGACGGCATATCCGATATCACCGATCGTATTACCGGCGACCATTTGGGAGATTGCGATATTCAGAGCCTGCTTGGTGACATCCATCAAGCGCTGAGTGGCAGGGTCAATCTTGCCCACAGCGACAGTCACAGCCATGTCACCGACGAAACCCTCATAAACGGTTCCACAGTCGATGCTGATGATATCGCCATCTTTCAATACCCGCTCATTCGGAATACCGTGCACCAATTCGTCATTGACGCTGGTGCAAATGCTGGCCGGATATGGATAAGGCCCCGGGTAGTTCTTGAATGGCGAGTAAACACCATATTTCTTCTGGACGGCTTCAAACGCAGTGTTCAACTCAGCGGTTGTTACACCGGGTTTAACCAGTGCTACCGCAGCAGCCAATGACTCCGCATTGATCCGTCCCGCCTCACGCATGATATTGATCTCGTAAGGCGTTTTGATGTTAATCGATCGTTCCCAGGAAATCATTCACTAACCTTCCTTGACAGAAGCCATAATATCATCAAAGACATCGTCAATGGGCTGGGTACCGTCGATTTCGACCAGCAGGCCTTTATCCCGGTAATAATTAATTAAAAGGTGCAGTTTGTTCATTGTAAACTTCGATGCGGTGGCGTACAGTCTCGGGTTTATCATCTTCCCGTTGGTAAAGCTGTGAGCCGTCAATGTCATCAATCCACTTCACAACCGGTGGATTGTATTTCTCATGATAAACGCGTCCCGATGGACTCACCCATCGGCCGCTCAAGCGTTCAACCAGGATATCATCCGGGACTTTGATGTACGGAACAACTTTCACATCACTGCCGAATTGTTTTAAGAGGTTTTCCAGAGCTTCCGCCTGGGCTGGTGTGCGGGGGAAACCATCCAGGACCGCTCCTATTTCACAATCCGGGCGGGTGAAACGTTCCTCGACCATCGCCACGGTGACATCATCAGGTACAAGTTCACCTTTGTTCATATATTGTTGTGCCAGTTGACCCAACGGTGTCTCATTTTTAAGGTTCTCCCGGAAAAGATCTCCAGTTGAGACATGGACCAGGTTTAAGGCTTCGGCGAGTTTCTTCGCCTGGGTGCCTTTACCGGCTCCCGGAGGCCCCAGCATCACAATATACATTGGTGACATTTTCTCTCACTCCTGTTCTAACTGATCAGGTGATCATCATACCCATGCATCTTCAGATCGGTTTCAATGATCTGGAAGGTATCACGGACAACACCAACAACGATCAGCAAGCCGGACGATGAGACCAGGAAGATATTGGATTGCGAAATCCCTTCAGGCAGGAACAAGCCCAAAACATAGGGCAGAGCCGCCACCACACCCAGGAAGAGCGCACCCGGTAAGGTGATTCGCCTCTGGACTTTGGTAAGGTATTTCTGGGTGGCGCTGCCGCGGGCAATACCCGGGATCTGCGCGCCTTGTTTCTTGAGGTTATCGCCGTAGTTCTGTTGGGTGAACAAAACATCAGTATAGAAGAAGGTGAAAAGTACAACCATTAAGAAGAATAGGGCAGGGTAAAGTGCGCCTTGGCCGCTAAGCAGGTTCTGGGTACTTGCTGCCAGGTTCTTAAGCCATTCCGCTTTCGCATTATTGAAGAAACTGGCGATAATGGTCGGAAATGTCAGGATTGATTGCGCGAAGATGATCGGGATCATACCGGCCATGTTCACCATCAAGGGCAGGGTGCTCTTTACGGGCATCGACATACGGCTGCCAACTCGCCGCCCAGGGAACATCACCGGGACGTATCGGCGGCCTTGCTGAACGTATACAACCGCAAATATCGTCACGATCAGCAGTGCAACCACAATGAAGATCATCCACCAGAATGTCTGGTTACTCAATAATGAGAACAGGTTCCTGGGGATACGGGCAACAATACCCGAGAAGATGATTAACGAAAGGCCCTGACCGCGGATCCCGAATTCAGAGATCAATTCGCCCAACCAGACACCAAACAACGTACCGGCCATCATGGAAAGCACAGTCGCCAGGGTTGGAATAAGTGCACCGCCTGTGAAACCGAACTGCGCCGCAACGGATTGACCCAACATCGCATTAAAAATGTTGATCTGGCCAACAGCGGAAAGAGCCGCCATCGGTACGGTCAGGATGATCGTCCAGCGCTCCATCCAGGCCCGACCCTCACGAGGATCATCCTGCATTTTTCGTTCGAGTGCGGGAATGATCGGGATCAACAACTGGAGGATGATTTGGGCTGTGATGTAAGGATAAACACCCATTGCCAGGATTGAGAAGTTCGAAACCGCACCACCGGAAAGCATATCCAGCAGGTTGATCAAACCACCTGCAGCTCCTCCGGTATTGACCAGTTGAGCCACCAGGTTCCGGTCAATGCCCGGTACCGGGATATTCGACGCCAGACGGTAGATTGCCAGAATGACCAGTGAGATCAATAACTTCTGGCGAATGTCTTTTGATTTCCAAAGATAGCGCCAAGCAGACTGTTTCATTTGTCAGGCTCCTTTTGCTTCCTGAAAAACACGCTTTACTCCTGGATCAATTCCACACTGCCGCCAGCGCTTTCAATCTTTTCCTGTGCACCTTTGGAGATTTTGTGGGTTTTGATTTTCAAAGCAACAGAGATATCACCGCGCCCGAGGATCTTGACCGGCAGGCTTATTTTGTTGACCAGACCAGCTTCGACCAGCATTTCGGGATTGATCTCAGTGTTGGCGGCGAAATCCGCCAGATCTTCCAGGTTGACTTCGGCATATTCTACACGATTGATGACGCTGAATCCCTCACCACGCCTGAAGGGTAATTTCCGAAAGAAAGGAAGGTTACCGCCCTGGTGGTACAAGGGTACGCCACCGCCCGCACGTGAGTTCTGGCCCTTCATACCACGACCAGCAGTCTTGCCTTGTCCGGCTCCCGGACCACGTCCAACCCGCTTGCGGTTCTTATGTGCGCCTTTGTTTGGTTTTAGATCATGTAATTCCATATTGACACCTTACGCTTGAACCACAGTGACCAGGTGGGAAATTTTATCCACCATACCGCGCACAGCATCATTATCAACGCGGATCACTGTCTGGTTAAATTTCTTAAGTCCCAATGCTTTCAAAGTGTCTTTTTGTCGCTTTGGATAGCCAATTGGGCTGCGGACTAATGTGATCGTTAATTGTGCCTGTTTTTTCTTAGCCATTTTTCTCGCGCTCCCAATATGGTTTCACCTGGTCGACTGGTTTGCCACGATAGGCTGCCTGGTCTTTAGGTGATTTCAACTGGCTGAGGGCATCAAAGGTCGCGCGGACAACATTCAAGACATTATTGCTGCCCAGCGACTTGGAGAGAATGTCATGCACACCGGCAGCTTCCAAAACCGCACGCACACCACCGCCGGCGATAACACCGGTACCGGCGGAAGCAGGACGCAGCAGGACTTTAGCGCCGCTCTGTTTCCCTAATACTTCATGAGAAATCGTGGTCCCGTTCAGGTTGATCTTGTGCATGTCCTTGCGGGCACGTTCGCTGGCTTTACGGATGGCATCCGGAACGGCATTCGCTTTGCCAATACCAAGGCCAACTTTGCCTGCATTGTCACCGATCACCATGGTCACCCGGAATGAAAAGCGGCGACCACCTTTTACAACTTTTGCTACACGAGCGATATCAATCACACGCTCATCAAATTGGTTCTCGACTTGGTAGTCTGACATAATCGCCTCTTTCCTAGAATTCCAGGCCGCCTTCGCGGGCAGCCTCGGCCATGGCTTTCACACGACCAATATATTTGTATCCACCACGGTCGAAAACGACCTTGCCGACACCTGCTTTTTTAGCGCGTTCAGCGATCGCCTGTCCGACTTTTTGCGCCTGTTCCATATTGGACAGCCCCTTCATCGCATCGCTCAATTCAGCATCAATACTCGATGCCGAGGCCAACGTATTGCCCTGAAAGTCATCGATGATCTGCACGTAAATCTCTGTTGAACTGCGAAATACATTCATGCGCGGTCGATCTGGGGTGCCGAAAACTCTTTTCCGGACACGACGATGTCGGCGTAAACGAGCCTCATTGCGTGATTTATTTGCCATATTATTTCACCTTCAAACTTATACTGTCTTACCGGCTTTACCCGGTTTGCGGCGAACATATTCACCCTGATAGCGAATACCTTTGCCTTTGTATGGCTCAGGTGGGCGCAATTTGCGGATATCAGCAGCAACCTGGCCAACAACCTGTTTGTCATAACCGGTGATTTTGATCTGACGGACTTTCATGTCCGTGTCAAAGCTGATTCCCTCAGGGGGTTTAACAACCACCGGGTGGGAGAAGCCAACATTGATGATCAGGTTCTTGCCATCCATCTCAGCGCGGTACCCCACGCCTTCAATCTCCAGGATTCGCTCAAAACCTTTGCTGACGCCAACAACCATATTGTCGATCAACGACCGGGTCGTGCCATGTAATGCACGAACTGCGGGTTGATCGTTGGGGCGTTCAACCACGATCACGCCATCTTCTTGCTTGATGGTCATCAAAGGTGAAAAAGTCCATTCCAACTCACCTTTGGGACCCTTGACATGAACGTGTGAGCCATCAATCTTGACTTCAACGCCTGCCGGCACTTCAATCGGTAAACGTCCTATTCGAGACACGTCTCGTACCTCCTACTAGCGCCAGGCGCTACCATACTTTACACAATATCTCGCCACCTACGCCCATCTTGCGGGCGCGCTGGCCAGTCATGACACCCTTGGGGGTGGACAGGATCGCCACACCAATACCCGAAAGTACCCAGGGGATGTCCGTTTTCTGTGAATACACACGGCGGCCAGGCCGGCTCACCCGTTCCAAACCCGTGATTAACGGGCGACGGTGCCGACGTTCACCGATGTATTTCAAACGGAGTCGTAAAACTTTCTGATAAGGCTGACTACCTTCAACCACATCATAACTTTCAACATAACCCTCTTCCGTCAGGATCCGGGCGATCTCCGCCTTGATCTTGGAACTGGGCATGCTTACTAATGTGCCGTTGCTGATTGCAACATTGCGGATACGGGTCAGCATATCACCAATTGGATCTGAAACATTCATCGATAATACCTCCGCCGATCTACCACGACGACTTGGTCACACCAGGAATTTTTCCCTGCAGCGCTAATTCCCGAAAACAAATACGGCACAAACCAAACTTGCGGATATAACCACGCGGGCGGCCACAGCGCCGGCAGCGGTTTACAACCTGATTGGGATATTTTCGCCGTTTCTCGCGATACTCCATACATTTACTAGCCATACTATCCTTTCCTGAACGGCATTCCAAATTTGCTTAGCAACGCACGTGCCTGATCGTCATTCTCTGCTGATGTGACAATCGTGATCTCCATACCCCGGATCGTTTCGACCTGGTCGTAATTGACCTCAGGGAAGATCAGTTGTTCATCCAGCCCCAATGTGTAGTTACCACGCCCATCAAACGCATCAGGCGAGATGCCGCGGAAGTCGCGAACACGGGGTAACGCCACATTAATCAAACGATCGAGAAATGCCCACATACGATCACCGCGTAAGGTTACTTTGGTGCCGATCGCGCGGCCTTCACGTAATTTGAAGTTCGCGATCGATTTCTTTGCCTTGGTGATGACAGGTTTCTGGCCGGTGATGGTGGTCAAATCCCTCACAGCTTCATCTAATGCTTTGGGGTTATCCAATGCATCGCCGACGCCAATATTGACCACAACCTTCTGGATCTTTGGGATCTGCATCACGTTTTCGAGCGATAACTCGTCAAAAAGGGCAGGTGCGATCTCTTCTGCGTAAATCTCTCTTAATCTATTCATACTTACTCCCGATGGCAGCCTATTTATCAATCGGCGTACCGCTGCGTTTTGCAACGCGGATCGGTTTGCCATCTTTACGTTCTATATTGACCCGGGTCGGCTTGTTTTCTTTGGGATCAATCAGCATCACATTGGAAATACTGATCGGAGCCTCAAATTCCATCTTGCCTGCCGGGATCGTCTTGCCACGGGACTGGGTCTGAGCCTGATGCTTGATGTGAATGTTCACACCCTGCACGACCACCCGCTTTTCGTCCGGGATCACCCGGATGACTTCGCCGATAGTGCCTTTATCTTTGCCGCTGACCACAATAACCCGGTCGCCTTTTTTAATCTTGGTTTTCATATCTTCACTCCTATCTCACCGACTAAAGAACTTCCGGTGCCAGTGAAACGATCTTCATGAAACCTTTTTCACGAAGCTCGCGAGCAACGGGACCAAAGATACGCGAACCACGAGGGTTGACGCCATCATTATCCAGGATCACGGCCGCATTATCATCAAAGCGGATTGAAGAGCCATCAGGCCGGCGCCACTCTTTAGAGGTGCGGACGATAACTGCTTTCACAATTTCGCTTTTCTTAACGGTCGCCTGCGGTGTGGCAGACTTCACCGTGCCAACAACAATGTCGCCTACATAACCGTAACGCTGCCTGGAACCGCCCTTGATATGGATCACAAGGATTTCGCGTGCGCCCGTGTTATCAGCAACTTTCAATCGGGACTCTTGTTGAATCATGATTTAGACTCCCAATTCTTCCACTGAGTCATCTTCGGACCGTTCCTCAACATGCAGGACTTCTTCAACAACCCATCGTTTGGTTCGTGAAATCGGTTTGCTTTCAACGATTTTCACTTTATCGCCGGGATTGACGCCGATCTCATCATGCGCCTTATAGGATTTTGCCGAGCGAATAACCTTACGGTAAAGTGGGTGGCGATAAACACGGACCACTTCCACTACAGCTGTTTTTTGCATTTTATTGCTAATAACAGTCCCTACCAATCGACGTCGATCATTCATGCTTCACTCTCCTCAGCCAATTGTTTTTCTCTCAGGACGGTTTCCATCCTGGCGATATCGCGGCGAATGACACGGATCTGGCTGGTATCGGTCAACTGGCCGGTGATGGTCTGGAACCTGAGGTTCAACAGCTCATGCCGGGTCTCAGCAATTTGCATTTCAAGTTCGGTAATGCCCAATTTACGAATTTCTGATGCTTTCATCGTTACGCCTCCCCTGCCACATCACGTGAGACGATCTTGGTCTTCAGTGACAGTTTATATTTTGCACGGAGGAGCGCACTTTTTGCGGTTTCAGGATCCGTACCGCCCACTTCGAACATGATGCGGCCAGGTTTGACCACTGCGACCCAATACTCAACGGGGCCCTTACCTTTACCCATCCGGGATTCAGCAGCACGTTTGGTGTATGGTTTGTCCGGGAAAATTCGGATCCACACCTTACCACGCCGCTTCATTTCATGCACGATTGCACGACGGGCGGCTTCAATTTGACGAGCGCTGACCCAACCCGGTTCCAAAGCCTGCAAGCCGAATTCGCCGAAGGACACATCAGAGCCGCGATAAGCCTTGCCCCGCATGCGCCCGCGCATTTGCTTGCGATATTTCACTCGTTTTGGCATTAACATAATGACTACCTCGCTAACCGCCGGTCGCCTTGCCGGCGTCGTTATTACTCGCTGACGTAAACACCTTCGGTGGCAGCAGATTCTTCTTCCACCTGGGGGATAATTTCGCCTTTGTAGATCCAAACCTTGATGCCAATCTGACCATAGGTGGTCAGGGCTTCGGTCTGGGCATAATCAATGTCCGCACGCAAAGTCTGCAGTGGAACACGTCCCTCACGGAGCCAAACGGTGCGGGACATTTCTGCACCGCCCAACCGGCCGGCTACCATCACCTTGACGCCTTCAGCGCCCTGGCGCATACCCTGCTGGATGGCACGCTGCATTGCTCTGCGGTAACTGATCCGACGGGTGAGCTGGCTGGCGATATTTTCCGCCACCAGGAACGCGTCCAGATCGGGAGATTTGATCTCTTTGACCTCAAGGTCAATTTTTTCGCCGGTCAGGGCTTCGAGGTCGGTCCGCAGTTGTTTGACGTTTTCGCCGCTGCGACCGATCAGAATGCCAGGTTTGGCAGTGTGAACGAAGATCTTCACCTTGCCGGGGAAGCGTTCAATTTCAACCTGGGAGACGCCGGCACGGTCATTTGATTTGAGGATCATCTTACGGATTGCAAGATCCTGGTGTAATTGATCCTGGTAATCTTTGCCTTCAGCATACCAGCGGCCTAACCAAGGTTTGTTGATTTTCAGTCGAAATCCAGTTGGATGTACTTTACGACCCATATTTGCTCCTGGTTCCTTTTAATAAATCTTTCTTCGCCCTATCACTCGTTCTCACGTAGAATGACTGTGACATGTGAACGCCGCCGCAATATCGGTTTGAACCGGCCGCGAGCGCCAAAACGGCGCCATTTGCGGGTGGGGGCTTCATCTGCGAAAATCTTGTGGACGTACAGGTCCTCGCGTGCTACGCCGAAGTTCTCTTCCGCATTGGCAATTGCCGAATGGATGAGTTTCTGTACCGGCAGCGCCGCCTTGTTGGGCGTGAACTGTAGGATAGTCAACGCTTCAAGAGCGGGTTTCCCACGAACCAGGTCAGTCACAAGACGGGCCTTCTGGGCTGACGTATCAAGATTGCTCAATTTAGCTCGAATATCAGTAGCCATAACTTCTTACCCTTTCTTGTCCTTATTCACGTTTTTCTGCACGACCGGCTACAACATGGCCGCGGAAGAATCGCGTTGGGGCAAATTCACCCAGTCGATGGCCTACCATATTCTCGGTGATATAAATCGGCACGTGACGACGCCCGTCATGAACGGCGATGGTATGTCCTACCATCTGGGGAAAGATCGTACTCGCACGACTCCAGGTGCGGATGACCTTCTTCTCGCCCTTGTCATTCATGTTTTCAATCTTCGTCAATAACTTTGGGGCAATGTACGGCCCCTTCTTAAGCGATCGCGACATAATTTCGTCCTCTTTCTCGCTATAATAATCGATTACTTACGACGCCGCTTCGCTTGTGAGCGATGGCGAACGATGAATTTATCCGTGCGTTTGTTCTGCCGGGTTTTCTTACCCAGGGTGGGTTTACCCCAGGGGCTCTTCGGACCAGGCATACCAATCGGTGTACGACCCTCACCACCTCCATGCGGATGGTCTCGGGGAGACATTGCTGAACCGCGAACGGAAGGGCGCCAACCCATATTGCGTTTACGTCCTGCCTTACCTAACTTGATGTTAGCATGCTCGACATTGCCAACCTGGCCAATGGAAGCACGGCATTCCTGCAGTACCAGTCGAACCTCTCCCGAAGGCAGGCGCACGTGGGCATATTTGCCCTCTTTCGCCAGCAGTTGGGCGGAGGTGCCGGCAGAGCGGACCAATTGGCCGCCGTTGCCGGGCAACAGCTCAACATTGTGAATGGTTGTTCCGACCGGGATGTTCGCCATGGGCAGACTGTTACCGGGGCGGATTTCCGCTTCCTTGCCGGAGACAATTTTGTCACCAACCATCAGACCTATTGGGGCAAGGATGTAACGCTTCTCACCGTCCACATAATGCAGCAGTGCCAGGCGTGCGGTGCGGTTCGGGTCATATTCAATCGCCGAAACAATGGCGGGTACTTCCAGTTTATCTCGCCTGAAGTCCACCAAGCGGATGAACCGCTTTTGGGCGCCGCCTCTATGGCGTACGGTGATCCGGCCATACATATTCCGACCGGAATTCTTCTTTAAAGGAACGATCAATGAGCGTTCTGGCGTTGACTTGGTGATCTCTTCAAAAGTGTAACTGGTCTTATGTCGAGTACCGGGGGTCTTCGGTTTATATACTTTTACGGCCATTACTCCACCCCTTCAAAAATCGGGATGCGCTCGCCTTCATTCAGGGTCACGATTGCTTTTTTATAAGCGGTTGTGCGGGTCCGCATTCGGCGGCTCTGCATGCTTCGTGTTTGTTTGGCGGGCACGATCATAACATTAACGTTTTTTACTTTTACATCGAAAATTGTCTCGATCGCATCTTTGACGCTGGTTCTGGTGGCTTTGGTATCCACCTCGAAAACGTATTGATTGAGGACCGATGACATATAATTCGATTTTTCGGTAATGATCGGTCGGCGGATGATGTCAAATATTGATTTCTTCATGATTTCATTCCTACCTATCCGAGATAACTACCAATGACATCCAAAGCAGCCACCGGCATTACCACACTCTTGTAACCCAGCAGGTCACGGATGTTCAAATAACTGGCTAACAGGGTTTTGGCATTGTCCAGGTTGGCGCAAGCCCGTTTAACGTCCTCATATTCAGGTGCGTTTTCGGGGATCAGCACCAAAATGGTCGCTTCTCCGGTCAGTGCCTTCAGCGATTCCGCCATGTTGCGGGTCTTCGCTTCATCCAGCTTGAATTCGTCCACCAGGACGATTGCACCTTCAGAGGCTTTCACCGATAAAGCGGACCGCAATGCAGCCCTGCGCATCTTCTTAGGCATTGCCTTTTCATAAGAACGCGGTTTCGGGGTGAAGATCTTCCCACCACCAACCCACTGCGCGGCTCGGGTAGAGCCTTGCCGGGCACGACCGGTTCCTTTTTGGCGCCAGGGTTTACGGCCACCACCGGCAACTTCACTGCGACCTTTGGTCGAGGAGGTTCCCAGGCGGCTGTTGGCCATCTGCCTGACATATGCCTGATGCATCAAATCAACTTTTACTGGGGCTTCGAAAATCGCCGCAGGTAGTTCTACCTTGCTGACTTTCTTACCCTTCATGTTGAAGACATCAACTTCCATGATTACTCAACTCCCATTACTGGCTATCGCCCAATCGGGCGTCCTATTGTTTCCGGACAGCTTTGATCACAACCATGCCGCCCCTCGGGCCGGGCACAGAGCCATCAACTGCAAGCAAATTGCGTTCCGGGTCAACCAACACAACACGGACATTTGCCGATGTCACGCGCTCATTTCCCATCCGTCCAGGACCGCGTTTCCCTTTAAAGACACGCCCGGGTGTTGTACCCGCAGCCAGGGAACCAGGTGCACGTTGACGATCGGATTGACCGTGAGTCTTCGGGCCGCCGGCAAAATGGTAGCGCTTGACAACACCGGCAAAACCACGGCCTTTGCTGGTCCCGATAACATCAACCCGTTCACCCATTTCAAAGACATCCGCTTTGAGCGTATCGCCTTCGGTAACTTCGGGTTTGCTTGTTCTGAATTCACGTAAAACTTTTAATGGTGGCAAATCATTGCGTTTAAGGTGCCCCAATTGACCCCCCGTCAACCGTTTGGGTTTTGCCTCTTCGAACCCGAGTTGTACCGCCGAATAACCATCTTCTTCCACGGTCTTAACCTGGGTTACGTAACAAGGCCCAGCTTCGATAAGAGTCACAGGGACCGCAATCCCATCATCATCGAAAATCTGGGTCATTCCAACTTTTCGTCCAATCAGCCCTTTAAACATAATTCGATATTCTCCTGTCGCAATTTATTTCGACGAGACTGTCAGCCTGGGCACGGCTGCATCATCTCCGACCGCAGCACAGTCAACGTTCCTCCCGCGTCCATCCCGTATTGTTTATAGACTACGGAAAGAAACGTTCTTATGCCACCTTAAAGTCCGGCTTTTAAGCCGAAACTGGATGATTCTACCATCTATTGGCAAATTTGCCAAGACTTAATTTTTATCAATTCCCAGCAGACAGGAAGCCTTTTCCGCAAGCGTTATCAAGCTTATTGCTTGCGATAAGGTCTGCCGTCTGCCGGCAACCATACGACGATGCTAAATCTTGATTTCGATATCGACGCCTGCAGGCAGATTCAGGCGCATCAACATATCAATTGTTTTTGAATCGGGATCCATGACATCAATCAATCGATTGTGGGTGCGGATCTCGAAATGCTCCTGTGAGTCTTTATCGATGAACGGGGAACGTATCACGGTAAACCGCTCGATTTTGGTCGGTAACGGTATCGGACCGGCCACCTGAGCGCCGCTGCGTTCTGCCGTTTCGACAATCCGCTTGGCGGATTGATCGATGAACTCGGTGATCATAAGCCTTCAGACGAATACGAATCTTTTGTTTAGCCATATTTTTATCCTAAGTTCTACTCAATAATCTTGGAGATCACGCCGGCGCCAACCGTCAGGCCACCCTCACGGATGGCGAACTGGGAACCGTTCTCCAGAGCCACAGGCACGATCAATTCAACTTGCATGGTGATCCGGTCGCCGGGCAGCACCATCTCCGTGCCTTCGGCCAGCGTCACCGTGCCGGTCACATCCATCGTCCGGATGAAGAACTGCGGCCGATAGCCGGTAAAGAACGCACTGTGGCGTCCACCCTCTTCACGGGTCAGGATGTAAACTTCACCTTCAAACTTCGTGTGCGGGGTGATGCTGCCGGGTTTGGCAACCACCATACCGCGCTCCACTTCCTCTCGACCGATGCCGCGCAGCAGCAAACCAACGTTGTCGCCCGCCATGCCTTCATCCAGAAGTTTGTGGAACATCTCGACACCCGTCACCACCGAGTTCATGCTCTTTTCCTGCAGACCCACGATCTCAACCGGGTCACCCGTGTGGATCACGCCTCGGTCGATACGACCGGTCACCACCGTCCCACGACCCTTGATCGAGAACACGTCTTCGATCGGCATCATGAACGGCTTGTCGATCTCGCGCTCCGGCATCGGGATGTAGTTGTCCACTGCATCCATCAGATCGTTGATGCACTGGTATTCCGGTGCATTCGGGTCCTTCGATTCGGACTGCAGTGCGGCCAGCGCACTCCCGTGGATGATCGGTAATTCATCTCCCGGGAAGCCGTATCCGTTCAGCATCTCGCGCAGTTCCATCTCGACCAGTTCCAACAGTTCCGGGTCATCCATCATGTCGACCTTATTCAGGAACACAACGATGCTCGGCACTTCCACCTGGTGCGCCAGCAGCACGTGTTCTCGGGTCTGCGGCATTGCGCCATCGGGGGCTGCCACCACCAGGATCGCACCATCTACCTGCGCGGCTCCTGTGATCATGTTCTTGATGTAGTCACGGTGTCCCGGCATGTCCACATGCGCATAGTGTCGTTTCTCTGTTTGATATTCCACGTGCGCGATGTTGATCGTGATGCCGCGTTCTTTTTCTTCCGGTGCATTATCGATCGTATCGAAGGCGCGGTAATCCGCAAATCCCTTCAATGCCTGTACTTTTGTGATCGCCGCCGTCAGCGTGGTCTTCCCATGGTCGATGTGACCCATGGTTCCCACATTGAGGTGCGGCTTTGAGCGATCAAATTTTTCCTTGGCCATTTTACGAACTACTCCTCAATCTAAATATAATAACGAATTCTATTGACCAGAAATCTTCTTCATCACGGCTTCCGAAACCGGTGCGTAATGATCAAATTCCATTGTGAACACACCCCGCCCTTTTGTCGCGGACCGTAATTCGGTTGCATAGCCGAACATTTCGGCCAGCGGCACTTCCGCACGGATCGCCTGGGCTTTGCCGGGACGTGCATCCATTCCCATAACATTGCCATGCCGGGAATTGATCTGCCCCAGCACTTCACCCGTATGATCTTCCGGAACAACAGCTTCAACTTTCATGATCGGTTCAAGTAATACCGGCTTCCCCTTCGGCACACCTTCGCGGAATGCGAAGATGGCGGCCATACGGAAAGCCATATCACTGGAATCGACCTCATGGTAGGACCCATCCAGCAAGGTCACCTTCAGGTCGGTCATCGGATAACCGGAAACCACACCACTTTCGACGGCTTCCTCAACACCTTTTTGAACGGCTGGGATATATTCCTTAGGGATCGTCCCGCCGCGAATTTTGTCTTCAAATAAAAATCCGGACCCGCTTTCCAGCGGTTCGATTCGCAGGACAACATGTCCATATTGGCCATGACCACCGGTCTGCTTGACAAATTTATATTCTGATTCCGGCACCGTCTGGGTGATGGTCTCGTGATAAGCCACCCGGGGATTGCCGACATTCGCCTGGACTTTGAATTCCCGCAACATGCGGTCGACCAGGATGTCGAGGTGGAGTTCACCCATCCCGGAGATGATTGTCTGGCCGGTCTCGTCATCGACCCGAACTTTAAAAGTAGGATCTTCTTCAGCGAGCTTCTGCAACGCCATACTCATCTTGTCCTGATCAGCCATGGTCTTAGGCTCGATAGCCACAGAGATAACCGGTTCAGGGAAGTTGATCGTTTCCAATACCACCGGGTTATTCATATCACTCAAAGTGTCCCCGGTGAAACTTTCCTTCAAACCCAGAATAGCACCGATATCGCCGGCATGGATTTCATCCACATCTTCACGATGGTCGGCATACATTCGCAGCAAACGGCCAACCCGTTCACGTTTATCCTGGGTGGCGTTCAGATAATTACTGCCTTTTTTGATCGTTCCGGAATAAATCCGGATATAAGCCAACCGGCCTACATAAGCATCGGTTACGATCTTGAATACTAAAGCGGATGCAGGGGCGCTGTCTTTTGGCGGCCGCGTGACTTCCTCACCGGTTTTGGGATGGATCCCGATCACATCGGGCACATCCAGCGGCGAAGGCAGATAATCCACAACCGCATCCAATAATGGCTGCACGCCTTTATTCTTTAATGAAGAACCGCAGAATACCGGGGAAACCTCATTATCCAGAACTCCCTGGCGCAGGGTCGCCTTCAATTCATCGATGCTAAGCGTCTCACCTTCCAAATACTTCAGGGTGAGGACGTCGTCAAGCTCGGCGATCCGTTCCACCATTTCAGCCCGGCGCTCTTTGACCGTCTCAATCAAATTCGCAGGGATATCGGTATATTGAGGCTCACTGCCGAGCTCGTCTTCGAAAAGGATGGCCTGCTCGGTCATTAAATCAATCACACCGATGAACTTATCTTCGCTGCCAATCGGAACCTGCATGGCTATGGCACGTGCGCCTAACCGTTCTTCAATGGAAGCGATCGTGTTTTCAAAGGAAGCACCGACCCGGTCCATCTTATTGGCAAAGCAAATCCGGGGCACGTGATAACGGTTGGCCTGACGCCAGACGGTCTCACTTTGAGGTTCAACGCCCTGAACGGCATCGAACACAACAACACCGCCATCCAACACTCTTAACGAACGCTGAACTTCGGCAGTGAAGTCGATATGCCCGGGGGTATCAATAAGGTTGATTTGGTAATCTTTCCAGAAGGTCGTTACCGCAGCGGAAACGATCGTGATTCCTCGTTCACGCTCCTGCTCCATCCAGTCGGTGACGGTCGTTCCGTCATCTACGGAGCCAATGCGGTAAGTCCGTCCGGTATAGAAAAGGATCCGCTCGGTGGTTGTCGTTTTACCCGCGTCAATATGCGCAATAATGCCAATATTGCGATATCGCTCTAACGGGTATTCTTGTTCAACCATCGATGCTCATCCAATCCGTTCCGATATTAAATGAAAGACTGCGCTCTATAAACGAAAATGGGAGAAAGCGCGGTTGGCTTCCGCCATCCGGTGAGCTTCTTCACGGCGGCGATAAGCGGCGCCCTGGTTCGAAGCAGCGTCCATTAATTCGCCAGCCAATTTTTCCGCAAATGATTTCCCTGGTCGGACGCGTGAGGCAGTAATGATCCAGCGCATTGCAAGATTCTTGCGGCGGCTGGGTTCAACTTCCATCGGCACCTGGTAGGTCGCACCACCAACACGGCGGGGGCGAACTTCCATGAGCGGGGAAACATTTTTGAGCGCGGCATCGAACGTTTCGATCGGATCTTTTCCAGTACGTTCTTCGATCAGGTCAAGGGCACCGTACAGCAATCGGGTTGCTGTGCTTTTCTTACCTTTGATCATGATTCGATTGATCATCTCCTGGATGTCAATCCTACCAAAACGCACATCAGGGGAGACTTCTCGTTTTTCTGGGGTATATCTTCGCGCCATTTCCTACTCCTTACAAAAGCTAAAAATTAAAATAGGGCAAAGCATTTGGATTAATCCTCTAATAAGACCGATTAAAATGCTTCGCCCTAGCTTAAGATATAAGACCGCTGGTTACTTGGGCTTCTTAGTCCCGTATTTTGAGCGACCGTGTGAACGGTCCTCAACACCAGTTGAGTCTAAGGTACCTCGGACGATGTGATAACGAACGCCTGGCAGGTCTTTGACACGGCCGCCGCGCACGAGCACAACAGAGTGCTCCTGGAGCTGATGACCTTCACCAGGAATGTATGCCGTAACTTCCATGTGGTTCGTCAGACGTACACGAGCGATCTTCCGCAGAGCGGAGTTCGGTTTCTTAGGGGTCATTGTACGCACGACCGTGCAAACACCGCGTTTCTGTGGTGCGCCTTTCGGCTGGCGGATACGTTTCTGCTTCTGCGAATTATAAGTATATTGCAGAGCAGGAGCCTTGCTCTTCTTCCGCTTTGTTTCTCGGCCTTTGCGTATCAATTGGTTGATCGTTGGCACATTTGCCTCCAAATCTAAATAATTACTTCTTCCAATAAGGGAGGCCATCATCATCTTTCAAGATGGCCTCACTTCTATCCAATTTTTCCTCCAACGGTCTGACCGGTGTTATAGGGCCAGCATGAAGGTAACGAGGGATGATTCTACCATGTGTACTGGGGGGCGTCAAGGCGAGTCAGCTGCTTTTTTAAGCTTTACCCTAGATCGCTTCCAATACTGATCAAGCCGGTGGGTGTGTTGGGCATTCGGGCTTTGTCTTCATCCTTCCCGAATTTAACGATCTCGCCACTATCCAGCACGGCTTCCACTGCCAACCCAAGACTCTGCATTTCTTTCACCAAAACCTTGAAGGCAGCCGGGATGCCAGGATCTTCAATCGGTTCGCCTTTGACGATCGATTCGTAGGTACTGACACGACCGGTGACATCATCCGATTTGACAGTCAGCATTTCCTGCAAAGTGTAAGCAGCGCCGTAGGCTTCCAGCGCCCAAACTTCCATCTCGCCGAAACGCTGGCCGCCGAACTGGGCTTTACCACCGAGGGGCTGTTGGGTCACCAGACTGTAAGGTCCAGTCGACCTTGCATGCACTTTATCCTCAACGAGGTGGTGCAGCTTCATCACGGTCATTAATCCAACGGTTACCGGGTGATCAAAATAATTACCGGATTTCCCATCACGGAGTTTTTGTTTACCCAGGGTGGGCATCGGTCGGCCAATCTTTTCCATGACCTCATGTGCCCTGGCCCGCAGATCTTCACCGCTCAGGCCCTTCTTGACTTTTTCACCATGTTTGACAATCCAAAGCGTGAGGCAAGCTTCGATTGCACGGGTGTCCTGGTCAAAACGGCCATCTATCGGAATATCATTCGTTTCAAAGGCCACGATTTCGTCAGGGTCATACCCTTCATCACGCAGCCATTCTTTCATGGTCACCCGGCGGGCATAGGTTTCATTTGCGGCCAGTTCGTAAACGTCATAGCCGCGTTCGCCGAGCCACTCTTCCAGGTATAGCAAGCGGACTTCATCTTCATCCCGGATCATTTCGGGGTCGTAGGTCTGTTCGCTCAGCCATTCCCAGGCTTTCTCTGCAGCAATGTCCCAGGCATGATCGATCATCCAGGCCCGGGCCAGTTCTGCCTCGATCTCATATTCGGTCGCACCGTCAAACACCGGTGTGATAGCCCTGAAACCGAGCCGCTCAGCAGCCCAACCCAGGTGAGTTTCCAAAACCTGGCCGATGTTCATACGACCGGGAACACCCAACGGGTTCAGAATGATGCCAATTGAGCGTCCGTTATCCAGGAAAGGCATATCTTCCACGGGGACGACCATCGAGACGACACCTTTGTTGCCATGACGTCCGGCCATCTTGTCACCTGCGGTGATCTTCCGGCGTTGGGCAACTGACACACGGACCATCATGTCCACACCGGCTTTGAGGTCAGAGTTCTCTTCACGAGTGAAGACTTTGACATCGACCACAATCCCGTGCTCACCGTGAGGCATACGCAGCGAGGTATCTTTCACATCGCGTGATTTTTCACCAAAGATTGCCCGGAGCAGCCGCTCTTCAGGAGTCAGCTCTTTCTCACCCTTCGGGGTGATCTTGCCAACCAGGATATCGTTCGGGCCGACTTCGGCGCCGATCCGGATGATCCCATGTTCGTCAAGGTTACGGATGGCATCCTCACCGACGTTGGGGATATCACGGGTGATCTCTTCCGGGCCCAATTTGGTATCCCGGGCTTCAACTTCATGTTTTTCAATATGTACGGAGGTATAGCGGTCTTCCTGAACCAGTCGTTCGGAGATCAGGATCGCGTCCTCAAAGTTACCGCCTTCCCAGGGAAGGAAGGAAACCAGTACGTTTTGCCCAAGGGCAAGTTTCCCATCCACAGAGGAGGAGGAATCACCGATGATCTGGCCTTTCAGGATGCGCTGGCCTTTGATCACCGCGGGACGCTGATCGATGCAGGTGGATTGGTTCGATCGGCGATACTTCCGCAGGTTATAGGTATGGATGTTGCCGCCTTTTTCACGTACCTGGATCATGCGTCCGGTCACGGAAACAACCTCGCCATCTTCCTCGGCCACAACCAATTGGCCGGAGTCGAGAGCGGAATAGGCTTCCATACCCGTCGAAACGATCGGGATCTCCGGGCGGACCAGCGGTACGGCCTGGGCCTGCATGTTCGAACCCATCAAAGCACGGTTGGCGTCGTCATGCTCGAGGAATGGGATCAGCGCAGCGCTGACGCCCACGATCTGCTGCGGTGCCACGTCCATGTAATCGATCTGTTCGGGGTTCCCCAGGATGAAGCCTGAGTGAAGCCGGCAGGAAACACGCCGGGTGAATTCTCTGTGTTCATTTAAAGGCGCATTGGCCTGGGCGATCACGAACTTGTCTTCCTTATCGGCAGAAAGGTATTCATAAATATCAGAAATGAATGGCGCAACCAGGATTAAGGGAACGTCCAGTTTGGCCAGTTTCTTCGCCAGGTCCTTGTCAATCCGTTCACCCTTGACGCCGATCAATTTATCGGTTTTGGGGTCCTTGACATCTTCACGAAGCTCATGACCGATCAGGTCATCCTTTGGCTTCAGAGCTTTGATGACCTTACGGTATGGCGTCTCAATGAAACCATATTCGTTCACTGTGGCATAGGTGGCCATCCGGCCGATCAAGCCGATGTTTGGACCTTCCGGGGTCTCGATCGGGCAGATCCGGCCGTAGTGTGTATGGTGGACGTCACGCACATCAAAACCCGCACGTTCACGGCGCAAACCACCGGGGCCTAAAGCAGACAGGGTACGTTTGTGACGCAGTTCGGCAAGTGGGTTGGTTTCTTCCATGAATTGTGAGAGTTGGCTGGAACCAAAGAACTCACGCAGGGAAGCCACCACCGGCCGGATGTTCACCAGGCTGGTCGGGGAGACCTGGTCCTGGTCACGGATCGACATGCGCTCGCGAATGACTCGTTCCATCCGCCGCAGGCCAACCCGCAGTTTATTCTGGATCAGTTCGCCAACCGTCTTTACACGGCGGTTGCCGAGGTGGTCAATGTCATCTTCACGGACAACGCCGTTGTTGATCTGGATCATCCGGCGCACGATCTGGACGATGTCCGATTTGGTGATCGTCCGGTGATTGATCGGGATATCCTGGTCCAGCTTCTGGTTCAGTTTATATCGGCCGACTCGTTCAAGATCGTATCGGCGCTGATCGAAGAGCTGTTCCTCAAGGAATTCCTTGGCGTTGTCGAGAGTTCGGCGGATCGCCGGGTCGCAGACGCTTGAAGAATTCAATCAGAGCAGCCTGGGCGACGGTGCGGCCGTCTTCCAATTCCCAGGCAGGTTCCTGGTTTATGGAAGAGGGAATGAACAGGCGGTCAGGGTTGGTGTCGACATCCTTGAAGATGTCGATCATTTCCTCGTCCGAACCGGTTTTGATGGGTGAGTTCTCACCCATGCCATCATCCACCTCAGCCAACGCACGCAGGAACACCGTCACAGGTGTGGTGCGTTTGCGGTTGAATTTGATGATGATGTAATCATTCTTGCGGGTCTCAAATTCCATCCAGGCGCCCCGGTCGGGGATCATCTTCGCCGTAGAAAGGAACCGGCCGGTCGCCCGGTCAACCTCGCGTTCGAAGTAAACGCCGGGAGAGCGGATCAGCTGGGAAACCACAACCCTTTCGGTACCATTTATAATGAAGGTACCCTTGGGGGTCATCTCTGGAAAATCGCCCAGGAACAGGTCCTGTTTGATTGGCTCAGGGATCTCTTTACCTTTCAGCAGCACGCTGACATACAGCGGTGAAGCGTAGGTCAGGTCACGGTCGAGACATTCCTCGATCGTGTTCTTTGGGTCTTCAAACCAATATTTCAGGCCCCATTCCTTCGAGATCTCATCATCGCTTGGGAAATAAAGCTGCATTCCCTTGTTATATGATTCGATGGGAGAAACCTCGCCGAATAATTGAGTAAATCCTTCTCGCTTAAGCCGCAAGAAGGAATCCATTTGAACTTGAATTAGTTTGGGGAGTTCCAGTCCAACTGGAATTCGTCTGTAATCTTTTGTGGGCAATAATTCTGCCATTCAGCACTCCTGGTAAGCTAAGGTTGCCGGGGATTCAATAAAAAATTGTTCCGTTTAAATATATAAGCAGGCGCAAAGCGCAAGTTGTCATTATAACAAATTGGAGGATAAGAGTCAAGTTAAATTTTTTGATTCCCCATTATATACCAATGCCACAATAATAGCATAATTCCTCAAAAAAAATCAACTTAAAAGGTAGTAAATTTGCAAACGTTAATAATTGAATGAATCCCATCCATCCTGAAAATGCTTTGTAAAATGTTAATCTTGATTTTTAGATTTGTTTTTATAATTAGCCAAATTTCAATTATTTATCGGAGGAAATAATGCAGAACGATAAATCCCTTCCCGAACGAAATACCATAATATTTGCTTGGGTTTCAACACTCTTCATTTCATCTTTGCCCAATATCATCTGGCAGGAATTTTTCGGTCCACCAACCATCTGGTTGTTCTGGTCAAAAATCATCCTATTGATATCCCTGATCGGGCTTTCCTTCTTATGGACGCCGGCAAAGAAGCTCAGGGTTTATTTCTTACTTTTCCTGATCCTGTATATTGCGGAAAAGCTGTTGGACATGCTTGGGGCGTCTTCTTTATGGATACGCTGGTTTCCCCAATCCTCGTCGTTCATCAAATCCATGTTCGGCATTCAGCTCCGCAGGATCGCGGTTGCGGCGATCATGGTCTTTTCCCTGTTAGCGATCTATAGACGCCCGAACCGCTTCTTCCTGGTTCCCGGGAAGCTGGACGCACCCAGCGAGAAACTGCTTTTCCTGATCGATAAAGGCACATCCTGGAAACGCCTGAGCTGGATCCTGGCAGCGATGATCACCTTTGGTACTCTGATTTTCCTGGTGCTGGCAGGCAGGCCTTCCCTTTCGCAGTTATCCGGCCTTCTGCCGATGCTGCCGGCAATCCTGATCCTGGCTGCCATGAACGCGTTCAGTGAAGAACTCAGCTATCGAGCCGCGCTGCTTGCACCTTTGTCCCCGGCTGTTGGAACCGGTCACAGCCTTCTGCTCACGGCTACTTATTTTGGCCTGGCCCATTTTTACGGCGTCCCCTACGGTGTGGTTGGCGTGATAATGGCTTTTATTCTTGGATATCTCTTAAGCAAAGCTATGCTGGAAACGAAAGGCTTTTTCTGGCCCTGGTTCATCCATTTCTGGCAGGATGTCGCTATTTTTTCATTTATGGCGATCGGTTCGATTGTGGCTGGCGGATGATCATGCAATTTGATAATGAAATTGGGAAAGTCTGGTAGATGGAATTTCTTTACCGGGTCTATTCTCCGGATTTCTCAAATCCAAATAGATACCTGTTAAAATCAAAAAATGCCTATTGGTGATCATAGGCATTTTTTCTGAATCTATTCTTCAAACATATTGCTTATTACTAATCTGAAGTTCCCCCCCAATCCAGTATCTTTCAATCAAATCAAATATCATCCGAGGAAGAATTGTCACCGATCTTGATACTCCGCCAAGTCCGGCGCATCCTTAATGAGAGCAGGATCAGGGCAATGCCAAAAGCGATCGAGAAGACACCTATGATCCAGACAATGCTCACCACACCGCCAATTGGGAAGACAAAAAGCAGTATCCCCATGATAACGGCGAGAAGGCCGCTAATGATCATGATAACTTCATTGGCAATCTCATGCCGGATTTGAAAAGCTGAGGAAATCTCCAGAAAACCTACGACCACAGCCCAGATGGCGACCATGAATACAATAATTTCTTCGGTGAGTCCAGGGAAAAATAACGCCACCAGTCCCAGGATGATCCCGGCCAAACCCTCCAGCACAAGAGTCCACCATCTGGAATTTTTCCCGGAGGTAGCCAGACCGGCAACCACGGCAAAAATTCCACCCAACAACAAATAAATTCCTAAAAAGATTGCCAGTACCGCAATCGTTGCACCTGGCCAAACTAATGCCAAAATCCCAAATGCAATTGCTAATAACCCACGTAAGGTGAAGGTCCACCAATTCTTTGTAAATAATTCTATCATTTCAATTCCTCTTTTTGATAAATTTTCAGTTGAATTAAATTAATTAATCTTTCAATAATTTAATTATAGACCCCGCTTCTCTCGAGATTCAAGATGAAAAGCAATAATTACTATATAGTAAAAAAATAGGCTGCCCGATGTGCAGTTCAGATGTCGGACAGCCTTATCTATTAATTAAGGTAAAAACGCAATTTTCTTATTTCTTCAAGACCTTCTTCAGTACTTCATCCTTATCCAATGGCTTCAGGCAGAAGAACCAGTCATAGCATTTCATTTCCTCACCGGAATGTTCCATCCGGTCCTTGGCCGCACCGCAGGAACCGGCAGGTGAAACGATGACGTCCTCACCGGGAACCCAGTCGGCCGGGGTTGCGACGCCAAATTCGTCAGCGGTCTGCATGGCGATCAATGCACGGTAAAGTTCTTGGAAGTTGCGGCCCAGGCTCAACGGGTAGTAAATGATCGCCCGAATGATTCCTTTGGGGTCAACGAAGAAGACCGCCCGGACAGCTTTGGTGCTGCTCTCACCGGGTTGGATCATGCCGTATTTGTTGGCCACTTCCATGGTGATGTCCTCGATCAATGGGAAGTTGACTTCAACGTTCTTCATATCGCGGAATTGAAGTTTCTCTTTGATCGTCCGGAGCCAGGCAATATGGCTGTAAAGACCATCGACGGAAAGGCCGACCAACTTGCAGTTTGCTTCGGCAAACTTATCTTCCAGGGTGGCGAAGGTCATGAACTCCGAACTGCAGACCGGGGTGAAATCCGCCGGGTGGCTGAAGAGTATGACCCAACTGCCTTTGTAATCGGCGGGGAAGTTGATATCGCCTTGGGTTGTTACTGCTTTAAATTCAGGTGCTTTATCCCCAATCCGGGGCATCGGGGTGACAACGGGTGTTTCTTGGTTTTCCATTTTATTACTCCATTTCAGTTCATTTGTATTTGGTGTGAATTTTGACAATCGGGACACAGCCCGTAATACACAATGCGATTTCCTAATACTTCAAATCCGGTTTCCCGCTGTAATTTTTCTTCCATCTTTATTATAGCTGGTGCATTAAAATCTACAATCTTATGACAATTGGTACACCTCAAATGTAAGTGTGGCGATAAATTGCCGTCGTAGTGGACCTTGTTATCCCCCATCAGTCCCAGGATGCTGACCAACCCCAACTCCGCCAAATTTTCAAGTACGCTGTAAACCGTTGCCAGCGAAAGTGAAGGCTGTTCCCGTCTGACCTGTTCGTAAATTGCTTCTGCAGTGGGATGTCGGTCGGATTGGACAACCGCCTTGCAGATGGCCATTCTTTGAGGCGTCAACCTTAAGCCGGATTTATGAAGTATTTGAAGTAAATTCTCATTTGAATACATTTTTATATTTATTCCTTATTGATAATCATTATAACTATAATTGAAAAATTGTCAAGGCATCAACGTGGGAATCAACCTTAAAATATTAGCTGACGAGACCTGGCGCTCACCCCAATTCACCATTTAAAACTGGTTTTAAACTTCTCCTAAACTAGATCCATTCTTTAATATAGAACCAATCCTTTACTGTTCCCCTGTAGAAAGTGAAAGCCAAGAAAAGAACAAAAAAAAATAAACTAACCGGAATGGAAGATTATCGAACTATCAAGGATGGTAAGTGCAAAATGGAAACAATTATATGGAGAGGAAAAGCAACAATGGAGTAAGCTGACCGATGAGGAAATTACCCAGATTGAGGGTTGCCATGAAGCTCTTGTAGGAAAAATCCAGAAACATTACGAGATCACCCGCTTCAAAACTGAAGAAGACGTAAAGAAATTCCTGGGCAATAACCAGCCCAGGAAGAAAGGGCAATACTTCCATACCTACGGCATCAAATTTCATACCTCCTGCAATAACCCCCAGCATTTCACCTGTCAAACTTACCGAATAAACGAGTTTAAATTTAACTTTATTCCCAATATGACTTTAGTCTTGATTTTTAATTTAATATAGGATAATATTAGGATAATATTTATCCAGTTTATCAAATTGAAATATTTATTTACCATTTAACCCTTCTTTCAACCAAAATTTCTATTTGAGTTAATCGCAGACCAACCAATAAAATATTACTTGCAAAGAGCACTCCAATTTGATGACAAATTAACACCTGAAAATCGTTCTTCCAAAATGTTCATCATAATCTAGCTGTAAAGATTGGAAAAACAAATGTATTTAGTAGAAAGCCTGATAAAAGCGAGTAACGCAGTCTACATTGTCATTCAGTTGGCAAGATCCAGAGTAGACGGATCTTTCAATAGCAAATCTTCTCTATTTCAATCACTTAACTTTCTCTATATTCATTAACAAACAGAATTTCCTCCAAATAATTTGGACGGGAAATAAATCAAACAAAAATCGTAAAAGATTCTGAAAATGATCAATGGAGGTGAACATTAAACTTCGTGAATGGCCCATTTTATAAGTGTGAATATAGGAGACTTTAATGATGATTCAAAAAACTTATTCAATAATCATGTCCTTGATTCTAGGATTTACGCTCTTCGTAACACCGGTGATGCCAAAGGTCTCGGCATCATCACCTCCTCCACCGGAAGATAATGGTGGGCTTGTGATTCTCGAAGATAAACCAGGCGCGCAAGATATTCAGGACGCGGCCAACCGTTCCAAGGAACAGGGGATCTTGCCAGGGGTGGCTGGTATTAACCCAACTGACCGGACTCCATTTGAACTTGACCCCGGTGGAATACCACATTACTTCGGACCCTTTGCCAACTACGCCAACTCTCCGGTGCCCAAAGGTTCAATTGAATCCATTACAGTAGATGCACCCGGCTCCGGATACACCGCACCGGTCGTCAGCGTACTGGATGTTTATGGTACAGGCAGCGGAGCCGTAGCGACTGCAACGTTGTCTTCCGGCAGAATTACTTCAATCACGGTTGTCGAACCGGGTACCGGGTATTCCGCTCCGATCATTGACATTCAAGATTCAAATGGCAGCGGGGCGTTGGCCACAGCGAACTTACTCCCTGATACTCAAAGTGGTATCCGGAAATTTATTGACAAACTACCCGGTTTGGGACCAGAAAATGCGAACCTGCTTGGCCAATATATCCCAGTTGCTGTCCCTGATACGGATACCTTCCCAGGTTCAGATTACTACGAAATTGAGATCGTCGAATATACAGAACAATTGAATTCCGATCTCCCCGCGACTACTTTACGAGGCTATCGTCAGACCAACGGTCCTAACCCTGATATCGAAGCCCATTATTTCGGACCGATGATCATGGCAACAAAAGGTCGACCTGTACGTATCACCTTCACAAACAATCTAGGCACTGGAGATGCAGGCGATCTCTTTATTCCGGTGGATACCACCATTATGGGCGCAGGTCCGGGACCTTTAGACCGGGTAAATGCGGGCGTAGATTGTAATGCTAACACAGGCGGTGATTGTGAGTATTACACCGAAAACCGGACTTCGGTCCACCTCCACGGCGCATTTACACCCTGGATCAGCGACGGCACACCTCAGCAATGGTTTACCCCCGAGGGAGAGGTCACACAATACACAGAAGGCGCCAGTTACCAGAACGTCCCCGATATGTGGTTCGATAACAGCGGTAACATCATCCCCGATACTGCGGGACAACAAACGCCTCCGGTAGCCGGGGCAGTGAATAGCCTTCCAGGCAAAATGACATTTTTCTACAACAATGAGGAACTGGGCGCACGGCTTGAGTTCGCTCATGACCATGCCTGGGGCATCACCCGCCTCAATGTTTATGTCGGTATGGCAAATGGCTATCTCATTACGGATGAATATGACCAGGATCTGATCAATGGAACCAACAACACGGGAATTAACCCGAACCTGATCAGTGTCTTTCCCGACTTAGGTATTCCCCTTATCATTCAGGACAAAACCTTCGTTGATGAAACCACCATCGCTGCACAGGATCCAACCTGGCGCTGGGGTTCCGACACATTCGATCCCCTTCACCCAGAATTATTTTCAGCCCACACCGGTGATCTTTGGTATCCATCAGTTTATATGCCGATCCAGGATCCCTATGTGGAGGGTGGCGTCAATGACTTTGGCCGCTGGCATTATGGTCCCTGGTTCTGGCCGCCAACGGTTAACACGATGCAGCCCGTTCCAAACGAGTATTCCTGCGATGTTGCAGCCGAACCTTGTGATATCGAAGTATTACGACCTGACATGCCGTCACCTTCCGTTGGGATGGAAACATACTTTGATACCCCCACAGTCAACGGGACTGTCTATCCTTACTTGGAAGTTGACCCTGAAGTTGTCCGCTTCCGAATTCTCAATATCGCCAATGACCGCTTCTTAAATCTCCAATTCTATGTGGCTGATCCGGATGTGGTCACTGCTGACGGACGTATGAATACTGAAGTGAAAATGGTGCCAGCCAAACCTAACCCGGATTTCCCAGAGCTTTGGCCCACAGACGGTCGTGAGGGTGGTGTTCCTGACCCTCAAACAATGGGCCCTTCCTGGATCCAGATCGGAACGGAAGGCGGTTTCCTACCTGAACCGGTAGTGATCCCACCACAGCCGATCACTTACGTGACCGATGCTGGCTTGTTTAACGTCGGCAATGTGAAGGACCACTCTCTGCTCCTGGGAACAGCTGAACGTGCTGATGTCCTGGTTGATTTCTCACAATACGCCGGTCAGACCCTGATCCTCTATAACGACAGCACCGCGCCTTTCCCGGCCTATGACCCTCGTTATGATTATTTCACCGGAGACCTCGATCGAACATCCTCCGGTGGCGCACCGACTACACAACCCGGTTATGGACCGAATACCCGGACAATTATGCAAATTCGAGTCAGGGCGGCTGGAGAAGTACCGAACAGCAGTGTTGTTTCTGTTGATGTTTTAAACCCGGGATCGGGATATTCAACAATGCCTACGGTCAGTTTCTATGGTGGCAGCGGAACTGGAGCTGCCGGATTTGCAACCGGTTCTGTCGATCATGTTATTCCGACGAGTAGTTCCTCAGAATTCCTGACCACACCCCCGGTTGTCCATCTCGTCGGCGGCGGTGGAAGTGGGGCAACGGCCGTTGCAAACTTGGTAAACGGACAAATAGCAAGTTACACCGTTACAAATGGTGGTTCAGGATATACATCCGCACCAACAGTACTCCTAACCCGTAACACCACTGATTATGCTTACAATTTCTACATCCCCTATTTTGCCGGAAGTGGAACTGGGACTGGAAGCACAAATCCCCTTGGTACTGCAACTGCCACACTGAACATTTCAGGAATTACACTGACGGCTGGCGGTTCAGGATATTCGTCTGCCCCGAGTGTTTCGCTGTTATATGGCGGAGGTTCAGGGAGCTCGGCCAGGGCGAACCTGACTGCCGGGCCAGCTTATGACATGGCGCCTTTGCAATATGTATTTGCCAAAGATGGCGACAAACCGGGTCTATTCGAAGCCTCTCAAAACAGGATCATCGTGCCTCAGGCAGCCTACAACACAGCCTACGAAGAACAAATGCCTGGGGATTATCGGGCCTATGTTCAGATCGGCGATAATTCAATCTCCTTCTTCAATGGCCCATTAACCAGCCTTAATCTAACCCAGGGAGGTAGCGGTTACACGACCGCGCCAACCGTGACGATCACAGGCGGTGGTGGCACGGGTGCAACGGCTACGGCTGTTCTTACTGGAGATGTCGTTACTGGACTCACTCTGGATGATCCTGGTGATGGTTATGTCTCTGCACCGACCGTGACATTCTCTGGCGGAGGTGGGACAGGCGCTCAAGCCAAAGCTTTAGGATTCTCCTATGACATGGAACTTAAAGCCATTCAGGATGAAATGGGTGAGGCCTTTGACGAATATGGTCGGATGAGCGGCCTAATGGGGCTGGAAATGGCAGCCGGAGCGCCGGGTGGACAGAACTTCATCCTCTATGGCTATTCAAGCCCACCAGTGGATCTAATGAAAGACTCTCAACTGACCAAATTGGGAGAGTTGGGCGATGGCACGCAAATTTGGAAAATCACCCATAACGGCGTCGATACCCATACAATTCATGTTCACTTGGTGAACGTGCAGCTAATTAACAGGGTGGCCTGGGATGGGAATATGCTGCCTCCAGACCCGAATGAATTAGGCTGGAAGGAAACCATTCGAGTTAATCCTTTGGAAGATACCATCTTTGCTTTACGGCCCCATGCGCCGACAACACAGCCCTTTGATGTGCCTAATAGTATCCGGTTGATGGATCCTTCTTTGCCTGAAGGCGCGATGTTGATGCCGCCACCTCTGGGATCATTCCAGACACCTGACGAAGTCACTGTCAATGTCACGAACCAATATGTTAATTATGGTTGGGAATACGTCTGGCACTGTCACCTCCTAAGCCATGAGGAGATGGATATGATGCACCCATTCTCACTCGCTGTCATCCCCAAACCACCCACTGGCCTTTCGGCAGAAAGTGTTGGTGGCGAAGTCACGTTGAATTGGACGGATGCTACAGTAAGCGAAACCAACTACCTTATCCAGCGAAGTCTCGCAGCGGATGGGCCCTGGGACACGCTGGACGAACTTCTCGGAGAAGCCGGTAGCGGCAATCCAATGAGTTACGTAGACAATACAGCTGCTCCAGGCACAACCTACTACTATCAGGTAATTGCCTTGAATATAACCGGGTTGGTTAACGCAGACGCATGGCCCAATATGGATGCACAGTCACAACCAACAGGAGTCCAAATCACCACAACACCGTAAGTAAGTAACCAATTAAGAAGTAAGCCCTCCTCTATGGAAATCATAGAGGAGGGCGAATTCTAATCTACAAGACTGTTACCTAATGAAGGAATGAGAACATAATCCTTCCTGTGGTTAAAATTCCAAATAAAATCATATCAATAAGTAATCAAAGATTTCGAAGGGTTCCTATCTGTTAAATTTTCATTATTTTTAAACCAATTATAAAAAGGTTGAATGAAAGATTGACAAGCAAGTCAGCAATATGGTAGGATTCACTCAATAAAACTTTCCTATAAAACAACTGAACGGGGAGCCTGACCGATGCAGGCTGAGAGGAGGACATTCGTCCTCGACCCGCAAGACCTGATCCGGATAATGCCGGCGGAGGGATGATGAAATTTACATATCAGCACCCTCTCCGGTCAAAGGAAGGGTGTTTTTCGTTGTTACAATATTCAAAAAGAGCTATATTATTCGTCAACGGCGACCTGCCAAGGCCGGATCGCTTCCGTTCTTACCTTTTACCGGATGACATCCTGATCGCGGTCGATGGCGGGCTGCGGTATCTGACGACATTCAATTTAATTCCGGATTTTATCATAGGCGACCTTGATTCGGCAGACCCGGAAGAAGTGAACCGGCTTCAATCCCAGGGTGTAAAAGTCCATCGGTTCCCTATCCGCAAGGATGCAACTGACCTGGAGCTGGCGCTTGAGGCTGCCGTAAAGCTGGACGTCAGTACCATCTGGATCGCGGCAGCCCTCGGTAACCGGATTGACCAGACGCTGGGTAATATTTTTCTGCTGACTCAGCCCGAACTTGCTTCGCTCGATGTCCGTTTGGTAGATGGTATCAGAGAAGTTTTCCTGATCCGGGATGAGGTCACGATCAAAGGCTTTCCGGGACAGACCGTTTCCCTACTGCCCTTACTGGGACCAGTGAGCGGTGTGACCACCTTCCGGTTGGCCTATCCCCTCAATCATGAAACCCTCTATCCTTACCACACCCGTGGCATCAGCAATGTCATGTTGGCCGAAACAGCGGCCATTACGATTGAAGATGGCACTCTGCTTTGTATTCATACATTTAATGAAACTAATGAAATGAAAGGTGATTGAAATGAAAAAATGGAACATTCCCCTGATATTGATATTCCTGGCTGGTCTTCTGGCGGCCTGTACCGGGGAGCCTGCCGTACCTACCACGAACGCCGAGACCCGTACCCTGACCGTGATGACCCATGACTTATTTGCCGTCAGCGAAGGTGTGATTGCGGAATTTGAGGACGAATACAACGTGAAAGTTGAATTCATCCGCAGCGGTGACACCGGTGCCGCGCTCAATAAAGCGATCCTCTCAAAAAACAACCCCCTGGCGGATGTCTTTTTTGGCGTGGATAACACCTTCCTGACCCGTGCGCTCAATGAGGGTATTTTTGAATCCTATGATTTGCCACTGCTGGAGAATGTCCCAGCGGAGTTCCAACTGGACCCCAGTCATAATGCACTTCCGATTGATTACGGCGATGTCTGCATCAATTATGACGTTGCCTACTTCGAGCAAAATTCCCTGGATGTGCCGACCTCCCTCGAAGAACTCATCAAGCCCGAATATCAGGGGCTGTTGGTGATGGAAAACCCGGCCACTTCCTCTCCCGGCCTGGCCTTCCTGATGGCTTCCATTGCGGAGTTTGGACAGGATGGCTTCCTCGCTTTCTGGCAGCAACTGGCCGATAACGGCCTGGTTGTGGTCAACGACTGGGAAACCGCTTACTATACGAATTTCAGTGGTTCGAGCGGCAACGGTCCCCAGCCGATGGTGGTTTCCTACGGCTCCAGCCCGGCAGCCGAAGTGATCTTCGCCGAGACCCAATATGAACAAGCGCCGACTTCTTCGGTTGTCGGTCCCAATACCTGTTTCCGCCAAATTGAATTCGCGGGGATACTCAAAGGCACCCCCAACCGTGACCTGGCAGAGGCGTTCATCGATTTCATGCTCAGCCCCGCCTTCCAGGAGGATATCCCCCTGGAAATGTTCGTCTTCCCGGTCAATACTGAAGCCCAACTCCCCCAGGAATTTGTGGATAACGTCACTATCCCGGAAAATCCGGCGACTTTACCGCCTGATCTGATTGAAGCGAACCGGGAAGCCTGGATCAATGCCTGGACGGAGACCGTCCTGCAGTGACGGCGGCTGCAACCCGTCTGCGGAATTTCATTAATAAACCCACCTGGCGGGCCGTGCTGTTCTGGCTGCTGCCCGCCGCATTCCTGGGTTATTTCTTTTACCAGCCCCTCCTGGCGTTATTTAACCTATTGATCTCGCCTGAATGGGGCTTTAATCTGCAAACCCTGGATTGGGCTCAGATCTGGCATCCGCTCTGGTTCACCGTTGCTCAGGCAACACTCTCCACCCTGCTCACCCTCATCATCGGTCTGCCTGGCGCCTGGCTCTTTGCCCGGTTCAGTTTTCCGGGTAAGAAGACCCTCTCGTTGTTGACAACCTTGCCTTTCATCCTCCCGACGGTTGTTGTCGCGGCCGGTTTCAACGCGCTTCTGGGACCACGCGGCTGGGTCAACCTCGGTCTGATGGCATTATTCAACCTGGACTCTGCCCCGATCCAATTCCTGAATACCTTCGGCGCGATCCTGACGGCGCATGTATTCTACAACACCACCATTGTGATCCGGGTGGTCAGCAACGCCTGGTCGCGCCAAAATATCCGTCTGCAGCACGCCGCCCAGGTCCTGGGCGCAAACTCCTGGCGTACTTTTAAGGAAGTCACCTTACCCCTGCTGAGGCCGTCCATCCTGGCCGCCTCACTCCTTGTCTTCCTCTTTCAACTTCACCAGCTTCGGTGTGATCCTGATGCTGGGCGGCCCGCACTTCGCCACTCTGGAAGTGGAGATCTATATCCAGGCGCTGCACCTTCTAAACTTGCCTTTGGCAAGCGTCCTGTCGATCATTCAACTCGTATGCACACTGGGGATCACTATCGTATACAGCCATCTTTCCGGTCGGGGAGAATTGGCAGTAACACCGCGTTCCCGGACGGTTGATATCCGCAAACCCAAACGCGGTCTGGAGCGGCTTGTGGTCGTTGTTCTGATCATCATACTGTTCACACTGCTGGTCTCGCCCCTGGCTGCACTGGCTCTGCGCTCAGTGGTCAAACTCGAAGCTAACCGGGGTGAGCGCGGCGTCATTCAACAGGGCTTTACGTTGCAGTATTACCGCGAATTATGGGTCAACCGGCGCGGGTCGGTGTTTTATGTACCTCCGATTGATGCCGCCCGAAACTCATTGGTCTTTGCCTTGATCACGATCGGCATCACCGCCATCCTGGGTACGCTGGTTGCCTATGCCCTCAACCAGCCCAGCCGTATTAACCGGTTCCTGGATCCCCTTTTGATGCTCCCATTGGGAGCATCGGCAGTCACTCTCGGCCTGGGTTTCATCATCGTCTTCAACCATCCACCGTTCAGCGAGATCGCTTTTCCGATCCTGCTGCCCATCGCCCACAGCCTGGTGGCGCTGCCCTTTGTCGTGCGCACCCTCGGACCTGCTCTGCAAAGCATCCCCCAATCCCTGCGTAACGCCGCCCGCGTCCTGGGTGCACGACCCTTACGTGTCTGGCGGGAAGTGGACCTGCCCCTGCTGGCCCCTTCCATCCTGGTCAGTATGATCTTCGCTCTAACGATCTCTCTCGGCGAATTCGGCGCGACATCCTTCCTGACCCGCCCACAGTATCCCACCCTGCCAATCGCCATCTACCGCTACATCTCCCAGCCCGGTGCACTGAATTATGGTCAGGCGCTGGCCATGTCCACCTTGCTGATGATCGTCTGTGCGGCCGGCATCCTGCTGATCGAACGTTTCCGCCTCCCCGGAAAGGAACTCTTTTAATGCTCACCGTCCGCAATATTGAAAAGACCTACGAGGGCAAACCGCTGCTGCAAAAAGTTTCATTTGATGTTCAAAATGATGAAACGGTTTGTTTATTGGGGTCATCCGGCAGCGGTAAGAGCACTTTATTACGAATCATCGCCGGATTGGAAGAAGCTGAAAGCGGCCAGGTTTTATGGGATAAGCAGGACCTTTCCCAAACACCAGCCCATCAGCGTGAATTCGGATTGATGTTCCAGGACTATGCCCTCTTTCCCCACCGCAATGTCGCCGAGAATATCGCCTTTGGCCTGCGCATGCAGGACCGGCCCAAAGCTGAAATCCAGAGCCGGGTTAATGCCGCCCTGGAAACGATCCATATGTCCGGGTTCGCTAAACGCAAGGTGACCGAACTTTCCGGCGGTGAACAGCAGCGGGTTGCACTTGCCCGTGCGCTGGCGCCTGAGCCGCGACTTCTGATGCTGGATGAACCTCTGGGCGCGCTCGACCGCTCACTGCGCGAGCAGCTCAGCCGGGAACTGCGCCGTATTCTGCGTGAGACGAAAGTCCCTGCAATTTATGTAACCCACGACCAGGAGGAAGCCTTTGCCATTGCTGATCGGCTGCTCCTGCTGCATAACGGCGTGATCCTGCAGAACGGCAAACCGCACGAAATCTACCACCATCCCCGCAATGTCTGGGTGGCTCGGTTCTTCGGTTTGGGTAACCTGGTCAAGGGTCAGGTGAAGAGTCACAACCCGCTAAATGTCCGGACACCGCTGGGTGTGATCCAGGCCAGTTGTGAAGCTGGTGCACCGGAACCTGGAGAAACAACCACCTTGCTCTTCCGGCCAAATCAAGCGGTCCGGTCGTCATCCGACACGATCAATCGGATCACCGGCGAAGTTGTGGATCAGGTCTTCCAGGGGGAGCGCTATCTTTTAACCATGCATATTAATGAAGAAGTCCCCACATTCCAGGTGCTTCTGCCGGAACCGGCAAAGATCGGAGATATCCTGACCATCAATTACCGGCCAGCGGAGGTGCTTTGTCTGGGCAACGGGAAGGAAGAAGCATGACCGTCGACATCAACCAGGTCGTTGTGATAAAACTCAATATTAATCATGAGGAAGTCTGGCGTTACTCAGGACATATTTTAGAACAGGACGAGCACAGCATCCTGATCGAAGCCCGATTCAATCGGGATGACCTCACGATCCATGGCCTGACTTACAAGAGAAATGACCGGTTCGTGGAGCGATATTACGACAATCGTTGGTATAACATTTATGCCGTCCATGATCGGGATGACGACCGCCTTAAAGGCTGGTACTGCAATATCACGCGACCGGCAGAGATTGAACCGGGAAAAATTACTTATGTTGACCTGGCGCTAGACGTCCTGGCATTTCCGGATGGTCATTACTTGGTTCTGGACGAAGATGAATTTGCTGAACTCCTGATTGATGACCAGACCCGAGCCAAGGCCAGGGAAGGTCTGAAAGAATTGGAAGTGCTGGTCCAATCAGGGGGATTGATGAAAGCTGCCAATTAAATTAAAAAGAGACGCGAAGATCGCGTCTCAATTCAATGTAGATTGAAAGGTTATTTCTAAGCCAGGCTCAATAGCGCTGGGAGCTGATAGTAATAATAGGTGTCAAAAGCACCATTTGAATAGGCAATGATCAGACCACCCACAACAACGACACAGCAGCAAATTAGAATAACAGCAACAACCGCTAAAATGATCCACAGAGTTGTGTTCTTCTTTTTCTCGGGCGGCATGGGTGCTTGGGGCATTTCATAAACATCATTAGGCATATTGTCCTCCTTTTAGGACATTTCCCAACCCTGGATCTAGTAAAAATTCATATTTGAAAATGGCACGAAACAAAATGGGAGTGTGACCACACCCAATAAAGCCAGCAGGCCAAAACATAAGCCGATCAGGCTGAAGGCAATGTTGATCCAGCCTAGGATCACTCCCCAATTAGCCATTCCCAGCCCGGTGATAGTACCAGCGCTGTTCCTGATCTCCTTCTTTGCCAACCCACCCATGATGATTGCTGCGATCGCACCCACCAGGGGGATGATGAAGAAGCTGGCAATCCCAGCGATCAAGCTGAGGACTGCAAGTGTTGAATTTCTTTGTCCATACCCGGGGGCTGGACTCTGGTCATAAGATTGATAAGACATACTTGCTCCTTTTCTATTTTTAACTATTTTATAATTAATTCATCTACGAGGTCAACGACCAGATTAGACCTGGCTCTTTTTCCGAGACGTCCGATGGGTCAACCACCAGATGATCAGGAAAGCCATTAGGACCATCACAGCCACCATCAAAATAGGCATGATGACTGAGAGCAACGATACTACCGTTGAGACCACATCTTCCAGCACGCTCACAGGGATATTCGCCGCGCCTCCGGTTGTCGCAGTCACCGCCGGCCGAACTGCCAGCGATTTGACTACGTGCACACTCCCTGCAATCAGCAGCCCGGCTGCAATCGAGATCACCGGGTGGATGTCCGTGATTACATTTGCACTGGCAGCAAACAGGATCGCGCCCGCAGTCGGACGAACAAAGGTTTGAATGATGTCATTAATATGATTGACAGCCGGGACCTTATCTGCAAAGAACTCGACCAGTGAAAGCACGATCAGCAGGCCGATGATCCACCAGCTTTCCAGAGCCGACCAGGGTTCAGAAAGTTTGATCAGGTCGGTGAACCGTGCCAATAATGAAACCACCAGCAAAGGGATATAAGCATTCAACCCGGCGCTGGCTGAAAGTCCAAATGCTGCTAAAATACCCATTTTTTCACTATCTCTCCTTCTAATCTCACCATTAATTGTATACGAAATTTCCAATCATGGGTTGTATCTTTTAGATCACGAATCCAGCCCAGGTCCCGGTCCAGAGATAACGTAAAAGGTCAATCACTCCGATTTGTGCCAGGGCAATGATATAACCCCCGAGCAGGGGAACCCATAACTCTCTGAATCGGCTGTATTGGTTTTCTTTTTTAAAGATCATCACCAGGACCATGCTGTAAACTATCACTAAGAGCACCACCACACTTGCTGAACCAATCAGAGCCAGCGGGATCAGGATCCAGGGGATTTCCTGCAAGACCAGAACATCCAGAATTGCAGCGGCTATGAACACACCCAACATTTGTTTCCAATTTCCAAAACCCGATTCATCCTGCCAATCTTTGAACATCGTCTGGATGAATGAGGGTAATAAGAATGCCGAGATCGCCAATCCCATCCCGGTCCCGGTCACCAGCCGGGTCCAGTTTTGGGTGACGTAAACGGATGAAATTCCGGGCACCAGCATCAGGAAGGAATTTGCACCGTCCAATACCCAGGCGAGGGCAAGCACACCAAACAACACCTGCACGGCCACTGGCGGCATTTTCCCCTTCCGACCCTGTACAACCTGGTATACCAGGCCCAGCATCGCACCCAGGAACATCCCGGAGCAGCGAGCACAGAGCGGGAACGACCGCCCATTGATATGGAATGAACGGATATCGATCCGATGGCATACGGCATAACCGACCGCATCGGCTTTTCCTAACAGCCCTTCAGGAGTCAGTAATACCCATACAGCCGTCAGAAGGACTGCAATCCCCAATAAGACCCAGCGCCAGAGGGAAGCTTTTCGATGAGGTTCCTGTGTTTCTTCCATAGATTCATTATAGGTGTATCACCCTGTGATAGCAAGAAAAAGACTGTTCCGAAAAGATCAGACCCCTGCTCTGCAAAGCCAGGGGTCTGGGATTCTTTATAAGCCTGTTTGGTTAGCGCTGCGGTTCAGAGAGGACCTCATGCGCTTTTGCCAGCCAATCAATGATCTTGATGTTCTGCGGACAGGCTGCTTCGCACTCACCACACTCGATGCAGTTATCCGCCCGGGCTTCAGGATTGATCTGGTTTTCGTATGCCCAGCGTGCGCCGCCATATTCATCATACATGATCGCTTCGTTGTAGATCGAGAAGATCCTGGGGATTGCAACACCGTTCGGGCAAGGCAGACAATATTCGCACTGTGTGCAAGGGATCGGCGCCAGGGAATCATAGACCTTTTCAACTTCTTTGATCAGTTCATGGTCCTGCTCGCTCAATTTGCCAACAGCCGATTGCGAGGCTGTTTCAAGGTTCTCTTCCACCTGCTGCATCGTGCTCATCCCGCTCAACGCGGTTGAGACTTCCGGCTGGTCCCAAACCCATTGGAATGCCCAGGCGGCCGGCGACCAGTCATGCACGCTGTTTGCCAGCACGTCTTCCACCGGTTGCGGTGCGGGGTTCTTTGCAAGCCGTCCGCCGCGCAGGGGTTCCATCACGACCACAGCCAGTCCCTTATCTGCAGCCAGTTTCAAGCCCTTCGTCCCGGCCTGATAGTCGGTGTCCATGTAGTTGTATTGGATCTGAGCCATCGTCCAGTTGTCATAACCATTGACGATCTTTTCAAACACCTCGTATTCATCGTGGAATGAGAAGCAAAGATGACCAATGAGACCTTCAGCGATCTTTTTCTCAGCCCAGCTAAAAACATCCAGCTTCTTATAATTTTGCCAATATTCCTCATTCAATGCGTGCAGCAAATAAAAATCGATGAAATCGACATCCAGCCGCTTCATCTGCGTTTCAAATAAGCGGTCAAAGTCGGCCGCTTCCTTTACCAGCCAGGAAGGCATCTTGGTGGCGAGTTTCACCTTCTCACGATAGCCATCTTTCAGCGCTTTTCCGACCAGTGCCTCACTGTGTCCACCGTGATAGGGATAGGCCGTGTCAACATAATTCACGCCGCCATCAATCGCCCGGCGGATCATATCAATAGCCAAAGGTTCATTGATCTTATTACTGTCGTTATCCAGAACTGGGAGCCGCATCGCGCCAAAACCTAGCGCTGAAACCTTCCAGTCGAGGGATCCAAACTTCCGATATTTCATTAATAAAACCTCCTTAAGACTTGGAACAACAACATTATTATACCAGCCACATCCGCCAGCCCTTCAAGTTGAGTCTCCTCTGGTTATTGACATCTGGAGACCATAAATCCTAAAATTGCATTATGGTTATTGCCATTTTTCATTGAAAAATGGACCCCGGATAATCGGACTCTGTTCCATAATAAAGAATCCGGTGGGCAATCATCCAGAATCAGTCTTTGGGGAATGCGAATGATAAATTTCGAGGTGCGTCAGGCTTTTTCTTGGAAATTGCCGCCATCGTAAACAAGCAACTAGCAGATGAGGAGATAAAATGGCATTTGTAAGAGAAGGCAACAGAACCGCTTTACTGGTCGTCGATGTTCAGATCGGTGTGATGCAGTATGTCTGGGAACCGGACCGGATCATCAGCAATATTAACCGCGCTGTTGAAAAGGCACACGAACAGGGTATCCCGGTCATTTGGATTCAGCACTCAAACCAGGAATTATTGCTTGACAGTCCTGAATGGCAGTTGGTGCCGGAATTGGTTCCCGGACCCGATGACCTGCATGTCGATAAACATTACAATTCATCATTTGAAGAAACATCCTTGGATGAATTTTTAGAACAGCTAGGCATATCTCATATCGTGCTGGCAGGCGCTGAGACGAATTGGTGTATCCGTTCCACTGCCTATGCCGCCCTCGATAAGGGGTATGACCTGACCCTCGTCAAAGATGCTCACACCACCGAAGATATCGAACTGGGAGAGGGCGAGGATTGTCAAAGCGATTGACATCATCCGGGACCTCAACGTTGTGATGAATTGGGTCAGCTATCCTGATAGGACAAATCGGGCCGTCACTGTTGAAGAATTGGAATTCACTCCCCAGTTGTAATTCAAAGCTTTCAGTCAACATTACGATTCATTGACAAACATCTTCGACTATGTGATACTAAAGCCACAATTTAAGGACCTCCCGCATTTACATTGCGATCCCACGAAATGAGGAGGTGGTGTATATGATAGACAGTAGTAGTTACTTAACAACGGCTGTGACACCCCTCCTCGGTAGTTTTCGATAAGGGTGTTACAGCCAAATAATGATTGCCGCCCGTCAACCGGGCGGCTTTCATTTAAGGGACAACTTTGAACAAAATGATCATTTAAATCCCTGATATCTGTACAATTGAACTATGAATGGCAATTCCCCCCAAACGCCCTTCAATCTGGTGGATCCGGCGGGACATCCGCCTGCAGGATAACCCCACATTGGCTGCGGCTCTAGAAAATGGCACTGCTCCGGTACCGGTCTTCATCCTCGAACCTGAATTAATGGCGGATGCCGCTCCAAAAAGACGTGACTTCCTGCTGAATGCCCTCTCAGACCTGGACGGGCAGCTCCGTCAGCGCGGAAGCCGGCTGGTTGTGCGCGAGGGACCTGCCCTGCCGGCCTTAAAAAGGCTGACCGAAGAGTTGGACGGCGCCAAGATCTTTGCTCAGGAAGACTTCAGCCCCTATGCCCGTCGGCGCGACGCCCGGATTGCTGGCGCATTACCCTTGCGACTTCTTCCCGGCCAGGTCCTGCGCCATCCCACAGAAATCCTCAAAGCGGACGGTTCGCCTTATATCGTCTTTACTCCCTACAAAAATAAATGGAACGAGCGTGGCCTGCCCTCCCCGGCTAACGTCCTGTCCGCGCCCAACATCCTCCCCGCTGTATCCGAAAGCGTGAACAGTCTGGTTCTCCCGAACGCGGAACTGGATCGTCTCTTTCCGGCGACCGCTTTGGCAGCCCAAACCCGTTTGTATGACTTCCTTGCGGGTGGCATCCAGCACTACCAGAGCCGGCGGGACCGCCTGGACCGCGATGGGACCTCCCAACTTTCACCTTACCTGCGTTTCGGTCTGTTATCCGCCCGGGAATGTTTTGTTAAGGCGCAGCTCAAATTGAACCAGATCAACGACGTTAACATCCGACAAGAAATTCGCACCTGGATGGACGAACTGGTCTGGCGGGAGTTCTATACATCGATCCTCTTTCATTTCCCCCAAGTAATGAAAAGCCCCTTCAGGAAAGACTATGCACGGATCCCCTGGCGGACAGCGCCTGATGACCTGCACGCCTGGCAGCAGCGGTCGAACGGGATACCCGGTCGTGGATGCCTGTATGCGTCAGCTGCTTGCCACCGGCTGGATGCACAACCGCGGCCGAATGATCGTCGCTTCGTTCCTCACTAAAGACCTGCTGATCAACTGGCGGGAAGGTGAAGCCTGGTTCATGGCGAACCTGATCGACGGTGATCCAGCGGCCAATAACGGCGGCTGGCAGTGGACGGCCGGCACCGGCACGGATGCCGCGCCTTACTTTCGGATCTTCAATCCCATCACCCAGGGTAAAAAGTTCGACCCCGAGGGGGAATTCATTGCTCGCTGGGTGCCTGAATTGGCGGACCTTCCTGTGAAGTTCCGGCACGAACCTTGGAAACTTACCCCTGAGCAGGCCCATAACTTCGGAATCAGGCCTGGTTTGGATTACCCCGAGCGGATCGTTGACCATGCTTTCGCCCGGCAACGTACCCTGGAAGCTTATAGGCAGGCACTAGAACGCTAGAAGGAGATAACATCTATGATCCCCAATCAATGGTATCCCGTATTGGAATCTCGTGAGGTGCCCGCGCACAAACCCATTGGCACAACCCGGATGGGTGAAAAACTTGTTTTTTGGCGTGATCAGGGGGGATCTGTGCATTGTTTTCGGGATCAGTGCCTGCATCGCGGCGCCGCGCTGAGCAAAGGAAAAATCATTCAGGACCATTTGCAATGCCCGTTTCATGGTTTTGAATATGACAGCAGTGGGAAATGTCAATATATTCCTGCCCGAGGTAAAAACACGCCTATCCCCCAGGCTTATTCAATAGTGGGCTATCCACTGAAAGAATCGCATGACTTTATTTGGTTATGGTGGGGCTCTGTTCAGGATCAATACCCACCCTTACCCTGGTTTGAAGATTTGGATGAAGGGTTTAGTTACGGTAGAGATTTTGACCTTTGGCCGGTGCATTATTCACGTGCAATTGAGAATCAATTAGATGTGTTCCATTTACCTTTTGTGCACTATAACACCATCGGCCGCGGCGGACGAGTCGTTTCAGATGGGCCTGTCACAAAACTCGAGAACGAGACTTTGAAAATCTGGGTTTCCAACCGCCGTGATGATGGAACGCCGGCCAAATTGCAGCGCGAACTCCCTGAAAAGCAAGAGCCCGCCCTACTGTATTTCATTTTTCCCAATCTATGGATGAACCGATTGGGTGATGATTTTCGAATCGTTGTCGCTTTCGTCCCTGTCGATGAAAATCATACTCGATTTTACTTACGCTATTACCAGCGCTTTATTCAAGTACCAATCCTTCGAGATTTAGTCAATAAACTGACCGCCATTGGATCGAGAACGATCTTACGCCAGGATCGAGAAGTAGTTATCACCCAGCAGCCGCCTCGATCGGATTATGGGATGGACGAACGCCTGATCCACTCTGACAGACCGATCATCGAGTATCGCCGCCACCGCAAAGAACTCAAAGAAAAATCCACCAATCCGGAGTCATGATTTAAAAAAAGTGGTTGTTTTGCAACCTTTCAGACCTTGATTCGTATATAAAGATGAAAGGAGTAAGACAATGATAGGAATAATTGAAGGTTTGGTTGGTTTGGTTGTAGGGTTGGTACAGGGAATTTTCGGCCTGGTCACAGGTTTGCTCGGGGGCGTATTCGGCCTGGTGTTCGGCATCCTGGCTGTTGTTTTCGCTGTGCTTCTCGTAGTCGGCATTTTCCTGGCATTACCCGTCCTCTTGCTGGTGGCCATCTTCTAGCCGCATCCTGATCTCCTGAAATGAGATGCGGTTGGAACAAATCCTCTCAACCACCGGTGAAAGATGATCTGAGACGCTGAGTCGAAACAACTCAGCGTCTCCATCTTTTTAAGCATTAAAACCCTTATGTAAACTTTAGGTTAAGGTCAATTAATATTGTAAACATCAACTCTTTTTCTGCTAAGATGGTTTCAAAGGAAAGTTTTCTAATGGAGACAAAAATGAAACGCGAAGACATGATTTTCTCGATTGCATTGGTGTTATGCTTACTGATCATCGTCCTCACAAACGCATGACCCGCAATCTCCTGAAAGTGTGAACGACTAAAGAAACCGCCGGAAATCCGGCGGTTTCTTATTTTCCTCACATTACTACTTGTGGTAGCGCACCTGAATCATGCAGCAGGACCAGCGGACCGCAGACCCTCGCCAACTGTGAAGTCACCAGCGTGATCATTTCGTCCCAACCCGCTTCAAAATAAAAAGGACAAGGTGTTTCCGGGTCTCCACCATAATCCTGAACGATCAGGCTCGCCCAGGATACATCTTTTCGGCTGGTCACTGTTGCCTGCCAGGTCATAGTCGAGACCCTATATGCGACGTAAATCCCTGGAAGAGCGTCAAGTGTGGATTCGATCTGAGCGGGAGTCGGGTAACAGCCGGGTGGGATTTCACCAGGCAGGGTTATACCGGATTGTGCCAGCCACGCCAGGGTTGATGGCTCCTGCATACATTCGTAGAGCGTCACCACGCGATAGAGTGCTTGTTGTTTCATGCCGGTCATTATACCTTTCCGGCCTGTCAACCTGGGTAAATGCGGTTTTATATTTAACTTTATTTACTGATTAAGGGCATGAACGTACGGATCGTACCCAATATGAAATCCTGACGAGTGACCGAATTCTGTGATAATTCAACCTGTATGGTCGTTGGTTTGTGTACACCCTCTTTTGCGGTGATTGCGACAACCTCGACCTCCGCTCGATAACGGCTGGAACAACCAAAAATAACCGGCATCCAGGGATGGATCATCAGACGTATCATCGGATAGAGATCTGTCATTTTGACCGGAAATCTCCGCACCATTGATCGCCGCACCTGTATCCTGGTCGGTGATGAAACCTGCCAGGCTGCCCCCCGGTACAAATTCGCAGTCGTAAGGACCTACCTGAACGTTATCCACCTCCCACCACCAATCGAAATTGGCATTGTAGTAATGGAAGCGGACCCGTACATCCGGTTGATGAGCTGCAATCGCGCTGATATCGATCTCCTGGTGATTGGGCCCGCGCACCGTTTCGACCTGGTTCAGCACATTCTGCCAGGCACCGCCACCCACAGAGACGTCTACATCAGCGACTTCTGCGAGTGAATCGGGATAGACATAGAAGTCCTGATCGAAACTCAATATAACAGTTGTCTGTTCGGATAGGTTCATTGAAGGCGAAATAAGCGACGTATTGACCAGTTTGAGTCTGCCAAAATCGGAATCGGCCACAGCAAACCCGCCGCTGCCTCCGGTATAGTTGCTGCGTCCCCCAGGGTCATCAAACCGCCAGACAACCCCATTTCCGGCATCATCCGTCACACTCCAATTTGAAGGCTGGACCTCATCATTGAAGGACTGGTAAAGACCGTTAAGGATCGTATATCCCGGCGCTTCACAATATTCCCCGATCGTGATTGCATAATTGCGGGTCGCTGTCGATGTGTTGAACGAAACCGCCATGTCATTGAACGGTTGGTAGCCGTCCAGAACCGCTGTGACCGTAATGTCATAGGAGGTATCCTGGTAAAGCCCCACCTGGTACGCACCGGTAAATGGGTCGCTGAAAACTTCCTCCTGGAAATTCCCGGTATCAAATAACAGGCGCGCGTAAAGTGGATAATCATGTCCGCTGCCATCCGTCGCCGTTCCGGAGACCGTCACCATTGATTTGGGTGCCAGGGAAAAATCAACGGTTACAACATCGCCGGGGTTGATGACATCGACATTAGAAATGCTTTGTTCGTAATACCCATATTTGGATGCGGTAATATCAAAGGTTTCACCACTGTTGACCGGCAGCGTATAACTGCCATCCGGATTGGATTTGGCGTAACGGTCATTGGTTGGGTCAATTTGGGCCTGAACATCCAGGATGACATCCTGGATTGGTTGGTGGGTCACGGAATCGGTAACTGTACCACTGAGAGTGCTGTCACCACAGTAATTCTGAGCGGCAATCACCGCCTGTTCAGCATCAATCTCGCCCCACCCGGTGGCGTGGTTGGGCACAAATCCGGGTCCTTCATCGCCGTTCCCGGTATCGTAAGGGATCGGAACAGCCGTCTCCTCCAGCAGGGTTTCAGTATGGACATAATCCCCCACCAGGCAGCTTCCAGCCTGCCAGACCAGGACGATCAAGCCGGCCACATGCGGCGCGGACATTGACGTGCCGGAATAATAACCATAACTGGTGTCGCCCAAACTAACAGCCGAGCGGATCGAGACCCCCGGTGCGACGACCTGCGGTTTTATATTTCGATACCCGTTGGGGTTCAATGTATCCAGGCTGTCTGTTGGGCCCCAATTGGAGTGCACTGCATAAACGCCGTCGCTGTGCCCGGTCGAGCCGACCCCGGTCACATTATAGCCTCGGGCGGGATTCCCCACCGTGTTCAATCCGGGTGGCTGGTCATATCCACAGTTGGAGGCGTTACCGTTCGCAAACACCGGGTAGATCCCGGCTGCCTCCCAGGCATCGATCGTATCTTCAAACCAATTATTGTAACTGCGTCCGCAGTCCCCCCAGGAATTATTGACCACGTTGGGTCGCAGATCCGGTTCGGCATTCTCACCGTTCAGATCGGTCGGAGCAAGCATGAACTGCCCACATTCCAGCAAATCTGTTCCCATACCAGACCCAACATTGTTGAGCGCCTTACAGGCAATCCATTCTGCACCAGGCGCTACACCGATCTGGTCACCGTTCAGGTCATCACCGACCATGATCCCCACAGTATGTGAGCCGTGGTTATGGTCGTCATAGGCGGCTGTTTGCCCATTGACCGCATCCCACCAGTCATAATTATGGTCAAACACACCTCCGCCCTCATTTCCGCGGTACTGCCCAACCAGCGTTTCATGAGTATAGCGGACGCCGGTATCGATGCTGCCGACCACCAGCCCCACACCCGTAAAACCCAATGCCCAGGCATCATCCACATTGATGTGGGTCAGGTTGGATTCCACTGAACGGGTCCCGGCTGGAGCAGTCTCATCCTTAATGGAAACCGGATCAACCAAGGAAATTTGGGGAATAACGTGCAGGGCTTCAATTCCTTGATAGGAAAACAAGCCTTCGAAGGTAGCCCGGGAGGAACCTTCCACTGCGATCGCGTTCTCGATCCAGAAGGATTGATAAACAACACCTTCTTTATTAAGATAACTTTGTACTTCTTTTTGTGACGTCGCTGCCAGTTGGGTCAGGGTATCGTAGACGAATTGTCCCCGCGCTTCCCAGTCCATGTCAAAGGCCGGCGAAAGGTCGGCCTTTTCATCAAACACGATCAGATAATCCAGAGAATCGGAACGGTCCGCCTCGGCCAGCAGCGCAGCATCAACCTCGGGTCCATCGTCTGGCGGCTTTTGGCCGAAAACATCACCTTGAAAGGGCAGACAAAGGACAAGCACCAGGATGATGCTGATCAGGGTCCAGAATGTGCGAACAAGGGACTTTCTTGCCACTTGGTACTCCATATCACCAATAAATTACACTTTTATAAAAATTCTTATGCTTAAAAAGTATAGCATACGATAGTTTCACGGTACCTAAACGCTTGAGTTCCATTATCGTATTCCCGGGATGATTCCTGCTATAATTCAGCCAAAACCAGCAATAAAGAGCCAGCTATGACACTCAGAACCTATCTCAAACGGTTATCCAGTGAAGGTGATCTCATCCAGATCGATAAGCCTGTATCCAAAACTCTCATCGCGGCAGGCATCCTCAAAGCTTTGGAACCCCAGCCGGTGCGCTTCAACCAGATCGTGGAATCCGCCTTTCCGGTTATGGGCAACCTGTTCTGCACCAAGGGTTCCTTTGCAGATTATTTGAATATCTCCGTTGAGGAAATCATTCCCACCCTCACCCGGGCTATCGATCAGCGCAGCTCCCCTGAAGTCATCGAAGATGCACCTTGCCAGGATGTGGTCATCACGGACCCTGACCTGGATGCCCTGCCAATCCTGTTCCATTGTGAAGGAGACGGCGGGAACTATATCAGTTCAGGGGTGATGATTGCCGGTCATCCCAAATATGGCCAGAACATGGACTTCCACCGCTGCATGCAGTTTTCTAAGACTGAGATGGCCGTCCGGGTGGTAAAAACCCGTCATTTTGACACCTTCCTTCAAGATCTGGGTGAAGTGGATGTGGCGATCTGCGTTGGCGTGCCACCCAACATCCTTGTTTCCGCTGCAACCTCGGTGGATTTAGGCGTGAATGAATTGGAAATTGCTAACGCTCTGGAGCCTTTCAAGGTGGTCAAAGCTAAAACCTCTGACCTCCTGATCCCGGCTGAAGCTGAATTTGTGATAGAGGGGACAGTTTATCGTGACCGGCGGCATACCGAAGGTCCATTTGTGGACCTGACCGAAACGCAGGATGTGATCCGGGAAGAACCGGTATTGGAAGTGAAATGCATCACCCACCGCCGGGATCCGGTCTGGCATGCGCTGCTGCCCGGCGGACTGGAACATAAATTACTGATGGGGATGCCTCGCGAACCCACCATTTTCCGGGAGGTCAATAAGGTGGTTAACTGTCTGGATGTGAACATCAACCCCGGCGGCTGCTCCTGGCTCCATGCTATCGTCAAGATCCACAAGGAACATGAGGATGACGGACGCAAGGCGATTGAAGCGGCATCCCGCGGCCATCGTTCCTGCAAACATATTTTTGTGGTTGATGAGGATATCGACATCTACGACCCTCTTATCGGTTGAATGGGCGATGGCGACCCGGTTCCAGGCCGACCGGGACCTGGTCTGGCTGGGCCGTGAACGCGGTTCCTCCCTCGATCCCAGCGCCACGCCGGGCAGCTACGAGACCTGCAAAGTCGGTTTCGACCTTACCGCTCCGCTGGCAGCCGAAGGCAAACACTTCAACAAAGTGCCCTTCCCGGATGTCGATCTGCAGGATTACCTCGATTGATCCACGGATCATCAGTCAACAAAAAAGATGATTTACCAGTAAAATAAGGCTGGCATTTGTCAAGCTATGACACAGACAGCAAATCTTTAAAAAATGAAGGTATCACCGGAAATGTTTGAAAAACCAACGACCAAAATCATCACACTCTTCACTGCATTGGTCATTCTGCTCACGGCCTGCAGTCCCGCCGTTGCTGCCCAAACTAAAACGACCGTGGCGCCATCCGATGAGACCCTTCAAGCGACGAACTCACCGATCACCGAAACTGAAGAGACTCCCACTCAAATCAATACGGCCACGCAAACCCCAACCGTCACCGCCACCCCGGACCTCCGCCTTGACCCGGCTGATTGGCAGGAATGGCCGATCATACCCACTGTTTCAGCCAATGCTAAAGCGATTTATGAACATGGACTGGAAATGGGCAATGACCCCGACCGTTTTTCAAAAGTCGGCGATTGCCAAAACATCAACACCTACTTCCTGTCGATTTATGACGACCCGGACTTATACACCCTCGGCCCGGATTATGCCTACCTGCAGGAAGCCATCGACCATTTTAGCGGGTCATGGTCAAGGGAGAGCGTTGCCACAGCGGGTGGAATGAACGTCGCATCGGTCTTCTCACAATATTGGGCGGATAAGGAGCGCTGCGAGAGCGCCGAATCTCCTCTGGTCTGCGAACTTCGCCTGAACGAACCGAGTATCGTCCTGATCAGCATGGAAGAATCCTGGGGCAGCAACAATAAGGTCGAGAACTATGAAAAATATATGCGCCAGATCATCGAAACGGTGATCGAATCCGGCGCAGTGCCGATCCTGGCCACAAAAGCGGACAACCTGGAAGGAGATCACCAGATCAACAGCGCCATCGCCCGTCTGGCATATGAGTATGACATTCCCCTCTGGAATTTCTGGCGGGCCGTTCAGCCCCTGCCCCAGCATGGCCTGCTGGATGATGGTTTCCACCTCACCCATGGTTATAGCGATTTTTCGGAGAGCCGGAACCTCAAACAAGGCTGGCCGATGCGTAACCTGACCGCCTTACAGGTGATAGATGCTGTCTGGCGCCAACTCAACGACCTTCCTCTCACCCCCTCACCTTGATCGCCTGATACAAAATACCTGATCCTCCTCCCCCGCTCACAATACCCCATAGTACAATATCCCCATGTACCTCACGCCTGAAGAAAAAGCACTGCTGGATGGCCAATCCGGTTCGGCTGTCCAAAAAGCGATGCAAATCCTCGAGACTCTCGGTCGGATCTACGGTGCGAAACGGATGATCCCGGTTGGCTCCGTGCAGATCTCCGGGGTCAGCTATGATAACCTGGGCGAAGCCGGGCTTGAATGGCTGGCGGATATGGCCGATGGCGGCGGGAAAGCGCGGGTTTTCACAACCCTCAACCCGGCCGGGATGGATATGGAAAATTACCAGGTATTGGGGATATCTGAGGACTTTGCGCAACACCAGCGGCGCGTACTGGATGCCTTCGAAAAGATGGGTGTAGTGACCACCTGTTCCTGCACGCCCTATCTCTTCGGTAACCTGCCTCGTTATCGGTGAACATATCGCCTGGGCCGAGAGCAGCGCGGTCTGTTATGCCAATTCTGTGCTTGGCGCGCGCACCAACCGGGAAGGCGGCCCCTCCGCGTTGGCAGCTGCTCTGACCGGTCGAACCCCGGCCTACGGGTATCACCTTGATGAAAACCGAGTCCCGACAGTGCAGGTGATCGTGGAAGCATCGATCAATGAAAATCCCGATTTCGGCGCGCTGGGGAAGGCCATTGGTGACCGGCTGCAATCCGGTGCACTGGGTCGGGTTCCCTTCATTTCAGGAATCGAATCAGCCACCCTTGAAAATTTGAAATCCTTCTGCGCCAGTATTGCCACCTTCGGCGGCGTGGCTTTGTTCCACATCCCCGGCCTGACGCCGGAATCATCGCAATACACACCCCCTGAGAAGACCCTCCGGATCACGCAAAACGATCTTGACCAGGCGCGTGCCGGCCTGAACAATGCGTCAGCCGATGAAGTGGATTTTGTCAGCCTGGGCTGTCCGCACCTTTCTCTGCGGGAGATCCAGCGGATCGCGGCGTTATTGGAAGGCAAACAGGTAACCAAGGAGTTTTGGATCACGACTTCCCGCCCGGTCAAAGGGATGGCGGACCGTATGGGATATACCGCAATCATTGAGAGGGCAGGTGCCAAGTTTGCCACGGACACCTGCTGTGTGGTGGCGCCTATCCGCGGCCGGTTCAACGCCCTGGCGACCGATTCGGCCAAAGCCTGCTATTATGCCGATGCCAAGAACCGATTCAAGACCCGTCTTTTGGCCTTCGATGATGTTGTCCGGGAGGCCACTCAATGACCTCGCCAAAAACACTCACGGGTCGTACGATCTTCCCGGGGCAGGCCAGCGGTGAAGCGCTGGTCAGCCGGATGGGGATCTCTTTTTACGGCGGTGTCGATCCTGAAACAGGGGTGATCACCGAATCCGGGCACAACCTGCAGGGGCAATCCATCGCCGGTAAAGTGCTGGTCTTCCCCAGTGGAAAGGGATCCACGGTGGGTTCCTACGTGCTTTATCGCTTGAAGAAGAACGGGCATGCCCCATTGGCGATCGTGAACGCCGATTGCGAGACGATCACAGCGGTCGGCTGTATCATCGCCGAGATCCCTTGCATCGATCAGGTCGACATAGCGCAAATTTCCTCCGGTCAACGGCTGGAAGTGGATGCGGGAAAGAGCATAATTCAGGTTTTGGGGGATTGACAATCCCTGTTGTCTTTGCGACGAAGCCGACGGCGAAGGAAGCAATCTTCTTATTTGAGTAAAATTTACTTTAGACTAGCCTTGAGACTGATGAAAGATTCCTAATATAGGAAGTATTTACAAATCCAATTAGAAGATTGCTTCGTCACACCCAGCGGTGTTTCCTCGCAATGACAATAAAAAAACTTACTTCAAATACTCTCCTAAAAACGCCAACAGTGACTCCGTCAGCGAATTCAAATCCGGCGCAGCGCCGGGACGGAAAAGGTCATTGGAATGTCCCCCACCGGAAACCACGATCAATTCAACCGGCACACCTGCCTCCTCCAAGGCTGCAGCCAGGTTCTGCGAATGGTGCAGAAAGACTGTCGGATCGTCATCACCATGCATGACGAGGAACGGAGGTGCATCTTTGGTTACATACTTCAACGGGCTGATATTCCACATCGCATCCGAGTCAAATACCGCATCACCGAAGACATCTCCCCACCCATCCCGGTATGCCGGATCAGCTATCGGCCGCAAATCCATTGGGCCGAACATATCCACCACAACCGCCACCCGGCTGGAAACGCCCTGATAACACCCGGCCAATTCCCAAAGGTCCTGGTCCGACGTTAACCCAAGCAGCGACACCAGATGTCCGCCTGCGCTGCCGCCCAGGGCGGCAAAACGTTCCGGATCCAGGTTCAGCAGGTCAGCGTTGGCTCTGAAAAACCGCACCGCACATTTCACATCCTCAATCATCGCGGGGAAGGTATACTCCGGTGCCAGGCGGTAATTGACAGCGGCAAAAGCATACCCGGCATCCAGCAGGGCATCCGTGAAAACCACCCCCGCGCCACCTCGCCGGTCACCCTCCTGCCAGGATCCGCCGTGCACGTAAATGACCAGGGGATATGGCCCTTCTCCTTGTTCGGGATAGTGCAGGTCAAAGATCAGGTCAACCCCATCGATCTGGCAGTAGACCTGGTCGTAAAAACTCTTCCCAGTCCCGGGAATGATCGATACACCATCAGGCAGAGTCGAAATCGTTGTAGCTGTTTGCTTTAAAGTGATTGTGGTTTGAGGTGTTTCTAAAGCCTGACATCCGGACAGGATTATCACAGCAAGGAAAATATGAAAAACTAAGATTCGCAATTTGTATTTCAAAGTAAGAACCATAAATTTTCACCATTCCCTATTCACCACTCGCCATACACAATCTTCCGTCTCCAGTATAATTTGAATATGGCACAAAATAAAAGGATCATCCTCGCAATTACCGGCGCAAGTGGAGCCATCTACGGCCTGCGGATGCTGGAAACCTTGCAGAAGCTCAATTTGGAAACCCACCTCATTATCAGTTCCATGGGTCAACGAGTTCTGGCTGAGGAGACAGGTGTATCGTTTGATGAGGCGTCCAAACTGGCGGATGTGGTCTACCCTCCGGACGATCTCGGTTCTGCCATCGCTTCCGGTTCATTCCAAACGGATGGGATGCTGGTTGTTCCCTGCTCCATAAAGACACTTTCAGGTATCGCCAACAGCTATGCCGAGAACCTGATCCAACGCGCTGCTGATGTCTGCTTAAAGGAAGGACGACCGCTGCTGCTCGCCGTCCGAGAGACCCCCCTTCACGCCGGACACCTTCGCTTGATGGTGCAAGCCGCTTCCGCGGGCGCGATCATCTTCCCGCCCGTCCCGGCTTTTTACAACCACCCAACCACAATTGACGACCTGATTAATGCGACCGTCGGCCGGATGTTGGCCCGGATCGGGATCGATAATGATCTGTTCGAATCCTGGAAGGGTTAAGATTGCACCTTCGACGTTTTAAAACGTCTTTTCTCCATCTTACAGATCTTTTTGATCACGTTTCTTCCGTCTGATACTACATTTGGAATACCAACGCTCGCTAACGCCCATTGACCAGCCATATAGAACTTCTCCAGTCCGGGTAATTGATGGGTAAAACCCTTCATCATGGTCATCAAGCTAAAATTCGGCGGTGACCAGGCCTGATTCCCCTGGATGCAGCCGGTATATCTTTCAACGGTGAGTGGCGTGGCCATATCCTGCATTTCAATTTGATCTTCAAGTCCGGGAAATCGCTTTGTTAGGATTTCAACCACTTTTGAGATAGCTTCTGCCTTTGCGGTTTTATACGCCCCTGCATCTTCTCTTAACATTTTCCAATACGAATATTTTGATTTCATCAGGATCTTCAACACGGATTTTCCTTCGGGTGCAAAGCCATATTCATCTCCAAAGAATTCCACATCGATGTTTTCTCTCTCTTCACCTGCAATCTCAACCGGTTCTTCAAGCACAAATGTGATTGCCCGCCATTCTTTTGGGAATGTCCTTGCTATACCCAGGCTGATTGTGGTGTTCATCTCCTGCTCATCGGTAATTTCATTAAAGTACTTATCGATCGAATCGTTTTTGTAGCTACCTTCAAGCATCTGATAAATAGTAGAGTAACCATCGGCGTTAGAAATGACGTAATCCGCCTCTATCCGGCTGCCGTCAGCCAATTCAATCCCAACTGCCCGGTCATTTTCAACCAAGATCCGCTTTACCGCCGTGCCACAATGGAGCGTTCCGCCCAATTCTTCAAATCGACGAGCAATATTTTCAGAAAAAGCCAGGGAACCGCCTTCGGGGTAGCCAAACAAACCCTGATGGCACATCCCGGCAAACGCCATATGGATCATCACCGGGACATTCGGCCAACCATATTGGAAATAGGAAAATGTCTTGTGCAGTGTAGGATTGGAAAACCGTTCGGAAAATTCCTTCATAGACACACCGCCCCATTTCTTCATTGCTCCCATTAACGGAAGCATACTCAGAAAATTGCGAACTTTTCCCGAAAAGATTCCCATGAATTCCACTTTTCCGAATTTTCGTAAATCTTTCAGATAAGTGTCGATCAGTGCTTCATCTTCCGGGGCTATTTTCTTTAACTCAGCAGCAAATTTTTCGATATCGCGATACATTGGAATTTGAATCCCATTGGGCGTCTCAACCCGCCAGAATTCCTGATGATAATGCATTGGTGTACCCACTAAAGCACCAAGTTCCTCCCAGAGAAAATACAGCGCTGATTTTTCATTTGGACCTGAAAGATCGTGAATCGCATAATCAACTGTGTAACCATTGCGTCGCCAGGACGTACAGAGACCACCCGGCTTAGTGTGCATTTCATAAATGTCTGTATCAAACCCGTTCATCCGGGCATAACACCCAGCTGCCAGTCCTCCCAAACCCGCTCCAATGATGACAATTTTTCCACTCATAATTTTTCTCCCAATCTGGAATATATATACGTGGAAATTCTAATCCAATACGACCTTGATAGCATTAGAAATCTATCAATCCAAACAACTCTGGAAAACGGTTTTTATCGATTGACTTTGAATATTTTAATTAAAATGAATGATTGTTTATCTGAGAATCTCAGATTGGCATTTCAAATACCCGGTACCGCCGAATCGGTTCCACGCCTAATTTCATCAAAGCATTGTTCATCCGATCATTGTTTTCCAGCACGTAATTGATCTCCATACAAACCGGCAGGTCTTTCAATGCTTCGTAGGTTGCACGATACAGCAGGGTGTCGATCGCTTTGCCCTGAAATTCTTCCACAACGCCCAGGGCCCACATACGATAATTCTTCAATTTCTTCAGCCCGGTCAGCATTTTCAACCAGCCAAAGGGGAACAATCGCCCATTCATTCCATCCAGCAGGGTATTGATATCGGGCAGGGAAAGACCAAACCCGATCGGATTGCCGTCGGCATCCTCAGCGATCAACAGCGCGTCCGGATTGACGATCTGTTTCAGATCGCGGGCCATCGCCCTGGCCTCATCCATCGTGACCGGGTAATAGCCCCAATTCTCCGAGATCGAGCGGTTGGAAACTTCCACAATCGTCATCACTTCCGCTTCAATACGATCCATATCTACCGGCCGCACTGTAACGCCGTAACGCTCCTGGATCTTGTCGGTCAAGGTCAGGATGCGGTCAGGGATCTCGTAACCATTGCCCATATCCGCCAGGTAGGCAAACAGGTCAATCGCCTTCTTTAGACCAAAGGATTCGAAATACTCCTGATAATAATGCGGGTTGTGCGGCGCCATGATCACCGGCCGGCGTTCATGTCCCTCTATCTCCAGCCCCCACTCCTGGGAGGCAAAGCTCCAGGGCCCGCGCATGGCCTTCATCCCGCGTGCCCGCAGCCAATCCCGTGCCGTTCCCAAGAGCAGGTGCGCAGCATTTTCATCTTCCACACACTCAAACGATCCGAACAACCCAATTGGTTCTCCCCAGTGATCAACGGCCAGACGATCGATGAAGGCGGAACAACGGCCAATGACCTTGTCTCCATCCTTGAGCAGGAATAGGGCTGTTTCACAGTGATCCAGCATGGGGTTCTTCTTAGGATCGAACTGCGCCCACTGTTCCGACCGCAGCGGTGCCACCCAAATCGGGTCGTCGCGGTAAAGTTCGTAGGGGAATTGAATGAACGCTTTCAGGTCTTTCTTTGTTTCAACGGGATAAATTTGCATGATAACACTCCAGGATAATGGACATTAATGAATAATCTATTGTAATAATAAAATCTCACAAAGTCCATAAACATAAATATCGGATCAATAAAACTTTTTTATCCTCGCGTCCAGCATTAAACTATATAACAAGTGACTGCGATTAATTAACGCAGTCACTTGTAATTTGATCTATTTCAATGGACATCATCTTTTTTTATTTAGCATCTCGCTCTGCTAAGTTTATCGTTTGCCAATCGATTTAAACTTACATGGGATTCCGCTGCTTCAATTGCCAATTGTCTGTGAAGTTCAGGTGTTACCCGGACCATGAAATGGCCGCTAAATTGTTTCATCCCCAGAGGCTCTGGAACAATATCATTATTTTTTATTAAGTCTGCTACAACTTCAGAAACCACCTTTCGAATGCCTTTAAGCGCTTCTTCTTGATCTGAAGCCAACCAGCTCAATGACGGAAATTCTGCACATAAGCCCAGGTATTCGCCATCTTCTTCCGACCATAAAACTCGATAAGTATAATAATCATTTTGTAACATTATCTCATACCTCCAACTCCCCATAAGGGGGATTACACACGTTCAATCGTTCAATCGTTCAATCGCTTTGATGACTTGCTTCACTTGATAAGCTTTCGCCATTCCTTTATCGTTCTGGATATTAATCCTTGGATCTCCTACCCAGGGTGTTTTATAAATTCTGTGACTGCTTCCCGATTGTCTGGCTTCCCCAAAGTAATGGTCGCATACTTTACAAAGGTCATTAAATTTTACACCTTTAGGGTTTTGATGCATTTCAGAAAGAATATCTTTGATGGATGCCATAGCTATATGATACCATTATTGATACTATTGTCAAGTTGATTTGTCTCTACAAAATATTATAAAAATTCTTGATGTTTTGGTTTTATGTAAAACCAACCATTTTCCTCCCCACCAATTGACCTCCTCACCTACCTAGAGTATCCTTCTGGATATGACCCAACAAGCCACCGCACTGGCGCATCCCAATATCGCCTTCATTAAATACTGGGGGCTGAAAGATGGTCCCAACCGGATCCCGGCCAATGATTCTCTTTCGATGAACATCGGCTGTCTCTCCACCCGCACCACGGTAACGCTTGACCCGGATTTAACTGAAGATATTTTCGTTTTGAATAGTGAACAGGTGACTGGGGAACCCCTCATCCGCGTTCAGCAGTTCATGGACCGTATCCGCCGGCTGGCCGGGCAGAATACTTACGCCCAAATCGAGAGCGAGAACAACTTCCCGGTTGGCGCCGGGGTGGCGTCATCCGCCTCGGGCTTTGCCGCACTGACCCTGGCCGGCACCGCGGCCTTTAACCTCACCCTTTCTGAACCGGCCCTCTCCTCCCTGGCGCGCTTCGGTTCCGGTTCCGCCTGCCGTTCCATCCCCGGTGGGTTTGTAGAATGGCACACCGACCCGCAAACCAATGAGTCCTACGCGATTTCCTTCGCTCCTGCGGATCACTGGGACCTGGTGGATTGCATCGCCATCCTCAGTCACGAACATAAATCCATTGGTTCGGAGGCCGGGATGCTGCTGGCAGACACCAGTCCGCTGCAGGCAGCCCGAGTTGCGGACTCCAAACGCCGGATGAAGCTGTGTAAGCAGGCCATCCTGGACCGGGATTTTGACGCATTTGCGTCGGTCATCGAACTGGACAGCAACCTGATGCATGCCGTCATGATGACTTCCGAGCCGCCGCTGTTCTACTGGCAGCCAGAATCGCTTACGATCATGAAAGCGGTCAAACGCTGGCAGGTGGAAGGCCTGCCCGTCACCTATACCCTCGATGCCGGGCCGAACGTGCACGTGCTCTGTCTGAAATCCGCATTGAGTGATGTCTTGCCTCGTCTACGCAAAATACCGGGTGTGCTGGATATAATGAGCGGTGTCCCGGCCGGTCCTGCCCGGCTGGTTGACAACGATTCGCAAGTCTGTACCCAAAAGGTATAATTATTTGCTGAACGAAATCAAAAAAAGCGCCCGTCATCGTTTTCACGGTGCGGGATCGAGAGGTATTTGAAACAATGAGCGTGTTTTTATTAATAGTACAGGTCGTCCTGGTCATCAGTGTACTGATCTTTTTCCATGAACTGGGACATTTCCTCGTTTCCCGGGCGGTTGGGATCCCGGTGGACGAGTTCGGCTTCGGTTACCCACCCCGCCTGGCAAAACTGGGTGAGTGGAAAGGCACCGAGATCACCCTCAACTGGATCCCCTTCGGCGGTTTCATCAAACCCCATGGCGAAACGGATGACCAGGCTGAAGGCGGCATGGCATCCGCACCGGCCTGGAAGCGGTTTTTGATTGCACTGGCCGGACCAGCCATGAACTTCCTGATCGGCATCATCCTGCTGGTCGTGATCTATTCCGCTGTCGGTGTCCCGGCCTCCAACCAGGCGATGGTCAGTGAGGTTACCGCAGATTCACCGGCTATGCAGGCTGGTCTGCTGCCGGGTGACATCTTCATTACGATCAATAACCAGCCTGTTGAAGATATTGACCAGGTGATCACCACCGTCAAAGAGCTCGCTGGACAGGAAATTACCCTTACGGTTGACCGCGAGGGATCACTTCAGACCTTCACCCTCACACCCCGTCTAAATCCACCGGAAGGTGAGGGCAGCATGGGCGTGGGGTTAACCAATCCATTGAAGCCTACGCCGTTCTTCCAGTCGGTGGGCTATGCTTTCCAGGCGACAGGGTATGTTATCAAAGAAACCCTGCTGCTCCCGGGGCGTCTGATCAGTGGGACTGTTGATCCTGCGGTTGCCCGCCCGGTCGGCTATAAGGGTATTTATGATATCTATAGTCAGGCTGTGACAATGGACCAGGAAAGCGAGGCTCAAATAGCAGAACCAATCCCGGTCTTCACACTGTCCATCATTGCCAACATCTCCCTCGCTTTGGGGATCACCAACCTGCTTCCGATCCCGGCGCTGGATGGAGGCCGGATCCTGTTCACACTGCCTGAACTGCTCTTCAAAAAACGCATCCCACAGAAATGGGAAAATGCAGTCAACACGGTCAGTTTCATCCTGCTGATCCTGTTGATGGTATTCATCACCGTTCTGGACTTCACCAACCCGGTTGTCCTTCCCTGACAATTTTTCGAGGAAACATAAATGGATTCACCTTACCAAAAAACATACGACTTCAATGAAATAAAAGATGCGCTGCTCAATAATGAAGCGCCCTTCCCTACCAAGATGATCTATTTCTTTTCCGATATCAGCTCCAGGGACCTCGCTCAATTGAAGGAGGTCTGGCCTGAGGTCTTGCTGCAACGCCGGCGTGGGCTGCTGGAAGATATGGAAACCATGGCCGAGGGTGATACACTGCTGTTCTTTGACCCGGTTGCGATTATGGCGCTCGAGGATGCAGACCCGGTTGCCCGTTCCACTGCCATCCGTTTGCTCTGGCAATCGGAAGAGGAGAAGATCGCACCAATGCTGCTGAGGCTGCTCCAGGAAGACCCGGAGTCCATCGTCCGGGCAGCAGCAGCGACCGCTTTGGGGATCTTCGTCTACCTCGGTGAACTGGAAGAGATCAGCAAAGAAACCTATAAAGAGATCCTGGACTCTCTGATCCAAACCCACCTCGGTTCAGATGAGGTGCTGGTGCGCCGCCGGGCGCTGGAAGCGCTGGGTTATGCCAGCCATCCGGAAGTCCCCAACCTGATCCAGGTCGCTTACGACACCAACGATGAGGATTGGCTCCAAACGGCTTTGTTTGCGATGGGGCGCTCATACGACAGAAAGCGCTGGGGGAAATCCGTCCTGGAGATGTTCGAACATCCCGATTCTGTCGTACGTTACGAGGCAATCCGTGCAGCCGGCGAATTGGAAATGTCTGCCGCCCGTGAAGTTTTGTTTGATATGCTTGAAGAAGGTACCGACGATGACGACATCTTTTTCGCCGCAATCTGGGCGCTCTCCAAGATCGGCGGCAAGGGCGTCCGCAGTTTGATCGAAGCAAACCTGGAAGAGACGGAAGATCCTGAAGAAATTCAACTCCTGGAAGAAGCGCTTGAAAATCTGGACTTCACCGAGCAGGTCAACTCTTTCGACCTGCTGGTCGTTGATGAAGACGATCAGGAGGACTTGTTGGATGATGACGACGAAGAAGGTTTCGCCGATGAAGATGACGAAGATGATGACTTTGAAGACTTCGATGGTTTTGATGATGAGGAATAATTAATCACCCCCTCCCTGTCCCTTCGTTAAACTTCCTTTACGTTCAGCCGTAGGTCGCGTGCCGCTCAGCGCACGAAAAAAATCCCCTTCCATGCCCCTTACCCACTAACGAGGCATGGAACCTTCTTTCAGTTCCTTCACACTCAAATCGTAGGTTACGTGCCGCGCAGCGCACGTGACAAAATCCCCTTCCATACCCCTTCCTCATAAAAAGCGCGATTATCTTTTTATTGACTTCCCTTCGGGTAAAATTACCCAATACAAAATAAAAAGAAAGCAATCCCATGCCTGAACAAGGAAATCTTCGTTTACACGCCAAAATCACCGGCCGGGTGCAGGGAGTCGGTTTCCGCTACTTCGTGCTCCAGTCTGCCAATGAACTCAGTCTGACCGGTTGGGTGCGCAACCTATGGGATGGCCGCGTGGAAGTCACTGCTGAAGGTCCGCATGACGACCTCAACCAATTTCTGGTCAAGTTACGCCGGGGTCCGCTGAGCGCGGATGTTGAAAATGTCGATTATGATTTTTCCGATGCCAAGGGGGAGTTTCAAAGGTTCGCGGTATTACACACGTTCTGATTTTAGCCAAGAATTAAGAATTTCATTCACTTATCCTTGGTAGAATGATAAAATGTCGGACAACTCTAAATATTTTTCTTTAAGTTTAGATTCTCTGCGAGCCATCGGAGCCTGGGCAGCAGACTGCGCGGAAAGAGCTTTGCCAATCTTTGAGAACTTTACTGATGCAGACTCCCGACCTCGTGATGCAATAGATGCTGTTCGAGAATTTGCCCAAGGAGGAAAACGAATTGCCAGGTTACGCACCATTGCCCTGGCAGCATTTTCTGCAGCAAGGGAAACTGATAACTCCGCCGCTTCAGCCGCTGCCACCGCAGCGGGACTCGCGGCGTCCAGCGCATATACGCATCCATTAAAAGATATCCACCAAACCAAGCATATTGTTGGCCCGGCGGCTTATGCCGCCCTGGCACTTGAATTAGTCAAGGACGGTGATCAATCAATTGGCGATAGCGAAATAGCATTGGCTGCTCAACGTGCGCCAATGGAAGCCTGCAGTGTTTTATATCAAATGCCCAGCCGAGAAGATGGTAAATCTAGGTTGAATCATTTGATGTTTTTGCTGGATACAAAACTGAGGGAAAAATTTATATGCTTCTGGCAATTTAGATTAATACCTGTCATACTGCGCCGGGGGGCCATCAGCAGCGGAAGTGAAAGATGTCGATTATGAGTTTTCAGACGCCAAGGGGGAGTTCCAACGCTTTGCGGTGCTGCATACCTTATAATTTTTTTCATCGCGACGAGCTGAGTGGCATCAAGCCAGATCAGCGACGTGCCGAGCGCCAGGAGACGCTGGCAAAGTCCAAGGGTGCGACGAAGCGATCTCAGAATTTGATTGATTATTTAGCTTTATATTGGAGATAGGCTGATTATTGCGTAATTCTTAGATTGCTTCCTTCGCCTTCGGCGCCGTCGCAATGATAACCCTACTCTTCCCCGCCCCCCGTCAGCAGCGTGACCTTCTTCCACGGCGGTAAGTCGGATTCATCCGCCAGCATCGTCCGCAGTTCATAGATCTGGTCACGCAGCAATGCCGCCCGTTCGAATTCCAGCTCCTTGGCGGAGGCCTTCATCTGCTTCTCCAGCTCAACGATCATCCGCATCAGTTCCTTCTGTTCCAGCTTGCTGGCCTTGCCGCGCAACCCCTCACCGGACTCTGCGCCGACGTCCCGCGCCAGCCGGTCGGTCAGGTCACGCACCGCCTTGACCACGCTGGCCGGCTCAATGTGATGTTCAACGTTATAGGCCCGCTGGATTTCGCGCCGTCGGTTGGTCTCATCAATCGCGAACCGCATGGCATCGGTGATTTGATCGCCATACATGATCACCTCGCCGTGCAGGTGCCTTGCCGCGCGCCCAATCGTCTGCACCAGCGCGGTGCCGGAACGCAGGAAGCCCTGCTTGTCCGCATCTAAAATCGCCACCAGCGACACCTCCGGCAGGTCCAGTCCTTCCCGCAGCAGGTTGATGCCCACCACCACATCGAATACACCCAACCGCAGGTCCCGCAGGATCCCGATCCGCTCCAGCGTGTCGATCTCCGAGTGCAGGTAATGCACCTTCAATCCCAGTTCAATCAGGTAATCCGAAAGGTCTTCGGCCATTCTCTTGGTGAGCGTGGTGACCAACACCCGTTCGCCGTGTTCCACGCGCTGGTTGATCTCTCCAACCAGGTTATCCACCTGGCCTTCAGTCGGCCGGACGATCACTTCTGGGTCGATCAACCCGGTCGGGCGGATGATCTGTTCCACCACCTGGTCGGCCTTTTCCAGTTCGTAATTCGCCGGGGTGGCGGAGGTATAGATGGTCGTCCCCATCTGCTGGACGAACTCATCAAACTTCAATGGGCGGTTATCCAATGCGGAAGGCAGCCGGAAGCCGTAATCGATCAGCACCTGCTTGCGAGACCGGTCCCCGTTGTACATTCCCCGGATCTGCGGCACCATCATGTGCGATTCATCCAGCACGAGCAGGTAATCTTTCGGCAGGAAGTCGATCAGCGTCCAGGGGGATGACCCGGCTGGTCGGCCGTCAATGTGCCGGGAATAGTTCTCAATCCCGGAGCAATACCCAACCTCGCGCAGCATCTCCAGGTCGTATCGGGTGCGCTGCTCCAGGCGCTGGGCTTCCAGCAGCATTTCCTTGCTGCGCAGATCTGCCAGCCGCTCATTCAATTCAAGCTCAATATTGCCAATCGCCTGCGCCATTCGTTCTTCTTCTGTGATGTAGTGTTTGGCGGGATAGATTTCAACCGCGTCCATCGTTTCAAACACTTCACCGGTCAGCGGGTTGACGGATATGATCCGCTCAACCTCATCGCCGAAGAAAGAAATCCGGTAAGCCCGGGTGTCGTCGTAGGCCGGGAGTATTTCCAATGTATCGCCTCGCACGCGAAACACGCCCGGCTTCAGTTCAAAGTCGTTGCGTGAATACTGGCTTTCCACCAGCCGCCTCAGGAGCGCATTCCGCCGGTAGATCTCGCCGGTTTCCAGCCTGATCAGGTTGCCCCGATAGGCTTCCGGGTCACCCAGGCCATAGATCGCCGAAACCGACGCCACGATGATCACGTCCTTGCGGGACATCAGGGCTGTGGTCGCAGCCAGCCGCAGGCGGTCGATCTCTTCGTTGATGTCCGTCTCTTTTTCGATATACAGGTCGCGCTGGGGGACATAGGCCTCAGGCTGGTAATAGTCGTAATAGGAAACGAAATACTCCACCGCATTCTTGGGGAAAAATTCCTTAAATTCGGCATAGAGCTGCGCGGCCAGGGTTTTGTTATGGGCCATCACCAGTGTCGGCAGCTGCACCTGCTGGATCACATTGGCAATCGTGAAGGTCTTGCCGGTGCCCGTTGCGCCCAACAGCACCTGGTCGTGATAACCCTTCTGGATACCCTCGATCAGTTCCGCAATCGCTTTGGGCTGGTCGCCGGTCGGTTCGTAGGGTGCATTCAGTTCAAATGGCATGGGAGTACTTCCTTTGTATTGTCGTTCCTGTCCCGTTCATCAGCTTGAATATGCGCTGATTCTACCAGAAAAGAATTATAGTAGTTTTCGTTAAATATTCATTTTCTTTTTTCATTGATTATTCAATCAAAATTAACCCCTTTCCGCCCTGCGGGCACCCTTCCCCTCAATGAGGGGAAGGGTCGAGGATGGGGTCAGTTAAAAATATAGATTTGTTTTTTAACTTTTTACTTGATAAAGGTGATTATCATTGAGAAAATCATGCGGTAGAATCCAATCAGACAATAAGGACAAATTCATGGCATTCATTCCCGAAATCCAAAAGGTCATCACTGCCATCGAACAGGATGAGCAGGAAACAATCCAGGCAGCGGCTAAAGCCTGCGCCGCCAGCATCCAGGCCGGACGCGCCGTGTTGATGTTCGGCGCCGGTCACAGCGCCCTGCCAGCCCAGGAAGCCTTCCCCCGGATCGGCTCCATTGTTGGTTTTGTACAGATCACCGAACCGGAACTGGGCTTCAACGGCTTCGTCACCGGCAAAGGCGGCCAGCGCCAGATGTCCTTCCTCGAACAGACCACCGGGTTTGCCGAAGTCATCCTGGAAAATTACGACCTGACCCCCCGGGACACGCTGATCGTGATCTCCAACTCCGGCATCAACGCCCTTCCGGTTGAACTCTGTAACCTGGCCAACCAGCAAGGTCTGACCACCATCAGCATCGGCTCCACTGTCCATGCCAAAGCCAACCGGCCCAAGAATTCGCTCAACAAACGACTGATGGAGATCGCCGATATCCACATTGATACCCATGTTCCTGAGGGTGATGCATTGGTCACATTGAAGGGCAACGTTCGGGCCGGCGGCGGTTCCACCATCGCCGCGATGGTGGTGATGAACGCCATCGTGGTTGAAACGATCCGCTTGCTGATCGAAGGTGATATCCCCTTCCATATCTACCCAAGTCACAACGTCTCTGACGATTTGGAAGAGGTCATATCCCGCGAACAGGCTTTATTTGAAGCACATAAAAAATTGATTGCAAAACTATAGGAGAATCCAATGAAATTCTGGCTTGCAACTGCCAATCCCAAACGTACTGAGGAATGCCTGGCTTACGGCGTCTTCCAGGGTGTGATCACCAACCCCCACGTGGTCGCCCAGGAAGGCCGCGACCCGGTATCCATTTTCGCCGACCTTTGCAAGATCGCGCCGGCGGCTTATTACCAGCTCCACGCCGGGAGTGTGGATGAGATGCTCAAGGAAGCGGACACCATGCTCGCTATTGACCCGGCAAAGATGCGGATCAAGGTACCGGCCACTCGCAACGGCCTGGCTGTCATCCGCAAGCTCACCGACCAGGGATTACACGTGATGGCGACCGCCGTCCCGACCAGCACCTGGATGGTCTTCGCCGTTGCGGCCGGTGCGGTGGCGGTTGCACCCTACAGCGGCATGCTCCAGAAGCGCAACATCATCTCCAAAATGGAAGGTGTGTTCGCCATGCAGGACATCATCGAGACCCAGGGCTATGACGTCGAGATCTGCACAGGCATCTATGATGCGACCGAGATCGCCCGTTATGCCGCCTATGGCATCAAGTCCGCCTTCATTTGGGAAAAGGACGTCGAAACCTACCTGACCCAGGACCTGGTGGACGAAGCCGCCGCCAACTTCAACGGCGATTGGGCAAAGATCAATTCGTACTGAGATTTGATAGCCCATGTTGATTGAGGCGCTCAACGAGCGCCTTTTTTATTTAAATGACGTTTGAAAATAATGGAAAAAAACTGTCTCAGTGCTTTGCCTAATTCATTGCCAAAAAAGGATAAAATCCTGTATAAATAATTAAGTACATCGTTAAATTTTTACGGGAGAAAATTACACAAGGAGTAGGAGAAATGCAAAATAACCGAACAAAAAAAGCCTGGCATGTCTTGATTCATCCAATTGTCATCTTCGCACTCATCCTGATCCTGTTCAATGCATTGGTTTTCCAGCCTCTCGCACCCTCCTGGTTGACGGGTAAATTGGGCGACCTGGCCTGGATGGTGATCCTGCCGCTGTTCATCGCTGCGCTTATCGCACCTATCTCGCTTGAAAAAGCTTTCCCACTGGCGGCAGGGGTCTCCGCCCTGCTGTGGGTACTCCTCAAAACGGTGCCGCCAACCAATGCATTGGTCAACCAGCTTTTCGCATCCATTTTTGGATCCGCGCTCAAGCTCCGGCTTGACCCAACGGACCTGGTGGCCCTGATCGGGCTGCCGGTCGCCTGGTGGGTCTGGCGACAGCCGCGTGAAACAAGCCGAAGAATTTGGCGCTTTGCGCCTATCGTGCTGTTGGTGATGGTTTCCCTCGCGGACGCGCCGGCGCCGGGTTATGATGACATAGAGTGCCTGACCGTCGATGGAAACACAATTGTGGCTTTTACCCCCGAGCGAAGTACGTATGGGAGTAAAGCCGAACGTAAAGCCTACACCAGCACCGACCTCGGTATGACCTGGGTGGACCAGGGCGTGTTCAAGGTCGAATCGGATGAGCCACAAGCGAATGATGCCGGACTTCCGATGGAAGACCTGATGGCAACCTGTTCATTGAATTACAGCAAAGAGATCAGTATCACCGATCCGAATAACCCGGCAATCACCTATACAGCCATTTCAGGCCAGGGCGTTTATCGCAGCGCCGATAACGGCGCAACCATGATCAGGGAGATCGAAGTGGAAGACCAGGTCAGTTTCTCTGATCTCATCTTCGCGCCGGACCAGCAAACCCTGATCCTCGGTGCAGGTCTCGACGGAGCATTGGTCCGCCACCCAGGCGGCACCTATGATTGGGTCGATCCGAGCGGGTTAATTTATCGTAGTGATTAGGATTGCCTCAGGATTGGAATAAATAATCCGCTCATCCCGGTTCCAGGTTAGGGTGAGCGGATTTTTTTGTAATAAAAGCAGGTTTCGAAGAATTCCTGACTAAGTAATATTTAAAATTCTCAGAAAAGTCTTTACAACCTCCGGATCAAAATCCTTTCCGGCTTGTTCGTGAAGGTAAATTTGTGTTTCCTCTTTACTCCAGGCCTTCCGGTAAGGGCGGTCTGAGGTGAGCGCGTCCCAGGCATCCACAACTGCAAAGATCCTGGCTTCCAGCGGGATATTCTCCCCTTTAAGCCCATCCGGGTAACCGGAACCGTCCCAACGTTCATGATGATAGTGGGGAATGGTCAAAGCCGGGATGAGGTAGTCAATTGATTTCAACATATCGTAGGCATATACGGGATGCTGACGCATGACGACCCATTCTTCCTCATTTAGAGGGCCGGGTTTATGCAAAATATTGTCAGGGATACCCATTTTTCCAATGTCATGCAATAAAACGCCTCGTCGGATATGGACCATGGCTTCTTTATCAAACCCGAATTCTTTTGCAACTTCAACAGTCAGCTTCTCGACTCTGCGGCTGTGCCCTTCCGTTTCCTTATCCCGGATTTCAAGCGCATGCGCCCAACCTTCAATCGTGGCGTCATAGGCTTCCCGTAGCTCCAGGTTGGTTGACTCCAAACTCTTGACCAATTTCAGGCTGTCCACAGCGATTGCCGTTTGCCGGGTAAGGGTTTCGGCAAATTCAATCCAATCCGCGTCAGGTTCCAATCTCTCTCGATGAAGGATCTGTAAGACACCAAGCATTTTCCCTTTCGACACCAATGGGAACCCATAATAGGAGACGATCTTCTCTTTTTCCAAACTGAATGGAAATTTATGTCCGTCATCAGAAAATTCAACTTCAGGGATGAACAGCGGTTCCATAGTGGCTGCCACTTTACCGATATAACCCTGGCCGATGTTCACCTTGATTTTGGGATGGCCCTTGGTTTTATAACCAATACTTTGAGCGTAATTCAAGGTCCGATCGCTGTCGTCATACAAAAACACCGATACAACGTCCACTCCCAACCCATTTCTTACCTGAGTCAGAATAGTCTCCAAAGCATTTGATATGTCAATGCTGGTGGTAATGGTTGCATCGATTTTACGAAGGATCTCCAGTTTTTCAAGATGAGATTTGGTCTGCTTAAACAATTGTGCGTTGGTGATCGCGGTTGCTGCCAGGTTCGCATACTGCGTCGCAATATCAATATCCTGTTCTGTGAATGGCTTCTCTTCCAGACGATCAATGGTAAACATCCCGATCACTTCTTCCTGGTTCACCAATGGAACGCCCAGCCAGGCTTTTATCTCTCCAGATAAGTGAGGTTTTCCCGGTTGCAGGAATCTGGGATAGTCTTTGGAAACATCAGTAAGAGCGATAGGTTCAGCATTCTCGATAACTTCAAAGTTCGGGAATCCCGGTTCGGAAGGAAATTGCAGTTTTAAAATCTCCTCCGGTTCGTTGAAACCTTGACAGGCGATCATCCTGATAAGATCACCGTCAATCAGCATCACCGCCATGGAATCAAACTGGATCACATTCCCCAAATTTGAAGTAATCCTATCCAGTACCTGATCCAGGTCAAGGGAGGATATCATCAACTGGTCAATTTCGCGCAGAGCGATGATTCTGTTGAAGTAATTATCCTTTTCACCTTCGGCAATAATCCTTTTTGTGATGTCAATTGCCACCGTTATGACAACCATTCGTCCATCAGGTAAATTTCCCAAAGGTGCTGTGTTGAAATACCAATATTGAGTATCACCGGATTTGGTTTTAACCGGATATTCTCCATTTACGGAAATTTTCTCATTCAAAAAACTATCGCGAATATTACGCTGAATTTCTTGATATCGATCTGGATGAGCCAGTTTCATCCAATTTTCAACCGTGTTTATTTCATCTCGATGGTATCCCGAACCTTCCACCCAGGCATCATTCAGCTCGATCACTTCCCCATCTACAGCATGGATCATGATCGGGTTTGGCGCATTCATGATGGCATTTCGGAAACGCCGTTCACTCTCCTCGAACTGAGCCTGGACCCGGCTCTGGTGATACCAAAGGGCCAACCGTTCTGCAATGCCTTCCAGTAAATTCAGCTCTTCCGGAAGTAAAAATGGTTTATTCTCAGGGTAGCAAACGGTGATTTTTCCTAAAACTTGATCCTGGATCTGGATCGGGACAGACAATTTATATTGGGTTAATTTAAAATCTCTGGCAGAGGAGAAAACCTCTCCAGCGAGAATGATTTGCGCCATTGCCAGTTCTGGAAATTGCAAACCGTAAACTATTTCATTTGTGATATTTGTACAGGTTTCATTAAGAGGAATGATTTTCCTGAATAATGGCGCTGACCCGGGAAAGACAACGCAGTTCGTTTATCCGCTCTTCAAGCGCTTTCTGCACCCTGACCTGATCGGTTATTTCCAGGAAGGTAGTAAAAACCTGGTAGGGCTTATCTTCACCTTCATGGAATTGAGGGATCGCGCTGATATTAAGCCAGACGAGATCTTTACGCTTTGGATTGAAAGTCCCATAGGAGAAGTTTTCAACTTTCTTTCCGGTACGAAGGGCTATGATTACTGGATGCTGCTCCCCTGAAAGTGGGTCGCCGTTCATCCTGAATGCCGGGAATAAAGGATCTTCAGGTGATCTCCCGAACAGGTCTTGAGCGGTTATTCCCAAAATGTGTTCTGCAGCAGGATTAATGGAAACGACCTTGCCCTCAGCATTATAATAGATCACACCCTGGGACATGGCTTCAAACAGGGTGCGATATTTTTCTTCATTTTTACGAAGAAGGGCTTCTGCCTTTATTTGCTCGGTGATATCGTGCGTAATTGATGCAACCTGGCCTTCTACCGGTATATAAGAAGAAACCAGGAAATAACGATCACAGCCTGGAACAAACAACTCATACTGCTGTGCTTCACCGGACTTTTTAACCCGATCCAGCTGTTCAATCAGATTCGTCCTTAAAATGTCAGGAGCTGCTTTCGAAGCGCGTTTATTTAAGACGTCTTTGGCAACCAAACCAATCTGTTTTTCAAAAGCCGCGTTCATTTCCAAAAAAATGAAGTCGGTTGGGTTACCCTCGTTATCTTCAACCATCTCAACCAGCACGAATCCGTTGAAGGCGTTCTCAAACAGCATGCGATAACGATTTTCACTCTGCTGTAATGCCTGTTCAGCCTTTATCCGCTCGCTGATATCCGAGAAGATCGTAACAAATTGCCTCGGTTCTGGTGAAAAGGCCGTGATCATAAAATGCCTGTCCAGCGGCTCATAATAAATTTCGAAACGCTTTGACTCACCTGTCAGAGCGATCCGGCCGTAAACATCAATCAGGTCCGTGTCTTCAATCCCAGGCAGGGCTTCCGTCGCCAGTTTACCGATGGCATCTTCCGGTCTGATCCCGGTATGGGTCTCAAAGGCAGCGTTCGCATCCAGAAAGATGAAATTAACAGGTTTTCCGTTGTCATCAAGGATGATCTCGTGCAAAGCAGAGCCATTGATTGAATTTTGGAACATCTGTCGGAATTTCTTCTCATTTTGTTTTAGCGCCTGCTCAATATTGATCCGGTCAGTGATGTCATTAAACATCACTGCCAACTGGCCCTCAGCATATTTGTATACTGAAATAAAGAAATAGCGATCGAAGATATCAGAATAAATTTCCAGATTCTGAGGGGTGCCGGTTTTTGCAACTTCTATGAGAACATCCCAAACCGGCGTGTTTCTGATCCCGGGAATCACCTCAATGACAGATTTATCGATAGCCTGTTCCCATGAAATCCCTAATTGCTTTTCAAACTCACGGTTCACTTTGAGCAGAATAAAATCAATAACTTCACCCTGATCACCATAAACCACTTCACTTACAGCAAAACCATTCATCGCATGATCGAACAATTGCCGGTAACGGCGTTCGCTGACTGCCAGGGCTTCCTGAGCGATATGCTGCTGGGTGATGTCCTGGAAGATCCCTTTGAGGCTGACAACCTTACCATCTTCTATAACCGGCTGGTCGATCACATGAACCCAAAGGTCTTCTCCCTTCGCATTTACGAAAGGCAGTTCCAATTCATAAGGAATGCACTCATTCCGAGCGCGTTCAATTGCCTGCGCCAGTTCAGCGCGGGCTTCCTCAGGGAAAAATGAGAGTATGTCGGTTAAATTGGGATCATAATCCGCATCAACGGCAAAGATCTCCCGGCAAATTGGATCCAACCAAACAGTGTTTGGCTCAGGTTCGAGGCGGCAGGCGCCGACTTTCGTCAGTCTGCTGGTATCCTCAAGCCATTGTTCTTTTTCATGTAACGCTTGTTCTGAGCGCACGCGATCAGTGACATCCCTTAACATCGCCAGGTGCGCGGTTTGTCCTTGCCAGGTGATCCTTCTGGCATAAAGTTCTATCGTGTGTTGAGCTGATTCAAAAGGTAGAACGATTTCCACACGTTGATTGATGGCGGGAAGGCCAAAATGATAACCCTCTAAATTAGCTGCCTTTTCCGAAAACAATTTCTTTGCTGCAGGATTCGCAAACTGGACAATACCTTCTTTATCAATGACCAGGATTCCATCCATTGATTCGGTGATCAATGTTGTAAAGAATAATTCCTTATTCTCTTCAGGAATGAAGCTTTTGTTAGAACTCATAAGGTTATTTTCCATGTCGAAGCATTTCTCTAATATACTGTTAAATGTTTAATGCCTTGAATCCAATCCAACCGGGACTTTTTCAATGACGGATAAAACACTCGGGACCTTGCGTAGTGAATAGCTCTGGGACTTTGCGAACCGGGGTAGGCGCCACCAATATTTGCTCTTTTGCTGCCAATTTCTGATTTTCTGGAAGATCGATGACCTTTGTCTGAAAATCATTTTCCAATTGCCCGGGTGCAATTTCCATAATCTTCGTGAGAACTCATCCCACAGACGGTATTTAATCCGGTAATATATAAATAATAATGCCTGGGTTAATTCTTGAGGGAGATATTCGTGCCATCTTCCCAGGATCTGGAAAATAGCCAATATTCCTCAATGTGCTGTGACATCGTATACATTGATATAAATCTGGCGTAAACCTATGCATCTGCATTCCGTGCCCTTAAATCAATTAACCTCGTTAAAATGGACGCCTAATCGAGATTGAATTCCTTATGTCACATCATCATATTCTATAGCAGGCTTCAAAGAGTGTATTCGCCTTAAATTCAATTCTGAATATTAACAAAATTTTTTCTATTTATTATTAATTGTAGCAATAAATTAAAATAAAATCAACTGCCTGCTGGGTCTGATGGTCGGCTGTTTTTTTGGTCTTAATATCATCCGCCAGACGGCTTTTGATTTCTCCAACCAAACGCGATCTTTTGCGGGTTTTTAAAGTGCAAACCAAATAGAAGTCCAGGCGATTCTCAAAAACTTGCATCACAGGCAACACTCGCAGATTTCGTGAGGTTAATCTCGACCGCTCCTCATATTCTCGTCCAAACCAACAACCGAACAGGCTCAACGGCGTTGTGCAACCACCCCAATCCACTCCGAATCTTCAGTCCAGGGCGTGCCCATCAGATCACCCCATAACCCAACCACGTTGAATCCGTCTACGGATAACTCTGCTTCAATGGTCTCCGGCGTGTAATCCTGGAACCAATTGCGATAGACGGTCAACCCGCCGCCCTCTTCGATCACAATCATCTGATTGCAGTAAATTAATTGTTCCGGATAATCAAATCCTGTTTCCAATACCAGGTGGGGTCCCGGGCGCCAGAAACCGCGCTTCACCGCATACCACTGGTTTTTCGCGCCATGTTTCATCCGTAAAGGCCGGGTCGAAACATCGAGCACAAATCGTCCCCCCGGTTTCAACGCACGCCGGACATTCGCCAACAGGGTGCGCCGCTGTTCAGGATTCAATGGACAGTAATCGCCAAAGATCAGCATGACAAGGTCATATTGCCCGGCGTCAGCCAGGTCAAGGTAGTTCTCATAGCGATAGGTGATGTCCAATCCATTCTTTTCCGCGTAGTCCCGCGCATAGGCAATCGACCGCCTGGAATAATCCACACCGGTCACCCGCATCCCGCGTTCGGCCAATCGGGAGGTATACAGCCCAGGCCCGCAGCCCAGATCGAGGACGGAATTACCTTCCTCAAGATCAACCTCTCTCACGATCCACTCGATCGTCGCATCAATGATCACCGGCCGTCGGCTCGCCAGATCCACTTCCGGATCCAGATGAACTTTGAGCATCTCGGACGAGATATGGGGGTCGTCCCAGAACAGCGGTTCGCCGGGTGTGAACGGCGCTGGTTTTTGCTGGAGCGCAATCAGGGAGGAAATGTCAAGATTCCCATTTTTGAAAATTGTTGTAGGGGGTTTTTCCATCATAAAAGCAATGCTCCTTTTGATCCATTAGCTTTGATCACAGTTATCAATTCAAACAAAGGCGCTCGATCGGTGGGTTGACGTATTCCTCATCCTTTGAAGATCGCCGCATCGGTACACGACAGAGTATACGGATTCATGGAAACAAATCCGGATGGGCATGCAGGCCTTTGCCGTAAACGATCGTGTATTTATTTTATCTTCAATTTAAAAGGGATTGGCTGGAATCCGCCGCTTGTTGAAAATGAGTTAAAAGAATATTTCCTATCGCCGGGACAATTAACTTTCAGGGTTTGTTGGAATTGGAAACATCAAACTAATATATCTCTTTAAAAAATGTTCACATATGACAAATCCTCCTCATCACACTCGTTCAAATGACTCGTGTGGTCAGATGGACCTGATACCGCATCAAACTCGGACTTGAGACAATCCAGGCGCTCTTTGGACTCCTGGATTGATGAAATAAATAAGGGAATATAAAGGAACCATTCGTCCGGCAATTTATTCTCTTGCGAGTAGCTATCCAGGAACGCCTGAAAATATTGTTTCACGAATTCCCCACGATCCTCCACGTTATGATCGTCTGTCCTGTTGACGACCTCTTCCCAGACTAAAGCTAACACAAATACAAAATAGAAATAACAGCTATCGTCAAAGTCAAAAATAGTGATTTCATCATTAAGTGGATTTACAGTGAAATTTTCTCCTGTTAGATCCCCGTGGATCATTCCGTATGATTCTCTATCTTTTGGCAAGCTGGAGATTTTATCCAGCAAAACATGGACTTTTTCTGTCAACAGTTTCATCTCACTCGGGATCAGTTTATCAATATCGAGACTTTCCGATTGCGGACCAATTCGATCTGTCCGAGTTTCAACATCGCTGATGGGCTGATAGTACTTATATAAAGCATGCATCTGGCCCATCGCTGCTCCCCAATTACGATAGTATTGTTCGTCGAGGGCTGTTTCCTGAGAAAAATCTTCGATATCATTATCGGGGACTTCCTTCGCCTTTTCAAAACACACCATATGGATCGGTTGGTCATTGACCATGACTGTCTCAACATAATTATCGTTCTTCGAAACAAAGGGGACTGAGACGCCTGTATCATGGGCTGCCAAATAATCAACGAAGTGCAGTTCAGCCCCAATTAAATCTCGCGTTCGATCAAGTCGAAATGAGATCCGTAAAATTGAGAGTTGTCCCTGATGTTGACATTCATAGATCAGGTTGACATTCCCGGTACAGCAATCAACTACCGAAATGTGGTTAATTTTCAGATTATAAGAATCCGCAGCAACACGCAAGAGTTCAATCTCATGACCGCGTGTGAGAACTTCCCGTCCCATGTGGGATGTCCTTCCCTAAAATATTTGTGATTAAAGTTGTTTTTTTGGAGGTGAGTTAAGATATTTGCTACATTAATCTAAGTTAAAGTATACGACATTAAACCACATATAACAACCAACTGAGGTTCTCTGTGAATCCAGTCTTTTATTTGAATGATCGACAGGATATTCGGTCAAATCAGTCCATATCCTGATGGTGATAAAAACAAGGAAGGTTGTCGCTCAGACTATATTTTTTTACTTCTCTGACCGGGTCCTTCAGCCTTTTCGTCCATTGAGTAAAACTTAGTTAATGCAGAGCAAAAAGTGGGATGAAATTTGTTTCGATTAAATATGGCCGGGTCCAGCGTCGTGAACTGCCACCATGTTCCCGTGTTGGCATAGGTGGTATCCGCCGAGTTCACCGCCCTGACCTGCCAATAGTAGGTAGTTGTACCGTTCAGTTCGGGCAATACAACATAAGTGTTCAACCCCGCGGACAACCAATTACTGCAGGACTGGGTTGTATTGTAACAATACTCATACTCCACGGCGCGGGCGCTGGTTTGCCAGCGGAGGGTCGGCCGCGTCCCCTGATTGATTGCGTTATTGCTCGGGCTGGTTTTATTGAACGCAGCCGGCGCGGTAGATGCAAGGTGGACGATGCTGACAGAGAGCATTTGCATATTATCATAGGAACCACCCCAGGTCATCGAATAAGTACTGGCTTGTATCAATGTCCCAGGTATCTCGAACATAAATCGTTGAATTGTTATAGCCATATCCAACGATAGAGTGTCCAGCCAGATTGATAAGAACAGGATTTCCTGCATTAATTTCAGCCTGGAATTGAGCTCAACGAAAATCCACCTGTAACAGTATTATCTGTATCGTTGGTTATAACAATCAGTGACCGAGTATCCCCTGGCTTCATAGAATAATTTCCGCCCATAGGTACCATCATCATCATAACCATAATGCGGCCAATGTACTGCAGGTCAATTTTGTCGAATCATTGTAGTTCCAAAATCGTGTACTGCCATCCACATTTCCATATTCTGACTGGCTTGTTTTCATATAATCGCCAATCGCCGTTCCCCAAGTGTGCTGCGGCCAAGAATAGGTAATATAAGGATCAGCAACAGAACTGTTATAACTTACCCAATAGTCATCAATCGATCCGCGCCCAACCTGTCCATCTATCCCCTGATGTGAAGCAATCAATGGGTTGTTTGGATATGTATCAGTCTCCATCAGTCCAGGTCGACCAGGATGTATCCGTCTGCGGCATCACCCCGCTGTTGGTCGGGCCGGTATACATATTGGGATATCCATTGTTATCGTAATAAGCCGCGATCATTGCGCCGGAAACCGCCGAACAGCCGAAAACCCAGGAATAATGACGGGAAATTTTGCAGGATCGTGCTGGCCCGGTCAAGCGAAGACACATCAACCCGAGACGCCTCCCAGGCAGCCAGGTCGGGCGGCTCCGGCGGCCCGTTGATCACATCCGCCTGCAAAGCGAGGCCATCCCGCGTGGTGGTGTGGATGATGGAATAATAATCATTGACCACTTCAACCGAGGTGTCGGTGGGCTGGGGTGTACCGGTTGGCGGGGGGTCATCCGCTGCCTGCACTGGTGGTAATGGACCGGCAGCAGACAGGGTAAGCAATAACAATATCACACCAATAAAAAATACTTTTACCTTCATCAGGCGTTCTCCTAAGGTCAAACGTGTGCAATGTTCACGGGCGGTTATGGATTTAACGAGTCCATTATACCGACATTGAGAATAAATTTTAGCTCAAGGAAGGAAATAATAGGAAGGTGATAGGTGATAATCATCGACTGCATGGGTAAATTGAGCCATTGCATGATCAGCGATTCTTGGATGCATGTTTCAGTTTACCAAGAAACATATAAATTTTACACATAAATTATTTTAGAAAATGACGAATAAAATGTGAATTCAATAATTTTATAATCTCAATCTTTAAGAATAATATTAGATAAGTAAGGCAAAGATTATTATCTCATTCAATTATGTCTATAATTAATATAGAATATCCATCATTTTCTTCGAATGTTATAAAAGCAGTGACAAAATTCTATAAATATTCTTGTGTTTTAGAGGACAAATTAATATAAATCACATCTCATTGTAATCAATAAATTTACTGAATTTATAATCGGAATAATCAGCGATCATATATTTCCCATCGACGAACTTGACCAATCGTGACCCAAGAGCAGCTTTCAAGAAGTTTTGGATAATTATGCTACATTCATTTTCTTGACAATAATCAACAAAATTAGATTCAAATGCTGATAATAAACTTCCTTCTGAAAATGAATTTAGTTCTACTGCCAGTTTAGTTAATTCAACATCTTTATCATAAATTTCTTTTTTCACTCTCAACCTTCCATTTCTTCTGAAATGCATTCATTTAATTGTTGCCAAAGTTGTTTTCCAAACTCATAACATATTTCTTGATTTTGCAAATCTCCAATATCATTTTTTTGAATATAGATATAAAATGGCGGAATGTGTAAATCAGCAATTGACTCCTCAAAATAAATCGAGGAAAAAGAATAAAGTCCATCACTAAGGGTTTTACCATTTTGTAAATAAGTCAATTTGAATTTTTCTGTTATTGTTGGTTTATATTTTACTGGTGTGAATAAATAATGAGTTATTTGGTCATATCTTCCCATGATTTTTTTAAATGCCAATTCAATAAATTTATATTTTGAATTTGGATTGTCTTTATCCTGTGGAAAAGTTAATAATCGGAGCAGATTTGAAATGAATAATCCACGTTGTGATCGTATAAATCCTGCTTGATTTCGAAGTTTTCGATTATTTAAACAATTTTCATTTGGTTCAAAATAATTTTCACGAAATAAAATATTGTTAAATAATGAAATGTGCCTTATAGGGATTTGGTATTTGATCCTTACTAAGTTTATATTTTACATACTCAAGTATATTACTATTTTGCAATTTACCTTTTGCAGACATTTCAATAAACCCTAAATCTACATCAATAAATGAATTGACTCGTTTGAAAAGTGAGTAATAATGTTTTCGATTTGCTAATAACTCATCAAGTTGAGAAATTAATAATTCATCATCTTCCAGTTTATCATCTTTGTTTCTTAAATCAAAATATGCTCTCCTCAAAATAGAAATTAACCAGAAATCATCCCACTTAATTAATTTATCTTCAACGCTTGAAATCTGTGTGCCTGGCAATGGGATTGATGTCCATATCTCTGAAATATCTTTGAATATGTATCCCTTGTTATTGATATAGTTTTCTCCCAATCTTACCAATATTTCTTTGAGCAAAGCATCAGTTTTCATAACTCGATGATGGAAAATTACATATTTATACAACTCTCTCCGAGCTTGAATAAATTTTTCTATTGTCGCGAGTGCTCTTACCGACGGAGCAAAAAGAGGGAATTGTAATTTTTCCCCATTCTCTTGATCGATTGAATCAATAATCAGTTCATAACTTGATATTAATCTACCATACTTATATGGATCTAAACTAGTTCCAGAAGCCTCCAAATCTCTCCGAACATAGTCAAAACGATCAGTATCAAATTCACCACTAATGATTCCATATAAATGTGGAAAAATTGTCCCCGGATCATTTATATCAAATATATATTCTACGAGTTTTATTATCAGTTCTATGTTAAATTTATTATATGGATCCGAATTCCTATTTTTATATAATTTTCGTAAATCACCCAACAAGTATGCAATTAGTTCCGAACCAATCTTTTCATGAATGGGTTTTTGATGTTCGTCTTTTTTAGATCTAATCCTTTTAAATAACTCTCTAGATCTAACATTATTTTTCGACTTAACCCTTTCTTGGAGGTCGTTCAATGCGGATTTGGTAATATGGGAAAAGGGCAGATGACCAATATCATGCATCAATGCTGCTAATCTAATTGATTGAAATAAAACTGTATAATAAAATTTTCTTGCATCAGATAAATGAGGTGGTAAAAAACTTTTATAAAAGTGATCTTTAATTATCTTCTCACATTCAATCCGGAATTTTTCTTTTGAAAAACCTCTTTCAGTCCTTACATCCGAATTCCCATAATAACTATCTAGCATATTATCAATATATTGTCCTGCCATGTCAAAGAAAAAATCTAATGCTTCACTACTTCCATTGATAATACTATTATAAAAAATATTACCCGTGATACTCATACACCCTAAAGAGTGGCTAAATCTAGAAGTCCTATTTGTTGGATATGTCAAGTAAGCAGTAGAATCCTGTAATATGTTATGAAGTCTATTAAATAGTTGCGTTGAAATAATTTCCTTTTCAATTTTCGAAATACTTATTGGGAAGTGAATATTGTCAGCGACGAAAGTTGTTTTACGTTCTTCCATATATCCCTCCTATTCAAATTAATTCATAACAAATTGTATCATTAAATATTTTCGTTGGTTCCGAGTTTAATATCTTTTGAAGATGGGTTCTTTGTTAAGGTTCTCTCGAAGAAATAAATCATTTATGAATATAGTAAATTCCAGTAATGATATATACCTTTGTCTTTCATGTATTTAATTAATGTAGGCTTATAAAGTCCCAAACTATTCAAATGATCTTCAATAAATTTTCTTAGGATTTTTACCCAAATTACTCCAATTACATCTTTTCGATGAAAGATTTTATTTGTTGGAGATGGCGTTGGTTCTTCTACGCGTAATATATCTCTATCAAAATAATCAACCTCGGAATTCTTTCTTGGATCCATCACAAGCATAAAATCAGAAAATTCACCCAATTCAAAGATTTTTCTAGTTATTTGGCTTTAACCCTGATCCCCCTGACTATCACACCCCCGTATCACCCCTAAGGCATCCCGTACTCGAGCCGGTACGCATCACATCAGTCCAAGGATGCTTATCAACAAATGAATATCCAATTTCATCAAGGAATTCTTTAAAAATTAAACAGATATCATCAAGATTTATACTTTCAAAGAAATGAAATATCCTATCCTCAAGATCATTTAATTCCTTTGTAAAGGAATTATCAGTAACTTTTGTGTGAAAATCCCATCCATTGAGAATTTCTTGCACGATCTGATCGATCTTTTTCTCTTCTTCACCATTAATAGTGATGACATCAGATTCTATATCGGGAAAATTAATTGGGATCCCAATGGGTAACCAACTTGGTGTTCCAGCCGTCGATAAAGATTTGAATTTTATTAACACCGCATCTATTTCGCTATCCGCTCTATTTCTTCGATTCTCTCTCCGCGGTCTCGTAGAAATTCAATTGCTTCAAGATATTTATTTCGAGTAATATCGAGATTTGTTTCAAAAAGCTCTTTTTCTTCTGGACGTTTTCTCATCCTTTTATAACAAGTCTGCGTACTTGCATTAAGGAATAAAATTAAATCAGGTTTTCGCACATTTTCGTTAAATAAATAAACCTTCTCCATTGAAAAAAGATCATTTGATTGATATACCAATGAAGATAAATAATACCGATCACAAAGACTAGACTTTTCTCTACCTTTAGATTTCCTCGATTTCTCTCTCAACATGATCTGATCTATTTGCTGCTAACGCCACTGCAAGATATCAGAATTAGCAGGAATTTTCTTCATTACTACTTGCCGATCAACGAACCCGACCAGGAAGGGTCATGAGGTTCAAATGTTAGGTTTACTCTATCACAAAGACCATGTCGAAATACATTCACTAGTTTCCTGTGATCACAGATTTTCCCGGTCCAGGGCCAGATCATCGGCTACGAGATCAAGGATGGACATATCATGGTCGGCGTTTCCTGGGTGGATGTGTCAGCGGATTCGGGCGCGTGGGAGAGTGAGGGCGTGTATTTGTTCAGGTATGTGATGGAGTCAGTTGTGGTTGGGGAGTAAAAACAGGCAATTAATATAAAAAAGGCGCGGAACTTTCATTTCGCGCCTTTTTCATTTACTATGGGCTTACATTATTGATTATTCTCTCACGACGCCAGCATTTCGAACTGACTGTTGTAAAGCTCGGCATAGAAGCCCTTTTCTTTCAGCAGTTCTTCGTGCTTGCCCTGCTCGACAATATCGCCATCCCGGATCACCAGGATCAGGTCGGCGTTACGGATGGTCGACAGGCGGTGGGCGATGATAAAGCTGGTGCGCCCGTGCATCAACCGGTCCATCGCTTCCTGGATCAGCACCTCGGTACGGGTATCGACCGAACTGGTCGCCTCATCCAAAATCAGCATGGGCGGGTCCGCCAGCACCGCGCGGGCAATCGTCAGAAGCTGCTTCTGGCCGGACGAAATATTGCTGGCTTCTTCGTTCAGCACCAGGTTATACCCGCCGGGCAGGGTGCGGATGAAGTGGTCCACATGCGCCGTCTCGGCCGCCTGTACGACCTCTTCATCCGTCGCATGCTCGCGGCCATAGCGGATGTTCTCGCAAATCGTGCCGTTATAGAGCCAGGTATCCTGCAGCACCATAGCAAACATCTTCCGCAGGTCGTCTCGCTCAAAGTTCCGGATGTTATGCCCATCCACCAGGATCGCGCCGCTGTCCACATCGTAGAAGCGCATCAGCAGCTTGACCAGGGTCGTCTTGCCGGCGCCGGTGGGCCCCACAATGGCGATCTTCTGCCCGGGTTTCGCGCTGAAAGACAGGTCCTTGATGACGATTGTCTCAGGGTTATAACCAAAGCGCACGTCGCGGAATTCAACGGACCCTTCAACATGGGCCAGCTTGATCGGGTTGCTGGTCTCCGCGATTTCCTCCGGTTCGTTGAGGAATTCAAACACGCGCTCAGCGGCAGCCGCAGTCTGCTGTAAAATGTTGGAAATATTGGCAATCTGCTGCAGCGGTTGGTTGAACTGGCGCACATATTGGATGAAGGCCTGGATGTCACCAACCGTGACCGTACCTCTTATTGCATAATATCCGCCCAGGATGCTGATCGCTACATAACCCAGGTTGCTGATGAACCGCATGATGGGCATGATGACCGTTGAGAGGAACTGCGACAGATACGCGGATGTGAACAATGTTTGGTTCAGGCCGTTAAAGGTCTTGATCAATTCTTCTTCGGCGTTGAAAGCCTTGATCACGATATGTCCGCCGAACATCTCCTCCACAAGCCCGTTGACATGCCCCAGGTAATTCTGCTGCTGCAGGAAGTATTTCTGCGAGACACCCACGATCAGGTTGATCACCAAAATCGTGAGGGGGACGGTCAGCAGCGCCACCATCGTCATCTGCCAGCTGATGGTCAGCATCATCACCAATATGCCGATCACGCTGGTGACGGAGGTAATGATCTGCGACAAACTCTGGTTGAGGGTCTGGCTGACCATGTCCACGTCGTTGGTCACGCGTGAGAGTATTTCACCCTGGCTGACCTTATCAAAATACTGCAAGGGCAGTTTGTTAATTTTATGAGCAATGTCCTGCCTGAAACGGTAAGTGATATCGGTTGAAACGCCCGCCATGATGTAACCCTGCAGGAATGCCAGGAAAGCTGAGATCACATATAAGATCAATACCTGGATCAGGATCCTGCCGATGGACGCATAGTCCACCCCGCTGCCGGTGCCGGCAATCTGATTCGCCACATCCTGAAACAGCTGGGTGGTCGCGTTTCCGAGAATTTTCGGTCCAAATATGGAAAACACCGTGGACGCTGCAGCGATCAACAGCACGCCCAGGATCAGCAGGTTATATTTCCCCAGATATTTCACCAGGCGCTTAAAAGTACCTTTAAAGTCACGGGCTTTCTCGCCGCGCATTAATGCATGCGGGCCGCCGCGTCCCAAACGGATGGGCGGCCGGCTGGAACTTTGTTGTGATCGTTCGTTTTCGTTCGGCTGGTTGTCGCTCATGCCAGTTCCTCCTTGCTGAGCTGCGATGTGGCAATTTCCCGATAGGTTTGGCAGGTCTTCATCAGATTTTGATGGGTGCCCTTACCAACAATTTTGCCATTATCCAGGACAATGATCTGGTCGGCGCTCATCACGGTCGCCACACGCTGGGTTACCAGCAGCACAGTGCTGTCGCCGGTTTTCTCTTTAAGCGCTTTGCGCAGGGTCGCGTCTGTTTTGAAATCCAACGCCGAGAAGGTGTCATCAAAAATGAAGATCGGCGGTTTTTTAACCAGCGACCGGGCAATACTCAGGCGCTGTTTCTGCCCACCCGAGACATTTGCGCCCCCCTGTGAAATCGGCGCTTCCAGTCCCTCAGGGTTATCAAAAACGAAGTCGGCTGCCTGAGCAATCTCAATGGATTCACGCAGGGTCTTTTCACTGGCGTTTTGATCGGCCAGCCGCAGGTTGGATTCCACCGTACCTGAGAACAAGACGCCTTTTTGGGGCGTGTATCCGATCTTTTCTCGCAGGTCGTGCTGACGCACATCCCGAACATCGACATCATCCACCATTACTGCGCCTTTATAAACATCAAAGAAACGCGGGACCAGGTTGACCACAGTCGACTTCCCGCAGCCGGTAGAGCCGATGATGGCTGTCACCTCCCCCGGTTGAGCCGTGAAGGAGATGTTTTGCAGCACATCCTCCTCAGCATCCGCATAACGGAAGGAGACATCCCTGAATTCGACCTTACCCGAGAACGGTGCGGGGAATGGTGTTGGTTCCTGCGGGTCTTTGATCATATTTTCAGTATCCAGAACTTCAGAGATCCGGTCACCTGAAACGAAAGCACGCGGCAGGAAAATGAACATCATGGAAAGCATCAGGAATGAGAACATGATCTGCATGCTGTATTGAAGGAAGGCCATCATATCCCCAACCTGAAGGGTCGAAGCGGCAATCTGGTGTGCGCCGACCCAGATGATCAGGATGGAAAGGCCGTTCATGATCAGCATCATCACCGGCATCATGGTTGCCATCACACGGTTGATGAACTGGGTCACGTCAGCCAGGTCCTTATTTGCCTTATCGAAGCGTTCCTCTTCAAAGTCCTGTTTATTGAAGGCTCGGATGACCATCATACCGGAGAGGTTCTCGCGTGTGACCAGGTTCAAGCGGTCGATCAATTTCTGGATGATGGTGAATTTGGGCACGGCAATAAAGAACACGATCACGATCAGCAGGATCAGCAGGGCAACGGCCAGAGCAATGATCCACCACATGTTCGGGCTCTTATTCACCGCCCGGATCACCCCGCCGATACCCATAATGGGCGCAAAAAACAGCAGCCGCATGACCATGAACACCACTTGCTGGATCTGGGTGATGTCATTGGTGGAACGCGTGATCAGCGAAGCGGTTGAAAACTTATTAAATTCCTGGCTGGAAAAAGATTCCACCTTGGTGAACACATCTTTACGGATATCGCGTGCGACGCTGGCCGAGGTGCGAGCCGCCAAAAAGCTGACGCTGATATTTGCCACACCCGAGAGGAGCGAAAGCAAAACCATGACGCCGCCTGTACGGAGGATATAATTGGTCTGGATTTTTCCAAGGTCGATCCCCAGAGCCTTGTATTCCTGACTGATCGCTTCCGTCGTCATTTGGGTGGCCAGGGTTTCAGGCAAGGACTGGAACTGTTCGGTAATTTTCTGCTTGATCGTGTCAAGCATCGTCGGAGATGCCTTGAGCACTGCGAAAATATCCGTTCCAGCCGGGATTTTTGAAGGGTCGAATGGTAAGTTCCCGAGCAGCTGCTTGGCTTGATCGGGATTAGCCATGACCTGCTGGATGCCGTACAGGATCAGTAAACCGCGTGACATCACCGGTTTGAGCTGGTCCATTTGGTCCTTCGTCAGGTCTTTCAGGACATATACCGGCTCGTTCGCCAGGTCCGGGACCGTCTGGACCAGTTGAGCGTAATCCGCTGATGTCGAATCGACGAGCTGGTAATCAGCATACACCAGGGTTTTTTCCTGGTCGTCGAAGAACAGCACCATGTTATCGAGCTGGCTCTTGCGGATGTACTGCGGGACCATACTGTCGATGCCGTTTTGCTGGATGCCCACATTGACAATCCGTGAGAGGTAATCCGGCAGCGCCAGATCGGCATTCGCCATCACGAACAGCAGCGCAATTGCTGCGATCACGTAGAACACATAAGGTTTCAGATATTTGATAAGTTTTAGCATATATTATTTGCCCTTCATTTTGACGTAATGATGTCAATCATCTTTTTAATCTTATCGTCTAATTTGAATAGAGTCATTATTTTGGTTCGGGCTTACAAGGCCGGTCACTTTCTTTAAATAAATCACGGGTCCGCTCATTCAGAAGCTTGATGGCGGGTAAAAGCTGCGCTTTTTCAGAGTCGGATAAGACCTGCGAGAGTTCTGCCAGCCAGGCATGCCGGTTGTTCATGCTCTTTTCAACCAGCAATTTGCCCTTATCCGTCAGCACAAGCAGCTTCATCCGCCGGTCGTCCGGGTTTTCAGACCGTGACACCAATTCCGCAGCAATCAACTGGTCTAAAAGCTGGCTGACGGCAGCCATGGTTATGCCAAGGTGATCGGCCAGGTCATGGACCGAGTCCGAGCCGTGGTGATAGAGCCGCATCAGCGTATTGACCTGAGAGAGCGAGAGATCGCTATCGCGGTTTTGCCGGATGAAAGCGTGAAAGGAACGGTGCATTGAATTTTCCACCCATTCCCGGATTGCAGTTATGAAAAGGTCGTCCTGCGACAAGGTTTACCTCGCTTAATAGTTAAACGGGCTTAACTATATTCCTGATGAAAATAAATGTCAAGCGGATTTAAGCAGAGGAAGGTAAACGTTTTGTAAACGCAATTGGGCAATAAATATAATAAACCAGGCTATTTCCTGCCAGTTTTCCCCATTTTTATCACTGACTTCATTAACAAAGTAGAGCGCAAATGGACTCAAACCATCGACCTTCGCGCAGCACCCTGGAAGGGCACCGAACATATTTGATTTCATTAATCCTTAAAAATAAAGTGGGCTCTAAAAGGCTGCCTTAAGGTTGCGATGCTGCATCTATCAACTTATCAACCACCGGGCTGTCTACGTCAATGCTGACCTCATTGATGTCAAGCGAAATACCAAAACTACCATCCATCTGGTCTACCATATTCATTCGCCATTGGTCTAACGCCAGAAGCACCCCATCTTTTAATCGAGTCATCAGCAGCGCCTCTTGCCAGAAACTCTTCCAGGTTTTCAGACCAAAACATGTCTGTCGTCGTACCGATTTCCCTGATGACCTCACGCAAATCTTCGTCAATCCCCATAAGAAGATCAGGACCATTCTGGCACAAACTATTATAAAAACCCGACCAATTATAGGACTGATTCATGTCATCCTCTTTCTAATCCAATCTCATTTAAGGCAAATCTATTAGGGGATTCCATTTACTAGCCGGCATAGACTTTAATCATCATTAATGAAAATAAGACAGAACAACATCATTATAAACTGATTCCGAGTGGTATTTTTTGAGGTACAGATTCAGAATTATCAATTCATTTTTATTTACATGTGGCGAAATTAATTAATCGATCCAGATTATAGGAAGAAAAGACTTATCCATCGGCCTGATTCTTCCCCTCATGCACCTTCCACTTCGTTTCAAGTGTTCCGCTTTGCTTCAGGGTCACGGATGTGACTTAATTTCATTGGAAATTAAAATAGAAAGTGGGCGCGAATGGATTCTAACCATCGACCTTCGCGAAGCACCCCCAAAGCGAAGCGGAGGGGGCACGGATGTGACGAAATTCTTTGGAAATTAAATAGAAAGTGGGCGCGAATGGATTCGAACCATCGACCTCACGGATGATCCACCAAGTCATAGAAGGTTACAAAATCAATCGATTTGTATCTATAATAGAATTGAATATTCAATTCATCTAAAACAAAAATAGTATATACAAGGAGGGTTTCAGTATGTGCGATAACATCGAATCAAATTTATTTGCAACTCTTGCAGGGGCTGTGTGTGGGGGGACATTAACATTACTTGTAACAATAGTAACATTTATTTTAAAACGGATCGGGAAATTGGTTATATTTAACAACAAATCAAATATTGAGTATAAGAAACAAGAGAGCGGATTTGGTCAATATATAAAATCCGATGATTTTTCCGAAGCTGATAGAATTGAAATTTCTATAGATTTGAATATCTACAACCAAACAGAGGTTCCAAAAACTTTAGGAGATTTCTCGATCGAAATTCATATCTCTGGAAATAGAAAAAGATTTCCTGTAAAAGAAATTCACTGGAATACTAGCAATTCAGAGGCTGCATATACCCCTGTTTCGTTTTCAAGAGAAGTTCCTGTTATTACAATTTCACCAAAGGAAACAAATCAAATTATTTGTAAATCATTTATTGAAAAAGAAGAAATATCTGGTGCAATAGACAAGGTATTCTTAATTGCACAATTTCCCAACGGAAAGAATTTTAAGGAAAGGATTATTTAACTTTAGATCAAATCTAAAGCGCAACATACAATTGCTAATTATTTTTTTGGTAGTTTTGAACGGAGTTCCTTTATCGCGTTTGTCTGTTCTTCCTTAATTTTTGGTAACACATAAATTTCATTTAATACTGTTTTCAATGTTTGAATAATTAGGCGAAGGTTTGGAGAATTCCATTCATCCCAGGACTGTTCATGAATTTTATCGCTTGTCATCTCTTGTATACTGCCCAGCACATCGAAATAAACTGGACTAATGTTTGAATAATTAGCTTTTAATTCTTTGATTTTGTCTTCGTAATTTTCTGAGGTCGTTTCTTCTAAAACTAATAACTCATAAATTGCTTTTCGCATACACGCAGAAGCGCCAGTTAGAAAATTCATTTTCAGACATCCTTCTGCTTCTGTGAGTAATTCCCTAATTAGCGCCGGTATTCTATTATCCATCACAAAGAATGAGGTCGGGACAGAATAAAATATGTTTTTATCTATATCTTCACCTTTTAATTTAAAAGGAAAAAGCTGAATATCCCATTCCAGAGTGAAGCTCGATAATTTTCTCAAATGACAAATGCATAGAAATGTTTTTACAAGAAGAACATTCTGCTAGAAACGCAAAGCATATCTTGGTGGGAGACCAATTAAATTCAAAAGCATCTTTCACTCGAAAAGCCACATTATTTCGGTTACAAAAAGGACAGTTATAAACTTTCGAATCAATAAAATACATTAAATCTAAATAGGACTGATCAGTCATTTTCCCTCTCTCATTCTGAATCTTGTTTCAAATCAGATAGATATTCTTGTAAATCAATACCTTTACAATCAATCTCCATCAAAACACGCTTTGTCGCATCCTCTACTTGACTTGAAGCAATTTTATTTTTATTTGTGATATCAAGTAATAAATCCAGGAATTCTTTAATCAATTCGACGAAAGATAGATAAATGATATGACTGTTCTGAGGATGAAACAATTTCTTCCTCACCGTCAAAAAATGTCAAATCCGATAAATAACCATTATAAAGAAATCCACCCTCAATTTGGTTTGAAATTGAATGATTTTTTATGTGTCTCGATAATTCTCTGGCAAGATACTGTGCAAGCGAGCTGTGTTGATTTGTGCCTTTCCCCCCTACTGGCAAACCTATTGCGTTGAATATTTCTGGAAACCGCTGTTTAAATGCGATAGCTAATTGATACGGGGTCATAAATGGACGGCCTAAATGATGCTCAGAAGGTATCGATTCAACATCAAGAATTTCAAGAAGTTTATCTAAGATTTGGTATTCTTCCCATTCTGACATTTTTCACCTCATTTTGTCTGTTCTTAATTGGATATATTATGAATACATTATAGACTATGGATAATCCAATATGGTAAATTTTTACTACCCTCACCAATGATAAACAATCCATTTTAAATTATTCATTTTCAGCCAATTAACACACGATCAACATTACTGCTATTTTACACCTTCGGCATAACTCAAGGAATAGGAATGTGGATTGGCATCAAAAAATTTGGGGATTGAACAAAAAGTGGGTGCGAATAGAATCGAACCATTGACCTGATCCTCCCCTCATGCAACTTCCACTTCGTTTCAGGTGTTCCGCTTTGCTTCAGGGACACGGATGTGACGTAATATCTTTGGAAATTAAATGAGAAAGTGGGCGCGAATGGACTTCTAACCATCGACCTCATGGATTACGAAGTGACTCCAATAGGTATATAAATCATGTTAATTGTTTAGTAAGTATCATTATTTTCTTTTTTGAGGAACTGATTCGAGTATAAAATATCAGATCCCCTACTTATCAACCATATTAACAACCATTCAACCTGATCCCAAGCTTAATGAACCCTTAAGGATTTCGCTTCTTGTTTTTCAGAACTGATTTTATATGCTTCCCAAACTGCTTATCCTTCTGGCGTTTTTCATAATAAGACATCTCATTGAAGCTTGATTCTTTATTCATGGCCAGGTAATTTTGAAATCTGTTTTTAGAAAGCGTGCCTTTTTTTATCGCATTCTGAATTGCGCAACCCGTTTCATTGACATGGGTACAATCGCTGAATTTGCACTGGTTTGACAACGAGATTATTTCTGAAAAGGTTTCATCGATGCCTGTTTCTACAGCAATGTTCCCAAGCTCCCGCATTCCAGGGGAATCGATCATGATCCCACCTGCCTTTAGTTGGATCAATTGGCGGGTGGTGGTGGTGTGCCTGCCTTTATTGTCTTTTTCTCTGACGGGGTTGGTGACCAAAAGCGAATTACCCATGACACTGTTCAGTAAGGTTGTTTTTCCGACGCCGGAAGAGCCAAGCAAACAATAGGTTTTTCCCGGAAGGAGAAGACTTTTGATTTTATCTATATTGATCCCATTTTCATTGCTGAACGGAATCACCTTCACCTCGGGCATTAACGCGAGGATGCTGTTTATCTTTTCTTCAATCTTTGGTGTCGATAGTAGGTCGGATTTGCTCAACAGAACAATTGGAGTGATACTGCTTTCGTTGATCATTACGAGGTAGCGCTCCAAACGCCGAAGATTGAAATTTTCATCCAAGGATTGGACGATAAATGCAGTATCGATGTTGGCTGCAATTAGTTGAAAGTCCACATCCTTTCCGGAAGTTTTTCTCTTCAATAGCGTTTTTCTTGGAAGCAGATTGTGTATTATCGCATGGCTATCATCGTCGAAAAAATCGACAGCTACCCAATCGCCAACAGTTGGCAGCATCATAGAAGAGTCAGCAGAGTAGAGCATTTTTCCTGCCAATTCCGCAAAAACATCCCCACTCCCTTTTGATATGATGTAACTGTTTTTATGTACAGAAATGACACGCGCAATACGATGATTTTCAATTAATTGAGAGTTTGTATTGGCTTGGAACCAATTGTCAAAGCCAAGGTTTTTGATATTTTTTGTGATCTCTTTCATGTATTATAGTTCTCCAATTGGATAGATTCTCCAAAAGACCTTTGTAAATAGATAATATCATTTATGGGATGAATATAGAACATGAGTTATAACATGACCTCATGCTTAAAATATGGGCGCGAATGGACTCGAACCATCGACCTTCGCGCAGCACCCCCAAAGCGAAGCGGAGGGGGCACGGATGTGATAAATATTGTTGATACGTTAAATAGAAAGTGGGCGCGAATGGACTCGAACCATCGACCTTCCCGCATGCACCTCCAAACGTTTAATGCGGAGGGACATGGATGTGACTAAAAATATCTGTGAACGTTAAATAGAAAGTGGGCGCGAATGGACTCGAACCATCGACCTTCGCGAAGCACCCCCAAAGCGAAGCGGAGGGGGCACGGATGTGACAAATATTGTTGATACGTTAAATAGAAAGTGGGCGCGAATGGACTCGAACCATCGACCTCACGGATGTGAACCGTGCGCTCTAACCAGCTGAGCTACGCGCCCTTCAAACACTTTGCTTTGCGCTCACCAGCAGTCCTGTCAGGATCTGCGAAGCTACGCGCCCTTACCTTTGCTTGCGCTCACCAGCAGTCCTGTCAGGATCTGCGAAGCTACGCGCCCTTCAAAAAACTTTACAGTCTCTTGCAGGACGTCATTATAGCAAATTATCCAGACAGCGTCAATTGGCATGGCAACAATTTTCCCTGTGCCTGATCCTCTTCCCTGATACCTAATACCTGATTCCTAATACCTAATACCCACTACCTAATACCTAATTCCCATTCACCCACTCACCATTCACCCTTCACTTTTCACCAATACCCTATTCCATGATAGAATAGGGGTATGTCACGATTATCCCCGGATGAGGTCCTGCTCGGCCTGCTGCAGGCCCACCCCTCCCACGGTTACGACCTGCTGGAACGCTTTCGCGACCCGGCCCACCTCGGGCGGGTCTGGAACATGAGCGTCAGCCAGCTCTATGCGGTGCTCAAGCGCCTGGAAAGCGACGGCGAGATCACCGGCCGCGAACTGCCCCAGCCCGATGCGCCGCCCCGCACCGAATACGCCATCACGCCCCGAGGCGAGCAGCGGGTCGGCAGACTGGCTGGCCGAGACCCAGCCTCCGACCAGCATCCATCGCATCCGTGTCCAGTTCCTCTCCCGGCTCTACATCGCCACCCTGCTGGGTCTCCCCACCAAAGGCATAATTGACCGCCAGTTGGCGGTTTGCGAGAAGCAGCGTGACGCCATCCGCGAGCGCCTGACCCAAACCAGCACCCCGATTGAAACCCTGACCCTCGAATTCGTTCAGGGCCAATTGGAGGCGGCCATCACCTGGCTGCAGCGCTGCCGGGAACACCCCTTAACTATTCCTGATGAGATCAATCCTTCAGCTTAGAGAAACCAAATTCGATCATAGATAAATCAAGCAAGCACAACACAGCAAAGGAAACACCATGCAAAAGAACCTTTATAAAATCGCCCTATCCTTGCTGGTCACCCTCCTGGTGATCACCGGCTGCACGCCGGCCGTCACACCCACCGAAGCGGTCATGCAGCCCACTGAGGCGCAGCCAACCGAATCCCCCACCGAAGCCGCATCGGCCGCGCACTTCACCATCCAGGCCGACCCTAACCTCCAGACCGCACTCACCGCACTCTACGAAGCCTATTATGCCGGTGAATCGCCGGCTTTTGTGGAATGCCGGTGCGGACCTGCTCGCGACCGCCGCGCCCAATGCGGAATTTTCTCTATCCGAGATCCCGGATGTCTTTCTGCCTGGCAGCGTTCTCGTTCCCCTATCCGATTCGGCCGAAGTCACCGACTTCGTCGCCTTCGCCATCTCACCCGACGGGCAGCAAGCCCTGATCGACGCCGGAGAACTCCCTGGCAGCATCACACTCACCGACCAGGGCGGCAATGAAGTCGTGATCCCGCAGCCCCTGCGCCGGGTGATCTCCACCTACGGTCCCGTCACGGCCATGATCTACAGCGTGGACGGCGAAGATGCCCTGGTGGCTGCCAGCTACCTGGGTGCCCGGGATGCCTTCGGCGCCGCGGCGATGGAAGCGATTGACCCGCGCTTCCAGGAGCTGGTCGGCGATGATTATTTCAGCCAGACCGATTTCAACCTCGAACAGGCCGCCCTGCTGGACCCCGACCTGATCCTCACCAGCCTGCGCACGGATTGGCTCGACACTGCCGGTGAATTGGGCATTCCGTTCTTCTTATATGATGCAGAGACCCCCGACCGTTTGAAAGAAGCCGTCCTGCTTACCGGTGAACTCTTCGGCCCCCATTCCGCTGCGCAGGCTCAGACCTGGGTGGAGTATTACGATTGGGTGACCCAATCGATCCTCGATCTCACCCAGAGCATCCCCGATGGTGAGCGGCCGCGGGTGCTGTTTACCGGCACGAACCCCCTGCGGATAGCCAGCGGCGACATGTACCAGACCAGCCTGATCGAGATCGCCGGCGGGGTCTCCGCCAGCGCCGGACTGACCGGTTACTGGAACGATGTCAACCTGGAACAGATCGCAGCCTGGGACCCGGACGTGATCATCGTCCCGCCCTACGGCGGCGCGAGCGTGGAAGCGATCACTGATAACCCGGACTGGCAGATCCTGACCGCCGTCCAGGAAGGCAAGGTTTACCGGATGCCCAAGCTCGTCGCCCCCTGGGATACGCCCGCTCCCGATTCGGTCCTCGGGATCATCTGGCTGGCGCAGCGACTCTTCCCCGAACTTGACACCTTGGATTGCGCGCAGCAGGCGGAATACTTCTATAATACATATTATGACTACGCCATCACACCGGAGCAAATCGACACGATCTGTGCCATTAACTAATACACCTACCCCTCTCAAACGAACGATCACCGGCGCGGCGCTGGTTGCCCTGCCGGTGGTTTTATTCATCCTGGCGTTGATGCTCGGGCGGTACCCGATCGGCCCGTTGGATGTCGGCCGGTCACTGCTTTCGCCTTTCTTCCCAAACCTGGCCGCGGATATCCCCGAGGTCGCCCGGCAGTTGGTCCTGCGGATCAGGCTGCCGCGTGCGCTGGCCGCCCTGCTGATCGGCGCCAGTTACGGCGGGACCGGCGCGGCCTTCCAGGCGATCTTCAAGAACCCGCTGGTCGATTCGAACATCCTCGGCGTCACCTCCGGCGCGGGGTTCGGCGCAGCTCTTGCGCTGCTGCTTGTCCGGTCGGATTGGCAGGTGCAAATTTTCGCCTTTGCGTTCGGTCTGTTGGCAGTCGGATTGGCTTTCTTCGGCAGCCGGCTCTATAAATCCTCCCCGCTGTTAGTGCTGACCCTGATGGGGATCCTGATTGGCTCGCTGTTTGGGTCCCTGACCGCTCTGTTGAAATACATGGCCGACCCGCTGGATGCCCTTCCCGCGATCACCTTCTGGCTGCTGGGCAGCCTGGCCTCCATCACCTGGAGCAAATTGATCGCCCTGACCATCATCACACTGCTCGGCCTGATCTTCCTCTTCCTGGTCCGCTGGCGGTTGAACGTGCTCTCCCTGGGTGATGCTGAAGCCAAAGCCCTTGGCATGAACCCCGCTCGGACCAAACTCTGGATCATTATCGTAGCCACCCTGATGACCTCGGCGGCCGTCTCGGTCAGCGGTGTGATCGGGTGGGTCGGTCTTGTGATCCCCCATGCCGGCCGGCTGCTGGTTGGCCCCGACCATAAACGCCTGATGCCGGCGTCGATCCTGCTGGGTGCGTCCTTCCTGATGCTGATCGATAACACCGCCCGGACACTGCTGCCCGGTGAAATCCCTCTCGGCGTGCTGACCGGGTTGGTCGGCGTACCGGTGTTGATCCTGTTATTACGCCGCAACCGGACAGGATGGTGACCATGAGACTCGAAGCCAGTCACCTGAATTTTGCTTACCTGCCGGGCAAGACCGTCCTGCACGACGTCTCTCTCGATATCGGCCCTGGCGAAACGCTTTACATCCTCGGACGGAACGGTTCCGGCAAGACCACCCTGCTCTCCTGCCTGGCCGGGCTGATCAGGCCCGATGAGGGCCAGGTGCTGCTGGATGGGCAGGATATCCAATCCTTTTCACCTGCCGAACGCGCATGCAAAATCGGCCTGATCCCGCAAATGCACACTCCTGCTTTCAGCTACACCGTTGCCGAGATGGTGATGATGGGGCGCGCCCCGCACCTTGGCTGGCTGGGATCCCCCTCGAAGGATGACCAGGCGATCGTGGATGAGGCGCTGGCCCAGGTGGGGCTGTTTGAACTGCGGGACCGGCCCTATACCGAGATCAGCGGCGGCGAACAGCAGTTGGTGCTGATCGCCCGCGGCCTGGCGCAGAAGTGCGACCTCCTGCTGATGGACGAACCGACCGCCCACCTTGACCTCAGCAACCAGCACCGCATCCTTGAGATCGTCAACCAGCTCAGCGACCGGGGTCTTTCCTTCATCATCAGTTCCCATTCACCGAATAACGCCCTGGCTTATGCCAACCGGGTGCTGCTGCTGACCGGCGGATGGGTCACAGCTTACGGCACACCTCAGAAGACCCTGACCGAACCCCTGCTTTCCTCCGTTTACGGCATCCGCACGGAAGTCATTACCAATAATGAAGGCGAACCGGTCGCGGTGATCACGCAGCGGCCAATTTCCCTTCTGCCCGAATCGCTCAAGGACCCCCACAGCCTGCTGAGTGAGGTCTTCTCTCGCGGTAAAGATGAGCCGCAGTTGATCCTGGTCACCGGGTTGAGCGGCGTGGGCAAGACCACCTGGTGCACCCGCCTGATCGAACTGGCGCGCAACACGGGCCGCACGGTCAGCGGCCTGCTTTCCCCCAGCGTCTTCAATAACGGCCGTAAGGTGGGGATCGAAGTGGTAGACCTGGGCACCGGCGACCATCGCCGACTGGCTGATTTACGGGTGGACGATTCCGCCTCCGTGCGCACGCCGCGCTGGGCGTTTGACCCGCAATCGCTGGAATGGGCCAACCAGGTCCTGGCCGATGCGCCGGAAAGCGACCTGCTGGTGATTGACGAACTCGGGCCGTTGGAATTCTTCCAGAATAAAGGCCTCACCGCAGGGCTGGAACGGCTCGATTCGGGCAAGTACCGGGTGGCAGCGGTTGTGACCCGCTCTTCGCTTTTACCCAATGCCCTCCAGCGCTGGCCCAACGCGATCGTGGTCAACGGCAGCGCGAAGATCGATATGTAGCACGTGGGGGCGCATCAGAAACCTCAAATTTTAATCTATGAGTGAACATTAAACGCCTTCTCCTGCTTGCGGGGAAAGGACGCCTGCAAAGCAGGCAGGAAGGGGGTAAAAAAATCGCCGCCCCACCAACAACCTTGTCATTGCAACAAACTGAGCAACATCAAATTGGATCAGCGAAGCGCCAAGCGCCCGAATCTTGTCATTGCGAGGAGGTCGCAGACCGACGAAGCAATCTCAGAAATACGCGTCACCGGACCGACTCCATTACAATGCTATTCGGAGATTGCCACGCCCCTTCGTGGCTCGCAATCACAAATTAAAAGGTTGGATCAAAATCGACATCTACCCCTAGCCAATCCTCACCTTGACCCAGCGAGTATACTAATGCTTTGGAGCAAATACCCGTCAAAGAGGCACCCGGATGTCGCAATACTTCAACCGCAACATTTATAACTTCAGCCTGTTAAAGACCGATCTGAAATTCATGCTTTCCCACATGTCACAAATCAAGCAGACCATGCGGGGGCTGGATCACATCTTCATTGAGAAGATCATGACCGTCGTCACGGCCGTCAACGGCTGCCGCTACTGCGCCTGGTTCCACGCCCGGGAGGCCGTCGCCAGCGGGATCGGGTCAGAAGAGGTTCGTAATATGATGAATCTCCAGTTCCAGGCTGATGCCAGCGATGAAGAACTTCCCGCGCTGCTCTACGCCCAACATTACGCCGAGACCCATGGGCAGCCCGACCCGGAAATGACCGAAGGACTGGTTTCCGCCTACGGGGAAAAGAAAGCCAGCCAGATCCAATTGGTCATCCGAATGATCACATTCGGCAACCTCTCCGGCAATACCTTTGATGCCTTCCTGAGCCGGCTGAAAGGCGTAAAAGCGGAAGGCAGCAATCCCATCTTCGAATTCATCTTCTTCCTCTTTGGCGCGCCCGCACTGTTACCCCTCCTGCCAAAACTAAAATGCTAATTACGCCTGATCGCAGGGTGAGTTATATATACCTATCCTCTTGTCATTGTTTTTAGGCCGTAGTGGGTCGCTGCCCCACCAATAATCTTGTCATTGCAAGCCCTGCAAGGGCGTGGCAATCTCGGATATGATTTTCTTTTTATTACATCCAACGCTAAGTGCCTGACTTGTGACGTTAAGGACTTCCTTCCCCTGCTTGCGGGGAAAGGACGCCCGCGGAGCAGGCAGGAAGGGGGTAAAAAAATCCCTCCACCCGCGGGAACTCGGATGGAGGGCACCTCACTTACCTTTCCACAACTCAGACTATAAAGCCGCCCGGATCGCCAGCAGGTTGTTCTTCGCATCGGGGATATTGACGATGAACCCCTGCAAGGTTTCACAGGTCTCAAAGTCATCACAATGGGCGCAGTTTTCCACCCCTTTAGCCGATGCACAGGCCCGGATGGGGCAGTCCGCACAATACCCGCCCAGCCTGCCCGTGCTGGTGCACCCATCACAGGTGACTGCGACCAGAGGCATATCCGGCGCGTTGAACTCAACCCGCCACTTTTCCAGCAGCTTCAGCTTTCCGTCTTCGTCGTTGGCTTGAGTGACCTTGAAGGCTTCGCAACCTGCGCAGTCAAGGCCACAAAAAGCAATCATTTTTTCCATACGCTTTCCTCCAATTTCTCCGATTAAATCCCTCCCGGTCCCATCCGGCAAACCTACTATACGCCGGGTATATGTCAGCTCATGTCATATAAGTACAGTATAATTTTCCCATGGCAAATGTCGCCACCCGCCTGCTTTCGATGATCTTCCTGTTCCAGTCCCGGCGCCAATGGACCGTCTCGGACCTCTCCGATGAACTGGATGTCTCAGACCGCACCGTGCACCGCTATATCGGCATGCTGGAGGAAATGGGCATCCCGCTCTACTCCGAACGCGGCCCTTACGGCGGCTTCTCTCTGCTGCGTTCCTACAAACTTCCCCCGCTGATCTTTACCCCCGAAGAAGCCACGGTGCTCTATATGGGCGCGCACCTGGTGGGCGATATCTGGGGCAAGACCTTTCAGGACGCGGTCACCGGGGTGACCGCCAAGCTGGATAACGTCCTGCCGGACGACATCCATCAGGAGGTCGAACGCGCTCAGCGCAGCCTGGTGGTGGTGACCGGGACGGCGCGCGATTACGCCCCTTTTCACCAATTGATGACCACCCTGCGGGAATGCATGCTGCACCGCAACCGGGTCACCATGCACTATCACTCCTTCGCCAGGGTGGAGACCGAACGCAAGGTTGACCCGCTGGCGCTCAGCCTGCGTTGGGGCAACTGGTACCTGATTGGTTACTGCCACCTGCGGGGTGAGATGCGCACCTTCCGCATCGACCGGATTTCTCACCTCCAACCTCTGGAGGAAGATTTCATCTTCCCCAGCGATTTTGACGCCAAAGCCTATCTGGAAGAATCGATGCGGTGGGAAAACCGTTACAAGGTGGAAGTCTGGGCATCGCCGGAGATCGCAGCAGAAATGAACGAGCGCTCCGGGGACTGGATGAAGGTGACCAACAACCCCGACGGCTCCGCGACCGTCCGGTTTGAGGCGGATAATTTGAATTGGGTCACAGGATGGGTGCTCAGTTGGGGAAGAACGGTTAAGGCGATCTCGCCGCAGGAATTAGTGGCGGGTGCTTGAAACTGCGCAACAAGTTTTGCTAAATATAATTAGAATATTAAGTCAACTAATTGACTGTAAACAACATCTGATCCTTTGTAAGATTAACAATTTTATTTTATGAAGATTAATAAATTCATCCAACTTCACTGAGTTTTGAATTAACATATCCAAATTAATTACTAGCCCCCTAAATTTTTACAGCATTAAATAAATTTATATCTTCAGTCACGAGAGTAATTTGATTATTTATTGCAACTTCACCAATCAATGCATCTCGTCTATTATTATCTTTTTTATGAATATTATTGAGAATGGTTAATATTTCTTGATAGAATTTTCCATCTCCCAACTTCGACATTCCCATCCGAGCTTCACAATTACGAAGATTCGGTAGGTATCATTAATTGATCTATCTGATCGAATATAGATAAAAGTTGCTCTCTTCTACTAATACTCTTAGTATTAATTATTTCATCGCGTTGAATATAAGTGACGTATAAATCAATCAAAGAGAATAAATCTATATCGAGTTGGCCATCAAGGATTTGTTAAAATATTGGTATCAAAAATATAACAAGTCACAGAAATTACTTTACCAAATCCCCGGCATCAGCCGCCAGCGGGTCTGTTTGGCATAGTCGGCATAACCCGGCAGGCTTTCACGCAGGAACCGGTCTTCCTTTGCCGTCCTCCAGACCAGCACGATCAGGAACAATCCCACCCCAAGGAACCCCCATAGGGATGCCATCACCACCGGCACAGCGATGTTATACAGGGTCAGGCCGACATAACCGGGATGACGTACCCAGCGGTACGGCCCATCCGTGACCACCTGGTGGCCCTGATCATCCTGAAGCCGGACGGTGCCCTCAAAGAAAGCATTCTTCCGCATGGAGCGGATCGTGATGATATGGCCCACCGTTGCACATAATAACGCGAGGACCAGCAGCCAGATCGGTCGCTCCCATGGCTGGCCGAACCGGTGCCCGAGTGCGGCAATGATACTGATCAGCAGCGTGCTGGTTGCCATCAGCGGCGCCAGGACCTTGTCCCACTTCGGTGTCCCTTCGCCCATCTGTTTGCGGCGCTCTAATAGCTCGGGATGGTCCGCAAAAAGCAGAACCCCGCTGAAGATGGTATTGGTTATCTGTAACCCAACGTACCACCAGCCCCCAAACCAGCCCCAGTCCCCGGCGACCAGAAAGATGATCACCGTGCTGATCACAAGGTAAATGATCATCCGGATTCCCCAAACAAAAAGGTTCATTCCTGATTTTTCTTTCATGGTCTTCCTCCCGACAAATTAATGATTGCAATAAAGCCAGTTTAGAGGGATTCATTAAAAATAACCCTAAGATAATCTAAGGGTTTTCCGTCAGCGGGTCTTTGGGATTAATAAAAAAAGACCCGGATTTCCGCAACATCCGTTCTTTTTACGATCAATAATTTCAAGCTTTCGAAATTACGATCCGTCAACCGGTACCCAAATGAAGACAATCGAGTCGTCCGAATCCGGCTGGAAATGGTCGTCATAGAATTCGAAATAGAACCCTTCCAAAGGCGATTTGCCTGCAGCAGGCAGCCATTCGTCAAAGACTTTTTCCACTGTTTCCGGCAGCCCACCCATCCGGCCGCGGTGATAGAAAACAGCGTAGGCATGCGAATCGAATTCCTCGGCTGACATTCCAGGTGGGACCGGGCCATCCTGCCGGACCGCAAGTCCCACAAGATAACGGTGACCATGATCCGTAATACAATGGACCCCGTATCCCACATCGGGATCAGCGCCGGGGATCTCCCGATAGCGCGCGCCGAGCAGGTCCCAGAGGCACTCCGTGTCTTTATCCTCCCCCCCACCATTCCGGGAAAATCCCACAACCTTGAAAGCCGGTTTATAGATGATGCGGGGTTCCATTGTAATTTATCGATCCTATTTTTTCGTCACCGGGAGGTAAATATAGAATTTCTCCGAGCCTTCCTGTGGATTGAATTCCTCGTTATAAAGCTCAAAACAGAAATTGCCGAAGGAGAGATCAAGTTGATAATCCGAGTCGGGCAGCCAGCGGTTATAGATCGCGTCGTAAGCCTGGCCAAGGCTGGCGAGGTTTGGACAGACGATCATGGCATATTTTCCCTCCGGGATCTCAAATTGACCCATACCATCCGGCAGGTCGTCCAGGGTGTCGGTGACCGGGAAGCCGGCGATATAGTCAAACACATGGGAGTCCTCAAATTCCGGCCCCATGATGCTGACGCCGAATGCGATCGGCTCCGAAAAATCGCGTCCCACGATTTCAGCTTCTCGCTGCATCAACACTTCCCACAAAGCGGGGATCTCCCCGGCCTCGTTGGCCCCATGGTAGAGCAGCCCTGCGACATAAGTTTTTGGGAAAGTTCTACAACTTCAATTTTTGGCATTTCAATTTCCTTTCATATAGTTGTGATTAGTGAATGGTGAATAGTGAATAGTGGAAGAACGAAAATTTGTCATTGCGACGAGCGTTAGCGACGAAGCAATCTTCTACTTTCAATGACTCAGGAGGTGCTCCAATATGATTTACTCCTTTTTTCGATAAATTCTAATTTTTTCTTGCTCACGATATATCACGCTAAGAAACTGAGAAGTAATTTTCTTAGTGCTCATTCTCTTCGATTGATCGTAAAAAAACACCTCGTCGTCCCACGGCCTTTGCCAGCGCCTCTTGGCGCTTGGCACATCGCTGATCCTCGAAAACAGGACTTTGCGGCATGAAGCCGCTCAACTCGTCGCAGTGACAAGAATTATTCACCATTCTCTCTTCACCATTTACCATCTCATTGATACTGTGTCTTTCGATTCAACTGGATCGGGCGTTCCAGTTCGGAGATCCGCTCATCAAAATCCTGCCCGACTTCCGGGATATCCAGCATCTTCCGCAGGAAAGCGCCGGTGTAACTCTGATCGCTCATCGAAACAGCCTCCGGCGTGCCTTCCGCCACGATCTGTCCGCCTTCATCGCCGCCTTCCGGCCCCAGGTCGATCAGCCAGTCCGCGGTCTTGATCACGTCCAGGTTGTGCTCGATCACGATCACGGAATTACCCGCATCGGTCAGCCGGTGAAGTACATCCAGCAGCTTCTGAATGTCAGCGAAATGCAGGCCGGTGGTCGGCTCATCCAGGATATATACCGTATCTCCGGTGCTGACCCGAGCCAATTCTTTCGCCAGTTTCACGCGCTGGGCTTCACCACCCGAAAGGGTTGTGGCACTCTGCCCTAATTTAATGTACCCCATCCCTACATCAGAGAGGGTCTGGAGAATGCGACTGATCTTCGGGACATTCTCAAAGAAAGCCAGCCCCTCATCGACGTCCATATCCAGGACATCAGCAATAGACTTGCCTTTATATTTGATCTGGAGTGTCTCCCGGTTGAACCGCTTACCCTTGCAGACATTACAGGTCACCCAGACATCCGGCAGGAAGTGCATTTCCACTTTCCTGCGCCCATATCCCTGGCAGGCTTCACATCGCCCGCCTTTGACATTAAAACTGAAGCGTCCGGCTCCATAGCCGCGCAGTTTAGCTTCGGGCGTCAGGGCAAACAGCGAGCGGATCTCGCCCCAAACGTTGACATAAGTCGCCGGGTTGGAGCGCGGTGTCCGGCCGATCGGGTCCTGGGTGATATTCACAACCTTATTGATATATTCAAGTCCTTCCAGGCGGTCATAATCCCCGGGTTTAGCCTGGGACCGGTGCAGTTCCCGCGCCAGCAATGGCTGGAGAGTTTGGGCGACCAGCGAAGACTTGCCACTGCCGCTGACCCCGGTCACACAGGTGAACAGACCCAGCGGGAACCGGGCGGTAATGCTCTTGAGGTTATTCTGCCGGGCACCGGAAAGGGTCAGCCATTTGCCGTTGACCGGGCGCCGCTTCTCATGCGGAGAATGGACCACCAGTTCGTGGTTGAGATACTTGCCGGTCAGTGATTCTTTATCAGCAAGTATGCTCTCCAGCGGTCCTGCAGCCACGATCTCGCCGCCCTTGATGCCCGCACCGGGGCCAAGGTCCACGATGAAATCCGCTGTCCGCATGGTTTCTTCATCATGCTCGACTACCACGACCGTATTGCCCATATCCCGCAGTCTTTCCAGGGTTTCCAGCAGTCGTTTATTATCCCGCTGGTGCAGGCCGATGGTCGGTTCATCCAGCACATACAGCACCCCCACCAGGCCGCACCCGATCTGGCTGGCGAGCCGGATCCGCTGCCCCTCACCACCGGAAAGTGTCGGCGCTGGCCGGCTGAGGGTCAGGTAATGCAAACCGACATTCAACAGGAAGGTCAGCCTCCCCTGGATCTCCTTCAGCACTTCTTCAGCGATTATGAACTCTTCGGGATTCAATTCCTTGACAATTTGCTCCGACCATTGGCAGGCTTCCCGGATATTTAGATTCATCACATCATCGATATTCTTTCCCCCGATCGTGACGGCCAGGCTTTCGGGTCTCAAGCGCTTGCCTTCGCAAGCCGTGCAGGGGAGCTGGCTCATAAAACTCTGGTACCAGCGTCTTGACCCTTCAGAACTGGTCTGCTTATATCGCCGGCGAAGGATATTCATTACACCTTCGGTCTCATATGCAAACTCACCAGAGCCTCGTTCATTTTCCCAGACTCCCTTCACCTTCACACCACCTTGCAAGATAGCTCGGTGACATTCTTCGGGTATTTCATTCCACGGTGTATCAAAATCTACATCAAATTTTTCCAAAATCTGCTTCGCAGCCTTGAGGGTATAAGAATTCTTCTTCTTGTTCAATTCACCCCAGAAGCGTACTGCACCTTCACCTACCGTTTTAGTGGGATCAATCACCAGGTCAAGATCGAACTCATAAAGTTCACCCAACCCGTTGCACGCCGGGCACATCCCCAGCGGTGAGTTGAAGCTGAACATGGTCGGCTCCATATCGGGGAAGCTGATCCCACAATCCGGGCATGAGAGACTCTCCGAAAGCAGCCAGTCCCCATCTGCACCCCGGTCAATCACCACCTGGCCCTCCCCCATCTTAAGCGCGGTTTCGACCGAATCGGTCAGCCGGGTGAGGAAATCACGATAAGCCTCGGATTCTATTTCCCGTGCCACCAGCCGGTCCACCACCAGGTCAATATTATGCTTCTTGTTCTTGTCAAGTTTGATCTTCTCGGTAAGGTCGTAGGATTCTCCGTCCACCCGCACCCTGTTGAACCCATCCGCCTTGGCCTGGTCGAAGACATCCTTGAAAGTGCCCTTACGCTGGCGCGCCAACGGCGCCAGCACCTGGAAGCGGGTCCCGGCATCCAGACCTGTCACCTGTTCCACGATCTCTTCCGCGGATTGGGCATGCAGTTCCCTGCCGCAGCTGTAGCAGTGGGGCTTTCCCACCCGCGCAAACAGCACCCGCAGGTAATCCGCTACTTCAGTGACTGTCGCCACGGTCGAACGCGGGTTGCGGGAGACCGGTTTCTGCTCGATGGCGATTGCAGGGCTAAGCCCACCGATAAAATCAACCTTCGGTTTTTCCATCTGGCCGATAAATTGACGGGCAAAGGTTGAAAGCGATTCAACATATCGGCGTTGTCCCTCCGCATAAAGGGTATCAAACGCCAGGGAAGACTTCCCGCTGCCCGAGACGCCTGTCAGGACGATCAGTTTGTGGCGCGGCAGGGTGATATCGACGTTTTTCAGATTGTGTTCTTTTGCCCCTCGGATGACAATGACTTCAGGAAACATGCGCGGTAATCACCTTTTTTGTTTTGTTTGTTTTGTCGTTGAGGAAATTATAGAACGCGTATATGTCAGGACATGACATAATTATATCTTTAACATCCATCCGGAACACTGACAGGGATTTATTTTCATCCCAACTCATCCCCATTTTGACAATTCCGGAAGACCAACACTTGTAATTAAAGAATGGACAGAACTTCCGAAAACATTTACTCAGTAATTATGATTCGCTTCATTTAATTCAAGATAAGAAATTATCCGAAATTCAACCCAAAACAAGCCTCCTGGGGTATAATTATCCCATTCTAAAAAAACACCAATCGCCTCCTTTTAGGTTTATTGGAGGTGATTATTTTGCCAGGAACTCATATCAAAACAATGAAGGAAAATAATAAATGACGGATATAGGCATCGTCCAACAGGTAGACATCGACAACCAGATGCGGGAAGCGTATCTGGATTACGCCATGAGCGTGATCGTCGCCCGGGCAATCCCCGATGTGCGCGATGGGCTCAAACCTGTCCACCGGCGGATATTGTATGCCATGCGAGATATGGGCATCCGTGCCAATTCTCCCCATAAAAAATCCGCCAGGATCGTCGGTGAAGTGCTTGGTAAGTACCATCCCCATGGCGACATGGCCGTTTATGACGCCATGGCCCGTATGGCCCAGGATTTCTCCCTCCGTTACCTGATGGTGGATGGCCAGGGGAACTTCGGTTCGATTGACGGCGATTCCCCCGCTGCTATGCGGTATACCGAAGCCCGTTTGTCCAAGATCGCCGAGGAGATGCTGGTCGATCTGGAAAAGGATACCGTCAATTTCATAGATAATTTCGATGGGTCGCTGCAAGAACCGGAGGTCCTGCCCTCCCGGCTGCCCAACCTGCTGCTCAACGGCTCATCGGGAATCGCGGTCGGAATGGCGACCAACGTCCCGCCGCATAACCTGCGTGAACTGGTCGCCGCCCTCAACCACCTGATCGACCGCTATGACGAGATGGATGACGTCAGCGTGGAAGAGTTGATGGCATTTCTGCCCGGCCCGGACTTCCCCACCGGTGGGATGATCGTCGGTGATGAGGGTATCCGCCAGGCTTACAGCACCGGGCGAGGGCGCATCATAATGCGCGGTACCGCAATCATTGAAGAGACCCGCACCGGCAAGTTCGTGATCACCATCACGGAAATCCCCTATCAACTCAACAAAACCACCCTGATTGAACGGATTGCGGAGTTAGCCCGTGAAGGCCGGCTCGATTCCATCGTTGACCTGCGGGATGAATCCGACCGCAATGGGATGCGGATCGTCATTGAGTTAAAGCGCGGTTCGCAGCCAAAACGGGTCTTAAACCAGCTTTATAAATACACCCCGCTCCAATCCACCTTTGGCGCTCAGATCCTCGCCCTGGTGCATGAAGAGCCCAGGCTGCTGACCCTTAAACGAGCCTTGCAGTTCTATCTGGAACACCGACAGGAAGTGATCACCCGGCGCGCGGAATATGAACTAAAGAAAGCCAAAGCCCGGGCTCACATTCTTGATGGATTGCTGATCGCACTCAATAACCTGGATGCAGTGATCAAAACCATCCGCGAATCGGCAGATGCCGATGTCGCCAAAGAAAACCTGATATCCCGGTTTGAATTATCGGAGCTCCAGGCGCAAGCCATCCTCGACATGCAGCTCCGGCGCCTGGCCGCGCTCGAACGCCAGAAGATCCTGGACGAGCATAAAGAGGTGATGGCGCAGATCGAATATTTGGAAGACCTGCTGGCCCACCCCAAGAAGATCCTCGAGATCATCCGCGATGACCTGAATGACATCGCTGAGAAATTTGGCGACGAACGTCGGACGGTGATCGCACCGGACGCGGATAACGACCTTTCCGAAGAAGCGTTGGTTAAAAAAGAAGACGTTTTCGTCAGCATCACCCAAAAAGGGTATATCAAACGAGTCTCCGAATCAACCTATCGGTCGCAAGGCCGCGGCGGGCGGGGCGTGATCGGCCAGTCAATGAAAGACGAGGACGAGGTCAAATTCTTCCTGCGGTGCCACACGCTCAGCGTCTTGATGTTCTTCACCGATAAAGGCAAGGTCTATTCAGAAAAAGTCTGGCAGCTCCCCGATGAAGGCCGGACCGGGCGCGGCATCCCCTTGTTCAACATCATCAATATTGATCCGAACGAGAAAGTGACTGCCGTGGTTCCTGTGGCGGACTTCAAGGACGTCGATTACTGCACTATGGCGACAGTCAAGGGCCGCGTGAAGCGGGTGGCACTGGTTGAATTCGAATCGGTGCGTCCGTCCGGATTGATCGCCATGAACCTCGACGACGATGATCGTCTCGGATGGGTCTGCCTGACGACCGGTAAGAATGAGATCATGCTGATCACCCGCAACGGGCAGGCGCTGCGTTTCGCCGAGACCGAAATCCGGCCGATGGGCCGGCAGGCAATGGGCGTGATCGGGATCCGCATGCGCGCCGGTGATGAACTGGCGGCGATGGAAGTCGTCGAGCCCAAAGGATTCCTGCTGGTCGTGACCGAGAAGGGTTTTGGCAAACGTACGCCATTAAGCGAATATTCGCCCAAAGGACGCGCCACGATGGGCATCGCAACAATTGATAAGCGCGCCATCAAGACGGTCGGCAGGATCACCGAAGCGCGGGTTGTTCAGGAAAATGACGAAGTCTCGCTGATCTCGAGCGGTGGGATCGTGATCCGGATCGCAGTCGCGGATATCTCCATTCAGGGACGCGCCACCCGCGGTGTGACGATCATGCATCTTGAAAAAGGCACCAATGTCGCCGCAATGGCACGGATACCGGAAGAAGCCAAAACTGAGCAGGATTAGAATTTCCGGTTCCCATTGGTCCGGGAAATCAGAATAACCAGCGGTTTTGATTAATTAAGCAGAAATTCCCGGGATTTAGTAAATCCCGGGAATTTAATTTTATTATTTATTGGTCTACTGGATAAGTTTCAGTCCTTTTTCAATCACAACGATCACTGAATTTGGCAGTTCAATCCGACCGGTGACATACAAGAAAACCGTCGCCAGGACCAGCATCACCATGACAACCAGCAGGAATAAAATAAATCGCTGGAAACCAGTCATTTTCCTGTGATTTGCAGGTTCAGGATCATTTTCCTGTATTGCTTCTGCTACAAATTCAGCGGGTTCCGCCTGGACCGTAAAACTGGATTGCGCCAGGACCTGCTCGGCTGATATTTCCGCATAGATTAAGTTTTCTTCCTGAACTTCTTCCATAACGGGTGGTTCTTCAACATATTCCGACGTTGTGACGGTATTCGGTATGACGAATGCTGCGGCGGGGTCAGTATGCTCCGCAATTTCAAGCGTTTCAGATTTAGGCCGATCAACACCAAATTCCAGCGGTTCATCCAAAACCGGCTGCCGTGGGCGCATAAAGCCAGGGGCAATTAATGGTTTATTGATTTCGGAAGTCTTTGTTTCATACATACGTTTGCTCCTCAATCCAACTTACTCATTTACCGCTGTCCCGCTCCAGATAGTTGATCTCGCCTGCAACGGCCAGATAAATCTCATTGTTATCAAGTTTAAGTGCCAACCTGCCGTCTGGATGGACATTCATGACTCTGGCCGGTCTCACCTGCTCACCTGGAAAACGGAACATGACTGTTTGGTCTTTGAAGGCCAACCTGGCGTTCCATTCTTCCAGAAAAGACTCGGTCGTCAGAACATTGCGGTAATACTGGATTGCGTGCAAGATTTCTGCCAAAATAGCCCACCGATCCAACTCCTCGCCTAATTCCGCCTCGATGGAAGTCGCCGGGTACCGCAGAGCGGCCTCCGGTGGTACGGATCCCGGAGACACATTCACTCCCATCCCGATCACCAGCGCAGTCAAGTGATCTGCCTGCCAGTCACCCTCCACCAACACGCCGGCGACTTTTTTACCGTGCAGCAGCACGTCATTCGGCCACTTGACCTGAGCTGTTAACCCCCATTGCTCCAGCGCTTTGACCAACCCAAGCGCGGCCAACGCAGTGAACCGTGGTATAAATTCGGCCTCCTCACTACTCGGCTTCAGGATCAGGCTCATGGCGAGCGCCGAACCGGGATTGGTGACCCATCGACGGGTTTCCCGTCCCCGGCCGGATGTCTGTGAATCGGCCAATACCAGCGATCCATCTGCCGCGCCGTTCCGCGCCCAATCCAGGGCAATATCGTTTGTGGAACCGACCTCCGGGTAATACTGCCAGGCTGGCAGGTTGAGCGGATCAAGGTATGCGGCTAGCTCTTTCATAATAATGACTATTTCTTCCTCTGAGTTGTTCTTTACGCACTCATTTGGTAACGCAGCAAATATATGATTAAGTTTAACCTATTGAACATTTAAATCGTGGGGACGTTACATGCAGCGTCTCCACGGAACCTCACAAATTCAGGATTGTCTTATCAGTAAATCGTAAATCTACGCATTCAACGATTGCTTTAACAACGCGGCCATTTCAGCGATATTTTGCACAACGAAATCGGGTTGGAATGCCGAATCCGTCAAATCTTCCGCCTTGGTCTCACCGCTGAGGACGAGGGCGGTGGTGATCCCCCACTTCCCCAGCGCAATATCGGTGTAGAGCCGGTCGCCGATCATGCAATGCATCTCGACGGGGAAACCAGTCTTCTCTGCTAAAGCTGTCACAATCGGTTCATTTGGCTTACCCACGATCACATCCGGCCGGCGTCCGGTAGAGGATGCGACCAGTTCGATCATTGAACCGATATCCGGCTTGAAACCGTTCTCGATCGGGCAGTTGATATCCGGATGAGTGGCGATATAGGGCTTGCCTGCAGCCACCAGATCGCACAGCTTCCAGAGTTTGTCGTAGGTCAGAGTGGTATCAAACCCCAAAACAGCGACATCGGGATTTTCCTCGGTGAGAGAGAAGCTATGCCGACCGAATTCCTGCTCCAGAGGCGGGGTGCCGACCACATACAAGCTTGCATCGGGATAATTCTTCTGCAGGTAGATCGCTGTCGCTTCGCCGGAGGTGAAAATCTTATCTTCTGAAATTGACAGCCCCAGCCCATGCAGTTTGCGGGCATATTCCACCTTGGATCGTGAAGAATTATTGGTCAGAAAGTAATAAGCCAGGTTATGCTCATCCAGCAAATCCAACCATTCCTGCGCACCAGGCAGCAATTGATTGCCCAGAAAAATTGTGCCATCCATATCCATCAAGAAACATTTGATCTCTGATAATTGGGGGGTCTTTGAAGTCACGGATTTCCTTATTCCTTTATCGTCCAGCGATAAAAAACCAAGATGATTTCAATTCGGAAATAACTATACCATCACCTATCTTCAGCGGAAATCATCAGATTAAATATCATACAACTTCCAATGCCCCTGCTGCAGAAAGCTGATCGAGATAAATCGTTTATAATAAAATTCTCAGTTTGGCTGAAGACAATTTTACAAGAAGGACAATTATGAAACCTATCGCTGTGACCGGAATCAAACCCACCGGGAATCCCCACATCGGCAATTACCTCGGGATGTATCGCCCCGCACTGGATCTGATGGAACAATATCAGGGGATATATTTTGTAGCCGATTATCACGCGCTGACCACCATGCGCGACGCCCAGCATCTTCGTGATCTGGTCTATGAAGTGGCGGCAAGCTGGCTGGCCTTGGGGCTGAACCCGGACGAAGCAATCTTCTTCCGTCAATCCGACATACCGGAGATCCCGGAATTCAGTTGGATCCTGGCTTGCTTCACTTCCAAAGGGCTGCTCAACCGGGCACACGCTTATAAGGATGCCGTGGATGCGAACCTGGCCCTCGAGCACGACCCGGACGAAGGTATCAATGCCGGGCTGTACAATTATCCCGTCCTGATGGCCGCCGATATCCTCCTTTACGGTTCGGATGTGGTGCCGGTCGGGCTGGACCAGAAACAGCATATCGAGATCACTCGCGATATCGCTATGGCGTTCAACCGTGTATACGGAGAGGTCCTGAAAGTACCGGAGGGGGTGATCCAGGAAAACGTCATGAAAGTGCCCGGGATCGATGGCCGTAAGATGAGCAAGAGTTACGGCAATGTCATCCCGATCTTCGCTCCTGAGAAGCAGCTCCGCAAGCAGGTCATGCGGATCGTGACCGACAGCAAACGCCCTGAGGATACCAAAAATCCGGATGAAGATAACCTTTTCGCGCTCCTCCAATTCTTCACCACACCGGAGCGGCTGGAAGAGATCCGCCTGCTCTATGTCAACGGCGGCGCGGCTTATGGCGAACTCAAGAAAGAATTGGCAGACTTAATCCTGCTGCAATTCGGCGATGCCCGGAATAAATTCGACGCATTGATCCAGGATAAAGCTTATCTTGACCGGATATTGATGGACGGTGCGCAAAAAGCGCGTGCCATCGCCAAACCCATCCTTGCAACTGCCAGAAAGGTCACCGGGATTGATTAAGCTGCAGGATCGCCGATCGGTTCGTCCCATGAAACTGAAAGGAGCAATATCGTGATGCATATTGCCTGGACGGAAATCCTGGTCATCGCGGGGATCGTCGTCCTGCCTTGTTTGGGGCTGATCATCGTAGGTGCGATCATTGCGGTGATAGTCATGCTCATCCGAAAGAACCGCCAGCAAGATTAAGCTTCTCAATTCCCATGAATGACACATCCCTGGCCGCTGTGATCGGCGCTCTCAATATCGACCTGGTCATCCAGGGTCTACCCCATTTCGCCGAACCGGGCGAACAGGTCAACGGCCGATCGGTGCGATTATCGCCCGGCGGGAAAGGGCGCAATATTGCCGCAATGCTCGCTCCCTGGCTGGCGCCCGGTCAGGTCAGCATGATTGGAAAACTCGTACAGGACTCACAGGGCCTTTATCGCATCCCGCTGGATTCACTGACCCGGGCCGGTGTGGACACCAGCGCTGTCCTGATCGAGGCAGACCGACCCCAGGACCTGCCAACACTATCCATTTTTCTCAATCAGGAAAACGGCCAAAGAGCCAGTTATTACCTGCCTGGTCGAAATGAATCGCTTACGCCAGCGGAGTTGGACCGATCACTGCCGCTGCTGGAAAAACTGGCGATCGACCGTGGAATCCTGGTGATGACCCTGGAAATGCCGATAGAGACAGCCGCCCATGCCCTCGAATTGGCTCATGAACTGGATTTGTGTGTAATGCTGGACCCGGGTGGACAACCGCCGGAAGCCGAAATCGACTTCTTCCCCTTATTCAATCATCCTCCGGAATGGATCAAACCAAACATTCAGGAAGCTGAAAGACTGACCGGTATTTCAGTAACCGATTTCGATAGCGGGGCTTTGGCAGCCAAAAAGTTACAGGCTTGGGGTGTTGAAAACGTTCTGATCACCAACGGCGCGAACGGCGCCTATGGATTTAGTCAAACGGAATCCTTCCGTATCCCGGTTCCCGAGCTGGAAATCCCGCCTCATGCTGAATCAACAGGCTGCGGCGACCAGGTAATGGCAGTGCTTTGCGCTGAAACGCTGCACGGCAGGCCGTTCAGGGAAGCTGCAGAAAAGGCAATTCTGACCGGCACGCTGCAGTTCATCCGGCAGGGATTGGAACCCATTCCTCCCGACCATCCCCTGCTCAAAGAGACTCCGGATTAGAGTTTGATTCCCGTAACCCGATCCACATAATCATTGACCACCTTCTCCAGCAAGGTCAATGGCAGCCCCCCGTTTTTGATGACCACATTATGGAAATCCTTCAGGTTGAACTGGTCTCCCAGGGTGGACTCCACTTTTTTTCTCAAAGCCAGCATCTTCAGATAGCCCACATAATAGGCGCAGGCCTGGCCCGGCATCACAATATACCGCTCGACTTCGGTGGTCACATCCCGTTCGGGTAAACCCGTCGTCTTTACCATGTAATCAATGGCTTCCTGCCGGGTCCAGCGCCGGGCATGGATCCCGGTGTCGACCACCAAACGAGCTGCCCGCCAGAGCAGCCCCTGCAGCCGTCCCAGGTTGCTGGCCGGGTCTTCCAGACCCAACTCCCAGCCAAGTTGTTCCGCATAGAGCGCCCATCCCTCGGTATAAGCATTGAAAAAGTAGGTGCGCCTGAAGGTGGGCAAACCGCGGATCTTCTGGGCCTGCGCCATCTGGTAAACATGCCCCGGGATGCCCTCATGATAAGCCAGGGTGCGCATTCCCCACTGGTAGACATTGTTCGGGTCGCGCAGGTTGATCCACACCGTACCGGGACGGCTGTCATCCATAGCCGGCGCCTGGGCATAGGCAATCGGCGAATCGGGCTCCTTGAATTCCGGTAAGCGTTTGACATCGATCCGGTCGAGCGCGCCAAACGAGAAAATTTTCGGCATACATCCATTCACTTCATCCAGGATCGCCTGGTAATCGCCGATGATTTGCTGCCGGAGATCTTTCCCCGCAAAGTGGTACTGCGGATCTTGCATCATATTCTGAAGCTGCCCGCCCGGGTCTTCATCGGGAAGACCTATTTCCCTGAGAACTGAGCGGACTTCCGCAGTTAACCTGTCAACTTCCGCCAAACCCAATTCATGGATCTCATCAGCGGTCAGGTCCGTGGTGGTGTGGTTCCGCAGCAGGAAAGCGTAATAAGCATCCCCGTCCGGCAGCCGCCAGATACCATCATCCTCAGGCGCCTTCTCAAGCAATTCCTGCAGGTAACCTCGCAGGTCCCGGTAAGCCGGCAGGATATCCTCCCTAATGGCCTTAATGACCCGGTTGCCCCAGCGTTCCTGCGCACGCTTCCTGAACCTGCCCGACTCTTCCATGCGGGTAATTAAACTGGTATAAAGCGGATTCTCTTCAACGGCTAACGCCAGGAATTCATCAATCTGCCGGATCGACTTTTCAATCACGAAACGGGGTGGGATCACCCTGATCAATTCCCGGTCCTCAAGACTCTCCTCCAGTCCGTCAAGTTTCCAGCCCACCTCTTTCAGGCGTTGGATATAACGCCGGAGGCTGCGCCGTCCTCTGATCTTATGATAGGTGCTGAGGAAATTGATCAGGTCCACCTGCACCCCAAAGACATGGTTGACCGGGTACGGTCCCATGAAAACCGGGTCGGAAAACCAATGATAATCAAACCGGTGGCCGCGCAGGTTTTGCTCGTAATACCAGTACATGAGATGGTAGGTGATCTTCTGCTGCCCTGAGAGTCTATTGGGGTCATACCGCCGGATCAGGGTCAGCCCGTCCCGGTCCAGCTGCTGTAATTGGGTCATGTACCGCGGGGATGCATCGGTCAGGTTCCCGCTGTGGAAATCCAGCAGCGAGTTATCCAGCAGCCCCACGGTCGTCAGGATTTCCGGGTTCAACATCAACAGCCGCAATCCGAGCCTTTCCACCGCAAGGTTGATGGAGGGCGGAGTGCCCCAGATCAGGCTGTAGATCAGCCAGACCAAAATTAAACCCAGGATGACCAGGATGACGATCAGGGCCAAAGGCATTAACTACTCCTTAAATTCAATTCAATCCAAATCACGCATTATCCTTCACTGCCGGCATCCCGCCAGTCTGCCGCCTTTTTCATAACCTCATTTATAAAATCCGCTTTTCCCGCGGTATACGCCGGAGCATTAAATGTGTATTCTTTGGCGAGCCTTTGTTTCAGTTCAGCATATTCGCTGGCGACATCCGGATGAGCGCGTAAATAATCTCGGAAAACAAGGTGGTTGGCAATCCCCGGATGACCGGACTCGAAAGCGTGCAAATGGAATAAATGCATCTCACCAGCCAGTTTATTGAAATAACGACGTCCTTCGATCCCGTTCTCCCCTTTGGGAGTAAATCCTAATTCTTGCATTGCCTCATTGCAGGTATCCAGGGCAGCCAGATCGCGCACCTCGGCCAGGATATCGATCGTGGGTTTGGCGCTTAAACCCGGCACACTGGTGGAACCGATATGGTGGAACGCGATCACCTGCTTGCCGATGGCCTGGACCAGGCACTCAACTTCAGCCAGGTATATTTCCGGCCACTTTGGGTCGTAGGGCACCACTTCTATTTTTCTTACCACTCAATTTCTCCGGCATTATGCATTTGTGCGCTGTCTTTCGAAACTTATTATAGTCGGAATGAAATGAATGGGAAATCGATAAAAGCCAGGATGTCAGCGGCGGAATGTTATAATCAAAAACGGAGTCCAAATGAAGCTATCCGTCCTGATCCCCGTCTATAACGAACGCCGTACCGTCCGCGAGATCGTAGAGCGCGTGCTGGCACAGGATATTAACGGCATCGAGCAGTTGGAAGTTGTTATCGTGGACGACTGCTCCAGCGACGGATCCGCAGAGATCATCACCCAGCTTCAGGAGGAAAATCCCCAAACCATTACAGCCATCCTTTTGGAGGAAAACCAGGGCAAAGGCAACGCCATCCGCACGGCCATTCGGGCTGCCAGCGGTGACCTCGCCATCGTGCAGGATGCTGACCTGGAATATGACCCGGCGGATTATGCCACAGTTCTGCGACCTATCCTCGACGGTGATGCAGACGTCGTCTACGGTTCCCGCTTTGGCGACCGGGAGGAGCGGCGAGTGCTCTATTTCCGGCACACGATCGCCAACCGCTTCCTGACCCTGGTCAGCAACTGGTTCACCGACCTCAACCTGACCGATATGGAGACCTGTTATAAGGCCTTCCGGCTGGAGGTCGCCAAGACCATCCCGATCCGCTCCAGGCGGTTCGGGATCGAGCCGGAGCTGACCGCCAAGTTCGCCAAGCGCAAACTGCGCATTTTCGAAGTACCGATCAGCTATCATGGGCGCACCTACGCGGAAGGCAAGAAGATCACGCCGAAGGATGGGTTCCATGCGCTCTGGACCATTTTCAAGTTCTGGCTGATCGACGATATGTTCGAAGGGGATTACGGCCACAAGGACCTGATCGACATGGAAGCCGCACCAAAGTATACCGAGTGGACCCTGAAGCGGACCAAACCCTATGTGGGTCGCCTGCTTCTGGAGATCGGTTCGGGGATCGGCAACAACGTGCGGATCCTGATGCAGTACACCGACGTGATCGCCACCGAGATCGACCCGGTCTATCTGGAAGTGCTCTATAACGCCTACCTGAACACGCCCGGGGTGGACGTCTGCGAATGGGACGCCACCCAACCGCCCCCGCCCGGCCTGCCGCAGCCGGATTCGATCCTCTGTTCCAACGTGCTCGAGCATATCGAGGACGATGCCGCACTGGTCGCCAATGCGGACCAGGTGCTCAAACCCGGCGGCCGAATGATCTTCATCGTCCCGCGAGGCGAGAAACTCTATTCCACCCTGGATGAAGCCATCGGACACTACCGGCGCTATGATAAAGCCCGCTTGCGGAAGTTATTTGAAGACCTGGGTTACGAGGTGGAGGAACTCTTCACGCTGAATAAGGTCGGCGTGCTGGGCTGGTGGTGGCGGGGGAAGGTGACGAAACAGAAAGCCATCGGCCGGTTCGGGCTGAAAGCGTTCAATGTGCTGGTACCGCTCTTCAGGCTGATTGACCCGATCCTGCCCTGGAAGGGGCTGTCGTTGGTGATCGTGGCGAGGAAGCCGGAGAAGTCTGATTACGATCAAAATCTCAAGTTAATCTAAATTTAAATTATTTTTTATAAATCGTTGAGTGCACTCTTCTTTTGAGAACACCAAAATAATCTGGAAGGCAATTTCTATTTCAGTGATTGCCACATGCGCTGACACGGCACGTTACCTAAACGGAGATCCTATTTTAAGAAATTAATCAGGATAGATTGAACAAATAAGCCACCCCAACGATGAAATCAATAGCATTGATCATCCAATGTGCGATCATACCCGTAAACAAATTCTTCTTCCAGCGGACAATGTAAATCAAAGGTAAAAGGGCAAGTGTTCGGGCAAAGATCATCCAGGGCGACCAAAGATGATAGGCGGCAAAAAGGAAGGAATGAAAAATTGGAGCCGCCCAGCCTAATTTTTCAGGCATTCTCGGTAAAAGAAATCCTCGGAAATAGAGTTCTTCCACTGTGGGTGCGATGAAAACGATAAAGATTAAATTCAAAATATAGGTCAGGATCAATTTATTTCGAGCAAAACCCCCTGTTAATCCCATCGCCAACCTCATTGAAGCTGGTATCCAATCAAACCAGCCTTCGATGGATTGATTTATTGGGTTCATCAAAGTCATGATCAACCCGGACGCGACAAAGATCACCACCGACCAGATCAACACAGACCACCAGGGCTGTTTCTGCCGGTATAGCACAACATTTTTAAGACTGAATTTCCCATTAATCCGTTTTCCCCACCAAAACAGAGTTCCCAATTCAACGGGCAATAGAATGAAGATCGCCGTTAATTCCAATGCCATGACCGATGGATAACCCGCTTTACTGATAAATGGGACAATCAAATAATATCCAGCAGCGATTAGAATTCCAGGGGCCAAATGATAGAGTACAGATTCAATAATGGTATGTTTCTTAGGATTAACAAGAATATCAGAAGACATTTTTACTCCTAGAAAAATTTTAATCTCGGCTCAGATAAATAGGTTTAGATTAAATTATTGATTCATTTGAAGATTCAATTTTACTCACCGCTGGCCATGACCACACAGTTGCGGCCGGATTCTTTCGCCTGATAAAGCGCTTTGTCAGCGCGATCCACCAGGTCGGTCTCATTGGCAGCATCGTTCTCAGGGTAGGATATCCCGCCAATGCTAACGGTCACCTTGATCACATCCTCACCGTTGGCAACGGTGCTTTCCAGGATCTTCCGGCGTAATCGCTCGGCAATATTCAATACATCCTTACGGGATGCGCCAGGCAGGATTGCCAGGAATTCCTCTCCCCCATAACGTACCAGGATATCTCCTTCCCTCATCACTGACTTGGCGGCGTTCGCCAGCCGGATCAGGACCCGGTCTCCAACGAGATGCCCATAGACATCGTTGACTTCTTTAAAATGATCTAGATCGACCATCATTAATCCCAAAGGCGCTTCCATCCGCAGGGTGCGGCCGAATTCTTCATGCAAACGAGTCATCCCGAATCGGCGGTTATAAATACCAGTCAGGGGGTCCAGAGCTGCCAGACGTTCAAGTCTGTCAAATAAAAGGGCGTTATGCAGTGCCATTGCCAGGTTCTGACCAAAAAGGCCCAACCGCTCCATCGCATTATTGCTGAACGGTTTGGCAGAAGCCAGAATGATCAATCCCAGCATCAATTCTTTATATCGGACCGGTTCAACCACCACTTCCTGGGGTCTGAACGCCGTTAAGACGCCTTCCACGCGAACGTCTTCCGGAAGGGTCAGTCGGAGCCGCAGTTCGTTACGGTAAACGCTCTTGATATGGTCGCTCTCCAGAACACCTTCGACTTCTCGGATCCCTTGCGAGGTTGTGACGGCAAGGGCACCGTCTTTTTCAATCACGATCGCTCCGGCTTCACTGCCGGTATGTGTGAGAAGTTGATGTAAGGCCTTTTCAGTCAGATCGCTCACTGAAAGCTGGGAACTCAGCAAACGGGTGAATTTTTTGATCGAATCTTCAGTCTCGATCAATTCGAACAATGTTTCAACCAAACTATTGAATGCTTTTCCGCTCTGCCCGATCTCATCCTCTGAATCTACGATAACCTGACATTCGTCAGCATTACAATCCCCGATATCTTCGCCCGCTTTGATCAGACGGAACTTCTTGGTAACGTATTGCATCCGGTCACCCAGCAATTTCATCCGTGAACCAACGACAGCCCGTGCAAGGGTAATGTTTCAGCGCGCCGACAATGATCCCTGCCACGATACAGGCAAGAAAAAACCAAGGTGTCATAACGAAATTCCGGGGGATTCCCATCCATAATGCAAAAAATGGGAATATGATCCCGATCATAAGACCGAGACCCATCATCCAGATGGAGAGATCTGTAAAAACTTTCCGGGTAAGTCGAATCATTTAAACTACCTCCACAATATAAAAGAACCTGTTTCAGTCAGGTTCTCTTACCCCTCTACCTTCGAATTTATAAATATAACTTACAAATTATAAACGATATAAGACTATTCCTTGCTTAACCAACGAAACGATAAATGTTGAGAATACAAAGCAACCGATCCCTACAGTTAATTGCAAGATTCAAGCCATCAGACGGGTGTTTTCCGCAAATTACATTTTCGGAATGTTATTTTTTATCTTAGGCAACATTATTTTTTAAATGTTCATCCTGAGAATAAAAATTAAAGAAAAGACAAAACGAATCATGTATCCTTTTTGCTGAGGTCAAAAAAGTCAGATAATACCTGTCTCAAATGAAACAGGCCATTCATCTTAAATAAACATCCCGATTTCCAGTGGAAATCGGGATGAAGTGAATTTAAAAGATTTTTCAGGCCGGCCAGATCCTGCGGCCGCCGCCGGGCGGCGTGATCGAGTCGATATAAGCCATCTCATCGAGCGATAATTCGGGCAGCAGCGCGGCCTTGAGGTTTTCCTTCAGCTGGGAAATCCGTTTGGCGCCCGGGATCGCCACGGTGACGGCGGGGTGCTGCATCACGAACTGGATCGCGAGCTGCGCCATCGAGCGTCCATTCACAAGATATTCGAGTTTTTCCGCCTTCTCGAGGTCATTGAGGAAGATTTCGTGTTCATCCTCTTTTTTGATCCAGTTCCGGCGGAAATCTCCTTCCTCAAATTTTGTGTTCACGTTGAACTTGCCGGTCAGGATGCCCATCGCCAGCGGCCCGCGGATCAGCACGCCCAGGTCATGCTCGATCGTATAGGGGAAGATCTCGGCTTCCGGCATCCGGTTGAGGATCGAATAGTCGATCTGCAGCGTGGAGGTTTGATTGTCGGCGTTGAACGCCTGCAGGTAGTCAAAATCACTGGTGCTCACGCCGTAGGCGCGCACCTTACCCTGCGCCTGGAGCTTTTGGAAACCCGCCACGAAGATTTCCATGTTCGGTTCGCGGAAATCGATATGGCATTGGATCACGTCAAGATAATCGGTCTGAAGTCGTTCGAGGTTGGATTCGACGCCCGCCACCAGTTTCTCAACGGTGTCATAGGCGCTGACACCTTTTTCTCCATCGAAGCCCACCCAGCCGATCTTGCTGGCGACGACGAACTTTTCACGCCGGCCTTTCATCGCCTTGCCGAGCAGCACTTCGCTGTGACCGTCGCCATAGACGTCGGCGGTGTCGAAGAAGTTGATCCCCAGGTCGAGCGCGGCCGAGATCATATCCAGCAATTCGGCGTCATCGGTCTCCCCCCATTCCGTGCCGCCGATCGCCCACAACCCCACACCGATCTTGGTGATCTCAATCCCGCTCTTTCCTAAAATCCGTCGCTCTATTTCAGCCATCTTTCCTCCTTATTGATTTCAATTTCACTTTAAGTGTAGACCAAACACTTACGGAAATCAAAACTCCATCACCAGCCCGGTGTGCAGCCGATGGAGTTTGTCGCCCAGAATCTGGGCAAGCACATCGGTCTGCATCTCGCCCGTACAGTGGCCGGTATACACGGCCGGGATATCCATCTCATCCAGCAATTTACCGACTTCGAAGACCACCGGCTGAGGTTCGGACATCAGGTGGAACCCGCCGATCACAGCCAGGATCGGCTTGCCGGGCAACGCTTTCCGGGTCGCTTCGATCATGTTCAGTACGCCGTTATGAGCACATCCGGTCAGCAGGACCAGCCCGTTATCCGCTTCGAGGACAAGCGCCATTTCATGCTCAAAGGTGTCATGTTTCAACTCCTCCTCGCGCTGCATGAAAAGCCGGGTATCGCCGGTCGGCTTTGGATACATGTCCGGGATCTCGGTCAGCAGGTGAACGCCAGGTGCGATCTCCTGGTTGCCGTCCACATACTCGATCCGGTCGGCGTGTTCACTGCAGCACCCCTTTATCCAGGCCGATATAGCGGGGCAGTTCCTCGTCTTCCACAATGTAATCCGTCTCCGGTGTCTTCCGCAGGTAAACGGTGCCCGGCTTCATTTTCTTCGAAGAAACGAGCTAACCCACCGCCGTGATCGAAATGGTGATGCGAAATCGCCAGCCCTTCCACCAAGTTAAGGTCCTTCCCCAGCTTATGGGCGTTATCCGCAAACAACTCGGTCATACCAACATCAGACAGGAAAACGCCGCTGGGATGTTCAATATAAAAAGAAAGGCCATGCTCGCCCTCAAGGTGCGGCTGGTCCGTGGATGGGTGGTTTTCAAGCAGGGTCGTGATGCGCATTCTTCCTCCCGGAATAATTGTTGTTGGATTAACAATTATTATAAAGCCCTTCACGGAAACGTTTTAGTTTACTCAGGATTGTCGTTCCAATCTCAGCGGAAATGATCGGATCACCCTTTGAATAGTTAAAGAGTGAAGTAATTATTATAAAAACAGCCCCATTGGAAGAGCAAGGGGCTGTCATTTCTTGAATAGAAGATATCAGATCACAAATTCACCATTCTTATAAAGCAGTTCACCGTCCGCACGGATTTCGCTGTCTTCCTTCACATCGCAAAGCATATCCCAGTGGATGGCCGAATCATTCTCGCCCAGGGTCTCACGGATGCTCGCACCGAGTGCCAGGTGCACGGTGCCGCCCATCTTCTCATCGAAGAGCATGTTCTTGGTGAAGGTCTGGATGCCGTAATTGGTGCCGATGGCAAATTCACCCACATACCGGGCACCTGCGTCCACATCCAACTGGGTCAGCAGGGTTTCCTCATTCTTTGCTGCGGAAGCTTCCACCACCTTGCCGTCCTTGAACGCCAGCCGCACGTCTTCGACCTCGCGTCCCAGGTGGATTGCGGGATAGCTGAATTCGATCCAGCCGTTGACGCTGTCTTCCACCGGACCGGTAAAGACCTCGCCATCCGGCATGTTCTTCTTGCCGTCCGAATTGACGAACAAACGCCCCTCGATCGACATCGAGAGGTCCAGGTGAGGCCCTTTGGCGGTGAGGGTTTTCCTGCCCTTGAGCCAGTCCACCACAACCTGCTGGCGCTTATGGAACTTTTGCCATTCCGCCACTGGATCGTCCCGGTCGGCGAAAGTGGCACTGTAGACGAAGTCCTCATATTCGCTCAGGCTCATTTCGGCTTCCTGAGCATGCGCATTATTGGGGAACATCGACCCTACCCAGCGTACGGTGTTTTCCGCAGAGCGTTTCATGAAGATCTGGAACAACTCGCCGCGTGCGCCTTGAGCTTTGCCAATCCTCGCCGGGTCAATATGGGTCAGGCTGCGAGTGTTGGATGTCCCCATCAGGCTGATCAGTACATCCGCATCCTTGTATACCATATCCTGGAATGGTGAGATCCAGGTCAACTGGTCGTCGTTGGCTTCTTTATAGAAAATCTCAGAAATACCGGTGGTGCCGATCTGTGTATTGGGATGTCCGCCGGCTTTAAGCACCAACCGGTAGATTTCTTCCAGCATGGGTGCAGTCACCAGGTCGCCCTGGATGATGACCCAATCCCCGGGCTTCACCCCAACGCTGTAATTGACCAGGACATCCGCCAACCTTGCACTTCGTGGATCTAACATTTTTCAACCTTTCTGTGAGAATTTGGTTCGGTTTCCAAAATCCATTGTACATGATTTCATCTTTATCAAAACTGGACAGGTGGGTAGGAAATTGCCGGCCTCTTACATCCTCTATACCAGTTCTTAATCACCGGAATTTATAACCGGATATAAATAACCGTAAGGAGACTGCAATGAAAACATCCCCAATCTTTATCTTCATCATCCTGGTCCTGGCTGTAACCGCCTGCGCACCAACTGTGGGTCAGCCTGCGACTCCGACCACCGTCTCAGAGGTTGGTTCGACTGCTGATGCCGAGACACCCGTCCCGTCAGTGATGGCTGAAACGGCGAACGAACCAAGTGAGATGGTCACGGTGGAATTCACGCCTGAATCTCCTTCCGGCTTGACTTACCCCATTGTGGACACCGGGCAGACGGCCTGCTACGACGACCGGGACGAAATTACCTGCCCTCAATCAAGTGACCCATTCTATGGACAGGATGCCCAAATCGACGGCCTGCAGCCTGCGTATCAGGATAACGGCGACGGCACCGTGACCGACCTGAATACCGGGCTGATGTGGACGGCATCGCCGGACCTGAACGGTGACGGCATGATCGACATCAACGACAAACTGAATTATGAAGACGCTCTGGCTTCTGCGGAAGACTTCTCCCTCGCCGGTTATGACGATTGGCGGCTGCCGGCGATCAAGGAACTTTATTCCCTGATCCAGTTCACGGGTACGGACCCCAGCGCGATGACCGGGAACGACACCAGCGGATTGACGCCCTTCATCGACACGGAGTATTTCGAGTTTGCCTACGGCGACACGAACGCCGGCGAGCGGATCATCGATTCTCAGATGGCGACCAGTACGCTCTACACCAGCACCACCATGAACGGCAACACGACCATGTTCGGTGTGAACTTCGCTGACGGACGCATCAAAGGTTACCCGGTGGATAAACTGTTTTATGTCTACTACGTCCGGGGTGGTTCAGATTACGGCGTGAATGATTTCGTGGATAACGGCGACGGTACGGTCAGCGACCTGGCGACCAGCCTGATGTGGGCGCAGGACGACAGCGGCGCAGGCATGAACTGGGAAGAAGCCCTGGCCTGGGTGCAGGACATGAACGCCGCCAACACCCTGGGTTACAGTGATTGGCGTCTGCCCAATGCCAAGGAACTGGAGAGCCTGGTGGACTATAGCCGCTCCCCGGATGCCACCAATAGCGCGGCGATCGATCCGATATTCAACACGACCAGCATCACCAACGAAGCCGGACAGTTGGACTACCCCATGTTCTGGACCAGTACCACGCATGCCAATACCAGCCAACACCCGGGATTCGAAGCGGCTTATGTCGCCTTCGGTCGGGCGATGGGCAATATGCATAACCAGTGGATGGACGTGCACGGCGCGGGTGCCCAGCGCAGCGACCCCAAGACCGGGGATGCAGCTCAGTTCCCGCAGGGCCGCGGCCCCCAGGGTGACGCCATCCGGATCGATAATTTCGTGCGGTTGGTGCGGGATGACGGATAACTCTCTTGTCATTGCGAGGCGGTGCGAAGCACCAACGAAGCAATCTTCTATCGTGTACTCAAAACAATCTAATCCAAGTTGGATAAGGTCTCATTCTGTGTGAATTGAAGATTGCTTCGTCGCCTATGGCTCCTTGCAATGACAAAGAATTAGTAGGGTGGGTCGCCGACCCACCATCTTCATTCCTTGAATAAGTAAATGGTATGATCAAACTTTACGATTCCATCTGCTTTTCTGAATTGACCCCACCCCTAACCCCTACCCGTAGGCAGGGAGGGGAACCTTATCTGGGAGCAATTCTCCCAACACTGGTTAGCTAACCGTGTCATTGCGAGGCGGTGCGAAGCACCAACGAAGCAATCTTCTATCGTGTACTCAAAACAATCTAATCCTAGTTGGATAAGGTCTCATTCCGTGTGAATTGAAGATTGCTTCGTCGCCTATGCCTCCTCCATTAACTATAAAAGGGAAAAACGGGATAAGATGGAGGTAGTCGAACAAGGGCTGAGTAAGTCTAAGCTGCTCAAAGGAGCAAGCCTAAATTGCGATGAAGACCCAGCCCTTGGGTGGATCAAAACTAAATAGTAATAGCGTCTCTCGAGACTACTAAATGGAGAAAGTTCAATCCGCCATGTTCGACTATCCACATTTTACACCAAGGGGAGGTTCAAATGAACAAACTGCGAAAGTATGTTGGGGTTGATATTGCTTCGGAAACCTTTTGTGCGGCGATAGGTCAGAGCAACGAGGGGAGTTGGGAGATCAAAGTGAAAGCGACCTCCTTCAAGAACCATTATGATAGCTTCAGCCAATTTCTAAACTGGCTGAAAGATCATGGGGTGGAAAAGCGCAGCAGTATACTCTGTATGGAGGCCACCGGTGTCTATGGTGAAGCACTGGCCTATACACTGGTTGGCAATGGCTACCAGGTTGTTGTAGAAGCACCACTCAAGGTCAAAAAGGCCTTTTATCCCACCGGCCACAAGAATGATCGGGTGGACAGTCAGCAAATTGCAGAATATGCCTACCGATTCTCCGATCGGATCCAGTTGTGGCAGCCCAAAACAGTCGTTATTGAGCAACTCAAGGTCCTTTTGACCCTGCGAGAACAGCTTGTGACCCAGAAAACATCCCATCACAATGCCAACCGGGCCTTGAAACGCAAGGTTGTACGTACCCCTTTGGCAGAACAGGTCCATGAGGCAGCCATCGAACAACTGGAAAAACATATCCAGGAAGTGGACCAGGAGATCAAGCGTTTGATTGACGAGGATCCCTCTTCTAAAGAACTCTACCGGTTGTTCAACTCCATTCCCGGTATTGGTCCAACATTGACGCCCTTCCTGATCGTGATGGTGGAAACGGCACCGGAACCTTATAACCCCAAAACCCTGGCAGCTTATATTGGCATTTGTCCTTATGAGGACAGCAGCGGCAGTTCCAGACATAAGCAGGATACCTCACGTCATTTTGGACCATCAGCCATTCGCCGGTTACTTCATCTGGCTGCGATGTCTGTCCGACAGCATTGTCCTCTATTCGAGCGCTATTTCCAAAGAAAAGTCGCTGAAGGAAAACCAAAACAGTTGGTACTCAATAATATTGCCAATAAACTCCTGCGGATCGTCTGTGCGATTGCCAGGACCAGGACACCTTATATCCCAGGTTTTCGTTCTGTCCATCCATCTCTTTTATCAACAAATTGACCCTTGACTAGGTCATAGTAATCGCAATGACAAAGAATTAGTAGGGTGGGTCGCTGACCCACCATCTTCATTCCTTGAATAATTAAATGGTATGATCAAACTTTACAATTCCTTCTTCTTTTCTTGGTGGGTTCAAAACCAGAACCCACCCTACGAAAGATTTCAGACATCCACAATATAAAAGAGACGCCCCGATTGGGGCGTCTCATGTTTTGATTATGAATCAGGAACTAACTCCTCAGTTCCGCACCGAGTTCCTTATCCAGCAGGAAATATGATCTTCTCGCGCAGCTTCTGCACTTCCTTATCGGTCAGGGTGCGGTCCGGGGCGATGTAGGTCAGGCTGAAAGCCAGACTTTTCTTGCCCGCGCCCACCTGCTTGCCTTTGAAGATATCAAAGAGCTGCACCTTTGCCAGGTATTCTCCGCCGCCCTTGCGGATCACTTCTTCCACCTGCGCGGCCGTCACCACGTCATCCACCACGACAGCCAGGTCTTCCAATACCGGCGGATAGTTCGGTACGGCTTCCACATCAAACAGGATCTTACCGGCAGCAAGCAGCGGTGCAAGATCAAACTCCGCCACATACACGGGAGCATCTCCCAGTTCGTAATTGGCCTTAACCAGCGGGTGCAGTTCCCCAAACATACCCACCCTGACTCCCATCGATCAACACATCCGCAGTCTTTCCGGGGTGCAGGCTGGGATTGTCTCCAGCCTGGTAGGTCACATTATCAACATGCAGCCCGGCCAGCATCCCTTCAACCACACCCTTCAAATCGTAAAAATCCATCACATCCGGCTCACCTTCCTGCCAGGAAGGTTCTTCCCGCAGGCCGGTCAGACCGATCGAGAGCATCATCTTCTCATCGGGCAACTGCTGACCCGCCACTGGGTGGAACACTGGGCCAATCTCAAAGACTGCCAGCCGGTCGGTGAAAGCAGCATTATATTCCATGATCTCCAGCAGGGTCGCCAGGACGCTCCGGCGCATCACCCGGCGTTCGACCGTGATCGGGTTCTGGATCTCCAGGTATTCCTCAAATGGTCCGTCGTACTCGGGCGGGAAGCGGCGCGCTTCCCTTTCAGGCGCTGTCATCCGGTAAGCGATCAGTTCCTGCAAACCCAGGTTGACCAGCAGGTCTCGCAGGATGTCTTCCATCACCATTTCCTGGCTGATGCGCTGCGGCGGCAGCGGCTGGTTCAACCGATGTGAGGGGATCTTATCATACCCATAGATCCGGCTGATCTCTTCCAGCAGGTCCGCCCGGCCGATGATGCCGGAGTGGATATCCAGGCGGTGCGGCGGTGTCTTTGCGGTGATCACATCATCATCGATCGCGGTTTCGAACTCCAGACGCCCGAGGATATCGGCAATTTGCTGCGCACTGAGCTTCGTACCAAGGTTATTATTCACCCAGGCCGCAGAGACCTCGACCACCGGGTCCTCCGGTGGGTTGGGGTAATTATCAAGAAGCCCCTGCGCAATCTGTCCCCCGCCCCATTCCAACATACGTTTGAGACACAATCGTAACCCCTGTTCGGCCAGAGCAGGATGCACACCGCGGCTCATACGGTACGCAGCTTCTGAGTTGATCTTCAGTTTGCTGACCGTCTTGCGGATATTGATGAAATTCCAAGATGCGCCTTCCAGCAGGACATTGCTCGTCTCAGCATTCACTTCGCTTTCTTCACCACCCATCACACCGGCCAGTGACAGTACGCCTTTCGTATCCGTAACCAGCTCCATTCCCGAACTTAAGGTGTGTTCCACACCATCCAGTGTGGTCAGTTTTTCTCCGTCTTCGGCTGTGCGGGTGATGATCGTTGGCGCTTTTCCGCCCGCTCTTTCCACGAGGATGTCGTAATCAAAGGCGTGCATTGGTTCACCCACTTCCAACATGACATAATTGGTGGCATCCACAATGCAATTGATCGGCCGCATCCCGGCCAGGTTGAGCCGCCGGCGCACCCAATACGGGCTGGGCTGAATGGTGAAATTTTCGATCAGTCCCAGCATGAAACGGGGATTGAGTTCGGGATCCTTGATTTCGATATCGGCCCGTCCTTCAATAGGCGGTCCGTCCATCACCAGCATGTCATCCGGATAATGGAGTTCCTTATCTGTGGCGGCGGCGATCTCACGCGCCATCCCCAGGACGCTTGCGTCCCGGACCATATTTGGCAGGGTGTCTACATCAAAAACGGCATCTCCCATGTATTCCACCAGGGGCATGCCGGTCGGTGCGTCGTCATCCAGGATGATCACGCCTTCATGCGCATCCGAAATGCCCAACTCTTTTTCGGAGCAGATCATCGAGAAGGATTCCACACCCCGGATCTTCATCCGCTTGAGGGTGGCAAGTTGATGGCCAGGCTGGTGTCCGTCATAGAGCTCCGCCCCTTCCCGGGCATAAGCGACTTTCAGTGGCTTCTCCAGTTCACCTTTCCCTTTATAGTCGTAAAGGTTCGGCGCACCAGTCAGAACGATGATCTCTTCCTGCCCATCGTTCAGGCGGCAAAGTACCAGCCGGTCCGCGTTCGGGTGGGGCATTACCTCATCCACCTGCGCCACGATGAATTTGTCCGCCGGCCATGAAAGACCGGTGTATTTGAATTCGTGCTTCTCGCCCTCGGGCATCGGCAGCCCAACCAGGCGAATCTCTTCAACCTCCAGACCGACCATGGTCATGACCTTAGCAAGGTCTTCAATCCCCAGGTCGTTCAGGTCAACGTAATCATTTAACCAAGTTATTGGAACTTTCATGAAATTGTCCTCGCGTTCTTATCTATATACGCTGTAGATATTATTGCATGTGGGTGAATGGTGAAAAGTGAATAGAGAATGGTCAAACATTAGGACTCAATCTCTTCCAAATCCTGGGCACCCAGAGAATAGTCAAGGAAGTCTTCAGATATTGACTGGCTCCCAGGTTCATTCAATCCTCGTTTGCTTTGTCTTAAATATCTGATATAACCGTTAATAAGTTTCAGTAGAGAATCCATCTTTTCTTCCACGCTCCGGTAAGTCTTTTCTGACAAATAACCTTGTGAATGTGACAGATCAAAATGGCTGGTGAGTTCCATTAACGATCCTCGCGCCATATAACAAAACCGGATCGTTTCCTGATAATAATAACGACCATATCCTTCAGCGATATTAGCCGGTACACTGGCTGCAGCACGGCGAATTTGGGAACTGAGTCCCCATTTCTCCTCAGGCGGCAAACAAGTTATGACATCTCGATAAATTTCTTGTGCCAACTCCTGAGCCGCATGATAAACCTGTAATCGATTCAACCCTTCCAATGTCATTGACTTCCTCTTCTGACTACCAATTTCACCATTCACCATTCACTAATCACTATTCTCTAGAATTGCCTCAAAAACCGGATATCGTTATTCCTGAAATGGCGGATATCATCAATCCGGTAGCGCATCAGGGTACTGCGGTCAATACCCATTCCAGCAGCGAAGCCGGAATAGATAGCAGGGTCATATCCACCGTACTCCAATACCACCGGATGCACCATCCCACAGCCCAAAATCTCCAGCCAACCGGTCTCTTTACAAACGCCGCAGCCTTTACCACCGCAGACGAAACATTCCACATCCATTTCCGCACTGGGCTCGGTGAAAGGGAAATGCGATGGCCGCAGCCGGGTCCGTGCTTCCTCACCGAACAACCGCTTGGCGAAATCTTCAAGCGTACCTTTGAGTTCCGCGAAAGTGACCTTTTCACCCACAACCAACACCTCCACCTGGGCGAACTCGATCTCGCTTCGAGCGGAAAGCTGCTCGTAACGCATGGTCGCACCGGGCAGGATCACCCGGATCGGTTCCGGCGCACGCTCCCGCATCACCCGGATCTGCCCGGGTGAAGTGTGCGTGCGGAGCAGACGCCTTCATCTTTGGTATAAAAGGTGTCCCACATATCCCGTGCTGGATGATAAGGCGGCATGTTCAGGTACGTGAAGTTATAATCATCCGTTTCCACTTCCGGTGAACGATAGACCTGGAAGCCCATGTCGCCAAAGGTGCGGATGATCCGGCGCAGCACCTGGGTCAGCGGGTGCAGACGGCCATGCATCACCGGACGGCCGGGCATTGTGACGTCCAGTTGCTCCGTTTCAAGTGCTTGTTGTAAAGCGGCTTCTTCCAGTAACGCACGCTTTTCTTCAAACGCGGATTCCAGCGCCTGGCGCACCTCATTGCCCGCCTTCCCCATCAGGGGCCGAAGTTCTTTATCCATCGTCCCCATGCTGCTGAAAACGGCCATCACCGGTGAACTGCGTCCTAGAAAGGCAACACGCCAGGCTTCCAGCGCATCTGTATCCGCTGCATCTGTCAGGGCAGCCAGCGCGTCAGCCTGGATTTGCTGTAGTTTTGCCAGTTCTGCTTCTTTATCAGGCATACGTTCAACCTCCAAAATAAATCAAAAAAATTATTCAGATTGTTTTGCAATTAAACAAAACACCCGTCCAGTTTGTAAAAGGACGGGAGAACCGCGGTACCACCTTTGTTGATCGGGCAGGCACACTGCACGACCCACTCAGTGCCAACAGCGTAATGCGATTGGCTGCCCGGATAACGTCGGGCGGGACGGCTCAGACTACCAGCGGTTCTAACGCCTTCACCTGAGCGGCTCGAGAGGGAACTTCGGTTGGGTTCAGCAGGATATGGGTCTCAGTCTAGCCCATATCGCCCTGTCAACCTCCACCAGCCTACTTTCCTCTGTCTTGGCCGATGTCATATTTCAGTGCCTATATTATCACTAAAAACCAAAGGGGTGTCAAGGAAAGGGAAGAAAGGTATTGGGTATTGGGTATTGGGATATTAGGTCCGTCGCCTGTTACGCTTCAAATGGATCACGGCTCTTGTTTTTGTCATTGCGACAAAGCGAGTGGCTTCAAGTCACGTCGCCGAAGTGCCAAACGATCAAAAGCGTTGGCAAAAGGCCGAAGGCCGACGTGGCAATCTTCCATTTCCAGAAAATAGAGAATGATCCATGTTTGGATCCATAGCCTTGTTTTTAGACTTTGAAGATTGCTTCGTTGGTGCTGTGCACCGCCTCGCAATGACAAGATAAACTATCGGCTGTGCACCCAAACTGGCAATATCAAAGATCGCCTTCACCTGCCCGACACGACCTCCAGCCATGCATACGCAGTGGCAACCGATTCGCGCATGGCCCAGGTGAACCGGCTGAAAGGAGAATAAACCCGCTGGTCGGCCTGCACGCCGCGCGCTTCCAATCCAATCGAGTTGCAGAGGAATAATGCCCGCGGCAGGTGAAATTTTTGTGTGACTAAGACCGCATTCCGCAACCCAAAATCCTCATAAGCACGCTTACAGGTCTCCAGAGTCCTGAACCCTTGCCGGTCCAGCATCAGGATTTCCTCGGGAATGCCAAGTTCGACAGAATAGCGCGCCATGACATCCACTTCAATGCTTTCAACTGAACCATCCCCGCTGAGCAGGACCTGGCCCACTTTCCCTTCCTCCACCAATTTGGCGGCGGTTTCCAGCCTTTCCCGCAATACCAGCGAAGGCTTTCCCAATTCTTCAAACACCCCGGCTCCGAACACGACGGCGGTACCGCCTTCGGGTATATCTTCATAGGTGTAGATCATTGGGCTGAATTTGTGCTGAATCGCCGTATTGATAATTACTATCGCTGCAATCACTGCAATTGCCATTCCGAACAGAACAAGAAAGATAATTCTAAGGAAAGCCAATTGCTGCACCAGGAAAATACGTTGGAGGATCGATAATGTAAAATGCCAGACCATGATCGAGGTTATTCCCGTGAGCCAGGCGAACAAAAACAAGAAAACCGACCAACCGGGTTTTGAATCCTGAGTTATAAAAAATCCGGACAACACCAGGTGATTAATCGCCCAGGCAAGGACGGATGTGATTGTCCAGGCTGCAATGGTTCGCCAGAAAAATCCCTTCGGAAGCGGATAGGCATAACTCAATTTCAGGATCAGAGAGGATGTTATCCATAAAACCACCATCACCGCCATGCTGATCAGAAAATACCAGATAAAAAAAGGCTGCCGGTAATATGGATCAGCCATGATCAGCGCTAAAAGTGCAATAATAAGAATAGGGACCAGGTAAAAAAGGATCTTTGCCATAAACTTAATCACTCTACTTCTCCCACCAGGCAAGTAGACGCTCTCCAACGGTCAATTCTATCATTAAGAAATGATTCTAAAAATTTCTTTGCTAAATAACACCCTTTGACTTCCAATGGGTTATAGTAAATATAATTGACACAATAAAAAGGACCATTCCATGAAAAAATCCGAAATACTCGTGCGGGAATTATTGGAATCAGCCGATATCCGGGTGAACGGTGACCGGCCCTGGGACATCCAGGTGCACAACGAGGGGCTTTATGACCGGGTTCTGCGGGATGCCTCCCTCGGGCTGGGTGAGGCCTATGTGGATGGCTGGTGGGACAGCGACGCCATCGATCAATTCATTGATCACGTCTTGCGTGCCCACCTCCGGGAAGAAGTGGAAAACAACCTGCGGCTGGTCTTCCAGGTTATGCGAGCTAAGCTGACCAACCGCCAGTCCCGCAACCGGGCCTATGAGGTCGGTGAGCAGCATTACGACCTTGGAAACGACCTCTACCAGGCAATGCTGGATAAGCGGCTCAATTACACCTGCGGTTACTGGCGTGACGCAGACAATCTGGATGACGCTCAGGAAGCCAAACTTGAATTGGTCTGCCGGAAGATCGGGATCCAACCAGGTATGCGGATATTGGAATTGGGCTGCGGCTGGGGGAGCTTTGCGAAATATGCAGCCGAAAATCACAGCGCATCCGTGCTGGGGGTGACCGTTTCAAAAGAACAAGTCGCTCTTGGTATGGAGATGTGCAAAGGTCTGCCGGTTGAACTGCGCTTGCAGGATTATCGTGAAGTGGAAGGTGAGTTTGACGCCGTGATCTCGATCGGCGTGATGGAGCATGTCGGGTACAAAAATTACCACACCTATATGGATGTGGTGGACCGCTGCCTCAAGCCGGACGGGATCGCATTCATCCATACCATCGGTGGGAATGCCAGCATCACCACCGGTGAACCCTGGACGGATAAGTATATCTTCCCCAACGGGATGCTGCCCTCCATCACACAGCTTGGCAAAGCCATGGAAGGGAAGTTTGTCATGGAGGACTGGCATAATTTCGGCCCGTATTACGACAATACCCTGATGGCCTGGCACAAAAACTTTAATGATGCCTGGCCGAAGCTTAAGGACCATTACAGCGAACGCTTCCGGCGGATGTGGAACTATTACCTGCTCAGTAGTGCGGGCGGATTCCGCTCCCGTTCGCAGCAGCTCTGGCAGATCGTGATGACCCGTCCGGGTACACCCCAGCCTGACTGCCGGTTCGTTTAGGAGAACGATGATCGAAAAAGATGTCCTGGTCGTGGGCGGCGGTCCAGCGGGGTCAGCCTGTGCCGGACGACTCCGCCGGCATGGCATGGACGTGTTGATCCTCGATAAGGTCGAATTCCCGCGGCAGAAACCCTGCGCCGGCTGGGTCACGCCGACCTTGTTCAGGACATTAGAGATCACACCGGAAGATTATCCCCATAGTCTGACAACCTTTTCCTCCTTCCAGGTTTCGATTAAGGGATTTAAATTCAAACTACCCACCCGGCAGTATGCCATCCGCCGCTGGGAATTTGACAACTGGCTGCTGGAGCGGTCGGGGGTGGAACACAATATTCACCAGGTTAAATGTGGTCCGGCATGAAGGGGACAGCTTCGTTGTAGATGATGCCTATACATCCAGGTTTATCGTCGGTGCGGGCGGCACACACTGCCCCATCCGACGGACTTTCTTCTCCGACACACCCACAGTTCAGGAACCCAACCTGATCATCGCCAAAGAGGAGGAGTTCCAATATCCCATCCGGGATATTCGCTGCCACCTATGGTTCTTTGAAGACGGCCTGCCAGGTTACGCCTGGTATGTGCCTAAGACCGGGGGGTGGTTGAATGTGGGGATCGGCGGCAGTGCGGCTGGGCTTAAAGCCAGGGGAGAAACCCTCAACCAACATTGGGACCGTCTGGTGCAAAAACTGGCTAAATTGGGACTGGTCAGCGATTATGATTTTCACCCGGCAGGCCATAGTTACCGACTGCGGCAGAAACGATTGCATTGCCGACAGGGGAATGCTTTCCTGGTGGGTGATTCACTCGGTTTGGCTACGCTGGACATGGGTGAAGGGATCGACCCGGCCATCCAGAGCGGGATTCTGGCTGCTGACGCGATCACAACCGAAAGAGATTACACTCTCAATTCGATCCCGAAATACTCATTCCCATCCTTACTAAGATTACGAAAATAAGAACAATATCAGAAATTTACCCGAAATATTGACAGCATTGACATGATGACATATACTATACCCCAGTATAGCATATTGGAGGTTATATTTATTCATGCCGATTTACGAGTACGAATGCAAGGATTGCGGAAAAGAATTTGAGAAACTGATGGGTTTTTCCGATCCGAATGCCAACTCACCGGAATGTCCGGGCTGCAAATCGCACGAGACCCACCGCAGGATATCCAAAGTAGCCTCTTTCGGGAGCAACTCTTCCAGCGGTTATTCAGGTTCTAGCTGCGGATCATCAGGTAGTTTTGGTTGAGCAGGATAAATATTGGTCAGACCGGTGGTCTGACGAAGGAAAACTGATGGTTATTAAAACCGATAACCCGGAAGTGAAGGAACAGATCAAGCGCCGGCTTTCCCGGATCGAAGGTCAATTGCGCGGCGTACAGAAAATGATCGACGAAGATCGAGACTGCCGAGACATTGTCCAGCAGCTGATCGCTATCCGGTCTGCCGTCCAGGCTGCCAGCCTGAACTTCATGCAGGATGTCGCCAGCGACTGTCTGATGAATCAGGCCGATCAGGATGACCCGGGAGTGCAAAAAGCGTTGATGACCGACCTGATCAAGATGCTGGGTAAGGTGTCTTGACAGGATTAAACAGGAGGAGGAATCATGGCAGGTGAAACCGTTTTACGATGGGTCCCCGGAGGCAACCGCTTTATTTCGACTGATTCGACCGGTCATTCCGTGGTGATGTCTTCTCCCAAAGAGAATACCGGGATGAAACCCTCCGAATTGCTGCTTTCTGCATTAGCGGGCTGCGCCTCGTTCGACGTTGTCGATATCCTGGCTAAGAAACGCACGCCCCTTTCCCATCTCGAAGTCCACGTCAGCGCGGAACAGGAACCCGATCCGCCCTGGATCTTCCGCAAGATCCACATGAAATTCATCGTCAAAGGGGAAGGCCTCACCGAGAAGAACGTGGAACAGGCCATTCGGCTTTCGGACGAGAAATACTGCGCCGTTGCCGCCACCTTGCGCGGCGAGGTGGATATCGTCACGAGTTTTGAAATTCTGGAAGACTGAGCAGAAACCAACATCTGCATAAGGAGGCTGTCCTTACACACCTTGGACAGCCTCTACTTTTTTCAAGAGTAACACATCATAAGAACTATCTATTATCTAAGGCTTCCCCTCAAGGAGTGAAACGACGAAGACCTCTTGAGGACCAGGGGAAGGCATTGTTCTCAGTAGTAAATCAATGAATCCCCGCATAACGAATAAGAAAGATGCCTGTTACAAATGAATCCCCGCCAGGCGCTCGTTTTCCTCTGCGAACGTCTCACGCAAATCCTCTTTCTCAGGTTCAGCAAGGCAGCTCGCAGATATCCCATTTTCGACCAACCCATTCAGCTGTTCAAGGTCCAGCCCCATCACCTCGACCGCATTCAGATATTCCTGTGTCAGGGTGGTATTGAATAAGGGCGGATCATCCGAGTTCAGGGTGACGTTCAACCCCAATGCGATCATTTCCGGCAGGGGATGCGCTTCAAGCGATGGGAAGACCTTCAGGCAGACATTGCTGGTCGGGCAGACATCCAAAGGCATCTGGATCTCCCTCAACGTTTCCACCAGCAGCGGGTCTTCCAGGCTGCGTACGCCGTGTTCGATCCGATATGGATGCAGCCATTCCAGCGCGCCGCGCACCGATTCCGGCCCGGCGATTTCCCCCGCATGCGGCATGGCCGGCAGTCCGGCTTCGTAGGCCATATCAAAAGCATCCTTGAATTTCTTCGGCGGGTTGCCGATTTCAGGGCCGCCCAATCCCAGCCCGCAAACCCCCCGCTCCATCGCGCTGATCCCCCATCCCGCAACGATCATACCTTGCTCAGGTTCCGTCTCGCGAGAGATATCCATGATGAACTGACAGTCCACCCCGTGTTCCCGTTCGGCCCAGGTTTGGGCACGGTTGAGTGCATCAATCTGCTCGTCAAAGGGGATCCCATTGGCAAGGAACTGGTTATAAGGTGTATAGATCACCTCTGAATAACGCACGTTCTGATGAGCCTGGCCTTCCAGAAATTCCCTGGCAATCAATTCGATATCATCCGGCGTCTTCAGTGATGCCGCTATCTTGAGATAAACATCGATGAAGTGATTGAAATCGGTGAACTGGTACCAGCTGCGCAGCCCTTCCAGGTCGTCCGCCGGAAGGACAATATCATGCCGTTTGGCGAGCTCGAGGAATGTCTCCGGCCGGATGGACCCTTCCAGATGGACGTGCAGCTCAATTTTTGGCATGGCTTTGATAAATGTTTGGATGGACATAGACAACCTCTTCCATATTTGATTTAGATTAATTATATCCTGCTACGAAATACTTCTCATGAAAATTAATTTTGTTTATCCATATTGAATTTCGGAAGACTTGACACCGAACGGATGTTCGTGTATTATTATTATAATTATTAGCACAAATGAGCGACTTGAGAACCGGTTTGAGATTAAGGAGCCTGAAATGATGGCAAGAAAGAAAGCAGGTTTGGGCGAAAGACATAAAAGGATCCTCAAATTTCTTGAGAAATTCCAGGCAGAGAACGGTTACCCACCTTCCATCCGTGAAATTGGGGAAAGCACCAACATCAGCTCAACCTCGGTGGTGAATTACTATCTCAACCAGCTTGAAGAAATGAATTATATCGAGCGGGAAAGCAATGTTTCCCGCGGCATCCGTCTTTTACATACGCTGGAAGGCAACCTGGTACAGGTCGCCCAGGCAATCACCGAGATGTTCAATGTGCCGGTTGTCGGCCGGATCGTGGCCGGTGAGCCGGTACCCGTTCCCTCCTCGGATTTCAACTATTACGATCAGGAAACCGGGATCGATATCGCCCGCAGCCTGTTACCGCCCCGTGAAAAGACGGCCGATCTGTTTGCCCTGGAAGTCCAGGGAGATTCGATGATCGACGCGATGGTCAATGACGGCGACATCGTCGTGATGCGCCCGGTGACCCGGGCTGACAACGGCGAGATGGTAGCCGTCTGGCTCACCGATCGCGACGAGACCACTCTTAAATACTTCTATCAGGAAAACGGCAAGGTCCGCCTGCAGCCCGCCAATCCCCTCATGGCCCCGATCATCATCGACAATCCCGCTCAGGTCCAGGTTCAGGGTAAGGTGGTGCTGGTCATCCGGCGCTTAAAAGGTTGATTGACGTGCAAGGTAAATCAATCATCCCCGGTTCGTGATAACCGGGGATTTCTTTTTAACGAAAGAGCCCCCTGCTGTTTATAAACAGAGGGGGCTTTGTTGCTAAAACCGTGAAACTGAATTACTTGAGTTCGACTTCGGCGCCGGCAGCTTCGAGTTTTTCCTTGGCGTCGGCTGCAATGTCTTTGCCAACAGCTTCGAGGATTTTGGAATCTGCAGTTTCGGCCATGTTCTTGGCGTCAACCAGACCCAGGTTGGTGAGCTGGCGAATGACCTTGATGGTCTCGATTTTCTTGGGGCCGGGATTCTTGAGGATGACATCAAATTCGGTCTGTTCCTCGACTTCTTCCTCAGCGGCAGCGGGGGCAGCAGCAACGGCAGCCATAGGGGCAGCAGCAGAAACGCCCCATTTTTCTTCCAGCATTTTGACGAGTTCAGCGGCTTCCAAAACGGTCAGCTCGCTAAGTTGGTCCATTAATTTTTCTAAATCAGCCATTTTCATATCTCCTAAAAATGTATGTGTATTTTTATGTTCCGGTTAGTTCAGCACAAATAAGTAATGCTGTTCTTTCTTTTAATCCACTCAGGCGGCGCTATTAGCGGCCTGTCCTTCTTCCGAGAAGGCTTTGACGACTGCGGCCATCGAGCGAGCCGGTTCGGCCAAAGTACGTACGAGTTTGGTGGCAGAGGCCAGGATGGTACCCAACAGAATGCCGCGCATAACGGGTTGAGTTGGGAGGTCAGCCAATGCTTTCACCTGACTGGCACTGAGCAATTTATTGTCCATATAACCCAGACGGATATCAAAAACGTTCGTCTTGGATAATTCACTGAGTTCTTTTGCTGCCGCGGGAGCATCACCAAATGCAAAGCTGACGATGTTGTTGTCCTGCCAGAAACCATCATCATATTCCAATCCCATCTCGTCCAAAACCAGTCTGAATAACCGGTTCTTCACGACATGAAACTCGCTGTTGGTTTCACGCATCTTTTGCCGTGCTTCATCAATGGCAGGCATCGCCATATTCTGATAGGACACAATAAAGAACGCCTTGCTGTTTTCCACCCAATCTTTATATTGGGCAACCATAGCTTCTTTTTCTTTACGAGTAAACGCCAATGTTTTCACCTCCTTCCGGTGTTAGTATTTTAAATGCTGAAGTCTTTGCCTCAATTTTCCGCTGAGGCAAAGACTTCGTTTCTAAATACCTTTCGGTATCCGGAGTTCTGTTTTGCCTTCACCTCGGCGGGGTATTAAGCTCCTGAAGGAGCACCTGCTTTCTTCAGCGAAGAAATTTCCGATATTAAACTTGTCAAGTTTGCGTTAACCATTATAACACAAACGGCATACCTTACAAAGTCAACGATGAGGCGTAAGGATCAACCTTGATCCCGGGTCCCATTGAAGATGTGACCGTCACGCGTCGGATGAAGTTACCACTGGCTCCGGCGGGACGTGCCTGGCGGAGTGCAAGCATGAAAGCTTCCAGGTTCTCAGCCAATTGCTCCGACGTGAAGGAAACCTTCCCGATCGGGACATGGATATTGGCTGTCTTATCCAGACGGAATTCAATCCGGCCCGCTTTGGCTTCTTTGATCGCGTTGGCCATCTGGTCCATCTGAACAACAGTGCCGGCTTTCGGGTTCGGCATCAGGCTGCGAGGACCAAGTACCCGGCCCAATCGACCGACTGTACCCATCATATCCGGTGTTGCGATGGCGACGTCAAAATCCGTCCAGCCGCCCTGGATCTTGTTCACGATCTCATCATTATCAGCGACATAGTCCGCGCCGGCTTCCCGGGCGGCTTCAGCAGCCTCGCCCTGAGCGAAGACCATCACCGTAACCTTCTTACCAAGACCGTTAGGCATGACAACCACATCGCGAATCTGTTGATCGGCCTGGCGGGGATCGAGACCGGTCCGGACATGGACCTCGACGGTCTCATCGAAATTAGCAAAGCTGATTTCTTTTAGCAGTTTGAGCGCTTCTAAAGGCTCATAAAGGGTTTCGCGTTCGACTTTCGCAAACGCTTCTTGATATTTCTTACCATGACTAGCCATGAAAACTCCTTTGTGGTGCCAGCGGGTTTATACAACCCTCCCACGAAATAAAAAATTAATCCTCGACGACGGTGATCCCCATGTTATGGGCAGTACCTTCGATTTGGCGCATGGCGCCTTCGATGTCGATCGCATTCATGTCAACGAACTTCTGCTCCGCGATCTCGCGCACTTGTGAACGGGTCACCGTGCCGACCTTTTCGCGGTTGGGTTCGCCGGAACCTTTTTCAATCCCGGCTGCTTTACAGAGCAGGATTGCGGCTGGCGATGATTTCAGCTTGAAACGGAAGGAACCGTCCTGAAATACCGTAATTTCCGCAGGGATGATCTCGCCGGCCCGCGATGCTGTGCGGCCATTGTAGTCCTTGCAGAAAGCCATAATATTGACACCATGCTGGGCCAATGCCGGACCAATTGGGGGCGCCGGATTTGCCTTGCCAGCCTGGATTTGTAGGGTAATGATCGCTTTTACTTTCTTTGCCACTTGAATACTCCTTTGTGGTCCAAACGGGTCCGAAAACCCTCCCACATTTCTCTAAAACAATAGTGTTATATTTTCTCGACCTGCAAAAAGTCCAATTCAACCGGTGTTGAACGTCCGAAGAAGTTCACCATCACGCGGACTTTAGAGCGTTCCATATCAATTTCATCGACGGTACCGTGGAAGTCATTGAAAGGTCCATCAACGATACGCACGGTCTCACCGGCTTTGTACGTGACTTTGATCGTTGGCGCTTCGGCTTCCATCCGGCGAAGGATTTGTGAGACCTCTTCAGGCCGCAAGGGGATCGGGTCGTTGCCCATTCCGACAAATCCGGTCACACCGGGAGTATTACGGACGACGTACCAGGATTCTTCACCCATGATCATGTTCACGAGGACATAACCCGGGAAAACATGCCGCTCAATCGAGCGTCGTTTGCCATCCCGTACTTCGATCTCCTCCTGGGTCGGAATCACCACATCAAAGATCTTGTCCTTCATACCCATGGATTCGATCCGCTGCTCGAGGTTATGACGCACTTTGTTCTCATAACCGGAATAGCAGTGGACCACAAACCAACCACGACCATCATCAGCTTCTTCTTCAGATTCGGAATCGGAAGCGGGTTCTGATACAACCTCTTCTTCCTCAGCCTGTTCCGCTTCTTCGACGACCTCTTCAGCGGCTTCTGCTTCTTCTGCTGCTTCAATCACGTCTTCAAGTTGATCGGCAGCATCATCCGCTGGCGCGTCGAATTCTTCCGCTTCGATCACGGATTCATCGCGTTCTTCTTCCGGAACCTGGCCTTCTGGATTTTCTGTCGCTGCCATATAAACTTACCTGCCTCTCTCCCGAGAAAACCTTAGAGGTTCACCAGGAAGGAGATCAACCTTGAAAAACCGAAATCCAATGAACCCAGCACGGCCGCCATGGTAATCATGACCAGTAAAACGATGCGGGTCATTTTCCAGGCTTCTTCAGGTGTGGGCCAGGTGACTTTTCGCAGTTCACCAATGGTCTCACGCCAAAAGCGCTGGAGCCTCTTGCTGATGCTTTCTCTTTTCTTTTTCGGCGCCACAAGTCACTCCTTGTTTACGTCCAAAACGCCGCCCAAAATAGACGGCGTTGAAAAATTCCAGGCAGGCCAGGTAGGAATTGAACCCACAACCCCCGCTTTTGGAGAGCGGTGCTCTGCCAAATTGAGCTACTGGCCTGTGCGAGTTGTGAGGCAAGTCCTTACCATCTGGTGTCCCTTACCTCAACAACTTTATTTCACCTCACGATGCAGCGTATGCTCTTTGCATCGCGGACAATATTTTTTCAACTCCATCCGGCTGGGATCATTACGACGGTTTTTCTCTGTCGTATAATTCCGTTCCTGGCACTCCGTGCACTCCAGTGTGATAACCGGTCGGATACCTTTCTTCTTTGCCATGTGTATTTTACCATGGCTGCCCCTATAACCGGGGCAACCATGCTATCCTTCCTTCAAAAATACTTATTCAATAATCTTGGAGATCACGCCGGCGCCAACCGTCAGGCCACCCTCACGGATGGCGAACTGGGAACCGTTCTCCAGAGCCACAGGCACGATCAATTCAACTTGCATGGTGATCCGGTCGCCGGGCAGCACCATCTCCGTGCCTTCGGCCAGCGTCACCGTGCCGGTCACATCCATCGTCCGGATGAAGAACTGCGGCCGATAGCCGGTAAAGAACGCACTGTGGCGTCCACCCTCTTCACGGGTCAGGATGTAAACTTCACCTTCAAACTTCGTGTGCGGGGTGATGCTGCCGGGTTTGGCAACCACCATACCGCGCTCCACTTCCTCTCGACCGATGCCGCGCAGCAGCAAACCAACGTTGTCGCCCGCCATGCCTTCATCCAGAAGTTTGTGGAACATCTCGACACCCGTCACCACCGAGTTCATGCTCTTTTCCTGCAGACCCACGATCTCAACCGGGTCACCCGTGTGGATCACGCCTCGGTCGATACGACCGGTCACCACCGTCCCACGACCCTTGATCGAGAACACGTCTTCGATCGGCATCATGAACGGCTTGTCGATCTCGCGCTCCGGCATCGGGATGTAGTTGTCCACTGCATCCATCAGATCGTTGATGCACTGGTATTCCGGTGCATTCGGGTCCTTCGATTCGGACTGCAGTGCGGCCAGCGCACTCCCGTGGATGATCGGTAATTCATCTCCCGGGAAGCCGTATCCGTTCAGCATCTCGCGCAGTTCCATCTCGACCAGTTCCAACAGTTCCGGGTCATCCATCATGTCGACCTTATTCAGGAACACAACGATGCTCGGCACTTCCACCTGGTGCGCCAGCAGCACGTGTTCTCGGGTCTGCGGCATTGCGCCATCGGGGGCTGCCACCACCAGGATCGCACCATCTACCTGCGCGGCTCCTGTGATCATGTTCTTGATGTAGTCACGGTGTCCCGGCATGTCCACATGCGCATAGTGTCGTTTCTCTGTTTGATATTCCACGTGCGCAATGTTGATCGTGATGCCGCGTTCTTTTTCTTCCGGTGCATTATCGATCGTATCGAAGGCGCGGTAATCCGCAAATCCCTTCAATGCCTGTACTTTTGTGATCGCCGCCGTCAGCGTGGTCTTCCCATGGTCGATGTGACCCATGGTTCCCACATTGAGGTGTGGCTTTGAGCGATCAAATTTTTCCTTAGCCATATATACCTTTCTCCTTTGTTAAAAGCTTCGTTCTTATATTTCATTCCTTATTTTCGGCAGAAAGCCCTCAATGGGATTTGAACCCATGACCTCATTCTTACCAAGAATGCGCTCTACCAACTGAGCTATGAGGGCAGCCGATCCGACTGGAAGCCGGTTAGGCTGCCAGCAATGGACGGTGGTGGATTCGAACCACCGAAGGCCTGTGCCAACTGATTTACAGTCAGTCCCCTTTGTCCACTTGGGTAACCGTCCTGGATCAAGCGAGTATGTTACCCGCTCGAGATCGGGATCGTTTCGTGGAAATCAATCCCGGTCGCAAACGTGCAACTTGAGCCGATGATGGGAATCGAACCCATAACCTATCACTTACAAGGCGATTGCTCTACCATTGAGCTACATCGGCAGAAATCACTGCCATTTTAAAGAACAAATTGCCTTAAGACTGCACGATTATACCAAAGCCTAAACCTAAACGCAAGGCTCTCAGTCAGGTATATTCGGTTGCAGTGCGATTTATGAGTCTATCCGATTATGTGCCAAAGGTCAAGACAATTCAAACCGGAATCACTCAAAAAAAGCCTAAATTGGAAAGGATTTATGCGAAAATTTGAAGGGCTCTTTCTTCCATTAAATGCATCAACAAAAATCGATTATTCCTTTACCCTTCACACATCTTTATAGAGCACCCTCTTTTTTTGAGTGCCCCTACAGGCCAATCTTCGCTTCCTCTTCATACTAGGGAATGATATTTATCAGGAGGCAGCGGCGGATAAAGAGACCAGCCCACGCGGACAACCCGGTTTAATGCTGGTAAAAACCAGCTTTGTGAACATGCTCAGGATCAATTGTGATCGAATTAATATTCAGAGGACTTTTCAGTCTTCGTCGGCGGGAATATTCCGCAAGGGTCGAGTCGGAATTTCCGCCTGTGAAACAGGCAGCCAGATGGTAAATTTCGTACCTACTCCCTCTTCAGATTCCACATCGATTCGACCGCCATGGTTACGCGCGATCCAGTAAGCAATTGGAAGACCCAATCCAAATCCACTGTCTTTTCGGGACCTCGACCTAGATTTATCCCCACGGTAAAACCTTTCAAAGATATGCCGTACTTCACTTTTCGGGATTCCCGAACCGTGATCGATGATATCCACCCTGACCCAATTATTACTCACCGTCAAGTTAAGGATAATTTTGCTGCCTTCGGGTGTGAACTTGATTGCATTGCTACCCAGGTTAAGAAGAACTTGTTTTAACCTGTCCCGGTCGCCGGTCACCATGACGGGTTGGATGTTTTCGATTTGAATATCCTGATTTCCTTCAGAAAGCACTTTCATCTGCTCAAATACTTCAAAGACCAATTCATCCAATTCCACCGGCTCAAACATCAGCGGCAAGCGTCCAGTCTCAGCCTGGGCCATCATTAATAAATCCCCGACCAACCGGGTCAGGCGGTCCACTTCGGATTCAATGCTGGTCAGCGATTCTTCATCCACCTTGTGCATCATCCGCATCAAACCCACATTTCCTTTGATAACGGTCAGTGGAGTCCGCAATTCGTGGCTGACATCCGCCAGGAACCGTCGTTGTGCGTTGAACATCCTTTCCAACCGGACCAAAGTCTGGTTAAAGGTTAATATCAATTCTCCGACTTCATCTTTTCGGCCGGGAGTGACGGGGATCCGCTGCGAAAGATCGTCGGTGCTGGTGATCCGGGTTGCGACCTGAGCCATCGTCTCCAACGGCTCCAACGCCTGGGCGGTGACCAGCCAACCGACTACACCCGCAATTACGATCGCGAACAATGCTGAAATCCCAAACACAATTTGCAGGAGCCGCTGGGTATAACGCAGCTCGGTCAATGGCGCGCCAACCTGTAAACAGCCTAACGGATTCCCTTCCGCAACAAGGGGAACGGACAAGACCCTGAAAGGAGTCTCACGGATATTGACCTCTCGAAAAGCGGGTTCTTCCTCATTGATTCCATCAGGGTCCAAAGCGGATGTGAAATTTGCAGCACTTTCTGAATAGAGCAGGATTTGACCTGAGTTTGACCAAACCTGGTAAAACATTCCGCTGGAAATATTCAAAGCATCCTGGTCGATGGCAATCTCCCCAAGGGAGTCCGCCCGCATGTGTTCGATGATATGTTCTGAACTTTGCTGGAGGGTTGAATCTACCTCATTGAGCAGGACCACACTCACAATTGAATAAACGACAATGCTGAGCAGGAGGACAACACCACTCAGCAAGCCGGTATAGATCAATGCCAATCGAAGACGAAGCGACATTCTGAAATTTACTCTTCAGGTTCGCGCATCACATAACCCACACCACGAACGGTGTAGATCAGGCGAGGCTCATTTTCCTCTTCCAGTTTCTGTCGCAGGTAACGGATATAAACATCCAAAACGTTGCTCTCGCCGCCGAAGTCATAATCCCAAACCCGGTCAAAAATGACTTCCCGGGTCATGACCTGCCGGGGGTGGCGCATAAAGAGTTCAAGAAGGTCATATTCTTTGGCAGTCAATTCAATTTCGCGATTCCCCCTGATTGCCTGGCGGGTACTGCTATCAAGAATCAGGTCCTCAAACTCAAGTACTTTCACCCTGTCGGCAGCCGTGCGCCGCAGCAAAGCCCGGATACGGGCCAGCAATTCTTCAATTTCAAACGGCTTGACAACATAATCATCAGCACCGGCATCCAGACCCTCAACCCTATCCTGGGTGGTGTCTTTTGCGGTTAACATAAGGATGGGTTGGTTGCCCATTTTTTGCAAACGACGGCAAACTTCCAGGCCATCCATTTTTGGTAACATCCAGTCCAACACAACCAGGTCCGGCATTTGTTCGTGTGCCAGGGTCAAACCAGCTTGACCCGTCAGGGCTGTATCCACGATATACCCCTCATAGGTCAAAACTCGTTAAGCACGCGCAAAATCTCTTCATCATCTTCAATTATTAGAATTCGCTCATCCATCATTATTCCTTTCCTGAAAGCAACCCTCAGTTATGACCCATAATCCTTTATAAAATATCACCACAATTTTGGTACAATCGTTTTAATAATGACTCCTAAATTATTGCCTAAAGGGACTCCCTTTGTCAAACGCCTGTTCGACATCTTGCTAGCCAGCCTTGCTTTGATCCTGCTTTCACCCGTTATCTTGATCGTCAGCATCCTGGTCGCCGCTCAGCTTGGTTTTCCGATCCTATTCAGGCAAGATCGCCCCGGATATCTGGGCGAGATCTTTACAATCTACAAGTTCCGCACAATGCGAGAAGGTAAGGACAGCCAGGGGAACACGCTGCCTGACAGCCAAAGGCTTACGCGCTCTGGGGCGTTTCCTGCGTTCCACCAGCCTGGACGAACTACCGGAACTCTTCAATGTCCTGAAGGGTGAGATGAGCATCGTCGGTCCCCGGCCGTTACTGGTTCAATACCTTCCGCTCTACAGCCCGGAACAGACCCGACGACATGATATGCTGCCTGGAATGACCGGTTGGGCACAGATACATGGACGGAATACCGTCACATGGCAGGAAAAGTTCTCACTTGATGTCTGGTATGTTGATCACTGGTCGCTTTGGCTGGACCTGAAGATCATCGCCTTGACAGTTGTAAAAGTTCTTCGCCGAGAAGGTATTTCCCAACCAGGCCAGGCTACCGCTGAACCCTTTCAGGGTAACCCACCCGAGTAATTCCCCTTCTCTGTATTTATAATATTATATTAAGGAACGGTTTCAGGCAATACTAAATTATTTGCCAGATCCGCGGCCATTTCATTAAACTTCTGCAGCCGTCCCTCAGAAACCAGGCCGGCCTCAAGATCAGTTAACATCACGGCATTGGAAGCCTGCTGCCCACCGGTCCCCGCAATCAAACCCGGCCAAAAACCTTCCAGGACCGGACCCGGATCCAGAGCAACCGTACCGACCCAATTACTTCGTGCCATATCCGGGCTGGTGCCTCCCACAACTTCCATTCCGATTTCAGAAAGATAATTTAATAGTTCTGGTGAGACCAGGTCCGCATGCAGATAAACCACTTCCACCCCGAGGTTCGCCAGGCCATCCACGACCGGTTGAAAGGCAGTCTGACCGCTTCCGGTGGGCATGGTTTCCCATTGGGGAAAAGCATTATAAGGCGGATATTTCGGGTTACATAACCCGCAGAAGAACCGGGCGCCGATCACATAAGCATTGACTGCCTCAGTTGTTAAGGTAATATCGGATGGAACGATCCCGCCCACCTTGTAATCAGCCGAGACCAAAGCGGTCAAATAACCGGCCATGAAAGATTGGCGTTCCTCGTCAATCACCGGGTTACCAATCACACTCAGGTTCGTACCAGGTACTGCATTGGGTTGATCCACAGCCACAAACTGGATCGCCGGTGCACTTATTGCCAACCCGGCCAGGTCAATGCCCTCTCCAACGCCAATAACGATCCTGATATTTTCCGTGAGCTGGTCGGCAGTCAGGGAATCGACGACGGACAAAGCGAGTGAGGAATCGGCTGTCAGAGTCTCCAGGGTGGATTGCGTTCGGGCAACAGATACCGGATCGGCATTAGGGGATATGACCAACACAGCCGAAGGAACACCTGGGGTCGGCGTTGGCGCTTCTGTGATGATGACCTCAGTTGAAGATGTTGATTCAACGGGTTGTGTGGGTGTGGTGGTAATATCCGGTTTGCAGGCTGCCAAAAATAGACCCAGAGCAATGATTATCGATATGATTTGAAAGATTTTTTGATTAGATTTCAACATTGACCCTATTTTACCTTAGGTGATACTTTTTCTTAATCTTTATTTACAATATTTACTGAGCCGGTTGCCCCACATCCCAATGCAAAGGTTAGTGTATATTATAATGGAGAAGAGTAATCTTTCCCTAAACCATTTTTCCTGATGAAACAGGAGCAATTCTCAATGAGCCTGCCCAGCAGCGAACCCTTACCAGATGATATCCACGAACTGCCGCCAGCCCGTCAGCGTCATTTACGACGGCTTCCCCGAACGGCTTCTTTTGCTGAGTGGCAAATCCTGCTGGAATCCCTGATTAAATTAACCAGCCCTTCCCTTGAGTTCTTCCTGTTTGCGCTGCTGGGTGCGCTGGCCGCAGGTGCAGCAATCTATTTTAATGAACCGGTCCTGCTGATCCTTGCGGTCATCCTCTTCCCTTTCAACACCCCGATTTTCAATCTGGCGCTTCTGCCGGCCAATCAGAAGTTAGGCCCGGGGGCCAAATCCCTGTTCAGCCTCCTTACTGCCCTGATAATGGCCTTCGGTGCCGGCATTCTAACCGGCTGGATGGCACCGGATGCCGTCATATCCCGCCTGGCTGTGATCCACTTCTCCGCCCCTTACTGGCTCAACCTGGCTGTCGTGGCCGGGAGTGTTTTCACCTGCTGCCTGGTCCTCGTCCGGCAAGACCGTCTCCCCCGGTTGGCCGGTGCCCTGCTCTCTTATGAAATCCTCCTCCCACTGGTTGTTGCGGGGTTTGGGATGATGACGGGTCAACACCAGCTCTGGCCGGGTGCGTTACTGGTTGCGCTGCTCCATTTGGGTCTGGCCCTGGTCATCGCAATTTTCGCCTTTATCCTGATTGGGTTCTCCCCCCGATCCCTGCTGGGTTGGCTGTTCGGTTTGATCCCACTGGCCTTGACATTGGCATTACTGACGGCAACCCTTTTCTATACCAATCAACTCGATATTCCCTGGTTCTTACCTGAAGCGTCTTTGACATCAACGCCGGCAATACTGGAAAAAACGCCGATTGAATCTCCTTCACCCAAGGCTGCTGATCCCACACAGACAACCACCGTTGTCGTTCCCACCGCCACTTTACAGCCGACCTCCAGCGCAACACCAACGCTTGGATTTACCGGCACATCAACACCCACACCAACCCTGGAGCCTACCGTCGTCCTTGGCGTGGTTATAGCTGAAAACGGCGCCGTTGTCCGCGATGAACCCAGTTTCAATGCGCCAATCGTCACCTATGTCAACGACGGTGACCAGGTAGAGTTGATAAATGAATATATGGATGGCAATACACGATGGTTCCAGGTCCGGACAGAACTTGGAAAAACCGGTTGGCTGCTGGGAACGCTGATCACCACACCCACCCCAACACCGTCACCCACTACGGAATAGTTAAGATTTTTATGGTGGGTCGGCGACTCACCCTTCAGTTTATGCGAGGAGAAAATTTATTCCTTGCTTCCTCTCCCCTGCTTGCGAGGGAAGGGCGGCTGTTCTGAAAGCGAAAAGGGGGATTTTTAAGCATTTTTTTAGTGAAATAAATCTTCAGGCTTCCCCGATCACGCCTTATTGTTGTTTACTTTCCCAGGATCACCAGGTCCTGCTGCGGCACCTGGATTTGTTTACCGTTCAAAAGGTGGATTGTGGCAGCCCTGAATGTGAAGCCGCTTTCAAATAGCAATGGTCCTTCCAGACCGATGACTTTCCCACTCTGGCCCCTTGCCGGGCCAGCCAGGATCCTGACCCTCTGGCCGGTTGTCAGGGCAGCCTGAAAACCTAAAGATTCTTCAAGTTCACCCTGCTCACCCGGAATGACCAATTCAGGTCGCTGGCCGAGGAAAGGATCGGCTGGAGTTGCATTGACACAGCAGGTCTCACCTGTCTTTGAAGACAGCAGGTCCCAGGTAACCGGATCCATTTCGCCAACGCCAAAGCCGGATAAAACCAGGATGGGGACATCACATTCCGCAGCCATTCTACGCAATTCAAAGGACATCCATCCTGTCACCAATCCGGATAGTTCATGCTTGACGGCAAGCTCAAACCAAACAGGGTCAATCAACGAATTCAAAACCAGCACAGAACCGGGGACTAACGAAAGTTCTCTCTCTTCAATAGGTGAAGTGTCTTCAAATGCCTGCAGCGTTCCTTCACACATCCGCCCGTTACCCCATTCTCCCTGAACAAGACTGCCTTCTACCCGCAACTGGACCCCGTATTCGGGGAAGATATCTTCCACCACACCAATCATCCCCGCCTGAATTGGAAAAGCCTGGATTGCAGTCGTAAGAACCGCTTTGCCCAGGCTGACATCCACCAGGGTGCTATCGGCAGGAGAGCGTACCAACCGAGTCAAGGTGCCTTCGCATTGGGCGATCGGGTCACCTTCCTTTAAATGATCACCCGGTTTGCGGAGCACACAAGCGTCCGCTTCTTCGGTTGAGACTCCCAAACCATGAGCAATATCCAGGGTGACCACTCCTGATGGAAGAGCCGCTTCGGCGACAATTTCATCCGGGTGAACAGTATCCCCAAGAGATACCAACACCTTCCCGGGCACCGTCAATCGGCGGATGCGCCGGATGATCGTATGAGGAGAAACCTGCAAGACGTCAAGAAAGATGGTCATCTCAACCCCCCAAAGTCCATTGCCAGCGCTGGAGCAAGGCCACCCGTGCTTCATCATCTTCCGGTAAGGACAGCGGTCGCCCGCGGGCATCCATCACCACGCCCAATGCACCACCGGTCACCTTGAGCTTTCCCCCAATCCCCGGACCGCCAAAACCCACATCCGTATCACGTTCCGGTTTCAAGACCAGCACGGCTGATTCATCCACCTGGACCACAAGCCGCCGCAGGGTCCCCTGGGTGACATCTACTGAAAAATTATTCCCGGTCTCTTTTTGCACCTCAACGGTCAGGACGTGCTCGCCTTCCGCTGCTGGACTGGTGGGAACGATCACCGTGCCCAGGCTCTGGAAAACATCGGTCTCCAGAAGTTGCACCGGTAGGATGGGCAGAGTTTGGGCAACCGCACCCAGCACCGGCAGTAAATGGTACCGGTCGAGGACAATTGTCGTCACACCGTGAGGCTGGAGCGTATCCAGCAGCATCAGCATGGTCTTACCAAGATAAGGTGCACCGGTGAAAAGCGCGCCGCTGACGATGATCGGTTCCAGGTGTGCGGTCAACCCGGTTTCGGAAATTCCATGGAAATCGGGATAACGTTCTGCCAACTGCCTGTGAACCGTTCGCAGATGGGCATGGCCGAAGGCATGCTCGGTCGCAACCTCTTCCGCTGTGATTGGTACGACGGAAGGATGCAGCGAACGTGCGGCGGCGTATGCTGTGACCTGTTCAGGATCGAGGTCTTCCGAAAGCCATTGCTGCACCTCTGCCAACCATACCGCATCATCCGGCGTAAACCGCGCGTTATTTATTGGTTCTGAGACGGAATATGCTTCACCATTCCAGCCGATTACCAGGCTGGCGTGACCCCCGCCCAGGTCAACAGCAGCCACCCCATGAGGCGCATCAGCGCCCGAAGACGAACGACTGAGAAAACGCACCATCCGGTTCAGGCCAAGATCCACCGTTGCGGATTGGTTTGCCGCCATCCGGGAAAGGTCTTTCCAACCCGGAAGACTTTCCAGCCATTTCCGGCGGATAAACGTGTCAACCAATGATTGAGAGTGAGCCAGATCATAGATGCCGGTTTTCGGCATCAGGTTCGGAGCGAACCGCACCACAGTGAGATGTTCGAGACGCCGTGAAACCTGCTCCCGGAGTTCGGGATTCCCTGCAAAGATCACTTCCGGTTTGGTTTCTGAGGGCAGCAGTAAGCAGAATTTCCGGGTCACTTCCACCCAGTCATTGACCGCCTCCGTTGCGCCTTCATTCTCACCGCCGGTCATAACGATCAAATCCGGCTGCAAAGCGATCAGCCGGTCGATCACCTCCGAATCGGATGAAAGGTCCGGTAAGCCAAAACTGCCAACCAGATCCAGCGGCAGTGATCCTGCCAATGCTTTACCGGCTGCCAGTGAACCTTCTTCGGTCAAGCCAAAGAGCACAGTCCGGGGCCGGGGCCCGGCATCCGTCACCAGAAAAATCTGGTCCAGACCGTCGCCGGAAGACGTGGCCGGCTGGATCAAACCACCGTCCTCATTCAAAAGTTTTCGGCCGGTTTCTGTTTCCAGGCGCTCCAACGCTTCTCCCACCCCTTCGCCCAGATGCCGTCCAGCGCCCAGGCTGGTCGGTGCGCTGGCCTGAGCCAACATTCGATATTTTCCGTCGATAATGCCAAACAGCGAAGCGCGGGTGGTCGTCCGGCCGATGTCCAATCCGAGCAGGACCTGGGGGAATTGGGTGTAATCCATCAAAACCCTCCCAGTAGTTTGGCCACAATATCGCCGAGGGCGATCAGGCGGTCGATCAACGCCAGCAAGGCCGTTGAGAAAACACCGGCAAATACAGTCCCCAGGGTGATCCCCATGAAGACTTCACCGACTTTGCTCAAACCCTGCAGAACTATTGGCCTTTTCGTATCTTCTCCAGCTTTGCCCGGCTTCAACTTGCGTCCAAAGTGGAAGAAACTGAGTGTGCCGACCACACCCAGCAGCATCACGACCGCATCCAGAATCTGCAGCCAGACCTGTTCCGGAGCCTGATAGATGACCGCAGGATCAAAGACACCGATCACGGCCTTTGCCTGGGGGATCAGGGTGCCAAAGACCGCACCGCCGATAGCAATCGCGGCGGACATCCCTGCCAGATAGGCAAGGGGAATGCGGGAAGCCAGCGATAGGCGTGGGATTTGACCGATGAATAATAGCAGCACCAGTACGAGTGGAACCAGAAGCCACAACCGCTCAGTCCCGTTACCTGAAATCAGCGGAAGGATGAGGTGCGGCAGCAGAATCCGGTTGACGAGCAGAACGGTCAGGTAACCGGCGGTGAGGCCGATGAAAAGGTATGCGGCCAGACGGAAGAAAAGGTTATCTCCGATCAGGTAACTCAGGACCATCACGGTCAGCAGGAACCCAATTGCGCTCCAGGCCAGTTCACTCAGGTTCATCGCTCACCCCAAGTCTCTGGATCCGGTACCCGCGGAGTTGAGAAAACTGCACCCAATATCAACGCCCCGACCAGCACGAATATCCCCACCTGGTAGGCGCGCCAACGTTGATCGATCAGGTCGCTTTGCTCTGTCAGGAGTGCAAGCGTCACCCCATCAGGAAAGCCACCGGCAACTCCCACGACCTGTCCGGAATCGAAATAAGGCTGCAGCAACGGTGCAGCCTGCGCTGTAACCAGCAGGGCCAGAGGCGTCTCAGGCGTGCGGGCGCTGAGCTGTTCAATCCAGGATTGCGCACTCTCAAAATTATCAGCAAGGATCACAATCCCGTCATAATGCCCTGCCAGCATGGCTGAGGATGATGTGGAGGAACCTGGCTCAGGCTGGGCAGCGGTCAGACCCGTGGCGATACCAAAAGCGCCAAAACTTTCAATCGGGAAATAGCCGATATCGGTGACGGAGACGGAAGAAGAATCCATCAGACCTGCAAGTAAATTGCCGCTCAAAAGCTGTCCGCTCGCAGAAGATGACGCAATTGCCAAATCGGAGGTCTTGCCCACGATCTTACCCAGGATCGGCTCCGCTACAAGTTTGATCTCTCCGGCATAGGCCGGCTGGTAATCAAAAACGAATAAAAGTGAGGAATCATCAGGCAGAGAGCGAGTCCAGTTCAGGAACCCGCGTACGGCTGGTGTGGCCTGCGGCCAGGCAAAAGCCTTAGCCCCACCGGTGAAGAGGGAAACACTGAGACCGGCGATCAAAATGATCAGGAATATAACATTCACCCATCGAAAATCCGCTTTAAACTTTCCGCGGCAGGACGGGGTGATCGATCCTCTCATCGGTGATGACGGTTGCCAGCAGGTCCGTCTGTTCGCGCTCTTCACGGGTCAGGTTCAGGGCAGACGGTTTCGGTTCAGGTGTTAAGGAGACCTTCACCTGTCGGGTGGCATCGCCAGGCCGGAACGTCTCCCCCAGGTCTACCTGCTGTGTTTCATCGGAAAGTTCATTCGTCTCAGGCTGTTTCTCGCCAGACCGCTCTTCTTCCAACGCAACCAGCCAATCCAGCAGGCTGCGTCCGGCAGCGTCCGGTTCGTCCTGGGGTTCCTGGATGCCGTGCGCTTTGCGGATCCGAGTCAGCCAATCCTCGTCTTTTCCTTCGGTTCCCGCTTTTTCTTTCCCTTCAGTTTCCGCTGTTTCTTTCCCTTCGGTTTCCGCTGTTTCTTCCACGTCGGGAGATTCGGGGATTTCTTCACCGCCGGCAACGCGGTCACGGGCTTCATCCCTTAATTTTTGGAGCCAAGATTCAAAATCTTCATGCTGGCTTCTATCTTTGCCGCCGGTGATGGTTTCCTGTGCGGCAGATACCCGCCGGATCATCTCACCAACTAAATCTTCTTCTTCCTGGGCACGTTTCCGAACCACGTCCAGCCATTCCGGGGATTGCTCATCGCCTTCTTGAATGTCTACTTGTTCGTCTTCAGAAACAGGTTGATCCGCCTCTGCATCAAGGTCAATTTCCGGCAGCCCCTGGGGATCGACTTCGATATCATCTTCTTCTTTCAAACCCTGCAGCAGATCAGGAAGGTCTTTCTCGTCGGAAGAAAACAGGTCGAAGGTATTGCTTGCTTCTTCCGGAGCTTCCGGTTCTTCAACAGGGTCGATGCCGACCAGTGAAGCCTGGCAAACCCGGCAGTGCTCCTCCTCCGGGGGATTATGCGCGCCGCAATCCGGACAGATAATATACACCATCATGATTCACCGTCCGGACGGTTGATCGAAAACAGGAAACGCAGACCCATCATCAGACCGCCCAGGGCCATCCCGATCAGGATGCCGCGTGCGCCTACCAAAGGCAGCCGCCGGAAGAAACTCAGGATATGGTCCCCGAATGCACCGGCTGTTGTCTGAAAAAATCCCAGGTTGACTGCCAAAGAGAAGATCGTCGATGCCAGGAAAGCGATCGACATCGCCGTCCAGCCGCGCGTCCGGATCAGGCGCAGGCTGGCGTATAACAGCGTCGCCGCCAGGATCGCCAGCAGGCTGGCTTCCACAGGGATTTGTACGTTCAGGATAAGGTCCCGATAAAAGGGGCTATCCGTCGTCAGCACGAACCCGGCGATCAGACTTAGCAGGAAAGCAGCCAGAAGAACGATGCTGTAAATGTAACCCTTATCATGTCTGGCAATCTTGCGGACATGCGCCGCGGCCAGGTAACCGATCCCGACCAATCCAGCGGCGGCAACCAGCACCAGCCCCCATTCGAATACCATCGCCAGTACCGGACCAAGCTGTGAATGGAAGAAAAATCCGGCTAAAACAGTCAACCCGACCAATAAAACAATGGCGCCAAACAGGATCTTTTTCACAGCACCCCCAATGCTTTCAGAACCGCACCCACCACCAGTGCCAGGATCAATGCACCTCGCAGAAGGTCTTCCGCCAGGAAAGAAGCGATCTGGGTTGGATTGGGAGCCAGCAAAGCGGACGCCAGGTAGACTTCCTCACCCAGCAGGATGTCCCGTACGTTCAGGAAAAGCGCCGCCTGGGAAGTGATCGTCCCGGCAGCGACAAACGCTTCTCCCTCCTGATCGTAGATATTCTTGATCGAAATGGCCGATTCCGGACCGAAATCACCCAATAATACCATCGTCCCGTAAGGCCGCATTTTCAGGTCAGACATCAACCCGGCTGTGAATGAGAACGTTGTCGGCCCATAGACGGTCGCATGCATTCTGGATGCAAGCAGCCCTTCGGAGAACCCATCCTGATAACGACCTTGAAGGATTTGGTTGGCAAATACCGCCAATGTACCGGCTGTGGCGGAAACCGTTGCATTCCCGTTAGCAAGGTTTTCCGGGTCAATCAGCGCTGATAAGCCGGCCAGGGATGAAAGTCCCAAACCGGGATAAGTTCGTGACCAGAGCGTGTGACCAAGGACCATCTGTTGCCGGCGTCCCTGTTCAATGGTTGCCGCGCGGGAGCGATGCAAATGTTCTGAGAACGAGCGCTGACGCAGGGGGTAATTCCCGGGTTTGACGACCCAGGACAGTACCAGCAGCAGAACCGCTGCCAGGCCAATGACGATCCAACCAATCGTTGACCAGGTCATACGGATTGCTCCTCCAGGAAATGACCGAATCTTGAAAGTTGATCTTCGTCCATCATTAAAGCCACAAGTGCCGAATATTGACCGTCAGAGGCAGGGTTGAATAAGGGTTTACCAACCAGCATGACCTGGGCGACCAGGGGCAGGAGCGGATGAGCCTGTTCCACAAGCACACAGGCCATCTTTTGCAGTCCCCATTGTTTAAGCGAATCAGCCCAAACCTGCCATTCAGAAGGTTGCATTTTAAAAGTATAGCATACCGGAGTCCAAAATTAAATTCGATTTTCTCAGCCTGGACGCAGGTTGTTTTCAAGATTGAAGGAAAAATTATCCGAATTCGACAGTTACTTTATATCCCTTTCCCCAATCTCTCCCCTTAATGAGAGAAGAGCTTATCTCAAGGATTGGAAAATTAAAAGGGCTTTGACACCATCCGGTATTTAAATCTCTCCAACCAGCTTAAAGTATAATAATTATATGAAATCCAAAATTCGAGTGATGGCGATTTTCGGCACCCGTCCTGAAGCCGTAAAAATGGCGCCGGTGATCAAAATGCTCCAAAGATACCCCGACCGGATCGAAACCAGTGTCTGCGTCACCGCCCAGCATCGTGAAATGCTGGATCAGGTCCTGAAAGCTTTCCGGATCGTGCCCGATATCGACCTCAACCTGATGCAACCCGACCAGAGCCTGGCTGCATTAACCGCCCGGATCTTCACCGATTTGGATCCCGTGCTGGTTACTCTCAATCCGGACTGGTTACTGGTGCAGGGTGACACCACCACCGTAATGGCCGCCGCCCTCCTGGGCTATTACAACCAGATCAAGGTCGGCCATGTCGAAGCCGGACTGCGCACCTTTGATAAATGGCAGCCCTTTCCGGAGGAGATCAACCGGCGGCTGGCCGGCGTGGTTGCGGACCTGCACTTCGCTCCCACCGAAAACAACCGCCAGAATTTACTGCATGAAGGCATCGCCGGTGATATGATCGTGGTGACAGGCAACCCTGCCATTGACGCCCTGCAGATCATCAGCCGCCAACCGGCCCCCCAGTCAATAACCGATCTGCTGGCCCGCGCCGGCGTGGAACCGGGTGATCGTCGTCTGGTCCTGGTGACTGCCCACAGACGGGAGAACTTTGGCCAGCCTATTCGAGATATCTGCCAGGGATTGAAGCGCCTGGCGAATGAATATCAGGATGAGATCACCATCATCTACCCCGTCCATCTCAACCCCAATATCCAGGAACCGGTCTATGAAACCCTTGCGGATATTGAGAACATCATCCTTCTGCCGCCGATAGACTATCTGCTGCTGGTACATTTAATGAAACACGCTACCTTGATACTGACCGATTCCGGCGGGATCCAGGAAGAAGCGCCTTCCCTCGGTATCCCCACCCTGGTGCTGCGGGAACGCACCGAACGCCAGGAAGGCGTGGAAGCCGGGACGCTCAAGCTGGTCGGGACCGACCCGGACCGGATCTTCAAGGAGGCCCAGCGTCTTTTAGACGTACCGGAAGCCTATCTCGAGATGTCCGGCGCGGTCAACCCTTACGGTGACGGTCATGCGGCAGAGAAGATCGTTGCGGCATTATTGGCCTACGGGGAAGCGTAATTGATGAGACGCAGGGATTTCTACACCAGGCTGGTCTATGCCCGGCAGAAACCGCTGATCGGGAAACCGGCTTATTACCTGCTGAAATTATTGGGTTCCGAGATCCCGCGCTCCGTACCGATCGGGCCGGGCTTCATCCTTGAGCACGGCGGTCACGGCGTGGTGATCCATAGCAAAGCCAGAATTGGGGCCAATGTCCATATCTACCAGGGCGTGACTCTTGGTCGGGCGGATATCTATCTCCCCAGTGAATCGTCCCAATTTGAAGGGATCGAAATCGGCGACGATGTGATCCTCTCACCGGGATGTAAAGTGCTTTGCAAGCAGGGTGTATTAAAAGTAGCCAATGGGACGGTCGTCGGTGCGAACGCCGTGCTTTTGGAATCAACCGGAGAATATGAGATTTGGGCCGGTTCACCTGCCCGCTGCGTTGGCCGGCGGCCGAAACCTGAGGTCCCGCAGGTATGACGCCTAAGATTTGCCTGGTTCCCAAACTGGATGGGTTGGGGGGAATGGTCTCTTTCGAGGCCAAATTCATCCACGGTTTAGATGCGCGTGGGATTCCATATACCTTTGACCTTAAAGATCCAAATAACACCGCCGTCCTGGTGATCGGCGGGACGCGCCACCTCCGGCAGCTTTGGCGAGCCAAACGAAACGGCGCAAGGATCGTACAGCGCCTGGACGGGATGAACTGGCTCCAAAAAGTTGAACGGACTTCTCTGCGGGCATCCCTGCGATCATCACTCAACAATCGGATCCTGTCTTTCATCCGGCGAAAAATTGCCGACCGGATCGTTTACCAAAGCCGGTTCAGCCAGGACTGGTGGGAACAAGTCTATGGCAAACTCGGGATTCCCACCCGTGTCACCTACAACGGCATTGACCTGGCACAGTACTCACCGCAGGGTGAATCGGACCGCCCCAATGATCATTTCCGTATCCTGCTGGTGGAAGGCCGGCTGACCGGCGGCTATGCCCGCGGGTTGTTCACAGCCGTCCGGCTGGCCCAGGCGGTCCATGACCGGCACCAGCTCAGGGTCGAATTGATGGTGGTCGGGGATGTCAGCGAAGGATTGAGGGTTGAGGCCCAGAAGTTGGCACCGAACCTCCCGATCACCTGGCAAGGGATCGTGCCCCGGGACGCCATCCCGGCGTTGGATCGATCCGCGCACGTCCTGTTCAGCGCCGACCTGAACGCAGCCTGCCCCAACAGCGTGATCGAAGCGTTGGCCTGTGGGCTGCCGGTGGTCGCCTTTGATACCGGCGCACTGGGCGAGCTCGTCCAGGATGGTGCCGGAGAAGTTGTGCCTTACGGCGCGGACTACTGGCATCTGGAAGACCCCGTCATCCCCCCTTTGGCGAGTGCCTGTGCTGAAATCCTGACCGAAAACGAACACTACCGCAGGAACGCCCGCAGTCGGGCGGAAGCAGCTTTTGGCCTTGACGAGATGGTCGAGTCTTATCTGGATGCATTGGTGGGTTAATGACAGCGTTCAACGGTAAGGTCGGATTGGTCCAACGGGTGCTTCCCAATTATCGTGCCCCTTTCTTCAATGCACTGGGGCGCGCCTGTGAAAGCGGATTGAGCGTCTTCACGGGAAGCCCCCGACCGACCGAGATGATCCAGTCGGTGGTGCAGCTGGATGATGCCAAACTTGTGATAGGCCGTAATCTGCACCTTTTTCAGGATAAATACTATCTCTGCCTTCAACTGGGACTGCTTGACTGGCTCTCTAACTGGAACCCGGACGTGCTGATCGTGGAAGCCAACCCGCGTTACCTGAGTACGCCGGCCGCCATCCGCTGGATGCACAAACGGAACCGCCCCGTGATCGGTTGGGGTCTGGGCGCACCGCCCCTGACCGGGTCGCTGGCCGGACTGCGCCGCAACCGCAGGCTTAAGACCATCCGCCAATTGGATGCCGTGATCACTTACAGCCAGACGGGGGCAGAGGAGTATGCCGGTCTCGGCTTCCCGCGGGACCGGATCTTTATTGCGGTCAACGCGGTCACCCCCCCGCCGAAAGACAACCTGCCTCGCCGGCCGGTACCGGCTTCGGTACGCAAAGCACGGGTTCTCTTTGTCGGCCGCCTGCAGAGCCGTAAACGCCTGGACAATTTGTTACAGGCCTGCGCGTCCCTCCCCGCTTCCAGCAAACCGGAGCTGGTGATCGTCGGGGACGGCCCCGAACGGGCGAATTTGGAATCGTTGGCTGCTGAAATTTATCCGGCAGCTGTATTCACCGGTGCCATTTATGGGGAAACGTTAGACGACCAGTTCAAATCTGCCGATTTGTTTGTGCTGCCCGGTACTGGCGGCCTGGCCATCCAGCAGGCAATGAGCTTTGGCCTGCCGGTGATCGCAGCGGAGGCGGACGGCACCCAGAACGACCTGGTACGCCCGTCCAACGGCTGGCAGGTGCCACCCGATGACACCGCTGCCCTGACCCGCACTCTGGAAAAAGCCCTCTCAAATATTGCCCACTTGCGCAGGATGGGTGCCGAGAGTTACCGGATCGTGGCGGAAGAGGTCAACCTCGACCGGATGGTTTCCGTGTTCATGGACGCAATCAACCGGTGTGTGCAATGAAGGCCCATATCCTGGTCATCGCCGATGGCCGCAGCCCGACCGCCCAAAGTTGGATCGCCAACCTCCAGGCTCTGGACTATGGGGTCAGTCTGGTCTCGACCTATTACTGTGACCCTCCCGCGGACATCCGGGACTTCCTGGTGCTCCCGGTGGCCTTCAACCGCTATGCCGGTGGTACATCCGAAAATTTTTCCAATGGGAAACCCGGACGGATATCCTCAATTCGCAAACTGCTGCGACGCCTTTCCCCGCTGTTCATGCGAGTGCGCTATCTCATTGGCCCATTGACCTTGAACCATTACGCTGATGCTTACAGTACCTTTGTGGACCGGATCCGGCCCGATCTGGTACACGCCCTCAGGATCCCTTTCGAGGGCATGCTGGGCAGTTTCACGCCACAGGGCGTCCCCTTTCTGGTTGCCACCTGGGGCAACGATCTGACCCTGCACGCCAAAGGGTCTCTCTGGATGCGCAAGTTCACCCGCCGCTGCCTGACAAGGGCGCAGGGGATGACTTCGGACACGCAGCGAGATATCCACCTGGCGCACCAATGGGGCCTCGCCGAAGATGCACCCACCCTGGTGGTTCCCGGTTCGGGAGGACTGGATCTGGAGAAGGTCCTTAGTACCGACGAAAGTCTGTTCACACCCGAAACATATGGGATTCCTCAGGATATGGCATGGGTCGTCAACCCGCGCGGGCTGCGCCCGGGTTCCGTGCACCATAATACCTTCATTGAAGCCATACCAAAGGTGCTGGCCAAAGAACCGGACACGGTTTTTATCTGCCCAAATTTGGCCGGGGTTAAAAAAGTTGAAATCCTTGGTGAAAAAATGGGTTGTCGGCGAAAAAACCTTCCTGCTTCCCCGCCTCCCCCAACCGGTTCTTTGGGCGCTGCTCAAACGGTCACAGGTCTTCGTCTCGCCCAGCAGCCACGACGGTACACCCAATAGTCTGTTGGAAGCGATGGCATGCGGCTGTTTCCCGGTTGCCGGTCGGATCGAATCCCTGGAAGCCTGGATCACGTCCGGTGTCAACGGAACCCTGGTGGACCCGCACGATTCAGATGCACTGGCAGCAGCAATCGTGTCAGCCCTGCGTTCACCCGAAATGCACCGTAAGGCCGCAATCCTAAACATGAAGCTCATCCGGGAACGGGCTGACCAAAATGTTACCCGTCCGCAGATCGACGCTTTTTATACTCAATTTATCAAACCTGAAAATTAAAAAGCTCATTTCCGGATCAAATCACAGCGAAAATACTATCAACGAGAGTGAAAATCGTTTATAATGGGATCGTTCCCAATTTTTGGGATACGCCATCCATGGAGCGCCCATGTATGGGACTCTCACCGGACCAAAGGATAGACAATGACCCAATATTTATTTCCAAAAGATTTTATATGGGGCGCCGCTACGGCGTCTTATCAGATCGAAGGCGCCTGGGATGAGGACGGCAAAGGAGAAAGCATTTGGGACCGCTTCACCCATCAACCCTTTCGGATCCTGAACGGTGATACCGGCGATATCGCCTGCGATCATTATCACCACATGCCTGAAGATGTGGCCCTGATGAAAGAACTCAAGCTGCCGTCTTACCGTTTCTCGATCAACTGGCCGCGCGTCCTGCCGGAGGGAAAAGGCCGGGTCGAACCCCGCGGGCTGGATTTCTATGACCGGCTGGTGGACGAAGTGCTCGCTGCGGGCATCAAACCCATGGCGACCCTCAACCATTGGGACCTGCCCCAGGCGCTCCAGGATCAGGGTGGCTGGCTCAACCGCGACAGTGTCGATTGGTTTTCCGATTATGCCCAGGTGATGTTCGATAAGTTGGGTGACCGGGTGGCATTTTGGGCGACCCATAACGAACCTTTTGTGGTCGCATTCCTCGGTTACGGTTTTGGTAACTTTGCTCCAGGGATCGCTAATACATCCGATGCCTTGCAGGCGACCCACCACCTGCTCCTGAGCCATGGCAAGACGGTCCAGCGCTTCCGAGAATCCGGTTTACACAGCCAAATTGGGATCGTACTGAACCTTTCAACCTTCAAACCAAAATCCGATGACCCAATGGATGTGGCTGCTGCCTGGCGGGATGAGTGTATGCTCAACCACCTATATCTGAGCCCCATCTTCAAAGGACAATACCCAGCTGACCTGATGGAATGGATTGGAGAGATGGCTCCGGATGTTCGAGAAGGTGACCTTGAGATCATCAGCCAGCCGATCGACTTCCTTGGGATCAATTATTATTTCGGCCAGGTTGTCAGTTTCTCACCGCACGGCCTGTTGAAACTGGATTCCGAACCGAATATCGACCCCGGTTGGGGAATGACCGGTAAAGGCTGGGGGATCTGTCCTTCCCAGTTAACCGAGTTACTGCTCAAACTCAAAGAGGATTACGGCAACCCTGCCATGTTCATCACCGAAAACGGCACCTCACTGGGCGAACCGGCTGATGCGGATGGTTTTGTGAATGATCAGGGACGGATCAATTTTCTGAGGGCACATTTCCTCGCCGCACATGACGCCATCCAGCAAGGCGTCAACCTCCAAGGGTATTATGTCTGGAGTCTGATGGACAACTTCGAATGGGCGGAAGGGTATTCCCTGCGCTTCGGCCTGGTCCATGTGGACTTTGAAGACCCGGCCCGAAAGCGTACCCTCAAGGCCAGCGCAAACTGGTATAAGAATGTGATCAAGGATAATGCAGTCGGCGGGTAAAATCGTGCCCATTCTCTCTTGAAAATTAAAACTTCCGGGATTTCGTAAATCCCGGAAGTTTGAGATTAATTTGGTAGTCTTCAATTATTTGGTTTCCATATCGGTGAAATTCAGGAAATCCATCTGCTCCGGCTGGATTTCAACATCCAATGCGCCCAGGTTCTCCAATAAATGCGAGCGCTGACTGGCGACCGTGATCGGAAGGACCGCCGGGTCACGCTGCAGCATCCAGGCCAATACGACCTGGTTCAGGGTCGCACCCAGGTCATCCGCAACGACCTTCAACCGCGTCATCCGTTCCTGGTTGGCTTCCGTTTGATAAGGCGCCCAAAATGGCCGGTCGGGCCGGACATATGCCCCTTTAACAGGGCATAATATGCCAGGAGTCGAACCCCGCGGCTTTTCGCGAAATCGAAATGCTCCGCTCCCATTACTACGCCTTTTTTCCAATCCGCTTCCGGCCTTGGCTTTAAATAGGTATGGTGGTTTTCCAGAGTGGAGAACATCGCCAGGTCATTTTCCAGGCTGATCTGGAAAGCCGATTCCATCCGCCAGGCGCGGAAGTTGCTGGCGCCAATCAGGTTGACCTTGCCATCCTGCACCAGTTGATCGAGTGCGCAGAGCGTCTCTTCCACTGGCGTATTCCGGTCATCAATATGTGCGTAATACAGGTCAATCCGGTCAATTCCCAGATTACGGAGGCTTTTTTCACTTTCCTGCAGGATGAGCTCTGTTGAAGTGCCCTGGGGCACATCACCGTAACCGTAGCCAACTTTCGTGGCAACGAACATCTCATTCCGAACCTTGCGGGACTTCATCCACGCGCCGATGGTGCGTTCCGAATCACCGCCAACCGCACCCGGATACCAGGCAGCGTAGGAATTGGCCGTATCGATGAAACGGCCACCCATCTCGTAATAGGTATCCATGATCTCAAAGGCGGTATCCTGTTCAATGCGGGTGCCGAAATATGCTGACCCCAGGCAAATAGCGCTGACTTGCGGACCCTGCGGCCCGAGAGGAAGGGTCTTCATTTTATTCCTTTCATATAATTTCTACCTCTGGATCATATCTTCCAGAGTCAACTCATGCTTTCTTTTTCGTCAAATTTCAGCAAACCCAACTTCTCAAAGACGAGTGGACCAAACCAGGAAACCCACAAGCCGATCAGGGTGTAGCGAATGAAACGCAGAACAAAGCTGATGAGATCACCATTATCCGGGAAAAGCGCTCCTAACCCCAGATAAAGCACCAAAACACCAGCCAGGCCGACCAGGAATCGGACCACACGCAGCCACCCGCCGTGGGCAGCCTGAAAACGACCTTTGGTCTCGCTTAATGCGAGGTAACCGCCCAACATACCTAACCAGGTGCCGCCGAGAGTAAAAACGCCTTCCATATTGAGGGGGTCCACTTCACCAGCCCGGTCCACCCAGGCATTGTCCATCTGCCATGACCTGGCAAACCATTTTCCCAAAAAGACCAGTCCACCCATTGCAAGATCGCTCACGACAACTAAAAGGAGTTTCAGTCCCAACGAGAGCTTCTGGATCTTTTCGGCAGCTTTTTTATACCAGGCCGAATAAGCCCAAACCAGCAGCCCGCCAATGATCCACCCCAAAAGGACATCACTCAAGAAATGCGCGCCGAGATAAATGCGCGAAATACCTATCATGAAGATTAAAAAGAGCGTAACGATCGAAAACCAGCGTTTCCTGACCTCAACGGCCAGCCAGCCCCAAACTGTGGCAGCCAACTGAGCGTGGTTGGACGGGATCCCAAAAGAAGTCTCATGATAAAGTTCTTTGACCTTATCGCTGACCCAATAGGGACGAGGATTATGAAACAGTAGCTTGAAGAAGGCGTTGACCGAATTGCTGACCATGAAAAGGATCCCCAGCCTGAGGCCGACCGCCTGGTCAAAACACCAATAGACTGTAGGCAGTAACAGGATGAAGAATTGCTCGATACCTAATGCGGAAAAAGCCAGCATGGGCCATCGTAACCACCCGCCCAGACCTTGAAGGAATTGATTGACGATGATCTCAAATGCATTGATCTGTGCCATGTTACATTCTCCCTGTTGAGATATTTATTGAGTAATAAGGCATAAAAGAATTCTAATCGAAGAAGCAAAGAAGACCACCTTAGGCGGCCTTCTTATTCAATTTAAAATAATGGTAATTATTTAAGTTCCTGTTTAAAAAGGTCTTTGACGATTTCCTGACCCTCATCCAGGATTTTCTGTAAATGGGCTTCGCTCTTGAAGCTCTCGGCATAGATCTTGTAAATATCTTCCGTACCCGATGGGCGAACGGCGACCCAGCCATTCTTTGCCACAACTTTCAAACCTCCAATTGGAGCATCATTACCGGGCGCCTTGGTAAGTTTAGCCTCGATCTTCTCACCACCCAGTGTATCCGTGGTGACCATTTCCGGCGTTAACTTCTTGAAAACGGCTCGCTCCGCCAGGGTTGCCGGTGCTTCCAGCCGTTTGTAATATGATTTTCCGAATTTGTCCTCCAAATCAGCATAATGGACTGCCGGGTCATCACCGGTCACTGCCAGAATTTCAGCGGCCAGCAGGTCGAGGATAATGCCATCCTTGTCCGTCGTCCAGGTCGTGCCATCTTTACGCAGGAAAGATGCACCCGCAGATTCCTCGCCACCAAACCCGAGTGTACCGCTGAGCAACCCGGGGACAAACCATTTGAAACCCACCGGGACCTCAGTCAATTTCCGTCCCATGGATTTCGCCACCCGGTCCAGCATGGCGCTGGTGACCACCGTTTTGCCGACTTCGGTTTCATTACACCACTTATGCCGGTTGGCAAACAAATACCAGACCGCAACGGCCAGGTAATGGTTGGGGTTCATCAATCCAGCCTCCGGGGTTACAATGCCGTGACGGTCGTAATCCGGGTCATTTCCAAAAGCGACATCGAATTTATCCTTGAGACCGATCAGGGATTCCATCGCGTAAGGTGAAGAACAATCCATTCGGATCTGCCCGTCGAAGTCCACCGTCATGAACCGGAAAGTGGGATCCACTGAACGATTGACCACTTCCAGATCAAGGCCATAGGTTTCGACGATCGGGTCCCAATAATGGATCCCGGAACCACCCAGAGGGTCCACACCGATTTTGATGCCGGATGCTGCGATCGCACCCATATTGACCACATTTTGCAGATCATCCACATAAGGCTGGACATAATCGACATAACGGGTGGTCTCTGCCTTGAGCCCCTTTTCCCAACCCATCCTTTTGACAGCCTTCAAACCGTCACGCAGAATCTCATTGGCCCGATCCTGGATCGTCCGGGTAGTCTCCGTGCCGGCTGGTCCCCCGTTAGGCGGGTTATATTTAAAGCCACCGTCACGTGGCGGGTTATGGGAAGGTGTGATCACCACGCCATCCGCCAATCCCTTGGACCGGGCACGGTTATAGGTCAGGATGGCATGTGAAATTACCGGGGTCGGCGTATATCCCATCCCTTCCTGGAGCATGATCTCAATCCCGTTCGCCGCAAAAACTTCGACTGCTGTCCGCAGTGCCGGTTCCGACAGTCCATGCGTGTCCTTGCCGATGTATAGCGGTCCTGTAGTGCCCTGTTTGATGCGATATTCTACAATGGCCTGACTGATCGCCAGGATGTGGTCCTCATTAAATGAACAGTCAAACGAGGAACCTCGGTGACCTGACGTGCCGAATGCAACCTGCTGAAGCGGATTGTTCGGGTCAGGGTGCTCCGTGTAATAAGCTGAGATAAGTTTGGGGATATCAACCAGTAAGTCACGCGGGGCGGGTTTTCCGGCGAGTGGGCTGATTTTCATTTTCTTTTCCTCTTTATTTTGTTTGTACAACCATTAATTAAATTATACCCCAGGGGTTTTGTCCGTTATAATCTATATCTCAATCTAGTGGTCAAAGGATCTAAATATGGCTCGTCAGAAATTGACATTCAAACCGGAATATGGGGATTATCTGGCCGTCAGCCGCGCCGCGATGTTCAACACCGCGACCATCGTACTGCTCATCCTGATGGGCATTATGTCCGCAGCGACGATATTAGCGCTGGCTTTGGGGTGGCTGAGCCTGGAAAGTAACCGGTTATTGCTCTACCTGCTCCCGCCGGGGACTTTTATTTTCTTCCTGATCTATAACCCGATTGATATCCGGCGGAAGGCTAAACAAGCTGCATCGACCGAAGATGAGACGTCCTGGCAGGTCACAAAGAACGGTATCACAGTCACTCAAGGCGATGAAACCAATAAACATCCCTGGAAATCGCTCAGCCATATCCAGGAACTACCGGGGCAGTACATTTTCTTTATTAAAGCGAACCGCTCAACTTATATTTTCATCACCAAGAACGCTTTCAATAAAAGCGAAGAAGAAGACGAATTCCGGGAAACGGTTGAAAGTTACCTGGGTGCTATAAGAAAAAAGTAAGTTTACTGAATTATAAGAACTCTATCAGAAACTTGCTCCCTGGCTGGAAAATATTATCCCCTGAAGTATAATCAGGTCGCCTGAAAGGGCAGGAAAATAAACCAAACGGATTCGTCGATAATGGTCCGGAATATGGAGTGTAATAATGACAGAAGAAAAGATTTTATCAGTAGAAAAGAATGTTGTGGTAACCCTGGATTACAACCTCGAAGTTGAGGGTAAAGAGATCGACGCCGGCCCGATCCAGTTCCTGTATGGACATGGCAACATCATCCCCGGTCTGGAGAATCAGATCGAAGGTATGAAGGTTGGCGAGGAAAAGGAAGTCCACGTTGAAGCGAAAGACGCCTACGGGCATTATGACCCCGAATTGGAAATCGAGGTCCCGTTGACCAGCTTCCCGAAGGATTTCGAGATCGAATTGGGCCGTCCCATGCGCATGCAGGACGGTGAAGGTCATGCTTTTACCGGTATAGCAGTCGCCATCACAAACGAGACCGTCAAACTGAACCTCAACCATCCCCTGGCTGGTAAAGACCTGGTATTCAAGACCAGGATATCAGACCTTCGGCCTGCAACTGAGACCGAAATCCAGCAAGGCGCTCTGGCAAGTGCCTGCGCCGGCTGCGGCGGTGATGACTGCAGCGATTGCGGCTAAAACAAGGCAATTTGAGAAAATGACCGCCGGCGTTCACCGGCGGTTTTTTTATAGGTGATGAATGATTTGACTTAGTAACAGTTAATTGTCAAAGATAAAAACCTCTTCCGGAAATCATGTACCAATTAGAAATACCTTAATCATTTTTCCGGTAAAATTAAAATATAAAAATAGTCATCTATCTGCACACGTTAACTTGATTGACGCTGATTTGGGTCTGTGTTAGAATTGCGTGCACGCCCCCATCGTCTAGCGGCCCAGGACGTGGCCCTCTCAAGGCCAAAACCGGGATTCGAATTCCCGTGGGGGCATTATTTATTTAATATGCCTAAATGCTCAGCCCTCTCAATACCCGGGGAGGGTACAGGTGCCAAAACCGGGATTCGAACAGCGTGCCCTTCGGGTATTCCCGTGGGGGCACTATTTATTTAATATGCCCAAATGCTCAGCCCTCTCAATACCCGGGAGAGGGTACAGGTGCCTAAAACCGGGATTCGAACAGCGTGCCCTTCGGGTATTCCCGTGGGGGCATTATTTATTTAATATGCCTAAATGCTCAGCCCTCTCAATACCCGGGGAGGGTACAGGTGCCAAAACCGGGATTCGAACAGTGTGCCCTTCGGGTATTCCCGAAAGGCACTTTTTTGTCATTGCGAGAGAGCACCTGAAAGGAGCGACGAAGCAATCTTCTACTTTAAATTAAGATTATTCCAAAAATTTTATTTAGGGGTGAATTCAGTTCTTTATAAAATAGAAGATTGTTTCGTTTCGCTCGTGGTGACAAAATTTTTTATATAAAAAAGAGACGTTGCAAGCAACGTCTCAAAGATCTCAATGATCTTGTTTATGAGAAAAATCTAAATTCTCTAAACCAGTGACTTCGCCAGCTTTACCGCCCGGCTGGCATCCGGTGCATACCCATCCGCCCCGATCTTCTCGGCATAGGCATCCGTAATTGGCGCTCCGCCGATCAAAACCTTAACCTGGTCGCGCACTCCCGCCGCCTTCAGAGCTTCAATCGTCGTTTGCATGTTCGGCATGGTTGTGGTCAGTAATGCCGACATGGCAATAAAATCCGGATGATGTTCACTCACCGCAGCCACAAAGGCATCCGGCGAAACATCAGACCCAAGGTCAACAACCTGGAAACCGGCGCCTTCCAGCATCATACAGACCAGGTTCTTGCCGATGTCATGCAGGTCACCTTTCACGGTCCCCGCCACGATTTTTCCAACAGGCTGGATGTCCGCATCTACCAGCTCGGGTTTCAGGATTTCCATCCCGGTCTTCATCGCCCGGGCAGCGATCAACATCTCAGGGACGAAATATTCACCCTCCTCAAACAACCTCCCAACCTCCCCCATTGCGCTTACCATCGCATCCAGAACCACACCGGCGTCAACGCCATCCGCCAGGGCTTGTTCAACATTCTCCTTGGCAGAATCCCGTTGACCTTCCAGGATCGCGTTATAAAGTGCTTGTAATGTTTCTTCCATTGTCCTCTTCCTTGTATAAATTGTTTCAGGAATACTTTTTTCACTGAACCTAAAAAGTATTCAATTTCAATACCTATTACACATCGGTAATAGCAATATCAAAACCGATTCTTACATATCAGTATTCAAGATTATACATTGACTTACCGAAGACTGAGAAATTAAACCCTGATCCGGTTCAGGAGCCGGCCCAAAATTGGCGTCTCGATGGAGATCGCCTCTTCCGGGCACATCTCCTGGCAGCAATAACAGCGGATGCAGCGGGTGTAGGTATATTGAGGTGGTTCCTTGCGTCCCTTATCAAAACCGATGGCTTTCGGTGTTGCCGGGCAGACATGCACACAGCGCCCGCAATGTGAGCATCTCTCCGGGTCAATTACCGGGTGAGGTGTGAACCAATTTTTGAAGATGTCCATCCAGAAACCCGGTTTACCGGTTGTGCTGTTCCGGTTCCGGTTGACGTCAAAATCCGGGATCTCCACATCAAGCAAGTTTTCACCTAATACCTCTAATTGTTCGGGGTTAAAATAGACCCCGTCTTCGGGCGGCAGCCAGGGTCGGAACCAATTCCGGATCGAGGTTCATGATCTTCGCAACACAACAATCCAAAGCATAGGGATTAGCGGATATCAGGATCACGTTTATGGGTCGAATTTTTCCATTTCGAGGACCGTTTCCCTCCATACCCATCACACCATCCATGATGTGAAGACGAGGAGAAATCAATTCCGTCAAATCCACCAGCATTTCCGAAAAGCGCACTTCATCCGTCAGACGGGCATGAAAACCTGCTTTTTGCACACCCGGCAGGCAGCCAAACGAGTTCTTCACTGCGCCGGTCAGTCGTGTCAGGGCATGAGTCTTGAATTTTGGCAGGTTGATGATCCCATCAACCGCGCCCAACCCCTTGGCGAGATGAAACACCTTCAGTAAATGTCCATCCGGATTGGGGACATCCTCACCGTCCACAAAGTCAGCCAGCGTGATCCCCAGTTCATCGGCAATCTCATTAAGACCTGAAACGTGAACCGCGCTTTCCGGAGACCCGAAACCCGGTGAATCTCCGTAGGATAGATGCAAACCCTTTGTCTGAAAGACTTCAGCAACTGCCCGAAAGAATTGAGGGTTTGTCGTCGAACCGCGTTCAGGCTTATCCCCCAAAAGCAAGTTCGGTTTAAGCAACAGCGATTCCCCTGAAGTGACGAATTGATCAAGCCCACCCAAGAGGTCAAGGCCCTCCTCGATGACTTCCCGGACATGGTCATAGGTTTCACATCTCAAGACCACCACACGATGGTCTCGGGTGGGATGTTGGTTATTTAATGACATGGATAAAGCCTTTCAAAAATAATAAATCCAGCTCATTTTATCATGAGCATTTAAAGAAATAACACCTGGTTTCAGCTCTGGATTTCTGCTTATGAATTATGGAAGAATATCATCTTCGGTGCGGTTATAATCAAAGGATGAGTGATAAATCCTTCAACCGCCCTGATAAGCGCCAATATGATGAACTGCGGCCGATCAGCTTCACGCCGGGATATGTTCAATACCCGGAAGGTTCCATTTTAGTGACCTGGGGTGAAACCCGGGTTCTCTGCAACATGACCGTTCAGAACGGTGTCCCTTCCTGGATGGCGGGACGGGGAAATGGCTGGATGACGGCCGAATATGCCCTCCTGCCGCGCAGCACCCAGACCCGCACGCCGCGCGAGACCCAAGGCTTAAAAGGCCGCACCCAGGAGATCCGCCGCCTGATTGGGCGTTCGCTGCGGATGTCTGTTGACCTGGAACTGATCGGGGAACGCACTCTCCTGCTGGATTGCGACGTCCTGCAGGCCGACGGCGGCACCCGGGTGGCTTCGGTCACCGGGGGATACCTGGCATTGGCGTTGGCACTCAAGCCGCTGATCGCTGCGGGTGAGATCCCTGAGAAAGCGCTGTATTCGCCTGTTGGCGCGGTCAGCGTAGGTGTCGTGCAGGGTCAGCCAATATTGGACCTGAATTATGCCGAAGACAGTCAGGCGGATGTGGATTTCAATGTCGTGATGACCTCAGAAGGAAAATTTATTGAACTGCAGGGTACCGCCGAATCTGAACCATTTTCAGAAGAGATGCTGGACGAAATGTTGTATTTGGCAAAAAAGGGCATCCGCGAGGTGATTGACTTGCAGAAACAAGTCCTGGGATCTATCTAGCCAATATTGTTTTGATATTAAAAAGTAAAAGGCTGTCTGCAATTCAAATCAGACAGCCTTTTGTTTTGAACAATCAGGCTATTTCTTCCGTAAGGAACGGAAGATCACATAGCCTCCAACACCGAGCAGGGCTAACGGCCAGACATAGTTGATCAGGTTCGTCGCGCCGAGCGTGACCAGCGCACCAATGATCAGCAGAATGCCTGCGGGATAGAGTGCCCAGGTCAGTTTTCCAGCAGGCTTCGGCAGGATATACACCAAGCCAAAGGTCAATGCCATCCCCAGGAAAAAGAGTCCGCCAGAGAGGACACCATAATCCGGGAGCAAACTCACCACGGCCAGGGTCAGCATGACTCCGCCCGGTATGATCGCCCACCAATGGACCGGGTGGAAGGCGTAGACCAGGAAGAACGGCAGTCCGATCATGGCGAGGAATAATGCACCGATCCATAGATCGTTCATATTGTTTTGCCCCATGAAAATGATGATACCGATGCCGATCAATACAAATCCGGGGATTAGCGCCCACCATTCATCCGTATTGAGGATAAAAACCAGCAGGAAGATCAAACCTCCGACGGCAAACATGGGACCGATCAGCAATTCCCAATCCAGGGTGATGATATTCAGGTTGTTCAACAGGAAGATCACACCTGCCGCAACCAGCAAGATTCCTCCAACGATTGGCATTAAAATTCCTGTTTTCGACTTTCTCATATTAGCTCTCCTTCAATTTTGTTCCATATAATTATCGAACTCTAACACTATAAGTAATTATAATTGGAATTAATAACATCATCATAAGAAAATTTACGGATCAGGCTCATTCATCATTAATTGATGAGTGATCAATTTATGATGTTTGGGTGAACGTGCCAGACATGAATTTGCTGTTCAGTTTGAAAGTTGATTTATGCTATAATCAACTCCTGGGATCATATGAACGAAGCGCGTGTTGAACATCGACAACGAGTAATGGGTGCGCTGGCAATAATCGCGTTGTTGTATATGAGCCTTGGGTTGACCGGGTGTCAATCGCAAGACATTCCTGGAACTGAATTGGCGATCATCGCAACAAAATTGACGCCTACGCCTCTTCTTGCGCCGCAAGGAGACCTGACTGAACCTTTACCTATCCAGTCAACACCCGATCAATCCGATGATTTTCAACCGGTATGGGGGACCTATGAGCCACCCGGCCTCGATCCTGCAACACCCATACCACCACCGCTGACTGGACTTGATCTCTCAGACGAAGTTATGGTTTGGGTCCTGCTGGGTTCCGATACCGAGCCCCCCTTCACCGGGCGGATCCAGGCGATCCATTTGCTCTTTATCAATCCACGGTTTTCCAAGGCCAGCATTGTATCCATCCCGGGTAACATGTACGTTTACATTCCAGGTCAAACCATGCAGAGGCTCAATACCGCTTACGCTTTAGGCGGCATCGAGACCATACTGGAGACTCTCTCTTATAATTTCGGCATCTCCCCAAGCCGGTTTGTTTTGGCCCATCCCGGTGATTTCCAATGGCTGGTGGATGACCTGGACAGCATCGATGTAACCGTGTTCTATCCAACCGCTGGAGAATGCGGAGGTATCCGGGCAGGTTTGGTTGAAATGGATGGCGCTCTGGCATTGTGTTATGCCTCCTACATTGATGGCATGGACGAAGTGGACCGAATGCAGCGCCAGCAGCAGCTTTTACGGGTGATCTTCAGGAAATTCACTCATGAGAGCTATCTGGCAAAATTACCGCTATTATATGCCAGCTATCAAGGCTGGGTTAAGACTGATCTTTCACTTACAGAATTAATGGGTTATATCCCTCTATCACTGAGGTTGGCAGACCCGGACCGGATCAGCTATTACATGATCGGTTGGGATGCAATGACGATCTGGGAGTTACCCGGTTACAGCCAGGCCAAGGTGTTCCTGCCGGATCAGGAAGCAATCAGGGCCATTTTGCAGCAGGCCATTGATGATGTGATGATCCCAGGACCCCTGACCAACCAGGTGCAGACTCTCGAGGCGCAACTGACGCAGATGTTCCTGGCAACTGTACAACCGGAAAACACTGCAACACCGACTCCGACAGCAACCGTAACGCCTCAAATTACCGGGGATACACCCACACCAACACCGTCACCGACGCTAACCCCGCCGGGATATCCATAAAAAGTGTAAAGACGATGGTGAAGATAACGCTCAAACATAACTGGACTCTCATGCTCGTCACGATGATCGTGGCGGGTATTTTGGCGAGTCTGGTCTTCACCAATCCCGAGCCTGTCGATGCCTATAGTCTGGGAACAACAGAAGGCCCCGCTCGAAAGGCAGTGATCACCATCTCCTACACCACCTACGAGTGGTGGCTGCTCACCTGGAGCACTTCCCAGGTAGTTTGCCAGGTTTATATTGAACATGAAGGATGGCCGGCAGCAGAGGAAGTCCAATATTACTGCGGTGATGAGGTGCTTGAGGACTGGCTTAACACGACCCCATGCGTCTTCACAGACGCAGTGACAGAAGCCGAACAGTGCCCCGGTTTGTATCTCTACCAGGTCAGTGTCACCCCCGGCTCGCGTGAAATTGAAGTTGACCTGCTCCCACCGGAAGTCTATGTGGACATTGCGGATTGCAACCCGCAGCCACCGGAAAACCGCTGTGAAACGCTCCCCAGCTTGCACCTGGTAGGAGAAGAACCACTCCCCAATGAAAGCATTATCAATATCCAGGGATATATCGGTTCGGAACCCTTCAACTGTGAAGGCAGCGAATGTATGGTGCCCCTCCCGGCCACCGGTGTGGCAGGTGTGCCGGTTACATTTTGGGCCGAATCAAGTTTCGGTGATTCTTCGGAGACCTTCACAGCGCAGGTTAGGGTGATCCCCTGGGGAGATTTTGTCGCTCCTGATGTGCAGACAGACGACAACCCTCAGTGGTATGTGGACATTCTCAGTACCCAATACCTGGGTGAGGTCGAATCAACCTGTTCTCAGATCTGGTCAGCTTTTCCCCCCGTTGGTGGATCCCCAGCCTGGTTATCTTCCCCGGACTATCCGGATGGTTTGGTATCCACTCAGCCTTATTATTATCTGGCCGGTACTTTGATCAACCAGGGATTGGTGGATGTCAGCGATTGCCCGGATGGCGGATTGCAAACCGAGAGAGTTGCCAGCCAATGCGGTCTTGAAAAAGCCCGTTATCTGATCAATGATTGGCAGAACCAGTTTGACAGCGAGATCATCCAGGTATCCAACGATACCGGCGTCCCGGCTCAACTAATGAAGAATGTATTCAGCCGTGAAAGCCAGTTCTGGCCGGGTTTATCAGCCAACTACAACGAAGCCGGGTTAGGTCACCTGAGTGACTTGGGCGCGGACACAGTGTTGTTATGGAATCCGAGCTTCTTCAGTCAATTCTGTCCTTTGGTACTCGATACCGAGGTCTGCCAAAAAGGATTCGGTAATCTGGATATCGCCGAACAGGAAATGCTGCGCGGTGCACTGGTCCAAAAGGTGAACGCGGCCTGCCCGGAATGTCCTTTGGGGATCGACCTGCGCCAGGCGAATTTCAGCATCAGCATTTTCGCCCGCAGCTTGTTGGCAAATTGTGAGCAGGTAGGACAGATCATCTATAATACGGCCCGTGTCCCTGCGGGAGAAGCAAGCTTCTATGAGGATCTTTGGCGATTCACCCTGGTCAACTATAATGCCGGTCCGGGCTGTCTCACCAATGCTATCCAGCAGGCTTACAACAACAATGCGCCTCTGACCTGGGAAAATGTGATCCAATATCTGGAACCAGCCTGTCAGACCAGCATTGATTATGTTGAAGACATCGCCTTCATGCCGCAAACGACCGTGACCGCAGCTGCAACAGCACAACCCGTCATCCCGGTACAAACACCGACGCCAACCCCCACGGCGACCACACCACCAGTCACAACACCACCGGCCACCACCGAAGAGCCAACGCCGGGTAATGGCGGCGGTTACCCTTATCCATTGAACGAACCGACAACCACCCAGGCATATCCGTAGGTCATTCTTTTTATATTTCCCCATTCAAACGATAATCACTGATTAAAAATAAACGCCCTCCGTAATCATACGGAGGGCGATAAATACCATTTTATGTGCTTAAGCTCTCAGGTTAAGCTGACTTCTTTTCAATCGTTACATCCTTACCGGATCTCAACGCCAGTAATTGTTCTTCCAATTCAGCGCGTTTTTCATCAGCAGCTTTTTGAACCTCTTCTTTGAGGTTCGTAAAGTAGTTCCCAATCTCACGTCGGGTTTCTTCACCGGAAGCGGGAGCAAAGAATAATGCAAGGCCGCCGCCAACCAGTCCACCCAATAGAGCGCCTAAGAATAAATTGCCAAATTTCTTCATTTTTACCTCCTTTGGTTGTTTTTCGTTCCTATTAATTTAATTATAGCGTATGTCAATAGGAATTGAAACAAAGAAGGACTTTCTGCTTTGGCATCTTCTCAAACTCACCAATCCGGAGATTTGAGAGGACACGACTCTAGAAATATTCACTTGTTAAGTTTCGTAATTCAGCTTTGATAAACGATCCCAATGGGATCTGATCATCTTTCAGGGGCCGAAAAATATATCTTTTAATCTTAGAGTTCGGATAACTGTGAGGCAAATTCTGCCAGCGAGTTCGCCCGGATTGAAGACAGACGCTGCATAACATCTGCGCCGAGGTTGAAAGCTTCACCACCGAAACCGGAGGAGATTGCTTTGCTGGGGTTATTCAATAGAGCTTTGCGGAATGAGCCATTAATCACAGCAGCGGTCAATAATCGGCTGAATTCTTGTTGGTTGTGAAAATTCTTTGTCATTATATTTTCTCCTGTTGAACTACTTTTTTACTTGTAAGATCCTTGCGATTGTTCTGTAAAAGAAGCCCAAAGACACCACCAGCTATTACGACATCGCCTATGCTAAAAGCAACTCTGTAAGGGATCCAACGAGGAAGGGTCAGAATATCTGATAAAAACCATAAAAGCGTTGTATCCTTCGTTAGGACAATGTCTTTACTGAAAGCATGTCTGGATCCGATTTGCCAGGTGCCAACCGGCGCACCGAGTTTGGTCAGTGTCTCCGGTGTAATTGGCATCCATCCGCCGTTCAGGCTGATGACGACCAGGTTGAGAATGAGACCTAGCCCTAATAACCACATGCCGGGTTGTTTGCGGTTCAACCATACAAAGACCAGCAGTATCAGTTGAGTGGTTATCAGTATGATCGGGATCCACTGGTCTGGTATCCTATCCCGTGTCGCCCTGACAAAAAATGCGAGGACTTGGGGAATGGCTGCGACCAGTACGAGCCAGAAAAACTTCAGATCAATCGGTTGGTAAGGTGCGTTCTTAAGTCTTGCTTTTATAAACCCCGCTGCCAAACCAAGGGCAACGGCAAAAACCAGGATCATTGCATTCCAATGCCGCCAACACCATTCGGGGCACCGGCTGCCAGGACGAACAGGACCAGGCTTGCAAGGGTAACGATCAGACGAACGGTACGGGAGTCAACACGGCTTGCGAAGAAATTGATTTTGCTTGAGAGCTTGTTCATGGTAATTCCTTTCAAAAAAGCATCAGTTATGAATTGGTTATGAAAGTTACAATTCAGTAATCTTTCAAATGTCTACTACATTATTATGTTTTAAGGACTGCAAAACACTCTGCAAAATAGGCTCAGAAACGCAATAATAACAGGATTGTAATTATCAAATCCTGCATTTTCCTGTCAGCTGCCTGTCACAGCGTGTTAAATGCCAAACTCTTGCATTTTTAGGTGCAATTTAAGTGCCGGGCGGTTTTTTTGTTTTATTTTTGAATGAGGGTTTCGTAAAGTTCGCGGGTTTGTTGGGATGGTGGTGCGTTAATTTCCTTGATCAGTGCTACCCGGCAGCGTTCATATTGACGTACAATCGCTGCCCGGTTCCCGCTTGCGGCATGGATTCGCATCGCCAGCCGGTGTGCATCTTCCAGACAGGCATCCTCGGTTAGTGCCTGATAACAATACCTCAGGGCTGTTTTGAAGGCTTTTCGCTCCATATACATGCTTGCCAGCCGCATAAGGGAATCCAGGTAAGTCTGGTAATAACGCTGGCGATCCGTGATCGCCCAGATTTCTTCAATTTCCGAGAGATATTCCCCTTTATAATTTTCAACCGCAGTTTTCAGGAAATTGATCTTGTCACGGATATCCTTGGCCTTTTGCGCCCGATCAACAGCCGTCATGAAGGATTCCACGTCATATTCATAATCCAGGGACCAGTTGAACTGATAATAATCATCCTGCAGCAGGATAGTTTGCCGCCCGACTGCTCTGCGGAGCCGGTACAAGGTGTTCTTGAACCGCAATTTGAGTTCATCCGGGGTGGCATCCGGCCAGAAATATAAACCAACCTGTTCTTTGGTCAGTCCTTCCGGATGCGCCAGGAACAGGAAGAACATGTCACGCGATGTCTGGGTCTGCCAGTCACTGTTGGAGACCAGCCGGTTATTCATATGCACCTGTGCCTTGCCAAAGGACTGGATGATCATTTTGGGCGGCGCAAACGGCACAATCACAGCCTGCCGGCGGATCTTTCGCCTGGTGACAGGTAATTTCTCTTCAAAACTCTCAACACGCTCTAAAATGCGTGAAAATTGCCGTTTTATTTCATGTTTCCCTTTGACTTCAGATAATAACCTTTTGAATTCACGCGCCTGTACGATCAGGGGAGTGGAATAATTATTTTCCAATAAAGTCGGCAGGATCTTTTCCAAATAATCCAGCGCCTGGTCTTTATCCCCTTCACATGCTAATGCCAAGCGCAGGTAAAAGCAGCCCGCATAGATTTCATTCTGATAACCTTCTGAACTCAAAATACTCAAAAGTCTGTTTTGCTGTGTCGCAGGCTTTTCCATAATTTCTCCTGGCTTAAGATCAAACATTGCCAATTCCAAGTCTAAGGAAATTGAGGTTGTATGCTGATTCACTTTCTTTTGCTTTTTGTTCTGCATATTCGACACGAACATGCTTGCTTTGGCAATATTCTCCGGCAATTCGATTTAAGATCCCTTCGGCAAGATCGAGATAAAATAGTAAAAACCTATCATTTAATTGTTTGGCGATCCCTTGCGCCTGTTTGTAAACATCCAAGGCTTCCTGATAAGCATCAAGATCGCGATATAGATCGCCCAAACTTGTTAGACTGAGGCTTTCAGCTCTTAGGCGAATTGCTGATCCGGGCATAATTCAATGGCTTTTTCAAAATTTCCAGCGCGACTTTTCATAATCTCCATGTAATTGCTGTACTATGCCAAGATTATTGATCAATTCAGACGCCCAGGCCAGGTTACCACCCGAACTCCAGTAATCAAGCGCTTCCTGATACATCAATTCTGCCCGAACATAATCCCCCAAAACAACATGCATCAATCCGATATTGAAGAGCAATTTGGGAATATTCTGCCGATCATCATAACTTTCAAAAATCGAAGTGATTGCTTTAGAGATACTCAATGCTTGTTTTATATCACCCTTGAAGTAATAGAGTGTTACGCCATAATTCCGTAAGTGCTTCGGCCCGAATCAATCCATATTCGGGATGTTTTTCTAGAATATCCAATGCCTTTCGGTTATCTGCCAGAGACATCTGGAAATCACCCTGCATTCGATAGGTCACCGCTCGTCTAATCAGACTCAGTGACAATACTTCAACATTATCTTCACCGTCTTCAGCCAACAATCGATCAATGACTTGGGTAAATAAATGTATACCTTGTTCAACCTCCCCACCGCTTACCAAAATTGCCGCCTGCAGCGATAGCAAGGATGGTCGTGATGTGGCAATGTCCGGTGGCAAGGCGGCCATCCATTCTTTCAATGTAACCAGTTTCCCACCTGTCACCATAGCAGGGCCGGATTGCTCCACCAGGCTGATCATCTTGTCCATTGCGCCGGCCTGTTTATACAGGACAAACGCCTGTTCCCAGTCCTGCTGCCGGGCAAAGTCGTCCGCCAGGGCAATGGTGATCGTAACCGTCTCTTCAGGACGTTCTGTCCGCATCCGAGATTGCAGGAAGTCTCGGAATAAATGATGATAACGCAGCCAGAGTTCTCCACTGTCGCCCACCGGCAGGACGAACAGGTTCCTGATCATCACCTTATCGATCAGGGCTTGCCAGGGTTCAGTTACCTTTAAGGCCTTGCCGATTACCCGCTTGCAGCGGTCGGCGTCATATTCTTCCAGAATTGATGTGCGCAGCAGAAATTGCTGGATATCTTCCGGCTGCTGTTCGAACACCTGTTGGGCCATGTAGTCATACAGGTTAACGCCCGAAACTCGAGCCAGCCGGATCCTTTCGCCGATCTCATCATCCAATAACTGGGTTGAAAGCAAGAGCCCGGTGATCCAGCCCTCTGTCTGATAAGTGATATCCTCAGCCGATTTATCCGAAATGGTGAGGTGATAATTCTTGAGTAATAATTCCTGGATTTCGTTGGATGTGAAAGCAATCTCTTCAAACGAAAGACCGCCGACCTGGTTGCGAGCCACTAAGAGGGGCATGTCAGAGAGGGTCAACAACCGGCGCGAGGAGACCATTAAATGGCAGTTTTCATCGGCGTCCTGGATGAAGCGATTAATAAACTGGTTGACGATATCACTATCTTCAACCAATTGGTAATCGTCCAGCACGCAGATAAAATGCTCGGTGATATTTTCGTAGATATCGTTGGTGATCGTGGAGACGATCGCGGGAATATCCAGCTTATCCTGGGGTGTTCCGTTAAGCACGGAGAGAGAATTCTGCCCAAATTCAGGGAAACGGGTCTGGATCGCTGCGATAAAGTGGGAAATGAACCGGAAAGGGTCCTGATCCAGCGGATCCAACGCGAGCCAGCCAATCGGCCATTGGGTATGGTTCGCAAAATCGATCAGTAGAGAGGTTTTTCCATATCCCGCCGGTGCGGCAACGATGATCAACTTCAGATCAAGGAGTTCATTTAATATCGCCAACAGCCGCTGGCGTGTTAAGATCTCATCACGCCGACGTGGAATGATTAATTTGGTACGAGTGACCGAATACTTACTCTCCACGACCGTTAGCTTTTTCTTTCAATAAAATTCATCATTAAATTATGTTATCGACCCTCGAGATTTTATATTAAATATAAAATCGTTCAATATATATGTCCCGGAATCATTCTTTTAATCTTATCAGACAACCATCATTTTGTGAATAACCCTTCAGAAGTTTTATAGATACATGAGATAAAGTCTGGGCAATTTTCATACCTATAGGATATCATTATCGCCCACTCTGAAAATGCAAGAAGTACGCCATATAGTAGACTTCCATAACCCGGTATTTAATTCGCAATAATGCTGAAGGTATAATGATTAAACCTACTGGAAGGATTATCGATGGATTGGTATAAAACAACGTTATCCGTTCAAACCAATCGTAAGGGTTTACACGATTTCACAGGCATGGTTAACGAACAAATAAAGGAATGGGGAGTCAAGGAAGGGATGGCATTCCTGTTTGTCCAGCATACCAGCGTGTCGTTGGTGATCAATGAGAATTACGCATCCTCCGCTCGCCGGGATATGGAAGGATTCCTTGAGCATCTCGCACCTGAGAAGGAAGTCTGGTATGAGCACACTCTGGAAGGTTCTGATGATTCACCTGCTCATATGCGCGCTATGATCACACCGGTCAGCATGACCATCCCTATTGATGACGGGATGCTCTCTCTAGGTACCTGGCAGGGGTTGTTCCTTGCCGAACACCGGCGGAACGGCCATCTGCGCCGGGTGCTGCTGAGGGTGCTGGCAGTGGAATAATTTATCGCTTGTTTTAAAACCATCCAAGTGGGCAAGTTTTAAACTTAACATGGATGCTTCATTTTCGTTTAAGGTAATTCCATCTGCTGTATAATTTTGATTGCGTTTCTATCAAATTCAGCAAAGGGAAGAAGTAATCACTTGGAAATTAACCTATTCAATCTTCTAACTAATTCAATGCACTTCGCTCCTGGGTCATTTTCAGATCAGGTTATTGTCATTACCGGTGCAGGTAGAGGGATTGGTTATCAAATCTCACGTAGTTTCGGTGCACTGGGCGGTACAGTCATCCTGGCGGAATTGTCAGAGGAAGGCTATTCCGCCGAAACGAGTCTTCGGGCAGAAGGGATGGATGCGCATTTCGTCCAAGTGGATGTCTCCAATCCCATGTCAGTCTCCGATTTGCAAAATTATGTTTTAACTCGATTTGGTAAGGTAGATGTTCTGATCAACAACGCCATATGCATTCATGAATCACCGGTGATTGAAATGCAGCTTGATAAATGGGATCAGATCATAGCGGTGAATCTGAGGGGAACTTTCCTGATTTGTCGGGCGTTTCTCCCATCGATGTTGGAACATCATCAGGGAACGATCTTAAACCTTGTCTCTACAGATGCCATGCCCGGATTATCCGCCTATATTGCCAGTAAACAGGGGATTGTTGGGTTCACTCAATCCCTGGCGTTGGAACTGGAAGGAACCGGTATAAATACAATTCCTTTCGCCCCCGGCATGGTTGATACACCGGGTATTCGAAGTGTGGCAGCCGGATTGGCCCCCCGTCTTGGTTTGACTGAGGACGAGTTCCTGCATATTTCACTTCATGCAGAATATGACGGTCTGATGCCGCCTGAACATGCTGCCGCGGCGGCCGTTTTCCTTGTTTCCAATCTCGCCGGTGAATATAACGGCATGGTAGTGAACGGCTATGAAGTACTGGAAAAAGCTGGGGTTCTCACTCAAGAAGCCATTCCTCTTATTGACGAGCAGATTAATGGCTCACCGACGACCAAATCACAAACTGAGTATCTTGACAAATTAGAAGAGATTTTGAATGAGACAGTGGCGGAACTCAATCAACTGCCTGTTTTTGTCAAGCCGATTGCCAAGCAGGGGTTCAAACAAAAAGCCGGTATCAGCTTATCGGATTGGAAGACCTTGGTTAATGACATCGGAGAAGGAAAACCTATCCCGATCAATTTTAATACCCGGCTTGAAAAATTAGCAAAATATTACCGGGACGTACCCAAGGAAACCGCCCGCTTCACCCATGACAAAGAAATACTGGAAAGAATAGCAAATATTACGAATGAACGCTTAGAAGTGATCAAGGCATTTCAATCAAACCTCTCCTGATTATTTTGTTGACTTATACATTTTTTGAAAATATCGGAATGAAAATTTCAGGATCTGTTTCGTGAAGGGCTCCATTCTGATTTACTCATATTGTTTCATGCTAAACTTGTATTATTCAAACGAACCACAATAAAAGGAGAATTCAAATGATAGTTGAAATTAAAATATAAGCCTTCATATTCCCTGGGCGTGGTCACCCTTGACCCCCATGAAGAACTCCAGGTTGAGGGTGGTTCCATGGTCAGCATGTCCTCCGATGTGCATATTGAGACCAAAGCCCGCGGCGGGATCCTCAAATCGCTGGGCCGCGCGCTTTTGGGCGGTGAAAGCTTCTTCCAAAATACTTTCCAGGCCGGCCCAAATGGCGGCGAAGTCACTGTCGCACCGGCGCTTCCCGGCGATCTTTTCCTGCTTGAGTTGAATGGGGAAAGCATGATGGTCCAATCCGGCTCCTATGTCGCCTCCAGCAACGGGGTCAACGTGGATACCAAGTGGAGCGGCGCGAAGACCTTCTTCGCTTCGGAAGGGCTGATCATGCTGAAGGTGTCCGGTCAGGGTTTGGCAATCCTTTCCTCTTATGGCGCCATCCATGAAATAGACCTGGGTACCGGTCAGCGTTATACGGTTGACACCGGCCACCTGGTCGCTTTCACCGAAAACATGGGCTTCAGCGTCCGCTCGGTGGGCGGCCTGAAATCAACCTTATTCAGCGGTGAAGGTCTGGTGGTGGACCTGACCGGGCCGGGTAAGGTCCTGATGCAGACCCGCTCAACGGACGCCCTGTTGTCCTGGCTGATCCCCAAGCTGCCCAAAGACCACAGCAGCAACTAAGTTTGAATAGGTAAACGAGAGAAAAAATGACACCTTCGAAGGTGTCATTTTATTTTTATTCTTTGTAGGCTGGCTTCAACTTTTTCTTCAAGGTTTCGGGAACCAGAAATACGAAAACACCGCCTGCCAGGAACCCCGAAACGGCAATCACCAGGGCCGCGCTGGGCAGTGCCAACGCACTCGCCACAAAACCAACGATCAACGGCCCACCGCTGTTTCCAGTATCACCGATCAAACGCCAGGCGCCCAGGAAAGCACTGCGCCCTTTTTCGGGCGAAAGGTCAGACCCGACAGTCATCATTGCGCCTGATCCCATACCATGTCCAAAACCGATCAGGGAAGCCACCAGTAAGAAGACGCCAAAACTGTTTGCCAGGGGAAGGAGTGCCAATCCAACACCCAGCAGTAAAAAGCTGGGCACAACTGCAGCCTTACGGCCGATCCGGTCCATGATCAATCCCACCGGATAGAACAATGTCATGCTGACTCCAGCTGAAAGACCGACCGCCCATCCAATTTGATCAGGAGACAGCCCTAACATATGCGAACCCCATAAAGGGAGGATCAGCCCCTGACCTGCCCGGATGGTCATAGCAAGGAAATACCCGAGTCCCGCAAAAATAAAAACCCAAAAGCGACCTTTCAATGCCTGACGGAATGAAGTTGCACCTTTGCCTTCAGTTTCCAATTCCGGGTCGGTTGCGATGAATTTTCCCTTTGGCAAAAAACAGCACCAGGATTGCCGCCAGGACGAAGAGGAAATAGACAACGAAAGGCAAACGCAAACCAAATGCCCCCGCGATCTGCCCGCCGATGATTGGTCCCAGGAACAACCCAACCCGTAGGAATCCTCCGAATAAAGAGATCGCCATACCGCGAACTTCCTTTCGGGCGGCGTTTGTGATATACGAATGCTGGCTGATCAGGTATACCGATTGTGCGATACCGCTGATCAACTGGAGGGCCAATGCCAGCCAAACGGAATGCACCCATACAAGGAGCACATTACTTACTGCAACCAGACACAGGCCGGCAATCATACTGATCCGTTTGTCGATCCTCTGAACGTAACGGCCAACGGGCAGGTCGGCAATCAGAGTCCCCAGCCCCGCGCCGGCGGCAACCAGACCGATCAAACTGTAATTATCGGTCAGTTCTCCAACATAGAGCGGCAGGATCGTATTGCGCAGCCCGAGGGCGATTGAAGTTAAAAGGGTTGGTAAGTAAAAACTAAGGAAAAGCGGGTGTTTGAAGAAACGTTTGATGGAAGACAGGACTTTTGGTACCATAGGATTTGCTTTGTGTAATTGTGACAGATAAGTAAAAACCGGCGAGCAACTACCGGCAATATATGGTTATCAGTAAATATATGGGATCAATGCCCAGGTGCGCTCTTTATAAGCCTCGTAATCGGAAATATGCCGCTGCATGAATGATTCTTCAATTGAAATCCTGAGCATGATACCCAAAACCCCTACCAGCGCTGGGATCCAGGATGGGCCGGCAGCCAGGAACAGCGGGCATGCCATGCAAAACAGGATATTTCCGAGGGATACAGGATTGCGGATCGTGTGATAGAGCCCAGTCACGACCATATGGGTATCGTCCCGTTCGATGGCCTGAGCAAAACCATGTTCCAGGTCAAGATAACCTTTGATCGAGAAAAAACCTGCGCCAATAAAAAGCAGCCCACCGGCCAACATTTCCCAAAGACTGGGACGATTATGCAGGAAAATGAACTCTGCAACCGGCCCGATCAGCACCAGCCACATCGGCACAAGGATCAGCCAGACCGTCCAGTCACCCCACCCCTTACGGATATTGTTCCCGGGACGGGTCAACACAATACTTTCGCCGATCTTCAGACCGGCAAACATAACAGCATAAATCAATAAGGGTAAATAGTCCAAAACAATTTTCATAGATCATCACCACGGTTCAATTTCTACCTAACATTTTTGATTCCAGCGTGAACCGAACGTCTCAAATATAACACATTGTGAACATCATAATCGTACTTATAATGGCCCGCCTCCGGCGGGAAATGGATTAAACTTGAATTCAAGAAAAATACGAGTAAATCCGCCGGAGCAATGAAATGGAAAAATCGATCCGCCAACTTTTCAACCCTGCCATCCTGACTCAGGTCCTGGATCTTTATGGCATCCAGCCGGATGACGCCCAGATCCTGGATGGGTTTGAAAGCTTCATCTATAACGTAAGCAAAAATGACCAGGATTATATCCTGCGGATCGGCCATGACGACCGCCGATCGCCAGACCTTGTCCGAGGAGAAGCCGAATTCCTCAACCATCTCGCGGCGGGTGGCCTTTCCGTCCCCAGGGTTCTCCCTTCGCTCAATGAAAAGTTAGTGGAGACCGTCCCGGCTGCTGATGGTTCCCATTTCGTTACCGCTCTCTTCACCAAGGCGCCGGGGCATCCGCCAAACAAGTCCGAATGGCAGCCGACCCTCTTCAAAAAGATGGGGGTCTTCCTGGGAAAATTACACCGCCTCAGCAAGCGTTTTGTTCCAAGCCAGCCGCAATATCGGCGGTTCGATATCGAGGATGATTTCGATGAAATGCTGGACATTGCACAAAGGCATTTACCGGCTTCCGATGCACCGGTCATCGAAGCCTATCAGGAAAACCTCAATGCGATCCGCCGGCTGCCAAAGGACCCTGCCGGGTATGGCCTCTGTCATGTTGATTTCCACGGCGGCAACTTCTTCCTGACCGATGACGGCCAGATCACCTTGTTTGATTTCGATGACTGCCAGTACGCCTGGTTTATTTACGATGTTGCCATGGCTTTGTTCTATACCCTCCCCCATGATTGCCGTAAACCTGAGCAGCTTGAAGCTGCTCAATCCTTCCTGCGTGAATTCTGGTCAGGATACCGGAAGGAATATGATCTGGATGAAGCCTGGCTGCAAGAAATCCCGATGTTCCTGCGCCTGAGAGAGATCGACCTCTATATCGCCATCCATCGCAGCATGGATCTGGATCATCTCGATCCCTGGTGCACCTCCTTTATGGACCGCCGCCGGGAAAAGATCCTTGGGGAAGAGCCCTATTGCAGTATCGATTACTCAAAAATTAGACGATGATATTTGGACAAGTTTCATAAAAGCTTTCCAAATCAACAGAATTGTTTATCTTCGATAGTACGTTAATACTAAAAACCCCGTTTCCTTGAATGCCAAACGGGGTTTTTGTATAATGGTTATTATAATGGTCGGGGGTGATTCCATTTTTTATCGGTTCCAACTTCATATTCCTTAAAGGTTGTATCACATCCATAGTGGTTTTTGGCTGGTACATTTCCCCAAAGATCACAATTGAAAAGTAAAAGGTTGTTTACTATCACTATAGGATCTCATCCGAAGAAGGAATGAAAAAAATGGAACTCTCCGCCAGCACGCATTTGGTTTACATCCTTGCAGCCTCAGAAGCGAAATTTCTAAAATCGATTTATCTTGAGCCGGAACATTTCCTGGTCGGCATGTTCAAACTGGAAAATGTCGTCCAGCACGATTCAATGCTTCCGGAGAAATTCGATGAGGGGCAAAAACAAGAAATCGTTCAGGAAGCTGCCCAGTTATCTGCATTATGGAAACAATTTAATCTGGATCCCAAGCAGTTCCGGCGGCGTTTGCGCTTCCTGATCAGCCAGGAACAGGTGGAAACCGGCGATTTCAGCGGTCACCGCAGTCCGCGCGGCCGTGAAATGTTCGCAGACGCGGAAGCGGTTAGTGAGGAAAATGGCGACGAAACCCTCGAACTGACCAGTTTGCTGGCGGCCTGTCTGCGGATGGATAGCCCAATGATGTCAATGCTGTTTGAAGAATACAATGTCGACCAGGAAGAATTGGCAGATGAAGCCGAAGAATGGGAGGCCAAACAGCCCATTCCGACGATCGAGCAGGAAACACCCGAGGAAGAAGCACCTGAAGAATTTCCATTCGATGGCGTGGCTGAACATAAGCTCGCCAAATACGGCCGGGACCTGACTTACCTGGCCCATCAGGGCAAATTGGGGCCGATCATCGGACGCCGCGAGGAAATCAAGAGTATCGGCCGGATCCTCACCCAACGCTCCCGCAACAACCCCCTGTTATTGGGTGATCCGGGAGTTGGTAAAACGGCCGTTGTGGAAGGCCTGGCGCTTTATGCGGTCAGTGATGACGCCGTTGAATTGCTGCGCAATTTCCATATTGTCGAGATTGCGATGAGCGCTTTGGTGGCCGGCACCAAGTATCGCGGTGAATTTGAAGCCAAGATCCAGGAAGTGATCGATATCGCGAAGGATGAAGAAAATCTGGTCCTGTTCATTGACGAACTGCATTCGATGATGGGTGCCGGCGCCGGGGAAGGTTCGCTGGATGCTTCCAACATCCTCAAACCGGCTCTGGGACGGGGGGATATCAGCTGCATAGGCGCCAGTACCACGGCTGAATTCCGTAAATATATCGAACCGGACGGCGCTATGACTCGCCGCTTCCAGGTGGTCTGGATTGACGAACCCTCCCAAGAAGAGACGCTGCAAATCCTCCAGGGATTGAAACCAAAACTGGAAGAACATCATGCCATCCGGATCGATGATTCCATTCTCGAACCGACTGTCAAACTGACCAGCCGCTTCCTCACGGACGGCTATCAGCCGGATAAGGCCATCATGGTGCTGGATGAAGCCTGCGCCCGTCGCAAACTGCTCACCATTGGGACGCTTGCACCGGGGATGCAAACCAGCGCATTGGAACTGGAAGACATCGGCGAAGTGATCGCCCGCCGTTCGCAGGTGCCGTTGGAAGTGATCCTCACCAGAGATGAAGAACGACTTCTGAAAATTGAGGATGAGATTTCCAAATCCATCATCGGTCAGGATCATGCCATTTCTGCCGTTGCCAAGGCAATTCGGATCAGCCGGGCCGGGCTGAAACCCGCCAATCGGCCCGGCGTACTGCTTTTCGCCGGCCCAACCGGTACGGGCAAGACCGAACTCGCCAAGGTGCTCTCCAGGTTCTTGTTCTTTGATGACAACCGGTTGATCCGTCTGGATATGAGCGAATATGCGGAACAGCATTCCTCGGCCAAGATCCTGGGGTCACCTCCCGGGTATATCGGATTCGCGGAAGAATCTCAATTCATCCGTGAGATCCGTCTGCATCCCTATTCGGTCATCCTGCTGGATGAGGTCGAAAAAGCCCATCCCGATATCATGAAGACCTTCCTGCAGGTCTTTGATGAAGGCCGCCTGACCGATGCCCGCGGGCGGACCATTAACTGCTCCGAAGCGATCTTCATTATGACCACCAACCTCGGCACCGGGATCAAGGTTAAACCCGCCATCGGATTCATGCTGACCGATGATGAAGCCGCCAAGCAGCAGGCTTCGGCGGTCCAGCAATATCAACAAGCCATTGCCAAATACATGAGCCCGGAACTGGTCAACCGTATCCAGGAGATCGTGATCTTCAAACCGCTTTCCAAAGAAGCCATCTCCCGCATTCTGGACCTCTATATCGCTGCGACCAACAAACGCCTGGTTGACCGCAAGATCGAGCTTTCCCTTGATGAAAGTGCCAAAGCTCTGATCAGCCAGGACGGATACAGCCAGGATTATGGCGCTCGTTTCCTCAAGCGGATCTACGATCGCTGGATCACCGAACCGTTATCGGAACAGATCCTTTCGGGCAAATTGACCTCAGGAGATAAAGCCATTTTCTCTTACAAGGACGGTGCCATGCAGGTCAATATTGAAGGATCAGAAGGTGCCAGGAAGCTCTCATACAGCGTTCAAGGCGAAAACCCACCCGCTGATAATCAGGGATAACGAGGTTCATTTTTACATCATAACGTCCTTACCAGCCAGGAGGTTCTTGTGTCAGAAAAAGCATTAACCACGATCATCGCCATTATTTTTATCTTTGTTTTGGGACTGACCGTTGCTTTGGGGATCTCCGCCTCAAGTTTCTGGGTCGGTGCGCTGGCTTTTATCGGCGTCCTCCTCTCCCTCACCAGCATCGGGACTCTGGGAAACACTGAAAATGTGAATGCCGGGTTTTATATCATCCACTTGCTCGCACTGGCAGCCCTGGCATCCGCTGCCTGGCTGGCGGATTTGCAGCCGCTCTGGATGGTCATCGTCCTGATGTCCTTTGCAGCAATCGCGCCGATTTTTGCCAGCGATTTTGCTTTCAAACAAAGCAAAGGGGCGGGGTTCCTGGTCGTTTTACTGAACCTTGTCTCGACCCCGCTGGCGATCGCCCTGCCAGCCTGGATCATGAACACCTCTGCCAGCGTCCCGCTGGCACCGCAGACCTGGGCCTGGTCCCTGGCTATAGCTGGTCTGGCGGTCCTGGCTGTCGGCATACTGCAGGCAGGGATGATGGAGGCTGGCCCTTATTTCGCTTGTCTGCCTATCGGATTGATCCCATTGATCGGTTCGGCGTTCCTGATCCAGTTTAACCTGAACTGGGTGTGGCTGCTTCCCTGGATTGCTGCTGCCATACTGATCGGGGTGGGCGGTGCGCTTTTGCCTCGCTGGCGTACCAAATCCGGGACAATCGGGATCATTTTGGCGGTCCTGGTCCTGGCGGCTGGTGTGGGCTTGTCATTGATGGACTATGGCATCCTGCCGGATCTCTTCCAGGGAAAAACCGGACAGCCAATCGCCCAATCCGCGCCTGAAGGGACTCTTTCTGCAGCCGATCAGGCGGCAACCCAACTGGCAGCCGCCGCAGCGACAGCCACCCAGGCCATATTGGACGAGCAGCAGGCATTGACCCAAACCCAGCAAGCGCAGATAGCAGCCCAACAGCAAACCCAGGCTGCGGCAACCACCCCTACGCCCACCCTTGAACCCACCCCTACTCCAGCGCCGACTCAGACCGCGGTGAGTATTCCCCTGCCGGGACAAACTACCGCAGTTGCAGTCGAAGGCCCGGGATTTTTCAAGGCTGTTGGTGCATTTTTATGGTTCGCAATTAAATCGATCTGGGGCATTGTTTACCTGCTGCTGTTGATCGGTATCGGCCAGACCTGGATCAAACGCTGGGGCGGATGGGCTTTCTTCATACTATTACTTGTAGCAGTTGGGTTCTTCGGCGGCTCTAATCTCAGCACGCTGGAGACCATGACTCGGCTGGTCACGACAGGGCCGACCACCTGGTGGGTCTATGTTCTGATCGCTTCAAACAATTGGACGGGGACGGTCGGTTGGGGCATCCTTGCTTTCCTTTTGCTGATCACCGTGCTCCTGCTGCCTTCTATTAAAATCTCCAACCAGTTCAGCCAAAAAGTGCTTTCAGCCCAGGGATTGCAGAACAATCCGGGAACAACCGGCTGCCGTGAAAGCCTTGCAACCATGATCTACCTGCTGGCTTCCTCCGCGATCCCGATTACCCTCTGGGTGGCGCTCCACCGGGTCTCAACCGCACCGACGAGCAAATTCCCCTTCCTGTTCATCCCCAATCTGGCTGTGCCTAATTGGCGCCCGGTATGGCATTATTCCTATTTCGTGCTGGGCGGGCTGTTCCTGCTGGCATATTTTATCTTTCTTCGGTTCTTACGAAAATCACAACCCGGCAATATGTTCACACAGTTTGGGGCCTGGGGCGCTGCACCGGTCAGTATCGCAATAACCTTGCTGGTTCCCGGAGGTGTGGTCTTGTATATGACCGTGCAGTTGATCCTCATGGCGATCCTGCAGCCGATCTTCACCCTCCCTCAGCAAGAGGCCCATGATATACCTCCCAAACCCGGACCACAGCCTTTCCCCGGCCCCAGTCCGATCATTCACCCTGACCCGTCACCGGAAAATAAAGTGCAGGACGCCTTTGATCTTTATCTGGATGAGATCAAGAAGAAAGCCCTGGAGTCCACCCCTGATGATGACAGTGGGAAAAAGATCAGCGAAGATGAAAATGATATCAATAAGAAAGCCATGGAGACCATGCCTGAAGGGGACCTGGAAAGTCCAATCAGCAGCCTTGAAAGTGAGCCATTAAGCACACTTCCCACACCGATGGTCGGTGGGTATTTAAAAGCGGCCAACTGGCTTGCCGTGCTGGATGAAAGCAATAAACTCTTTTGGCTGGTCAATGGCAACCGCCATGGTGAGGTCAGCCTGCCGGTCGATTTCCCACTCGCATTGCTCTGCGGCCAGGAAGACCATCTGTTGGCAGTTGGTCGGGAAGGGAAAGTGATCCCGGTGACAGCCTCCCAGACCTTCGAGGTTTCGCCCCCGGTTGAAATTGAATTTGGCATCCGGCATGCTGCCGCCAACAGCTATGGGACGCTCCTGGCGTATGTCCCGGAAGAGCACCCATCGACTGTTCACGGTTTGTTTGTGGCTGCAAAACGAGACCAGCTTTTCCTCGACCTGGGATCGGAAGCCATTTCCTGCCTGGCATTCTCCCAAAATGCCCGTTTCCTGGCTGCCGGTACTGAACTGGGTCGGATCATCGTGATCGATATTGCCACCCATCAACAAATCCTGTCCATCCCCGACCCCTATTACGGTCCGGTTCGTATGCTGGATGCCCTGGATGGTGAGAAATGGGTCGCTGTTTACGGCGACGGCTGGATGGCCGTCTGGAATATGTCAGGTGTACAGACCGGTCCGGTGGAACTCTCCCAATCCGCCAGCAGCCTGGTTATCGCAAAATCCGGCAGCCTGATCCTGGTCGGTGACCGGTCCGGTTATCTCTGGGGATACCCGTTTGATCTCAGTAACCTGGCTTTCAGCAAACAACTTCAGGATGGCGAAATCACCCAGATCTTCACTGCCCCTGATGGCACATTGATTACAACCGGTGACTTTCGTGATCTTCGTAAATCGTCACTCTGAGCCCATTGCTGAAACTTCAAAGGAGCCGCATCCATGAATGAATCCACCGCTGCCAAAATGACTGCACTCTCCGGCCCCCTTCAGGGGCAAAGCTTCATCCTTGAAATGGATGAGACCACGATCGGAAGAGACACTGACAACGACATCATCCTTGACCGGGACAGGAATGTTTCGCGTCACCACTTGCAGGATATATGAACATAACAAAGCGTTTTGGGTGGAAGACCTGGGCAGCAGCAATGGGACTTTGCTGACCCATCCGGGGTTGTCTCCCCTGAAGTTGACTCCCGAGGAACCTGCCATCATCTTCGAAAACAGCCGCATCCAGATTGGAAGCACCCAATTTGAGGTGTCGGGTCTTTCCGAATTCCAGCACCAGGCATTGGGTACCGTAGGATTCCAGTTCCAGGAGGTCATGGCGGATATGTGCCGTATGCTGCCTGACCTCTCTTCCAAGCAAAAAGAGAGTTACCGGGATGCGTTGCAGCAGCTTGAAGCACATATCCATGCAGGCCGCTAATGAAAATGAACTGCTCCGCTTCATCGCCCAGGATATTCAAAAGCTCTCAGTCGCCTTCCTGAGCAATGATGACTTTGGACAAACCGTGGTCTTCGACCCCACCCTTTCCCTGCCGCCCCTGCCGGACGACCTCCCGGAAGGAGAAGATCAGGGATGGATGGATTCAATCCGGAATATTTTCATCACGGATATCAAGCGCTGTCTGCCGCCGGATGAGGAGAAATGATGATCCAAAACGCCCTCCGCTCGTTGTTCTTTTATACCCTTTCTGGCGATCCCAATCTCCAACCTGCCCAAACGTTGGCACACCGATTCGATTTGCCGCATAACGGTGATGATGAAAGTATATTTGGTGGTTCACTCCCCAACGGCACTAAAATCCAAGTTTCACAGTACACCACGCATGATATGTTGATCCTGGCGGTCAACTTCACAAACAAAGATGATTCCGGTTGGTCGACGCTGCTGGAAACCAGTGAAACAGTTAACAAATGGCTGAAGGAATCCGGACACGGCCGGCAGCCCTGGGCAGTGTCCCAACTCTTTCACGTCATCGCGCCAACGGGCTTCCCCCCTGGAAAACTCCCTGAAATAGTCTCCCCTTTGATCGAGGACCTGAATCTGCAGCGAGATCCGGGCAAAGCGGAATCCGCACCTTATGGCTGGTTCGTGGCTCTTATGGGAAGGGTTCCTGTCACCATCTGATCACACAACTACCTGGCAGCGAGACCTGCTTTTAGTCGTGCCCGAAGACCGTGCGCAGAAAGTGCAGTCCGCCTTCATCGACAATTTTCACCAGGGGTTCACCCGGATAGAACTCTACCTGCAGAAATGCAAACATCTTGCCCGTCAACATGAAAAGATCAGGGGCGATCTTGCCGGGGCGATTACCCTGCTGCAGGATGAGATGCTGGAACACCTGGGTAACTCAGATTTCAGCCAGATCCACGCCGAACCCGTCCTGATGGAACACATGTCACATCAGTTGATGCGCTTCCTGACCCAGAAGGCCGCCGTGGAGATTCTCTTGAACAGTATGCGCACAAACCTGACCCTGTTCCAGGAACATCTCGAACGGATGAAACTTAATACGGCAAGTTACCAGCAGGAAAGCCAAAGGATGACGCGTCAGATCGAACAACTTGAAACAGACCTGCAAAACGCCGGCGTGATCCAGGACAGCGCCTATGCCATCCAGGACATCCAGCGCGGGCAGAAGCCAGCCGGTTCGAACGCGCTTCCTACCTTTTAGGCTATACAGCCGCCCTGCTGGCCGGGATATCCCTGTTCAATAGCTTTCTGGACATCTGGAGCCTGGTGGTCGAGAACAGCCCGTTTATCCTGCCGCCTGCCGGGCTGCGGATCACCCTCAGCCTGATCGCCAGTGTCGCCATTCCCCTGGCAGCTACCTGGATCATCGGCCGGAAAAAGGTGCCGGCCCTGATTGCTTCTTTTGTAAGTCTTGGAGCAATCATCGCAATGGTGCTTGTAACCTTACTCAACCATCTCTAGTTTTTTATTGGAAGTATCAATGACTTTTCTTGAACCACCCTTCTTTCTAGAGACTGGCAACGCCACAGCTACCGGCACGAAATATCAGGTCAATCAGGATGCATACAAAGTTGATCCGCAGCGGGGTATCTTTATGGTGGCGGATGGCGTGGGGGGCGGTCCAGCCGGTGAAGTCGCCAGCCAGATGGCAGTTAACGCCGCATTTGATTATCTCGTTCGAATGGTTGCGGAAACCAACCTCATTCCTGCTGCTGAAATACTTGAATCTGCAATTCAAAAAACGCAGGATTCGTTATTTCGAGTGGTGGAGCAAGCTCCGGTTTATCAAGGTATGGGAACAACTTTGTTAATTGCCTGGTTCCCATTTTTCCATGATCGTCTCTGGCTGGGACACGTTGGTGATTGCCGCTGTTACCTTTCTCGGCAGGGTCAATTGGAAGTACTGACTCGCGACCACACGGTTTTTAACGCCGTGCGGGACGCAAACCAGCTACCGGAAGATCCGTCACATTGGCCCCCACGGAACCTGCTCAGCCAGGCGTTGGGTTCCAGCGAAAGGGTCATCCCGCAAATATTGAACCGCAGCGTCCAGCAAGGCGACCTTTACCTGCTCTGCAGCGATGGAGATCTATCAGGCATTTTCCCAAAAGGATTTAAAGAACACCCTGGCCCAACCCATGCACCCCCAGGTCCTTTGCGAAACTCTCATTGATTCTGCCCTGGCGGCAGGTGCGGATGACAACCTCACTGCGGTCGCGATCCGGGTTCGCAGGCTGGAACCGGCTGAGGACTTGCTTACTGCGTCCATAGCGCTTACGGTTGAAGGGACTTAACAATGGGTCTGGACTATAGCATCCTGTTGTTTTTTGAGCGTCAGGACCCCTGGCAAATCCTGGAAGGCGTAGCCGAATTTGCCGACCATGGTCTTGGAAAACATACTGCCATTGCCTATCCAGACCAATTGATGCGGCTCCCTTTCGAATCCTGGGCCGGAACTGAAAATCTGGACCCGATCCCTTATAACGATCAGAGTGAAACCTGGGAGTTTATGACCTCCCTTTACTTTGATAAAGATGCTGAAGTGGAGGATTATATCGACAGTAATGATTTGGAACAAAGGGCTGATCGAAAGCAGATTTCAATCGGATATATCTACCTGACGGTTTACAATCGCTGGGAAGGGTACGGCGAGAGTTGGGATCCGGGACAGATCCTCCTGCGGTTTGCGGCCGCCACCTCCAACATGAGCATTCTGATCGCCCAATCGATGGCCGTCCGTAAACCCTTTATTGGACTGCTGCAGCGCTTCCGAGGCCTTTATGGTGTGATTGACCGGGAAATGGACGGCGTGCTCTTCTGGCTGCGCAATGAGGAAATGGATATCGATATCCCTGATTCCTGGATGGGCATCAAGGCGATCGACGAATATCTGGACCGGTATGGGGACTGAGGAGCGCGAGTCTATGGAAAAACGTTATTGCATCATCTGCGGTAATGAAATCACCTCTTCCGATCCTGACGCAATCTATTGTTCAGTCCATGGCGGATCGCAGCCTGCTCCTTCTACAAACTCTGAAAAACACCAGACCAACAAAGAAGTCAATTTATCCCGACCCATCATAGACGTCACGACCGCCTGGAAACCAAACCAGACACTTCTCGATACTTATCAAGTCGTCGGAACACTTGGCGAAGGCGGCATGGGCCGGGTTTACCGTGTCCATCACAATGCCTGGAATATGGATATCGCGGTTAAACAACCCCTTGCATCGGCATTTTCCAAACAAGGTGGGAGAGAAGACTTCATCCGCGAAGCCGAAACCTGGGTGAACCTGGGATTACACCCTCACATCACATCCTGTTATTACGTACGTACCATTCAGGAAATCCCCCACATATTCGTTGAATTCGTCTCAGGCGGCAGCCTGGAAGACTGGATCACACATAAAGGAAATCATGATCTTTTTGAGGGCAGTAAGGAAGATATCCTGAAACGCATCCTGGATATTGCCATCCAATTCGCCTGGGGGCTGGGTTATGCACATGATGAGAACCTGGTTCATCAGGATATCAAACCTCTGAATGTATTAATGACCTCCGAGGGGATCGTTAAAGTTACAGATTTCGGGCTCGCCAGGGCCACCGCCAGCGCCCGCGCTGATAACCTGAATAAAGCCGGGGGGAATGATCTCGTCAGTGCCGGCGGATACAGTCAACCCTGGTGCTCACCCGAACAGGCGAACCACCAAAAACTTTCCTTCAAGACGGATATCTGGTCGTGGGGTGTGTCGGTTATGGAGATGTTCAGCGGCGGTCTGACCTGTGCCTATGGCCAGATCGCGGATACAACCCTCGATAATTTCCTGGAAAATGGCCCACCCGAAGGTCATCCTTCGATGCCCCCAGACCTTGTGGGCCTCTTACGGCAGTGTTTCAGGGAAAACCCTGCTGACCGGCCAGCCAGCATGGATGTCATTGCCAATCAACTCCAGGAGATCTATTCTCACATCACCCATCAGGCTTATCCCAGGGAAAAGCCTGATGCTGCCGAATTGCGTGCTGACAGCCTCAACAACAAAGCGCTCAGTCTGTTGGACCTGGGAAGGTCTTCCGACGCCATTCAAAATTGGCAAAAAGCACTTCAACTGGACGCCCATCATGCGGACACAACCTATAATTACGGACTCTGGCGGTGGCGCCAGTCAGAGTGGACGGATGTCGACCTGGAGCAGGCACTGCACAGCATCCAGGCGCCAAATAACCGTCCTCAACTTTCCAAATACCTGATGGGATTATTCCATCTTGAAAGGGACGACCACAGAGCGGCTGAAGAAGCATTTGATGAAGCACTCCAAATTGCGCCTGACGACCCGGATATCCAGAAGGCAATTGAAACCAGCCCCAATAATGAAGTTGCCTGTGTGCATACTTTTTCGGGGCATGATGATCACATCTGGCACGCTGTGTTAAGCCCCAGTCAAAACTATCTGGCAACCGCCAGCGCCGATGGATCAGTCAGGTTGTGGGATATTGACGGACGAAAAGAACTGCATTGTTTACGCGGGCATGAAGAGGCTGTCCATCATGTCTCTTTCACGCCAGACGAACGGCAATTGATCTCGGGTGGGCAGAAATACCTTTGCCTTTGGAACAGAAGCACCGGACAACATGAGGCGACACTGCAAGCCAACAAGAAAGGTTGGGTTTGGCAAACCCTGGTTACGAATAATGGAAACAGCATTGTCACAGGGGGAGCCGGCGGGGATACCCAAATTGAGATTTGGGACCTGCAGAACAAACGCCAGTTACGGATCCTTAAAGGCCACCAGGCGCCGATTGACGCCTTGGCAATCACGCCGGATGATAGATTGATCATCTCCGCCGCCAGCACCGGGGACGATCTCTCTGTCCGGATTTGGGACAAAGCAAGCGGGAAATGCTTGAAGGTTCTTGAAGAAGATACTGCTCCTATAATGCTAATTCGTAACGGCCGTTATCTCCTCTCCCAGGGCACAGGCATCTTTCAGATGCGGCCTTTACCGAATAAATTAAAAAGGCCGAGCGGTGCATTACATATTTGGGATTTGAATAATTTTTCCTTACTGGGCCAGGTTGTCCAATTTGAACAAGATATCAACGATATCGGGTTGGATGAGGATGATGTTCATGTCGCTGCAATTGGGGGACGCGAAATAAAAATCATGGACCTTTCAGGCAAGGAACCGGTTAAGCTATTTTTGGGAGCCACAGGTACTCCATCAGCCATTGCCTTTCTTCCTGGAGGGGAATATATCCTTTCCGGTCACAGCGATGGGTACTTACGGTTGTGGCAGCGCTCAAACGGCCGTTGTATACGGTCATTCCGGGAAGGGAGTCAGGAAATCCTGCACCTTTTCGCCCGAAAGAATGGACGGGATGTAATCACGACCGGTCGGGATTATAAAGCGCGGCTCTACCGGATTGAAGACCCAGGACAATATCAGGCAAGCTGGTCTGTCAGCCGGCCCAGTAATATTATCCAGGCTCTGGATGCGGCCAGTGAGGTACAAGATGCAATATCCTCTGCTTCTGAATTTCTTCAGCGGGAAAGGTATCGTGATGCCGGCCTGGTTGTAAAGAAAGGTCTTGAAACACCTGGTTTTGAACGTGATGAACAATTGCTTGAGTTGTGGCAGCTCGCGGGTCAGCATGCAGGAACTCGTATAGGCTTGATTTCAACAAAATGCATTGGCCAGGATAAAGGTTTTTCGCCCTTCACCTGGTTGGACGCAAAATTCGAACTTTCATCGGACCAGAAATATGCCGCATTTATTGACAACGATAGCAATATCGGGGTTTGGGATCTGGATGAGAAGAAGATCACCGGGCACTTACAGGGCCATAACATTGGTTTTCCGCCCAGTGATGTTGTTTTTGACAGCCAGGGTCGCAGGCTATTTTCTGCCGGGTCAGACCGTACCGTTCGCTTCTGGGATTTGGATTCACAAAGATGTATCCACACAATTTCGGGCTTTGAATTTCCTGTCAATGCAGTAGCAATTTCCTCCGATGACCGGACCCTTTTCACCGGCGGCTGGAATGGCATGATCCAACTCTGGGACGTCAACTCGGGTCAACCCACAGGCCAGCTCGAAGGACATAAGGGGATCGTCCGCCAGATCACGCCTCTCCCCGGCGATAAATATGCCGTTTCCTGCAGCAATGATGGCACCTTACGTGTTTGGGATCTCTCGCGCCAGGTTTGCATCCGTCTCCTGGAAGGTCACCAAAACGCCATCTACTCCCAGGCAATTGCGCCAGACTATCAGGTTGTATTATCAGGCGGACTGGATGGGACAGCAAGGTTCTGGGATATCGCTTCCGGAGAATGCCTGCTCACCTTGCAGGGACACACCAAGCCGGTCACTCAGGTAGCCTTTACGCCGGATGGATTTTCTGCTCTGACTGCCAGCATGGATGGCACGGTTCGGGTTTGGAACCTCTTGTCCGGAGAAACTATCGCAGTCCTTCAAGGACACACAGCGGATGTTTATTGTATTGCCCCGACTTCAGACAGTCGCTTCTTGTTTTCTTCCAGTGAGGACCGGACGATTCGGCTGTGGGATCTCAAATCCAAACGCTGCCTGCAGGTACTCGAAGGGCATACAGGAAAAATAACAGCATTGGCGTTAACGGATGACAACCGTTACCTCCTCTCTGCAGAACCGGGATCGGTGCGGCAATGGAGGTTGAATTGGGATTATGCTTTCTAAAACCCAATCATCCGGTTTGAAACAAAACTTCATATGAAAGGTTCGGTAATGCTCAAAGATGAACTGATGGTATTGTGAAATCCAAACAAACTCGATTATAGGAAGGATCTTAAGATGGCGCTTTTTGGATCACCAAATATTGAAGAATTGACGAAGAAAAAAGATATCAGGGGGTTGGTTAAGGCCCTGGGTTATAAAAAAGATCCAGACATCCGGCAAGCCGCAGTGGACGCCCTGATCAGCCTCTGGAAACCTGTCATCGTATCTAAATCCAACACGGATGAAATATATAAGTGGCTTGAAAAAATAGCAGAAAGTAAAAATCAAAACATGCTGGATGCCCATGAAAAAATTTTCCGAGCATTGTTTCCACAATTTTATTCAGATGCGCCGAAATCCAGGATGCGGCAGGAAATGGAAGAGCGGCAAGGTAAATAAGTCAACCAATGATCAGGATCAACTCGAATTTCATTTATCCCTTTCAGGCATTGTATTCACACCCTGGCATCGCCGGAAAGGTAATGAGGCGGTTGGAATTGATCCAGCATGAGAAACGATGACTAAACGTTACTGCATCATCTGTGGTGAAGAGATACTTTCTATTAACCCTTCGGCAGTTTTCTGTCCGAAACACGGTGGACCAAAGCCGGACTCCAGGCCGGACGGCCAGCACGATGAGACCGTCTGGACATCCGATCCCTTATCCGGGCCAGCCATGGAACCACGCTCAAATGAGAATTCCTGGCAGCCCGGCCAGGTCATCCTGGGGACCTATGAGGTTAAAGAGCGCTTGGGCAAAGGGGGGTTCGGGACGGTATATCGTGTCCACCACAACACCTGGAATATTGACCTGGCGGTCAAACGGGCTTTGAACCTGAGCGAGGGCAGCAAAACTACTTTCATTAATGAGGCTGAAAAATGGATTGACATGGGGCTGCACCCCCATATCATCTCCTGCTATTATGTCCGCAGTATAGACGGTTTCCCTCACACATTTGCTGAACTGGCGGAAGGGAAAAGCTTGCAGGACTGGATCGAGGGGAATGGCTTCTCCCTTTACGAAGGGGATGAAGCCCAAATGTTGGCGCACATTCTTGATATCGCCATCCAATTTGCCTGGGGACTGGCTTACGCTCACGAACGAGGCTTGATCCATCAGGATGTGAAACCACAAAATGCATTGATGACACCTGAAGGTGTACTAAAAGTCACCGATTTCGGGTTGGCAAAAGCCGGCGCGCAATCTGAGGTTGGAGGCAAAGCGGAGACAGGCAAAGGATTCCTGGTCAGCGGCGGCGCTTACACCCGGGCTTATTGTTCTCCCGAACAGGCCGCCGGTCTCAAGCTATCCATAAAAACAGATATATGGTCCTGGGGTGTCTCCATCCTGGAAATGTTCTGCGGTGGGGTCCGCTGGATGGCCGGCCAGGCTGCTGCTTCCGCACTTGAAAATTATCTGGTAAATGATCCTGAACCCGGACTTCCTAAAATTCCTGATGGTATGGTCAATTTGCTGAGACAATGCTTCAGGAATGATCCGGCAGAACGGCCAACGGATATGAAAGCCATCGCCTCACATCTGCTTGAAATATACCGGCAGTCAACGGGACAGGATTACGCCAGAAAAGAGCCCAAAGCGGCAGAACTGCGTGCGGACAACCTGAACAATAAAGCCCTGACGATGCTTGATATCGGGAAACCGGATGCCGCGGAAGAGCTGCTTCGTGAAGCGCTCCGGCTAGATAACATGAACCCCGGGGTAACCTACAACCTGTCTCTGCTTGAATGGCGGCGGGGTGACATTGATGACCTTGTTGCCGCCGGCCGCTTGCAGCAGATCCTGTCAACCTCATCGAAAAAATGGCCGGCAGCATTCCTTCTGGCACAAATCGCTGCCGAACGAGGCGCGTTCCAAGACGCCATCGAGGCTTTGAGAGATGTTGAGGCTGAATCCGAAGCACAACGTTTGTTGGTCCAGTTAAAAAACAAAAATTCCTCTGCAGGATTAATTCACACCTATACAAGCTCGTATGGTCCGATTTACGCAGCCACTTTCAATCGAGACGGCCAAAAGATCATTACAGGCAGTGATAAAGGGTATATCGAAGTCTGGGATATCTCATCCGGTGGATGCCTGCTGACCTGGCAAGCGCATAACAGCAGGATCTCCGCTTTGGTTCCAACGCCTGACGGATCGCGAATTCTTTCAAGCAGTTGGGACCACACATTAAAACTGCATGACCTATTGAGTGGTAAATGTATTCAATCGTTTGAGGGTCATGAAAAGGAAATCACCGATATCGCCTTGACGCCGGACGGCCGGCAGGCTGTCTCTGGCGGATTTGAAAATACTATTCGGATTTGGAATGTTGCCAGTGGTGAGTGCACCCGGGTTTTAGAAGGTCACACAATGACCATAAAAGCAGTTGATATAAGCCCGAATGGGAATTGGGCCATCTCAGGAAGCGAAGACAAAACATTGAAAGTTTGGGACATTTCAACCGGGAATTGCCTGGTGACCCTGTCCGGCCATCAGAACGGCATCAGTGATGTCTGCTTTACATCAGATAACCGTCACGCAATATCGGCTTGCGGACCTCATAAATTCGAAAAAGATAACATCTGGCTTTGGGACCTCCTTTCGGGTGACTGCATCCGGAAATTCAATGTCCTTGAATATTGGCCTAAAGCACTTGCCGTTCATCCGAATGGAAAATGGTTTATATCCGGCGGCAGTGACCACATTTTGAAACTTTGGGACATGACGACCGGGAAATGCTTACATTCATTCAGCAAGACCTTTGAATCATTGAATGATATTGCCATTAGCCCGGATGGCAAATTCGCAGTGTCCGGTGAGGGAATCTTCGGCGACGGAAATAAGGTCTCCCATCTTTGGTCAGTGGACGGGATCGATCAGATCCATGCTCCTTACTTCATCTCAACACCTCTTTCAACTGAAGTCGCATCCAGCCATGAAAGCCATTATCTTAGATTAATCGCTGAGGTGGCTCGCTTAATGGAACAGGACGAATGTGCAACAGCCCGGCAAAAGGTCAGGGAAATCCGAGCGATTCCGGGATATGAGCGTGACAACCAAGCACTCCAATATTGGTTCGATCTCTACTCAAAATGTCGTCCCGGTGATCTACAAGCGGAGTGGCTGGAAAACAAATTTGATCTTCATCCCAACGAGATCTACGGGTGCGACATCAGCCCTGACGGTCGATTTGCGCTTTCAGCCTGCTGGGATAAATTGATCAGGCTGTGGTCAACAGAAACGGGCAATCTGGTCCGGACCTTTGAAGGTCATACTTACGAAGTGGACATGGTGAAATTCAGGAAGAACGGCAGGCAATTCTTATCGGCAAGCGAGGATAATACGCTTCGATTGTGGAATATTGCCTCCGGGGACTGCGTGAAGGTTTATGAAGGCCATACCGAGCCTGCTGATTGTCTGGCGATCAGCCCTGACGACCGTTTTGTCCTTTCAGGCAGTCTGGATTCAACTGTCCGTTTGTGGGAAATTGAATCCGGTGTTTGCCTGCGGAAACTGGAAACCGGAACAGATTTCATCAAATCTGTGGCTTTCAGTCCGGATGGGTCCCGGGCTGTTTTGGGCTGCGGATCTCTTGATGACAAGAAACAAACCCTCCAATACTGGGACCTTGTTCAAGGCGAATGCCTGCATAAATTCAATGATTACGCCAAATCGATCTGGTCTGTAGCGATCAGCCCTGATGGGTCAAAAGCGCTGGCTGGCGATGAAGAAGGGAATATCCAGCTCTGGGACTTATTATCCAAAGAAATTCTTGCTACCTTTGAGGGTCACCGCGATGAAGTCAGCGCATTGGCATTCAGTCCGAACGGACGGTATTTCTTCTCTGGTGGTTCGGATAATATCCTTCGGCTTTGGGATGTCGAGAAAAAGCAATTGGTGCGCACGTTCACAATGCATGACAGCGCCATCAATTACATCACCTTCCAGCAGGACGGCCGTCACCTGTTGACCGCCAGTTCGGATATGTATATACATCTCTGGGCCTTGGATTGGGATTTGGAGGATTATCAGACCAGGGATTGGGATGATGCTGCCCTGCCATATCTTGAAGCATTCCTCACGATCCACACGCCTTTCGCTGGACCGATCCCGAAACATACAGGCCCGACCGATCCGGAGGTCATAGCTGCGCTCACCCGGGAAGGAAAACCGGAGTGGACGGAAGAAGATTTTCAACAATTAATAATAGAACTGGGTCACCACGGCTATGGTTGGCTTCAGCCGCAAGGGGTGCAGCGTAAACTTCAGGAACTGGCAGATTTGAGATTGTGAAGGTTGTAATAAATTGTTCCAGAAATAAAGAGTTTAGGCAATATCCCAATTCCAAATTATTGACACTGTTAGTAAAAATTTTGTAGACTTGTATTGAACCAAATAAATCGTAAAGGAGTACCAAATGATGATCCTTGCCTCAATCGTCTTTACCGGTATTGCCTTATTGGTGTGGTTTCTGATCACTCGTTTTGTTGATTTGGGGGCATTGAAAGCATTGCTGATTTTCCTTGCGGTCGGTCCACTGTACCTCCTGGCGAGTTGGCTCTCGGGTATGGCTGACCAAAATTCCGGGTATCCGTCCAACTGGACCCTCCCTGTCGGTCGGGTCCTGGCTGTGATCGGTGTCTCCATCTTCTCGATCATGGCCATATCACCTTTCTTCAGCACCTGGCGGGCGGTGACCGGCTTCTGGCCGCATACCTTATTGGTTTTCATCGGGGCCTGGATCGTTTATCTTCTAATCCATGCCCTGCTCTTCCTGATCAAGGTGTTCACAGACTAGCAAATCAATTTACGCTTCATAAGGAATAAACAATGCCAGCAAAAGTTATATTGGATGTCACCCAGGGCCCTATGTCCGGTCGGAAGATCATTTTCGATGAACATGATTCACTTGTTTTTGGCCGAATGCCGGATTGTAAGATCTGCATACCACCAGAAGATTCGACCGTTTCCAGACACCATTTCATAATGGAGGTCATCCCACCTCAAGCGAACATTCGTGATTTGGGAAGTAAAAATGGCACCTGGGTTAATGATGTTAAATACGGTGGTCGGGAAGCAGATGAGACACCGGAAGAAGGTGCAAAGCGCCCCTATCCTCAAGTGGAGTTGAAGAATGGCGATGTGATCCGGATTGGGAAAACTTATATGCAGGTCTCGACGGAACAACCGGTGATCTGTGTCGCTTGCGGTGAGGAGATCCTTGAATCAGACATGGCTGACGCACTCCAAGAGGATGGTAGTTATCTTTGTGGCTCCTGCCAGGAGCACCAGATCGGTCAGATAACCGGACCTTCTCCTTCTCAACTGGTCATCCATTGCTTGAACTGTAGAAAGGATGTCACAGCCGAAGCCGGGCCTTATGTCACCGGTGGGTACCTTTGCCTGGACTGTCGGGAACTTGCCCAGGAACAGGTTGTCGATCCAATGGAAATCCTGCAGGCCATGTTCAGAGAAGCCCGATTGGAAAAGGAGTCAGACCTCAATATCCCGGATTACGAAATGGTCAAGCAGCTCGGCCGGGGTGGGATGGGTGCAGTCTACCTGGTCCGCCACAAGCCGACCGGGAAAAAATCGGCTTTGAAGATCATGCTTCCCAAAGCGGAATTGATGATCAAGAATAAGATCAAATTCCAACGGGAAATTGAGATCATGAAAAAACTTGGTCAGCACCCCTATATTGTGGATTTTTATAATGCCGGGGAAGTGAATGATATTTACTACTTCCTGATGGAGTTTTGTGAAGGCGGCAGCGCCGGCGACCTCGCAGCCTCTTCGGGGGGCAAGCTTGACCTGGCGACAGCAGGACGGATCATGGTGCAATCGTTGGAAGGGCTGGCTTTTGCCCATGGCGAAGGTTATGTTCACCGTGATCTGAAGCCGCCGAATATCTTATTGTCCTCCAGGACACCGGACGGTGTCGCAAAAATTGCAGATATGGGGCTGGCAAAGGACTTCACGCAGGCCGGTTACAGCGGTATCACCGGCAAGGAATATGCCGGCACCCTGCCGTTCATGCCGCGCGAACAGATCAGCGACTTCAAATCCTTCAAGCCGGTCAGCGATGTCTGGTCAATGGGCGCAACAATCTATAACCTGCTCACCGACCGCTTCCCGCGGGAATTCTCCAAAGATGTCGACCCTGTGATGTGTATTCTGAAGAATGATGTTATCCCAATTGAAAGAGTGATCCCGACCATTCCGCATCGAGTGGCTGAGGTCATTAATATTTCACTGGAAGATAACGTCGTTAACCGTTATCAGTCTGCTCAGGATTTCAAACAAGCGCTGGAAAATGTTCTATAGGTAATCTGCTGAGTAAGAATAAAAGGCTATTTGTCATCCTGTGGTAGAAGGTTCAGGGTTGGCGAATCTAAGAGCAGGAAATCATGGATGTCCTCCCCTGAGCGAAGATGTTTCACCCGGCCATCCCGGGGGATTCGCGCCAATCGACCTGTATCGGACCAGTAACCCTCCCGATCTTTGATCATCACTGTTGCGGTAAATTCAAATTCATTAAAATATCCCCAGCAGGCTTCTCCATCCGGGCTGTAGAAGTAAACGGTGAAGTATGTACCGCTCATCAGTTCGGCCACATCTTCCACCGTTCGTGCAACCCGGCAGTCGTGCTTGACCCGCTGCCGCATTCTAATCTCACCGGGTGAAAGCCCGATTGAATCATATAAAATTTCCCAATCCGGTTTTTGGCCTTCGGTGTTGGGATCTCCCGCCCATTCGGCTCGGATTTCTTTGAAAATCTCCCCCAGGTTAATTTCAAAACGATCCAAATCATTATAGAGGTCCACACCATCCTGGATCAATAAAACTTGCTGGTCTATTCGGTCGGTAACGATCAGTTTAGTTGCATTCAGATTTTCTTTTATGAACCGAACCAGGTGGTCCTTGTCCCTGAATATGACGGGCTGTCCGTAACACCCTTCACGGTCGAAAACATATCCATACAATTCCATAGCAGCCCCAATTTTTTGTCGATTGTAACGATAGTATGGCATAATTCTTATCTCAATTCAAATCCCAGGCCTTGTCAATCTGTTGGAATTAAAACTGAAAACACTCCCGTAAATCATGGGAGTGTTTTCATAGGAAGGAGATTAGTGAATGAAATCTAAATCATTCAGCCCTTGATCAAATCCAGAGCTGCCTTTGCAGCGACCTTTGAATCAACAGTCGGGTCAAATTCCAGACCAACATAACCGTCATAATCAGTCTTTGCCAACGCCTTAAGGATATTGGCATAATTTAGTTCACCGGTGCCCGGTTCATGCCTGCCGGGGACATCGGCAACATGTACGTGGCCAATGGCGTCCAGGTTATGGGTTAATCGCTCGATGATATTGCCTTCCGTCACCTGCTGGTGATAAATATCAAATAACAACCGGATATTCGGGCTGTTGACTTTTCGTACCAGATCAAAACCAATATCGGAGTATTTCAACCAGTAACCGGCATGGTCAACCAGGTTGTTGAGCGGTTCCAGAACGAGCGTCACGCCGGCGGCTTCCGCCTTCGGCGCAATGGCACGTAAACCTTCATAAACGCTTTGGTATTTCTCTTCCTCTGTCAGTCCGGGAAACTGGAATTTGACGCCCCGGTCATCTCCCAATTCGTCCGTGAGGATGAACAATTTCCTGGTATTCATCTCGACCGCCATCGCCAACGATTCCTCAATCCCTGCGATGAAATCCGCCCGCTGCGTGGCGTTGATCAATGTGCCTCCTCGGTTGGATTGGAAAGTTGCGATCTCCACTCCGGCCGCTTCCACCGCTTCTTTGATGGCGGGCATGTCTTTATTATCCCAGTTCCAAAATTCAATAGCATCAAAACCCTGTTCAGCCGCGACTGCAATTCGGTCCAGAAAAGGATATTCGGTATAGATCATTTCAATACATACAGATGCTTTCATTGTAAATTCTCCTTCAGGTTATCAAATACCGGCCGCAGCCTTGGTCAATTCCACAGCGAATGCGAGGTCTTCCCGCCCTATCTCAGCGCTGGTAAGAGGTTGTTTATCGTTGATGATGCAATCGTAGAAGTGCTGCCACTCTCGCCGGAAGGCCTCATCATAGGATGAAATGATCTGCTTTCTAACAGCAGAACTGCCGGCGTTTTCACGCACGTTCAATTCCGTCGCAGCATTCTTTAGATATGGAAAGGGGAAATTCAATTCCAGGAACCGGTTTGAGCCATAGAACTGGATCTGTTCATCCCAATCCACCAGGGAGATCAGGTTGCCCGATTCCCAGACCAGGTGAATGCCGTTATCATATTCCATCAAGGCGGTTACAAAGTTACCGTCGAACAGGTTGGCGGTGACAATCTTCTGCGGCAGCCCATAAAGCCCGTGCAGAGCATTGATGTCGTGGATGCAAAGGTGGATCATAATGTCGTGGGCATCCAGGAGGTCGGTTCTGGTCGGGCCAATATCCTCCAGCATCTCGCGCTGATTTTCAGCGTTCGCTTCACGCAGCACATCCGGATCGAGGTCCGCCGCTTTCACCAGGTCATAGATCTCACGGTTGATCTGATAGGTTCCTGCAAATTCATGCACCCTGATCATATGGATCTCTTCCAGGTCCGGGATCATGGATTTCATAACGTTATAAGCGGGATCGTACTGCTTCATGTAACCGACCATCAGTTTCAGTCCGCTGGTTTTCACCGCTCGTACAACTTCATCAGCCTGTCGCAGGTTGAAAGCCATCGGTTTTTCAACGAATACATGCTTCCCATTTTCCAGCGCAGCCAGGGCAACTGGGGCATGGTTTTTATTGGTCACCAGGACGATATCCAGGTCGTTCTCCTTGACCAGTTCCTGATAGTCAACAAACCGTTTCGCAATATGGTATTTCTCGCCCAATTTTTTAACCACGGTTGCTGAAAGGTCGCAGATCGCGCCAACATCATAATGAGGGGATTCCATTAGATATGGAATATGGCTGATCTGAGCGATCTCGCCGCAACCAACGATACCAACATTCAATTTTTTCTCCATCTTGCCTTCCTTATTTTCAATTTTTGATTGGGTCTGTTTGCCTGATCCAGTTTTAGATTTTCATAATTTCAATTCAGCCGTACTGCCCCTGACAATAAGGTCCGTTTCAAGAACGATCCGTTTATACTCAGGTATCAAGCCTTTATTGTGTTTCCTCTCCTCCTTCAGCTCGATCTTTTCAACCAACAATTCCACTGCCAGGTCAGCCATCGCTTTGATCGGCTGAGATATCGTTGTTAGTTGGGGGAAAACCAGGCTTGCCAGAGGTGTATTATCAAAACCGATCAGGGAAATATCTTCCGGGACGCTTAATCCAACGTTCTTGATCGCTCGCATCGCACCGAGAGCCATCATGTCATTACAGGCGAAAACTGCTGTCGGTGGTTCGGGCAAACTCAATAGAGCCTTCATCCCGTTCTCACCACCTTCAAACCGAAAATCACCCATTTGTAACAGTTCCCTGTCAAAGGGAAGGGCGGCTTCAGCTAATGCTGCTTTATAACCCTCCACCCGTTGGGCACTCGGCCGTATCAGAGACGGTCCGGAAATACATCCGATTCTTTTATGATTCAATAAAATCAGATATTCGGCTGCCTTATATCCACCGTTGAAATTGTCAATCAGGACGACATCCGACCCAATTTTTTCCACCTCACGGTCAGCGATCACAACCGGGATGTCATTTCCGTATGGATTCTTCTGGAAACCACCGCTGTCCCCGGCTGAAATAAAGATCAAACCATCCACCTGTTTGGCAATCAGGACATCAATATAGCGTTCCTCTTTTTCAGGGCTTTCATCGGTGTTGCAGAGGATCATGTTATAGTCGAATTCAAAACCCTTATCCTCAATTTTGCGGGAAATTTCTGCGAAAAAAGCGTTTGATATATCCGGAATGATCAGTCCAATCGTCTTGGTGCGTCCACTGCGCAGACTGCGTGCAAGGATATTAGGCCGGTAATTCAAAGCCCGCATTGCATCATAGACTTTGTGGGTCAAATCCTCGCTGACAAACCGAGTCCGATTGATCACATGCGAAACGGTCGTGATTGACACCCCTGCTCGTTCCGCAACATCCTTGATCGTCGCCATCAGATCTGGTCCCGTATGCTGTACACTCTAAAAAATGACCCCTGAGACCAGGATCACGTTGGCATAGGAGGTACATTCCCCGGTACGGATGGCCGCGCGGGAACCCGCACTAAGGACCTTTAGTTCCGAATGAGGGATATAGATGATCTCAACATCTTTGAAGAGCTGTAATAGTTCAGCTTCAACTTGTGGGTTGTATTCCTTGATCTCCTCTGCCAGGACGATTTCCTGAACTTCAAGGTCGTTGGCAACAGCCTGGACGACACTTATGAAGGATGGGATCCCGGGAACCAGCGCCATATCGATCCGCTCAATGTTGAGTGGGATTGGCAGACCGGCATCCCCAATGGTCAACATATCCAGATGCCCCATACTGGCGATCACATGAGAGATCCGGTCGTTTAAGACACCTGTTTTTTTCATAACATTAACCTTTCCCTGTTTCATACATTCAGGTTATTTGATCTCCAATATACCGGGGCGAATAAATTCCATCCCATCAACCACTTCCCTGACTGCAGGGAACGTGACAGGATAAGTGATGAAAAGCGGCCCTTCTTCCGTGACCACGAAACCATCTTCCGTCTTGGTCCCTGTGATTGTCGGGTTATATCCATAACACTGATGGAGTTGGATAACGTTATGGTTTTCAGGCGTGATCAGGTAAAAGCCATTGGTATAGCTTTGAGGACCACCCTGGTGATGAACTTTCCACATATCAGGATAGCCAAAGTCCGCATACATCTTCTTTGCAATCTCAAAGGGAACCAGTTCATCCACACCCGGTTTGGAAGCAGCTGCCATGGCATTCTCGATCGCCGCTGTCTGGCGATATTGTTCCTGAAATTCTTTGGGAATAGCTCCAAAATGCATCATACGGGTGATCTTCGTAACAAGACCTTTATATCGGGCATTGCAGGAGATCATCAGCAGTTTTTCTAATTTCTTTTCGGTAGGGATTGGGTGCCGATACTTGTAGATCCGGTCATCGACGGCAATCAGCAGGAGGACCGGTTCAAGACCGTTCTCCCACATCTTCGCGCCCAGTCGGCCGGCAATTTCTATCTCGGAATCGCCGGGTTTGACTGTTTCCATGAAAGGTTCAATGGTATTGGAAAATACCTCACCCAAATGGACGTATCGGCCGATCTCATTCTCACAGAGAGTCTTTTCCAGAGACAATAAGATCGGGTTGGCATTTACTGCAGCATCAAGGGGGATATCGGCTGCCAGTACTGCACCCGGGCCGACGATGTCATCAATGAATTCCAGCGTCCTGTCTTCAAACCACCACATAGATCGTTCTTCAAAACCGAGCTGGTCGAGCTTTTCCTCATCCTTCATCCGCTGGGTCTCGATATTGTTGCAAATAAAATATCTTCCCTGCATTGTTATGAAGATCGCGCAAACGCCTCCCTCCACAAACCGGGTGACGATATTATCCCCGCCGGCAGTGATCCAGGCAAAATGCTCTTGTTTGGAAATATAGATTCCGTCCAATCCCTGGGCGGTCATGATCTCCCGCAGGTCGGACACTTTCCCCTCAATTTCAGTCTTGCGTCCCTGAATGGACAAGTCCTGGGAATAGTGTTTCATGGTGGCTCCTCCTGTTTTTGGCCAGACATGTTCAATATGTGGAATTCGTTACTTCAACCAATAAAGGTTCATTTGGCATTCAATAGAATCAGAAAAACCATTGCGCAAACGTTTTCCTGACATTCACGATTGTATAATCAAATTGAAAGCCTGTCAAGATTCAGGTATTTTACTGGATTCAACTGTAAAAATTAGGAGGAAAACCGGAAGAAAATCCGAATAATGACCAACAAAATCAATGCAACCAACCCACTCGTATAGATCATCCGAATAAAATATCGGCGATTTTTAGTTTGTCGATTGAGTAATTTAATTGTCGAGAAAAGCAGGAACCCGTCCAATATAATGATTGGCAATAAATAAATCAGACTGATCCAATGAAATAGAATTGGCGTTAGTGTGAAAACAATAATAAAAAGGAAAACACTGCTTCCAATTCTGATTGCGTTCTCTTTCCCGTAAATTATTGCCAGAGAACGAGAACCTGCATGATGGTCACCTTCTGAATCCATGGCGTCGGCAACTATTTCTTCACCAAGATCTATCAAAGTGGTGATGATTGCAAAATACCAGAAAACGAATTCTGAAAATTGCCTCACAACAATCCCGCCAAACACAAAAGTCATCCCCACTGAAAAACTGACCATCAAATTCCCCAACAGCCCCGACTTCTTGAATTTCGAATTGTAAAGAACACCAACCAACCAGACGAGGAAAGAAACAATTAATGCCAACACACCCAAAAACGCACTCAATCCCAATCCAATTAAGGTCACAATAACAAATAAGATCAGCGCGTCAAGTCGTGAAACCTGGCCGGACGGGATCGGCCGGTGAGGCGCGTTTATGCGGTCCGTTTCCACATCAAAATAATCGTTCAAAATTAGTGCTGCGGCGGAGAGGAAGAAAACACTAAGAAATCCAAACAGCAGGTCAATAATGCTCGGGAATCTGCCCAGAGCCAGAAGTTCCCCCACAATAACGCAGACGCCAGCTGCAAAGGGAAGCTCAAAACGAAACAATCGAAACAGACCAATGAGTTTTGGTTTAACCATAACAAGAATATTATCTCACAGGAAATGGTTTCAAAAAACGGTAATGACCTTCCTTTTTAAATAATGCAGTCCGTAAAAATCATTATTCAAACGAAAGAAAACAAAGAGCGTTTCCAATCCTCTGGAAACGCTCGTGAATATCCTGTAATTCATGTCCTGCTTATTTTGCAAACACACTCTCCGGCAGTTCGATACCGCTGGCAACCAGCTTGTGTATGAATCCAGGACGTAGACCAGTTGCTCTTTGGACTCCCTGCACCTTACCATTTGAAAAACTTGTTTGATCGAACATGAAGAGATCCTGCATAACCACGGTATCGCTTTCCATCCCCTGGACTTCAGATACCTGTACAATCTTACGAGTACCATCCTTCAAACGCTCAAGGTGGACGATCAGTTCAATGGAAGATGCTACCTGCTCACGGATGGCCCGAAGGGGCAAATCCATACCAGCCATCATCACCATGGTCTCAATACGCCGCAGGGTATCACGCGGCCCGTTGGAGTGGACAGTGGTCATGGATCCATCGTGGCCTGTGTTCATGGCCTGCAGCATGTCCATAGCCTCGCCGCCGCGACACTCACCAACGACAATCCGGTCGGGGCGCATCCGCAAGGCATTGATCACTAACTGGCGAATGGTAATCTCACCTTTTCCTTCAATGTTGGGCGGTCGTTTTTCGAGCCGCACGACATGGGGCTGACGTAATTGGAGCTCGGCGGTGTCCTCGATCGTGATCACCCGTTCGTTTAAAGGGATGAAGGAAGAGAGCACGTTCAAAAAGGTCGTTTTACCAGTGCCGGTACCGCCGGAAACCACAAGGTTGACCCTTGCTTCTACGCAAGCCTTCAGGAAGTTCGCCAGTCCAATCGTCAGGGTGTTGTTCGCAATCAGGTCCTGGACCTCATAAGGCCGTGTTGCAAATTTACGGATTGTAAGCACCGGGCCAACCAATGAGAGTGGTGGGATCGTAGCATTCACACGATAACCATTGGGAAGACGGGCATCAACCATCGGGGAAGTTTCATCAACCCGACGGCCGATGGGAGAGACAATCCGGTCAATAACCCTCATTAAGTGCCTGTTGTTTTCAAATTTCACATTCGTCGGATCAATCAACCCAAACCTTTCGACATAGACCTGGTCATAACCATTGACCATGATTTCGGTAATATCAGGATCGTTCAGCAGCGGTTCAATCGGGCCATAACCCACAATATCCGCAATCACCCAATCCAGCATGTTGTTCCGGGTATCATGGTTGTATAGGAAATTCTCATCTTCCAATACTCTGTTGAAACATTCTTCAATCAACTCTTTCAGCTTATCAGGGTCCATTGAAGCGTCATTTTTCGTATTGTCGAGAAGGTCCCTCTGGACAGCATCACGAATCAAAAAGAAATCATCTTCAAGTTCAGAAGTAACCTCCATATTGTTCTGAATCATGGAAGATGAGGTTTTATTCATCGCAGGTCTATTTGTAAACATTTATTCCTCCTCTGAGGTTCAATAATACCTATAAATTATTGTCTTATTCGATTGTGGGGACTGTCAGAGTGCGACCAAATTTGATCACAACATTATCAGGCAAATCATTGGCAGCCAGGATCGCGTCTAAAGTTGAAGAATTTGCTGCGGCAAATAATGCCAGGCATACACCATCCCCAACCTGAACTTCTGAGTCCGTGTAGATAAAATCAATATTATCCAACAGCTCTTTCAAAATCGTATAAGCTTCCTGATTATTTCCAATCGCGGCCCAATAGCTCGCTTGAGTAAATTGGGCTGCCAGGTTGGGGGATGTTGATAACCTGTCTACGATTTCGATGGAATTTAATGCGTAAAGGTAATAGGAAACGGCATTTTCAAAATCATTGGTTTTTATAAACGTATCTCCGAGCTGGATTTGAACCTGGAACAATTGCAGTTTATTATTCACGTCCCAGGCAACGATCTCCGCCTGTTCAAGGTTGTTGATTGCATCCTGATAGAAACCTGCGCCATCATATTGCTTGCCAATTCTGAAATACGCTTCATAGAGTAAGGCTTTGGCGTTTCCATTAGCAAAATTAGCATCTGATCCAACCAATTGACTTAAATTTGTTATCGCTCGGATCCAATCCTCATTAAGGAAATCCTGAAAACCAACCTGATATAGCTCTACGTTCTTCAAATCTTTTTGCAGAGCGGAATTGGTTGGATCAATATTAGCCGCTTTACTTATATACGTAACTGCTTTCGCGATTGTTGAAAGAGTCTGGTTTGGATCATAAAGCATTTCTTTGGCGGTTTGACCAAACTTCAACTGAAGCAAATTGCTGCTGACGTCTTGCAGATCTTCCCTTTCGTTGGCAAATTCTTTACTCTGGGGGATCAAAGCAACGGCCTTCCGATAATATTGTTCCGCAGTTACTACTTCATCAATCGTTACTGAATCACTTTGGAGCATACTGATGATCTCATTGAGATAACTTTGTAATAATTGCTCCTTTACTTGAGGATCATCCAATTTTGGATCAAGGACCAATGCACTTTCATACGCACTGATCACAGCGCCCCAGTTTTGTACCTGGTAGGCATCGTTTCCCTCCTCCAAATACGTCACGATTTGTTCAGATGTCTCGATTGATGTGATTTGCTGACTGACATCCCACATGTTAGGTTCTTCGGCTTCAATTTCTCTGAAAATGGCCAGTGCATCAATATCGTTGCCCTGAGTCTGTAAATCGAGAGCTGTTTGGTATTTTGTCTCCAAATCCAGCATGGTATCCACTTTTAAGGTCAACTCAGAAAGGTTTTCGTAATCAGGGTCAATTCCCCTAATTGTTTCAACGATCTCTGCGGCTGATTGCGGTTTCCCCATTCGTAAGAGTTGTTCCGCTTGGGAATTCAATGATGTGAGTTGGCTTGTTTGATTCAGAGATTGTTCCGCGTTGACTTTAGAATTGAGCAAATTATAGGAAAAGAAGAAGATCAACAGCACGAAAATGATTCCAAAGACAAAAAAGGCACTCAATTTGAAGGTTGCACTAACCTTTTTCCGGGTATCAGATTTCTTAGTTAAGGCTTCCATATCCTTAACTGAAAACTTCATTTGAAGATTTTCTTTAAATTTTAAGCAGCTCCGGATTGTTGGGATATCTTTTCTCCAATTCAATTAATTTCTCCCGACATTTGGAAAATTCTCCGTTTTGAAAGAATTCAAGCAGCTGTTTAAAGTCAAAATCATCAACCAATTCGACTGGTATCACAATCGGACTTTTCGTATCTTTCATTTCTGAGCTTTCGCTCTCAAATTCTTCTTCAGATTTCAATGAGCCTGTCATCTTTATTGTTTTCTAAATTGATCTTCTACATATTCGAGAAAAGGTCCATCAATGAGGGAATGGATGGGCCCAGGATCACAGCCAGCAAGGCCGGGAAGATCATTAATGCAATTGGGAAGAGCATTTTCCCAGGGAGCTTATTGGCTATCTCTTTTGCTCGAAATTGACGCTGAATACGCATTTGGTCTGCTTGACTATGAAGCACATCCGAATAACTCATACCAACTTTTTCTGCCTGGACAATGATGGCAACAAATCTTGTCAAGTCATCCACATCAAGCCGACTGCTCAAATTTTTTAATGCGGTGGCACGGGACACACCCATTTCCATTTCCTTAGACACCCGGGTGATCTCATGGCCCAGGTCTGTGTCCCAGTAACTACTGATTTTTTGTAAAGATTGATCGAACCCCAACCCGGCACTGGCGCAGACAGACAGCATATCCAGGGCATCGGGAAGGCCCCTGCGGATTTCATCCTGCCTCGCCCGCACCTTCCCTTTTAGCCAGATATTGGGATATATATAACATATAAGGATAAGCCCCCCGCCAATTAAAAGGTTAGTGGAATTAAAGTTTTTCAAATCTCGATTAAGTATGAATGCAACAACAATGCCGGCGATGAAGAACAGGAACCGGACAGCGTAAAATTCGCCAGCATGCATATTGAACGGGTTGTCAGCAATTGTTAATTTATGCTCCAGATCAACAACCAGTCTTTCGGGAGTGAACCTGCCCAGGAATTGAAGAAACTTTTTAATCGTAGTGACAATCGTACGTCTGAAAAGCGAACCTTGAATTTCACGCTGAACAATCTTCTTACTATCTGGGGTACTGGCTGGAACTGAACTCTCGGCAGAAACAAATTGATCCATGCGGTTAGACATGTTTTTCCCGGATTTCACCAAGGAATAAAAACCAAAGATGGCGACTCCCAAGCCCAGAACAGCGATGACCGCGCCAATCAAAATTGGGAGTAAATTACCGTTGAAAATTTGAGTTACCATATCAAAATCCTAGCCTTAAACTTTGATCTTTACAATGCTTCTGATCCAAATATTCCCGATGATAACGCCGAAAAGGGCAACAAGCAAAATGAGCTGTGTAATAATGGATGTTTTTACGGTATCAAAATAACCCGGGGACAAGACAAAAATCACCACTCCTGTTAAGAATGGCATCAAGCTCAGGAAGTTTCCTACATAGCGTGAATAGGAAGTGAGTGATCGGATTTCTGAAAAAAGCTGCATCCGAACCCTGATCGTTACAATTGTCGATTCCAAGACTGTCGAGAGGTTGCCGCCGACTTGAGTGTTAATGATGATTGCAGTCACTACGATTTGCAGGTCATCGCTCTCCATACGCTCAGCAAGGTTCAACAAAGCATCTTCCATAGTGATACCGAGCCGGATCTCATGCAAAACGCGTCCAAATTCCTCGGAAGCCGGTGCAGGGATCTCATTGACGGCAAGATCCAGAGCCTGCATCAAACTGTACCCTGCCTGAACCGCACCTTTGACCAGGATCAGTACATCGAGTAACTGATCCTGGAATTTACGCTGACGTTGAGTAGTCGCTCTATCCAATAAAATGGGCGGAACCATGATTGCAATCACGCAAAGGAACAACCCCGCCAGGATATTGCCGAATAATAACCACCCTAAAACAAGGGATAATACTGTCGCACCAATTCGGATCAGGATATATTCTGTATCAGTGATTGCCCAATATGCGCTGGAGAGTTTGATTTTTAGCTTGTTGGATGCCAGGCTGCTCAGAGTTGAATTGATCCAATCTCGGAATTTTCCAATATCCTGTACAGAAGGCAGCAGCGAATCCTTTCTGGTCTGGACGTAGCTTTCCTCCAAAGAAGGTGCCACAAATCGTGTGATCCTGCCTTGTTTTTGGGATGAACGTCGGTTTCGAAAAATCCAGGCTCCAACCAGAATCACGCCAATCGCGCTGGATAAGAAAACCACGAATAGGATTATGGAAACAATATCAAGATTCAAAGTGATCCTCGCTTGATCTACCTTTCCGGAATTGAGAAGTTCTCAAACTGACGTTGTCAGAACGCTTCGTACCTTGGGGCTACCCGGGTGATGGGGTTTTCATTATCTCTGCCAAATCTTTGGCAATATCAGTATACGCCTTACTGATCGGATGCCGCGGTTTCTTGACGATAATCGGAACGCCTTCATTCAAACTACTCAGAGCAATATTTTCATCCACAGGAATCTTACCAAAAAGCTTTATCTTTAATACGTTTTCAATCTCTTCACTCTTTACGTCTGCTTTTCTTCCAGATAGATTAAGAAGGAAAAGCATTTTCTCTCTTGGATAGGAAAGGGTAGCTGAAACCTCAATGAATTGCCTGATATCCCTCATTGATGCCAGGTCAGGATTGAGCACCAATAAAATCTTATCCGATGAATCCATCAAGGTAACCGCGTTTTCATCCAGGCAGTTGCCGCCATCAATTACTATATTGGGGAAAATAAGTTGTAATCCCTGGACCACTGTGAAAAGGTTTTCAGGTTTAATTTTTTGCGCTTCATTAATAGTGCTCGGGCTGGTTAATACCTGGATGCCGGAAGCATGTCTTTCGACCACTTGCTTAATAAGCTGCTGATCAAGCGTGCCGGCGTGAGCGATCAGGTCCGTGATCGAATTTCCGGTAAACAAGTTGAGATAAAGTGCCACATGCCCAAACATGCGTTTCCCATCAATCAGTAACACTTCTTCTTTAAGCGTATTATGAAGGGCGATCGCAAGATTGATAGCAACCGTTGTTGTACCGGCGCCTCCTTTAGGACTGAATACCGTTAACGTGTTTGTGGAAGAGACCTTATTTTCAATGACAGGAGCTTCTTCAGGTTGAAGCTGGTTACGCTCCAGCAACTCCATAACACGTTTGATGATGATCACCAGTTTATCGGGTTGGAATGGATGCTGAAGGAAAGCTCGTGCACCCGAAAGGACAACCCTGTCCAAATTTACCATCTCGGATTCAGAAAGGATTGCGACAACTGTGGAATTGGGATAGTCGGTTGCAATTTTATCAACAACGTAAAATGGGTGATGTTGAAAACCGAAATCGAGCAGGATCACATCCGGCTTGGTCTCTGCAATAACAATAAATAGATTCTCCGGAGTGACTTCTCTTTCAATGAGCTTGAGAGTCTTCTCTTCGGCAATCGTTTTACGAGTTGCTTCGATCACGGCCGGATTCTTTGAAACAAGCAAGATCGATGCTTTATCAGTCGTTTTTGCCATTTTTAACTTTCCTCAACGTTCAGGGTAATATTTCCAGTCCATATAATTCAATAATATATTCATCGGTCACAGGAGTCAGATCAAACTGAAGTGTCGATGTTGGTGCTCTCAATACGATGTCAAAAACTGCATCAGTATCTTTCAGGTGCTTAAGGATCAGAGCATCCTGGGGAGTCAATGCCAACAGATAGGCCTTAATAGTGACGTTGGATGGTGATTGTGCATTGTTGCTTTGAAATAAGTTGGCTTCAGTATTCGCATTCGATACTTCTTCAAGCACATCCAACACCAGTGCCGTCACGGAAATCTTCTGCATTGTGTCAACCGTGAAGGTCCGGGTTTGTGGTTCCTGGGTTCCCTCAGTTGTCGTTGTTGTTGTAGTTTCTCCAACCGTCTTGACTACTTCTGTAAACGTAGCAAATATATCAATAATATCTCCACGCTGAACCATGCTCTGCCGGCTCATCAAATCCTCTGCCGGGAAGGCAAGCAAGACATGATCGTCACTGAGAATGAAACTTAGATCACCGTTATTATTTGTCGGGTCCGCCAGGTTATGTTGGAGAAGCATCTCACCCTGAACCAGATCGGTTTTAACGATCTTGCCAACAGCTGATTCAAGGTCTGTGATGGCGTCGCGTGGTGCGACTTCAATCGGGACACTTGCCAGCTCAACATCTCCGTTTTCAATCCGGGTGCCCAGCGAAAGATCATGGGTTACCATGACCACCGTTGTCTTGACAGTCTCTTCTTCAACTGTGACTGGCGACCGGGTTGCCTGGAAACGTTGGACGAGCAATACGCTGGCAAAAACGCCAATTGCCACCAGGATCAACCCTGCAATGATAATTAAAAATACTTTGGTTTTATTTGACAAAGGAGTCCTCCCGAAAATCTTAATAATTTTCCATCGTTACTTTGATAATGAAATCAAACAATTTCCAATATTTATTTCGCAATCCTCATAAATTTCCGTTGAAAAGATGACTTTCAATAATGAAGAAATTACTTTTCCTCGGTTCATCCTTCAAATCACTTCATTTTAGCCCACAACTGACTGCTGTCGTTGTGGCAGCCGGTGACAAAGGGTTGAATAAAACTTGTGTTGCAAAAAACAAGCCAATTTCTATCGTTGATGAGTTGGCCTTGAAATATTTTGTTGGTCGGTCAATGAACCAGCTTGTCTCATACATAGAAATCCTCAACAATTTCCCCCGTTTTGATATTGCTATTCCTTGTCTGCTCAAGGTTAATCACTAATTATTTTTGGTGATATCCTATCCCAAACAGAAAGAGAGTGCGAAATACCAATCGGGAAAAATTCCGTTTATTAATCACAAGTAAAAAACAATTCTCTTTATTATGAAGATTATACTCAAGACCAGTTTAAGTCTTGTTTATAAATCGCACATCTCAAAACAAAATTTTACTCGCCTGGTGGGAAATCAAAAACTTTTGCGGTGATCGTATTGGCGTATTGAAGCCCGCGAATGCACATATCTCCTGAGACATGAGCAGAAATATCTGACCATCTCATCGGACCATTAGTATATTTAAATGTCGATGCGAGCGTATTATAAACGCACTGTGATCCGGCATTCCAATCCATCAAGGTCAGTTTCCAGATGGTTGCATAATCAACTGCATAACCGGAATACCATCCGGTGGCATTATAAACGAGTTGTTCGGTTTGATAGCAATAACCTAATAAGGATTCTGCTAATATGTCCACCGAACGGTTAGCAGACTGGATATCAATACCATATTCACAAGTGTCACAAGTTGTAACAAGGGAGGCAAGAATTTGATCAGCAATACTGAAATTTGTTAAGCAATTTCCTCCGGCACCCGCTGGACAGACTTTATTGTAAAGGTCCGGGTTCCATTGGAGCGCGTTCCTAATACCAACATTTGTTAAATGACCAAAACCATAATGGTAGATATCATATTGTGAAGGCCAAAATTGGCTTTCTGTGCTGATCAATTGTTTGAGGACAACCGGAGGCACACCCACATCATCATAGGCTTGCAGAATTGGCTCGTTCATAAGATTCTGAACGATGATCACCATCGGCATGGCGACATCCATACCACAGGCGTTGGCGTATCCATTAGACATTAATCCGCCCGAGGGGCATGTGCCTGCATCAACAACACCTTGCTCAATCATCTGGCCAGCCAGGAAGAAATACTTCTCTTCCGTATAAAGCTGATCCGAGGTCTCGGGTACATATGTCCAATGCAAGTCACTCGTTGAAATATTGACACGACTCAAACAGGTAGATGTCTCTTGAGATGGTACAACTATATCCTGATGAGGAAGAATCACGCCGCCTGTGAGAAGGAAGAATCCAAACACAGCAATTATTGCAAGCGTGTATCTAGACCCTCTTCCATCTTTATACCAGTTCATTTAGTAATGCCTTCGGACGTTAATGATTTGGTAACATTATAACATTATTTGTCTATTCAAATCGAGTCTATATTGATTCAAAAAGCTAGTATAACAAATTTTCTGGATAATCATAAAAATATATATCATGGTATCCATTCGGATGTTTGTTAAATAACCGAGAAAGGATAAGAGCCACGATCTACAAGGATAAATGTATATTAAAGCGAATATCTGGAAGAACTGGCGGAACAGGCTTTGGATGGCTTATCTGAACATATACAAGTACTTGTCAGCTAGCCTATGCGAATTAAACAGGAGAGTTTTTTGGGAGCTAAGCCTTATGATGGCATTGAGAAAAGGCGGGGAGAGTAACTTATTTTAGCTCAAGCACAAAGGATGTCATGAATCTTATTAATTATCTTAATTCGAAAACCTATTTTTTAACAATGTCCCGTATAAATGGTGAGTAATTTATTAAACTGATAAGTGTTATAATTTCAAAATAGAATCCAGAAATCAGCAAATAGGTCAACTAAATGAAATTCATCGGTTCAAAACTTCTGAAAAACCGTGGTCAATCCCTAATAGAGTTTGCCCTCGTTTTACCTCTATTAATTCTTTTGATAGTGGGTAGTTTTGAATTTGGATTATTATTTATGACATATCATACGGTTCAAAATGCGGGTCGCGAGGGGGTCCGATTAGCCGTAGTTCTTCCGCATTTAGTAAATGACGACCCAAGAGTCATCGACCGGGTAGAAAGTTTACTCCCCGACACCGGTATGTATTCCAGCTTTGAGGGTGGCATTACCAACAACGGTATTAGCAATTGTGCTGTAAGCGATCAGGTAACTGTGACGATAACAGGTGCCTATAATTTTATTTTTCTAAAAATGATTGGCATCGACACTATAGTTATCAGCATTCCTACAACGATGCGATATGAGGGCTGTTAAGGAGATAACTATGAATTTCAAATCACATTTGAAACAAAGACGCTTCAGCCGTTATGAGGATGGCCAAGCTTTAATCCTAATTATACTAATGATATTTTTTGTAATTGCTGCTGCTGTAGGCGCGATTGATTATGGAACCTATGTGAGTGCTCGACAAAGGCTGGAAATCGCTTTGGATGCCGCAGTTTTAGCAGGGGGGCAAGAGCTTCCAACAAGTGGTTCAAATGCGACCTCAATGGCATTGCAATATCTAAACATTAACGACTCCGATGTTATTTTTGATAATGTGACAACATCATTCAGATGCCTGGTTGGGGATCGAGACCACAATGGCAGCCCTGATCCCGTAGATATCCCTGCAGTTTGTAACCCTGGAACAGGCGCTTCGTTTACCTGCCAGGATGGACTTTGTATTAGTCCTTGTGTGTTTTCCGGGAGTAATAGTTGTAATGTAATGGCTATTACTGCGAGCAAGGATGTTCCACTAATCTTTACGAAGCTGCTTAATCTCCCGCCTGTGGTGGTTGCAGCTGAAAGAACAGGTTCCTGCAAGGGTCCTTGTGGCGAACCTCCGAGTGTGCCACTTGATGTGATTATTATTCTTGACAGAACCCCTAGTATGTCCTGGTCTGAACTGAATGACGCGAAAAATGGTGCCTATGCTGTACTCGAACTCTTCGATCCTGAGATTCAACATGTGGGTCTGGCTGTGCTTGGTGCAGCTGACCCAAATAATCACTGTGCGGAAAAAGCCCCAGATGCCAGGCGCAGACCCGGCGTATGGCTTGTGGTCCCTTTGAGCGATGATTACAAAAATGCGGATGGCACATTAAACACTCACAGCGAACTTGTCTCGACCCTCCAGTGTATTTCCACTGCAGACAGTCAATGGACAAATCTCGGTAGTCCTCTTTCCGATGAGGCCTATTCACGGCCTGACGCACTTACTGAACTTTTAGACTCAGACCGCGATGTCAAAAAAGGCATTATCATGTTGACCGATGGTGCAGCAAATTTACCGTATAGCTATTCCTCATGCCAATATGCCTATGATATGGCTAGCGTTGTTAAGGATGAGGATATTGAAATATTCACAATTGGCTATGGTATTGAGAATGTGAAATGCGGGGATTACTATTGGTACAGTGATTATTCCAATACACGAGTGACTGAATTGTTGGCAGACATGGCCACGAATTCATACGATGATCATGGTCATTGCAGCACCTCAAGCGCGATAAACCTGGAAAACTCAGATGGTGATCACTTCCTTTGCCAACCCAAAGGAGGAGATTTAGAATTGGTTTTCAGAGCAGCAGCTGCGGCTCTATCAACCGATATCAAGCTCATTATTTATCCTGACAATTAATGACATTTGGTTTACACCAAAAAAGGCAAGAACTGAACAATCGACTAACAAGAAGCCTTCAATCATGGTTGTGGTGAAGGTTTCACTAGTAGAACGAGAAAAAACCAAACATCCGAAGCATAGTCCGAACTTAATCCAATTGCCACATCAAAAACCTGCCATTTGCATTAAAAAATTTAATTATCTCGAAGAGTTCTTTCTCTATAGAAGGTTTATCCGCTCAAGAGAACAAAAGTTTTAGTGTTGCTCCTTTCATTTTCATGACATGTATTTCTTAATCTTGATAAAATCGTTACTGTGAAGTAGATGCCCTATTACAAGGTAAATTCCAATATTTGCTATTTTCTTTTGTCTCAAAGTTTGGCTGGATTGTTTTCGGTCCTTTGATTTCTTCCGTTGACACAAACAGAAAATTTGAATTGCAATTGACACTCACACCGAACTATTAGTTAAAGAAATCATAAATAACAACCCATCAATCACTCTAAATGTTTGGCTTAAGATTAATTCAATTTGTTAAAACCCCCAATTCGTTAATCAATTGTACTTTTTAATGATATAGAAAATTATTTTATTTTAAGTTTAATGCTTAAACAACAAAGTCCCTCCGGAGAGGGACTTTGTATGCAAAACACCTGTTGAGATAAAATTTCACCTGCTTCTCTTACTAGCCACCAAGTTTGACGAAGATCTGATTGAACACATCTTGCACCTGGCCGCCAACAAGACCGAGGACCACGATCACAACAATTGCGATCAAGAGCACGATCAACGCATACTCGATCAGGCCCTGCCCCTTATGGCGTAACTGCATTTGACTTACCAACATCTGTAACATTTTACAACTCCTTTATCCAATTGGATTGAACAATATAACAAACCGTTTAAAACCTTCTGTATTTTGATTCATATATTACGATATCAAGGTATAAGAACGGTTTAAGAACTTTACTGAAAGTATTGTTTCTAATTACATACCTAACTAAAAATAGTCCAAATTATAATTTAAATATAATTTCTACCCAAAATAGAAGTTATCTTCAGAATGAATATTCAATAAGAAAATAGAATACTTGGTAAAAATCAATTCCCAATTATGATTGCAAGATTAATACCAATTTTCTAGCAGTATTTTGTTTGTCAATTATTTTCAACTGATCAGTATGTGCAGTGGATCATGACAACCCGTTTATGATCTTCTGATACAAATCTCGAACCCCACCGCCTACCAACCCCAGAATGATAATTACACCAATAACAATAAGAAGGATGATTAATGCATATTCAATTAATCCCTGACCCGTTTCCACGGATCGGGAATATCGACCAGATAAACGTTTTGTATAAATTAAATAATTAATAATCATGCGTAATTTGCCTCATTCCTGTAATCTTTGATTTGATTATAAATGTTTTTAATTAAAAGTTCAACAAATCCAATCACAACATTTTTCCAAACCAACAAAGCACAATGTATAATCAAAAGCGTGAATGGAAGAAATTTTCCATCCTTCGGATTTTATCAATCCATAATTCTTTTCATCGGAGAAAGCAATGTCCGTGATCCTCAATATCGTTGTCGGTATAATTGTCGGAATCATCGTTAATTATTTCGCGGATGTTCTGCCACTATCTAAAGGACTGACAATGCCTGTTTGCAATAAGTGCAGCCAGCCCTTTTCAATCAAGAACTACTTATTTTCATTCACTTGCTCTAAATGCGGTAAACCCCGGCCGATCCGTTGGATTATTGTCATTCTCATTGCGGCCTTAATCTGCGTTCTTATGAATTTCTTTCCGCCCGCGCACCTGAATATCTGGTCAAGCATTCCGGTCCTGATCCTGTTTGGGATCATCGCTGTGATTGATATCGAACATCACGCTGTCTTGATCGAGACGAGCATCGTTGGACTCGTTCTATTTATGGTCTACGGCATCGTAATAAGCGGTTTCCTAAAAACGGTCTTTGGAATATTGGCTGGATTAGGGATCACTCTTCTGCTTTTCTTCCTGGGTATAGCAATGGCAAAAATCGTCGGAAAGATCAGGGGGCAGGAAATTGAGGAAGTTGCCTTTGGGTTCGGAGATGTCTTGATCGGCACGATCCTGGGTGCACTAACCGGATGGCCATCCATCGTCGGAGTCATTGTGATTGGCCTGGTCTCATTTGCAGTTTTCTCGGTCATCTACTTCGTTGGGCTTTTATTATCCAAACAATACCAGGCGTTTTCCAATGCGCTTCCCTTTGCGCCATTCCTGATCCTTGGGGCAATCGTGATTTTTTACTTATAAAACAAGTTGCGTTCAAGTAAAAAGTGTTTTTTATGAACCTTAACTATTTCTCTTTTTTTACTTATTCATTTTTATTTTTGGGAAAAGAAAATTTTAGGCCAGTGCTTTTTCTTCTATAGGTGGTTTGTTCTTCTTTACATATGTGACAATTGCCCAAATTAAAATTGATAAATTTAGAATAAATCCCCGTAATCCTTCCAATATTTTTATAATTGTAGCAAGGATGGGAAGTGGGACATTTAAATAAATAAGAACCAACATATTGCGATCCAGAAACTCAACAAGAATAGGTAAAAATACCCACAACAAGAAGAACTTCATATTAAATTGATCCTTGATTAGGAGAAAGAGCATTGGTGGAATCAAAATGATCAACATATGAAAATGTGCATGCCATGTAATTAGGTTAGTGGCAGCAAATATAGCGAGAATTGCGATCACCATATCTTCTGAATTTTGTTTAATTTTTTCTCTAAAGAAATATATGGTTAAACCCACTGTCAAAACTGATCCTACAATAGTAATTATTAAGCCAAAAGTTGGACTGGTATACAGAGAAATACGTGTGCCCACCATTCGCCAATTCATCATCCCCAGTGGATTGCTAACTCCTCCTCCAAGCGCGGATGTCTGTAAAACATTAATCAGGGTTTGAAATCCTTTTATACCAATCAGAGCGAAAGAAGTAATAAAAACGATGCTTGCTGATGTGAGGAACCCTGGAAATATTTTTTTTGAACGCTGAATAAATATAAAAGGAATGATCAGCAAAAGAATCTGAGGTTTAATTAACCACCCTCCTAACCATAATCCAGCTTTGAAGGGTTTATCCTCTAAGATTGCCCTTATGAATTCACCTGCACAAATACCTAACCAAACATTCACTTGCCCTTCATAAAAATTGACGAAAACAGGCAAAGAAATGATGAAAAGTAAAATATATCTTGATGCGGAGGTGCTCGTGCCCGTCTTTTTAATAAAGAAAGATAAATAAAGAATAAATCCAATTAGATTAATAAAAGTCCAAATTAAGTAACCAAGAGTGGGGCTTAAAAAAGAGAGTAGTTGAAAAGGCACAACAAATATTGGCGGGTACATTATCGCAAAAGTTTGTGCTGTAGGTATGTTTGAAAACTCAAAATATTCTCTTTGGAACTGCTGTTGAATATTTAAATCATAAATATCAGCAAACCCGCGTTGATTAACTATTTTCCCCGATACCCAATAGGCACAAAAATCCATGGTGGAATTTTTGCAAATTCCTAAATTAATATAAATTGATCCCATAAAGATCAGATAAAACGTGATCGTTGCCACAATCGCAAGGTTTTGCCAACCCCGAGGGGTCATATTTTGAAATGGTAATGACAGCTTCTTTTTCATTGCCTCCTATGCACCTTATAAGGAATTAATTCCGACTTAGAATAACCGCAACGTCATCTTCATAGACGACCTGCCAATCCAGTTCGATCTCAAGTGCTTTCACAATCAATTCGTTCGGCGGCAGGATCACCCAATCCACATCATATTCATCAAGGATATCCGCCCAATCATCCTGTACCTCCATAATCTGCTGGTACTGACGGATAAAATCCTCACCGTAAAAATCCGCTTTACTGTCAATGAATACCTTCTTCTCCGGCCACAAGCGATATTCAAGATAACCGCCCCAGGTATAGAGGTTGAACATTTCGCCTTCCTGGGGGTTTTCTTCCAGCCAGTTGACGGCTGCCACCGGAAATTTTTCCGGATCAATTTCATATCCCTTGCCTTCGGGATAGAAACGGAAACCTATTATGAATCCCACGATTGCAATAATAACGCCCAGGATAGGCCAGACATAACCCTTTAATTGCTTGTCAACGTTTCGGATGCGTTTGTTGAAATCCAGGAATTTGTTCATGAATTTAAAGCGCTGGGGTGTTTTCACCAGAAGGTCGTCTAAAACCAGGACCAAGAGTGGGGCGGCCGTGATAGCATAAAGAGGGATATTTCTCGCGCCATATAATCCCAATGCCATCCAGACAACTGCTGTGAATAACAATTCGGACCTGACTCGTTTTTTACTGTATGCAAACCCAAAGATCAACAAAACGATCATGATCAGGAACGGCCAGACAGACGCCCAGTGAAAATTTGGGGATTGAAATTCAACCGTATGGTCGGCCAGGAATTTATTCCCGGCATGGCCGACCACCTTTATCCAAAGTCCAAGCCCGGACGGATTAACGAGTGATACTGCAAAGGAAGACACACCGCTCAAAGCAAAATAGAGCCAGAACCGCTTAACAGGAAGCTCTTCTTCAGGCAGCCTTCGCCAGAGCAAATCCCACCCAATCCCTGCCCCATAGACGATCATTGCTATGAAACCAACAATAAAAGCACCGTGCATATTGACCCAGAACAGCATCAGCACCGGGAAGGTCCACCATCGCTTCAGTTTTCCCTTTCTCATGGCATACAGCTCGGTCATCCAAATTGCCAAAAAAAGGAATGTGAAGATATGCGGCCGGGCAAGCCAATGCAACATGGAAGTCATAATCGCCAGGAACACTACAAAAACCAGGGTGGCAAAGGTCTTGCTCTCTTTTTCCGCCCGTTTATAAACAAACCAGAATGCCGTGGCGATCACCATGCCGCAAAGCACAATGATGCCTTCAAACCCAAATAGCCGTTCAGCCAGAGCAAAAATAGCCGTGGTCAGCCATTCATGCTGCGTAACCGGCGCCCCAGGCAGGGTGTGGGAAAAGACGTCCTGCAGGGGAACGATCTTGTGATCCAGAATGTAGCGACCGATGCTGAGGTGCATGATGAGATCGCCATCCACATTCATCATCAAACGGCCAACATACAACACTCGGAAAAAGGCGGCGATCCAGAGAATATCCGAAAAAGTAGGTAATATGTAGGACAATATCTTTGGGGATTTATTTTCCATAGTCAACCTGTTGAAAAGATAATTTCAGAACAAATTAATCCATAGCCAGACCTAATAATATCAGTTATCAGTCTCAAAATTTGTTCAGTCGTTCCATTTGATAAAATAATGATTCAGAGTTCAGTTAACAATAATTGTTGTCCAACCGCATAATCGCCAAATTTCGATGAGTGAAGTTCAACAACATATTTTGCACGCTGTTTTGGTAAATACATCGGCATCCATTTTTTCGCAAGGACTTTATCAACAATGACCAAATTCTCATCCAGCCAAAGCGCAGTGATATCAAAATTCATAAAGAACATATGAATAGCCGTATTTAGACGGGATTCATGATCTTCCACAATGATGATCCCCCTATCCGGGTCCAGTCCCTTCGTGAACATCAATCCTCGCAATTTGCTCCCAAAGGTATCACAGTACTTAAGCGTGACAACCGAAGAGGAGTTTTCTGGATTTTTAAGCTCAATCGTCTTCATTTTTTATTCCATGACTATGCAGTGGCCTTTTTCGAGTGTATCACAGCCTGATTCAACGAACAACATCATTCTTGGGGGTCGCATTCACTTCTTCATAGTTTCTTCTCAGAGACGAGTAAAATGGATAATATGTTCTTTTTCAGAACGATTATGAATATTTCATCTTTTAAATTAATCACAAGGAAGGTTCCGATGAAACTGAATAAATTCACATGGTTGAACCCGCCGACCCAATACCAAATTGAAAGCGACTCGCTGACCGTGACAACCGACCCTGAAACCGATTTCTGGCAGCGGACTTTTTATGGCTTCAGGAACGATAATGCTCATGCATTTCTTATGCCAGTTGAGGACGAATATTTCTCGTTTTCAGTCAGAGTGGTATGGGAACCTAAAAGTCTTTTCGACCAGTGTGGCATTGCTTTCTATCAGGATTCGGACAATTGGTTTAAATGTGCAGTGGAATACGACAACCCGGAATTCTCGCGCTTGGGCAGTGTGGTCACCAATCTAGGTTATTCGGATTGGGCAACGGCCGATGTAAGTTCCAAAATTACTTCGATGTATTACCGGTTAAGCCGGCGCGGGCAGGATTTCCTGATTGAAAATTCATATGATGGTCATCAATACAAACAGATGCGGATATTCCACATACACCAACCCATCCAGACTCTCAATCTAGGTGTGCTTGCCTGCAGCCCCACGAACTCATCTTTTATTGCCAGGTTCTCCGAATTCAATCTGGGTGAATGTTTGTGGGAAGAGCATAAAATCTGATTCGTTCAGAGCAATTGACATCGAGCCATTGACAAAGTTTTGGGATTAAAAAATTCAACCCAATTTCCTTTGCTACAATTTTGTTGGCCATAAAAATTGAGATGAATCGTCAAACCAATGATTCTTCCCTGTATAAATCATTTTTAAGTTGTTGTTTTTTAAGTTTCTTTTTCCAACTTTGATTTGGGATGCGTAACATTTGTCAGGATCACTTGATTTCGCTCAATTCATCCCGCAGCATCGTAATGCGAGCATCCCGCTCAGCCGTGAATTTTTCAATCCCTTTTAATATCCATTCGGTGAAAGATGAGCTTCATCAAGCACCTCATTCAGCGTGCCGCCGGTGCGCCATTGGTCATCCCAATCAGCCGAAAGGGCGTAACTCGCACTCAATGAATTGAACATCCAATCCTTCATCAGGTTTCTGGCTTGGGTTGTGATCACAGTCGAATTGGCCTTGTCTGCTTCCGTGACGATCCTCTTTTTGTAATCCTCAGCCTGCCGATTGTACAACTCCGTGCTGGAGACATAAACAATCTTGACGTTCAAACCCTTTCCAGCCAAAGTCCCCAGCAATTTTACGAGACCGGCCATCGCGCTGGTACCCTGCACATAGAACGTGCCTTCCTGCTGCTTGCCAGCCACATAATCCCGCACAATGTAGGCGCCTTTTGCTGCCTCAAAATGGGATGGGATTCCCAATGCCTGACGGTCGGGAATTTCAATGGAAGGTCGCGTCAGGTGCAGCGCAACAACATGGACGTCTTCTTTCAACGCTGCACCAAGAACGACCGGGACTTCGTTATATTCCCAGGGATGGAGGTTGATCACCTTGCCCTCAGGGAAGAGCTGGGTTACACCCGGTGAATAGATCCCAAAATGGGTACGGCTGTCATCTGCCGTCTCAGGGCCGGAATGTCCTGCCACCCAGAGCACTTTGCCCAGCTTCCAGGGGCAGTCTTGAACCATCTGGCTGAAGAGCCGCACCATGCCGTATTTCAGATATGAAAACGACCCATAGGTGGAACTGGCTGCCCAGAAACCTTCAAAGCTTTCTTCCGGATTGACAGCCAGGTTGGTCGCAGCCAGGCCGACCATGATGCCGGCATTGGCAAATTCCGTGATCTCCTGGGGAAGCAGCGCGCCCTGCTCATTCCCTTCGAGGGCATACCACCCATACCCCTCAAAATTTTCATATCCTTTGGCAAACCCCGCAATATTGGTTGAACCGGCCAAATCCGCAGACGAAACCAGGAACAGAGGACGACCATAGGATTTTGCACCCAGGGCATTGACCCAGGCGCCCCAATCCTGCAGCGCATTCCGGTTAGCGGCCTTTTCACCAGGCTGTTTGTAAAGATTTTGAGGATAATTTTTATAGTCAAACACCCGTTCATCTGTGAACGGCGTGTGCTTACCATCGCTGAGCTGGAAGGTGGAAATCGTTTCAGGTACACGCTCCCCTATTGCGACCAAACGATCGGCCAGGAAATCCACCAAATCCTGATCCGCTTTGAGGACGTCCATCACGGCACTCAGATTGGCTTTGAATTCAGACATCACACCCTGCTCATCTTTGGGTGCATCCCCACCGTAATTCTGGAACACGGCGCCGTATTTCTCAACAAAGGGTGCCTTGGTTTCCCAGAAAAGTTCGCTGTCCATTGCGTGCGGTGAACCATGGGATGCGTTATCATATTTCAGATAACCTCTCCCCTTGCGCGTTTTGAACCAGGCTGCTTTGGGTTTCCGGTCATCCGGCTGCAAAGCCGTAATGTCCAGCAAGGTTTGAGTGACCGGCTGCCAATCGCTGCCATCATCCGTCCCAATTACATGCCACCCATGAGAACCGATCCAGTCTTTAGGGGTGCCATAAACCACATCACTCACTTTGTGGTTGTCGATCCCGAAATCGTTCCAGTCCACCAATAAGATCAGGTTATCCAGGTTCAGACCCCAGGCGGAGTTCATGGTCTCATGCACAGCGCCGGGAGTCAGACCTCCTTCACCCTCGATCATGAACACCCGCACGTCCTTTGCGCCGGCTCGTTTGAGCGCCAGGGCTTCACCTGCAGCTGCGGGGCTGCCGTGGCCGGATGGGCCTGTATTAAATTTGATAAATAATGACTTATCCGTCATCTCAGCATGGCCGGAAAGTCCGCCACGGTGGCGGAATCCCAGCAGGTCTTCCCAGACCAGCATATTTTTATCGGCATCTTTCATCAAATAAGCTTCATCGCCGGTTTGAGCATATTTGATCCGCAACGCTTCATTTACCAATGCCAGAGTGCAGTACACCAACGGAATGGTGTGGCCGGCGGAGAGAATAAACCGGTCCGCGAAACGTTTCTCAGGGTGACGGATATCCCAACGCATTGCACCGCTCAGCATCAAGGATAGCAGGATGTGCACTTTAGATCGCGATCCACCCGGGTGTCCACTCTGCCGGTAATTCAGGATCAGGTCAATGAGCTGGTCAACGATATCCTTGGCCTTCTCCATGTATTGGAAATGGTCCTGCATGAATACCAGGTCAGTTTCTGCTTGGGTAAATTGATCCATCAAACTTTTCTCCTGTGCTTTTCTATTCGATTTACCTTTGGACTCGCCCGGATTGACTGCCACCTATTAATGCCCGCACTTCTGACACCGTGACCCGGTTAAAGTCGCCATAAATGGAGTGTTTCAGACAGCTCGCAGCCGTCGCAAATTCCAATGCATCAGCCGGGTTTTCCAATTGTAACAGGCCGAAGATCAACCCTGCCGAGAAACTATCCCCACCACCTACCCGGTCCAGAATATCCTTAATGGTATATTTCTGTGATATATGGAATTCATCCCCGGTGAAAAGGCAGCCAGACCAGTTATTGTGCGTTGCGCTGAGGCTTTCACGCAGAGTGATGGCAACCATAGAAACATTCGGATAACGATCCATCACTTGCTGTGCAATCCTGCGGTAGTGATCGGTCTGCAATTGACCGGTTTCCACATCAACTTCCGAATTTATACCAAGGGATTTCTGAATATCCTCTTCATTAGCGATACATATATCAACGAACTTGACCAATTCCCCCATTACTTCCGGGGCGGGTTTCCCATATTTCCAGAGCTTTGAACGGAAATTGAGGTCGCAGGATACTCGTAAGCCATTTTCCCTTGCCGCCTTGACCGCGGCAAGGGCCAGCTCCGCTGCAGTTTCACTTAATGCAGGTGTAATGCCGCTGATGTGGAACCAATCCGCGCCTTTGAAAGCGCCAGTCCAGTTAATACTGTCACTGGGAGCAATGGCTATCGCGCTTCCCGCCCGATCATAGATCACCTTGGAAGGGCGTTGATTCGTCCCAGACTCCAGAAAGTATATGCCCATTCTACCAGGACCGATTTGGATCAGGGATATATCCACCCCAAATTTCCTTAATTCCATCTTGCAGATTTTTCCCAGGTCGTTTTCCGGCAGGACAGTGACGAAGGCGGCATCCTGCCCATAATTCGCAAGCGAAACAGCCACGTTGGCTTCTCCGCCACCAAAAGTAGCTTCCATTATCGGAGTCTGTAATAATTTCTCAAAACCCGGGGATTTCAGCCGCAGCATGATTTCTCCAAAAGTGATTATCCTGGCCATGCTTATGCTCCTTTCCTATCCGTGATCATCCGTGGATGTTACAATCCTCTGAGTTCCCGTTTGATCGCCTTCAGAGTCTCAGCGTCCGGTCGTTGTTTATAGAAATCATCCAAAGGATAACAACCCGACACCAAACCTTTCCTGGGAGCGGTCGTGCAGTCGCTAAAGGTGCGGCAAATCTTCCTGCGCTTCAACGGCCGTTTGTTCAGAATGTCATCCGGTAATTCCGGATAAGATAAACTTGAACGGCCCAGGCCAACAAAATCAATTTTGCCCTGCCTAACAACCGCCTGGGCCACATTGGGAATGAATTCCTGCAGATAACTGTATCCCGAACCTACGCATAACATCTCCGGGACGGCCTGTTTGATTTCAGCAGCAGCATTGACCAGACGCGCTACACTGACCAATGGGTCCTCAGGGGGTTCATAGCCATCGCTGGGCGGGTAGAAATGCGGCCGGATCAAATGCGGGCAGTAATAAGGGCTGGAAGCGGAAAAGTTTACCATTGCCACACCAAGGTCCTTCAAAATGCGAACTAGGGCAATCGGTTCATCCAGCTTAATTTCACCGGGATGGTCAGGATCGCCACCAAAGGCATAGGGATATTGACCATTTTCATCCCGATATTCAAGCATAACGCCGACTTTATCCTCACCGGGTCGGAAGGGCGGCATGTCAAACATGCTGAACCGCACGCCAATCACCATGTCCGGGCTTTCCGCCTGGATGGCCTTAACAATCTCTCTTACAAATCGGGTTCGATTCTCAAAACTTCCACCATACCTGCCGGGTCGGTTCACCGCACTGAGCAGTTCGTGCCCCAGATAACCATGGCAGTGTTTGATGTCCACGAAATTAAACCCGATCGATTCAGCAAGTTTCGCAGCCTTAACATAATCCCCGATCAGACTATCAAGTTCCATGTCCGAGATCGGTGTCAGGTCAACCGAAATATTGAAGATTTTATCCAGGAGGGGGTGGTGGTAAACGATCTTAGGTTCCAATTTCGCTTTTTCGTTAGGACGACAGAAGCGCCCAGAATGTGTCAACTGCATCCCGATAAAGAGGTCGTCACTGCTGCCGTAGGCGTTTTCATGCTCCTCAACTAACGCCTTTCGCAATCCTTCAACTTGTTTGACGGTATTTTCCCGGATCATCAACTGGTTCGGGTTTGCTCTACCCTCAGGACGCACGGCGAAGGCTTCGCCACCCCAAATGAGTTTTGCCCCACTCAACCCAAAATGCCGCCAGCGGCGAAAAACCAGGTCAGTGGGGTTGCCATCCGTTGCCCCATCCCAACCCTCCATCGGGTGCACACAGAACCGGTTGCCAACCGTAAACCCATTACTCAATGTAACCGGTTGGGCAAGGGGATTCTGATCTCCGGTAATGATCTCCTGATCAAAAGGAATATCAATATCCAATTCCTTTAATACACCTAGAAATTCTTCATTGGATTTAAGCAAGTTGAGTCGCTTGTAATTTTTCTTCAATTCTCCTCCACAACCCCTGTAATTTTTTGTTATATTTTATTTCTTTTTTTCCAGATACACTCCTATAACCGTTGGATATGGAACCCACCATCCACGTTGAAGACCTGCCCGGTTGAGAACGGGAAAAATCCTTCCGCTATGGCAGCAATCGCTTTGCCGATATCCTCAGGATAGCCCCAACGTTTGATCGGAGTGATACCCTCGGCAATCAATCGGTCATATTTTTCACTGACGACTTCCGTGAGAGGAGTCTTGATAATCCCTGGCCGGATCTCATAAACATTGATCGATTCTTCTGCCAACCGATCAGCAAATAGTTTGGTCACCATGGATACAGCCGCCTTAGAGATGCAGTATTCTGCCCGAGAGGTGCTAGATGTATAAGCGCTTATCGAACTGATATTCACGATTTTAGCTTCTTCAATCGTTCCCGCTTCGATCAACTGCATCATTGTTTTGGCCGTGAGTTGGCTGAGGAAGAAGGTCCCATATAAATTGACTTCCAGTACTTCCCGCATGCTTTCTTCCGTCATCTCCATCATATCCATCCGGATACGGGGGCCGATTCCGGCGTTATTGACCAGCATATCGATCCGCCCATACACTTCCAGAACCTTTTGAATGAGCGCTTCACGGTCGGCAACTTTGGTGATATCACCCTGAACTGTAATTCCATCTGACCCAACCTGGCGGACCAGTTCAAGCGTTTCGGCTTGTTTTTCAACCGGACTGATATCGTTTATGACGACTTGCCACCCCACTTTGGCTAATTGAACAGCAATTCCCTGGCCTATGCCCCGAGATGCCCCTGTTACGATTGCAACCAGTTTTTCCACTACTTCCTTCTTTCTTTATTGATGATCATCATAGATCGATCCATCCCGGAAATGAGCCCAACTGGTTTCAAACCAACCTTCGGTCGATGGAATCGGCCGGCAGTCTTCCCAGCGATGTTGTATTTCACCGTTCGGATCGAAATATGTCTTGAGAACTTTTTCCCTGAATTTTGGATCTTCAGGTGCAATTCGCCATTCTTCGGATAACTGCGAGTGTATTTTTTTGCCTCCAGGATCCATAACTATCGAAGAACCCCGGCTCCCCACCCCGGCTCTGATCTGGCTTCGGATGGCTTCAAGATAGACCAGGTGGGCAAAGCAAAGCTGCCTCGCCTGGAAGGCGTTCTTGATATGTTCTCTATCATCAAAATGACACCCTTTTTCGAGGATTGTTTGGGTTTGTGTTCGAGCTTCTTCCGTAGCTTGCTCAATGCTGTCTTTGTCACGGATATAAGCACCATACTGCGTCATGCGCTCCTGAAAACGGGTTTGCTCTGCTTCCCATCCGGATTCCGCGCGCTCACTTGTTCCCAACCAAGAAAGAGCACCCGCCAGTGCATTCTCAATGGCGTCAATACCAGCTTCCTCCTCCAGGCTCCAATCCTGATAGCGGTTGGCTATAAATTCAGCCGCCCTAAAACCCGCTACCTGACCCGCATTCAACGCTGAACCGCCTGGTCGGGCCACGCCATGGGAGCCGTTGACTTCCCCGATCGGGAACATGTGACGGATATTGGTGGATTCATACCAGATCGTCCCTGCCAGTCCCCCGTTGTTATGCTGAGCGCAAACACCAATTTCCAGCGGCTCCATAAAAAGATCGATATGATGATCCTTGTAGAGCGCAATGGCAGCCGGGTTCATGGCTGCCAACCGGCCAATGGGTGTGTCCTGATCCGCGCCTGAGCGTTCCAGGTAAGTCCTGGCTTCATCCGGTAATTCTATAAAAGAGAAACCATCCGGGTTCCTTCGGAAATCTAGGTAGACCTTACGCTGCCTGACAACCGTCTCTATGTAGATCAGGATATCAACGATCGACGAACCGCCGATGACTTTTTTGGCATCAAACGGCCACTGATAGCCTTTCAGGAAGATCTTTTCATTCATCTCCCCTGCCGAATCAAAATAGGGTCGCATGAATTCCTTTTCATCGGAAATACCGTCTCCAGCACGGCTGATCACTCGGGGGATCACCTGCATATAAGTCCCGGAGACGTTCCAACGGAAACCTGTGGAAGCTAGACCATACTGCGATTCTGGCAGGCTGACAGCATCAGCGCCAGCCATCAACGCCAGCCCGATCGCACCGGTATGGACTTTAGGATAGACGCTGGCCTGGTAAAGGCCGCCCGGGCCGCCAACGGCGAAGATTAGGTTTTCAAACAGATATGCTTCCAAGTCACCATCATTGGTAACGGCTAATAAACCGCATATCCGCTTTTCATCCTGGTTAACCGTGACCAGCTCAATTGCAGTCCGTTTCTCACGGATCGGAATGTCCATCGACTTCACCTGTCCGATGAGCGTCCGGCACATCTCACGTGAAGTATAAGGACCAATCGAAGTCGCCCGCTGGCGGGGGTCATGGTCGGTCTTATAACCCACAAACTGGCCGTATTCGTCCCGTGGGAAGGGCATGCCAAGATTGACCAGGTGGAAGAAAGCACGCGGTGAAAGGCTGGATTCAATCAACGCTAAATCACCATGCATTCCACCATTAGCAAAATAGGTCTCGGCCATATCCACCGGCAAATCGGCTTCATCGCCAAACAAGGATAGTTTGTAGTAGGTCTGTTTATCGCTACCCGTGTTAATCGAGGTGCCCATCTGAAGGCCTTCGGTCAAGATCATAATGTCATCAACGCCGTTCACTTTAAGTTGTACGGCCGCATTCAGTCCTGCAGCACCACTCCCCAGGACCAATGTGTGTATTGCAGTCAACGGAACTTCAAAGGTTTTTCCATTCACCTCGATAGATACTGGTTGCTTCTCTATCACTTTTTACACTCCCAATCCAAAATGTGTTCCCGATTAATAAAATACCTTCAAAAGAAAACTTTGTTGAAGGTATTATTCATTGACATTATCTCAATTTCATTTAATTACAATTATTAGCTATTGACGGACGCGCCAAGATAAGCTGATTGTACTCGTGGATCCTTCAGCAGATCCTCACCCGTTCCTTCAATCACAATTTCGCCATCTTCCAGCACGTAGGCATAATCTGACATCTTGAGCGCCATACGTGCATTTTGTTCCACAAGGATGATTGTCATACCCTGTTCACGGTTACATCGCTGGATCATATCAAACACCTGTCTGAAAAGGATAGGTGCTAATCCCAATGAGGGTTCGTCTAGCAAGAGGATTTTAGGATCAGCCATCAACCCACGGCCCATTGCCAGCATTTGTTGTTCACCACCGGATAAAGTTCCGCTCTGTTGGTTGATGCGTTCTCTAAGCACCGGGAAGAGTTCAAACACCTCTTCCCTCTTGACTTCAATTTCATGGATGGGTGTAAAATAACCACCCATTATCAAGTTCTCGTTGATTGTGAGCGATGGGAAGATCCGCCGGCCTTCGGGCACCTGGACAATACCGGTCTTGACAACTTTATGTGGTGCTGAAGGTATTTGCTTGCCATCCAGAAGGATTTCACCTGAACGGGTTTTTACCAGTCCGGAGATTGTATTGAGCAACGTCGATTTCCCTGCACCATTTCGTCCGATCACACCGATGATCTGGCAATCAGGCACTGTGATATTGATATTGTGCAAGACTTCAATCTTGCCATAACCTGAATGAAGATCCTTGATCTCAAGCATTGATTTCCTCCTCACCCAGATAAGCTTTGATCACAACCGGGTCGTTTTGGATTTGTTCCGGGGTGCCCTGTGCGATGCTTTTACCGAAGTCCTGAACATAGATCCAATTGCACAATTTCATTATGACATCCATCCGATGATCGATTAGGATGATGGCCAATCCCAGTTCTTGGTGCAGACTGCTAATCAAATCAACAAGCGCCTGGATCTCTGTATGGTTGATCCCAGCGCCGGGTTCATCTAGAAGCAGGACCTGAGGTTCGGTCGCCAAAGCCCGGGCAATTTCCACGCGACGCTGCATGCCGTAAGGGAGTGATTGGGCAATCTGGTCAGCCTGGTCGGCCAGGCCAACTTTTTCAAGCCAATGCATACTTTTTTCCCGAATTAATTTTTCAAATTTCCAAACCGACGGCCAAGAAACCATCGCACCAAAGATGTTGTAATCAGCCCGCCAGGAATAGGCTGTTTTGATGGTCTCGATCACCGTCATTTCCTTAAATAAGTTAATGTTTTGATAGGTTCTCGCGATCCCAAGATGGTTGATCTGGTAAGGTTTCATGCAGGTGATATTATGATCCTTATATTGGATCGTTCCGGATGTCGGTTCATAGATCCCTGAGATTAGGTTAAGAATGGTTGTCTTCCCAGCGCCGTTCGGTCCGATGATCCCTACGATTTGATTTTTCTTGAGTTCGCCGGAGAAATCTTCAACAGCACAAAGACCACCAAATTTCTTTGAGAGGTTCTTAATCTCGATCATGGTGTTGGTTTCCATTTACTCCACCTCCTGCTGCTTCTTATTGAAAAGTTTAGCTAGGGCTTTCTTGGGGAGTTTAATACTGCCAAAGAGACCTTTGGGCATAACATTGATAATGAACAGGATGGTGATACAGTAAAGCGTGATGCGCCATTCTGCAGCAAATCGCAAGACTTCGGGGAGCGCCAACAGGACGACCCCACCCAGGATCGTGCCAAACAGACTGTCCCGTCCGCCAAAAAAGACGATAATGATCCAGGTCACTGAGACCATCCAGCCAAATGAGTTGGAGTCAATATAGCGGTTGTAAAAAGCCAGTAAGACGCCTGCGAAGGCGGCCAACGACGCAGAGATCAAGAAAATGATCATCTTATGTTTGAATATGTTGATCCCGGAGGATTTAGCTGCCATTTCATTCCCACGGATCGCCAGACTATCCCGTCCAAAATGGGATTTGCGGATGCTCCAAACAATGAAAATGCACACGGACAAGGAAATGAATGCAAAAGCCGGGGTTGTAATGCGGGGAATATTCGTGAACCCCATGGAACCCCCCGTCAACTGGACCAATTCGGTGAAGAGACCAATCATAGCCTGCCCGAACCCAAATGTCGCAAGTGCAAAGAAGTCTTGCCGAATCCGTAACGTCGCCAGACCAACCAGGTAAGCGACAACCAGGGTGAGGAAGATGGCAATGATTGCCGCAATGGGAAATGGAAGCCCAAATGTAACGACCATGATCGCAGATGTGTATGCGCCCAGGCCCATGAAGGCGGCTTGCCCAAGGGAAAACATGCCGTTCATCCCGGTCAGCAAATGTGTTCCTAAAACACTGATCAACACAATTGCAATGGAAGTACCTACTGTCAGATAATATGCCATTTTCTTCTCCAGTTCCTATGCTTTATCCAGGAAACTCTGACCGGCGACACCTTGGGGACGCAGCAGCAGGAAAGCAACCATGATAAAGAAAATTACAACCGGGGACAGACCAGAACCAATCGTTGCAATCAGGAATACTTCAATAAGTCCGAGAGCAAAAGATGCAATTGCCACACCTGTCAGGCTTCCCAGCCCTCCAAGTACGGAGGCAATGAACCCCTTGACGACCACCTGTCCGATCTGGGGAGTCAGTGAGGCCGATAGGCCATACAGAACACCCGACAAACCTCCGAGCATACCGGATACGGCGAACGTCGCCAAAATGATGAAATCAGCATTGATGCCCATCAACCCAGTTGCGACCAAGTCATTAGAGGCTGCCCGGATGGCGATCCCAACTTTGGTTTTCTTCAATATCCAGGTAAGGAGGCTGAAGGCAATAATGGTCGCAATAAGGGTTAGGATGTAGTTGGTCGAAATGGTCACACCACCCACATGGACCACTTTGGTCTTAATCAGCGTGATCGGATAATAATCAAATGCTTTACCAAAATAAATGATCAGGATTTGCTGCATTAGCATCAGCATTGTGATCGATGTGACAAAGAAATAGATAAGCTGCCCTTTTCTGATCCTGATCCACCTAAAAGCAATGAATTCAACAATAATTGCAGTAATTGCTCCAGTGAGCATACCTACTAGAATAACAGGGAATAATGGCAACCCCAGTTTCGTTGCCGCAAGAAAACCTGCATATGCGCTGAAACCCAAAACTCCGCCATGTGCAAAATTCGAGAATTTCAAAATGTTGAAGACCATCGCAAAGCCGACTGCGATCAGTGCATAGATTGCCCCTAGAGACAATCCATTGATGATCTGTTGAAGAACGAGTTTGAATTCCATAAGAACTCCTTAGAAAAAGGTCGGGGTCAATTATAACCCCGACCTTTTTTTGGAAATTAAACTTAATCCGAGACGGGACCAGTTGCGAGGTACCACATCTGGAAGACTGGAGAACCTTCAACAATTTTCATCATCGCCATCGGCAATGAGCTTGGTTGATGATCGGCAGCCATGTCAAATGTTCCCTGGAAGCCTTCGTAACCTTTGATGTTGTTCAGTTCGGTCGTGAGGCATTCTGAGGTGATGTCATCACCACATGCTTCAAGAGCGGTCACGATCAAACCAAAGGCGTCAGCGCCAGAATAGGATTGAGCTAATGGCGGAATGCCAAATTGAGCTTCATATTGTGCACCCCATTCCTGCAACGCAGGATCTTCAGGATTAATCCCATAAGGGTAGTAGCAATTCTTGTTAGCTTCGGGATCGGTATTAGGCGAAAGACCCGTCGGGGGAACTGAGTTATCACTAAGCATCAGTCCATCATAACCAAGTTCGTACGCCTGGGCTAGGATCAACGGAATTTCTGCGGGATAACCGGGGAAGAAGATTGAATCAGGATCTTCGGCAATGATTTTGGTCAATTGTGCGCGGAAGTCCTGGTCTGTCGATGTGTAAGTCTCTTCCATCACAACTTCGCCACCATTCGCAATGATCTGATTCTTATAAGCCATACCAATACCAGCAGAATAGGAGTTCTGGCTGTTGTAAAGCAGTGCGGTGCGGCGGACATTCAACTGGTCGTAGGAGTACTGGCCCATGATACTGCCCTGGGTTACGTCAGAGTCCTGTGCCAGGAACATATAGGTCCAAGGGGTACCGTCTTCTTGTTTGAATGCGGATTCGACCATGAACAGGCCGACGATCGGGACTTTCAATTCTTCAGCAACAGGGGCAACTGCAATACCAATATTGGAAATGGGTGGTCCAAGTACGATTTGGACATTGTCCTGTTCGACCATCCGGGTGTAGGCATTGATGGCTTCTGTGACATCGCTGCGGGTGTCATAGGTGACGAGTTTCAGCAGACGGCCATTGATACCACCAGCAGCATTGATCTCATCGATCTTCATGGTTGCTGCGTAGGTCAGAGGGGTGCTGAGGACAGCCATACCACCGGTCTCGTCCTGAAGGTTACCGATCAGGATATATTCCGGTTCTACAGCAGCGGCTTCTTCGGTCGCAGCAGCTTCTGTTGGTTGTTCTGCAACAGCTTCTGTTTCTTCAGCAGCCATTGGGGCTTGTGTTGCTTTTGGCGCACATGCTGAAATTAGGAACAGCATGACGAAAACACCAATCAATACTTTGTAAAACTGTTTCATGAAATTCTCCTTATAGTAAACGGCTTGGCTCTTCTAACCTCAGAAAAAATTTGCCTTAATCCCATTCTCTCCTTTCCAGTATTACTAGAGACACTTCTACATGCAATTGCGATTATCTGAACACCTAGGCGTTCAAAGCCTGCCAGACTCTTTCAGGTGTTAATGGCAGGGAATGAAAAACTATACCTGTGGCATCAGCAACAGCCAAACCAATTGCGGCTCCAATGGGAATAATGCCGCTCTCGCCAGTTCCCTTAGCCCCTTCTGGGCCGGACCCATCCTGGTTTTCGACCAGGAGCGTGATCATTTCATTTGGGATATCCATAATAGTGGGGATCCGGTAATCTAAAGCGCTGGCATTCCTGGGGATACCGTTTTCATCAATGATCAACTGCTCCATCAATGAATGCCCCAACCCCATGATCGCACCGCCTTCATCCTGGCCCTTAACCTGGAGCGGATTGATCGCCTTTCCAACATCGCCAACGGTCGCCAGTTTCCGTACAAAAACCTGCCCGGTTTCCCGGTCTACTTCCACTTCCGCGGCGCACATGATAACTTCCCAGAAGGATGCATTCCCTTTCAAGGGGTGATCCTTCAAAATGGGTTCTTTATACGTTCCAAACCCGATCAGTTCGCCAGCTGTCGGGCCAAAATACTGGCGCATAAATTCCGGATAAGAAAGAACCTTATCCTGAACGGTGATCCTGCCTTCCTCGATGGCGACGTCATCCGCATTAACTCCGTACGTTTCAGCAACGAGTGGTTTCAACCTCGCCTTGAGGTCCGCACAAGCATTCACAACGGCATTACCCATAAAAACGGTTGAGCGGGACGATGCCGTAATTGCATCATAGGGAACGAGGCTCGTATCAGCGCTGACAACCCGGACCTTTTCAAGATCCACTCCCAGGCCATCTGCTGCAATCTGCCCCATGACTGTCCGTGAGCCCTGGCCCATTTCGGTCGTCCCAACCAGCACACGCAGACTGCCATCATAGTGCAGACGAACCATCGCCTGCGAGACAGTGGCGGGAGCAGGGGTCTTGATCCCGATGCCCAGGCCGCGGCCATGCCCCGGTGCCAGGGGGGTTCCCCATCCAATGGCTGTGGCGGCTTTCTTCAAATCGTCAGCCCACTCACCATCAACCGGGTTATCGCCGGGAACAAGCTGTTCGCCTTTGGGTACAATATTCATCACCCGGATATCAAGCCGGTCAATACCCAGTTTGTTCGCAGCCAAATCCATGATCGAATTGATCGCCCACATATATTGGGGAGCGCCGAAGCCGCGAAGGCGGTACCAGGAAGGGTATTTGAGAATATGGCTCGACCCGTGATGGAAACATTATCGGGGCGGAAGACGCCGCACCCGGCATAAGAAGCCTTACTTACAATGCGGGGTGTGGCATCTGCATATGCGCCGATTAGAAAATCACCGTTGACGACCATCGAAACAAGCTTGCCGTTCTTCTTGAAACCGGCCCGGATGTGAACAGTGGCTGAGGTTCGACGTACCAGCTTGAAGACTTCATCCATCGTCAGCAACAAACGCGTGGGTCGCCTCAACTTCAATGCTATGAATGCCATCAAAGCTTCAAATTTCGGATATCCTTTGCCGCCAAAAGCGCCGCCCATCTCAGGTGAAATGATCCTAACTTTTGAAATCGGGAGCTGCAGCACCCGGGAAAGCTCACGCTGGACCAGGAAAGGATGCTGGACAGTGCTGTAGATCACAACGCCGTCGTCCTCAGGTGCACTAATAAAGACATGGGGTTCGATTGCAAAATGAACCGTCATTGGAAAATTGAAGGTATCTTCAACGAACAGGTCCGCTTCGGCTGTTTTCGGAATTCCCCAGCCGAATTTCCATTCATAAAAAATATTTGAATTCTTAAATTCGTTATCTTCGCGGATATCGGGTTCTTGAACCAAGGGCGCATCAGGGGCCAGAGCTTGATCGATCGTATAAACACCAGGCAGTGGTTCGTAATTCACCTTGACAAGGGAAGCAGCATAAGTTGCCGCATCCTCTGTCTCGGCAATGACAGCTGCGACTGGTTCGCCGTAGAAATTAACCGTTTTGGTCGCAATCACAGGCTGGTCGGGGACAAATGGGCCAAACCTCGGCATGGGAACCGGTATATCGGCATCTGTCATGATGTAAACTACGCCGTCAACCTGATAGGCGGCCTCAGTGTCTATGGACAGGATTTTTGCCTTGGGGCAGTCAATTCGCACCAGTTTGACATAAAGCATATCCTCAAATCGCATGTCACCTGTGAATTTCAACTTGCCGGTGACACGTTCATTGATGCCGTCGCGTTCGACTGAAGACCCAATATACTTCTTTGACTTATCCATAGAACTTTTTACTTCTGCTCCGTTATTATTTTCCGGTAACTGATTTAACGATTTCAACAAATTCTTCGTCTGTAACAAGCCCTCTTTTAAGGGATAGGTTTTTGATCTGTGTCAGGACAGCCTTTTGATCGTCTTCCGAAAGCGCATCCATATTCAGGTCTTCAAGTTTCATTTCAACGGACATCAAACCTGATTTCTTTCCCAGCACGTATTCAGCCTGCCGACCAACCCAGGCGGGATGGACACCAAACATCGCCAGGGGTTGTTTCTTTACCAGATCGACACCCATCCCGGATTCTCGGGTAAAGGTGTAACGGCCGATAATAGGCTTTGATTGAGCGATCTTGAACTTGCTGCGGCGGATGACTTCATTCGACACTTCGTAAAGTTTGTCAAATTTGATGTTGCTGTCGAGTCCATAGAGGGTCTTTGCAGAGACGGCTGTCTCATCCAGAGGGGTATTACCGGTTCGTTCACCCAGGCCCGCAACCGAAACATCCGCGACTTCAGCGCCAGCGGTCACGCAGGCGAGGGTTGTGGCAACAGCCATACCAAAGTCACCGTGGGTATGAATTTCAACACGTTTGCCGGTGAGGTCTTTGATATGTTTGGTCAGCCAGACGCCTGCCTGGGGTGTCAGCGAACCGGAGGTATCCACAATGCCGATCCCATCGACCGCGTCCAGAGAGGCGACCTCGTTCAATACACGGTCAAAGAATACCGGTTCACCACGCGTGCAGTCCATCGGGAACAGAACGACTTCCAGACCTTTATTCTTGGCATATTTCGCCCAGTGAGCAGCCTTTTCAACGACATCATCCTCGGTCCAATGGGCAAACTGGTTCTTCAACCGGGGTGTGCCGACAGGGAGTTCCAGGATTATGCCATCAACACCGCATTCAAGCGCCAGCTCGACATCGCTTGCCATACCGCGACAGAGCACGAAGACCTGGGCGTTCGGTTTAGCGCAACCACCCCTTTGGTCGCCTTGACGTCTTCTTCTGAAACGGCCGGTAAGGCCACTTCGATCCGGTCAACACCAAGATCGTCCAGCAACTCAGCGATCGCGATCTTGTCTTCGGCGGTGAAAGCCACACCGGGGCTTTGCTCGCCGTCGCGGAGGGTCACATCATGAAATTTAAAGTCGTTCAGGCAGGTCAAAGTCCTTCGTGACCTCATCCAGATAATCAAAACTGCTGACCCAATAATGCTCATTATGAAATAATTTTTCGTCCATCTTGTCTCCTATATAATAAACAACCACTAGTCTTCAACAATAGCAACGGCTCGTGTCCAGCCCGCTGAACCATATTAAATCTCTACCGGAACAGGCAACAGTAAAGCCGGTTGGCCCGGGCAATTTGTCCAAATTCGCCATCTTTTCAATTTGCAGATATTCTCTCCTTCGGCCATAGAAATGAGACGGCCAAAGTTCTTTCTGGTCACCGGTCTGGTGATAGGCTTCGACCATTTTTGCTACGGGACGATCCAAACCCCAGCCATCAATACCGATGGTCCGGGCCCCCTGATCCAGAATGTATTTGGTGGCTTCCATCGTCGGCCGAATTGGGCAGACACGTATTTTGTCGTACCCCAATATTTATCGGCACCTGTCTGAATGAGGACGATATCTCCCTCCTGAAGTTTATGATCAATTTTTTTAAGCGCTTCAACCACATCAGCTTCCATAATCCCGGAGCCTTGCTCGAGATGACGCATGTCTAGTACCACACCATTGCCATAGCACCACTCCAAGGGTACTTCATCAATGGTCTTTGACCGTTTCCCGTCAATTTCCGGGCAGTAATGCCAGGGGGCATCAACATCTGTGCCGGAATGTGTGTGGCATTTACCTGATCAGAGGCAAGCGCCATGCCGTGCTCAAAATCGGTAGGGTCGATTTTTGCCGAAGCGGCCGGCCGCCTGCCTCCTTCAATATGTGTCGAGTGTGAAATCGAGGGCGGGAAAGGTTCACTGGCAAAATTCTCGAGCGGCAGACTTTGGTCAATAATTCTTCTCATTTTAAAGAACCCTATTCTTGATACTTCAATGCGGCTGTTTTTACAGCCTCAACGATATTTTTATATCCCGTGCAGCGGCAGTAATTACCGGAAAGAGCAACTGCAATCTCTTCTTCAGACGGGTTTTTATTATGGTCTAACAAATATTTGGCGGACATGATCATACCAGGCGTACAGAAACCACATTGAATGGCACCCTGGTCGATGAAGGCCTGTTGGATGGGGTCGAGTCCTTCCACACCGCCCAGACCTTCAATGGTAACGATTTCATGGCTGTTCGCTTCAACCGCGAGAACAAGGCATGAATTGACACTTTTACCATCCATCAGGATGGTACATGCGCCGCACTCCCCAACCCCACAGCATTCCTTGGGGCCGGTTATGTTCAACTGTTCGCGTAAAACCCACAGTAAGGTCTTATTGGGTTCAACTTCGATACTGTAGGTATTGCCATTGATCTTCAGCGATATCGGATATTTGTTGGGTACGAATTGTTTATTCACGTTGTTTACTCTCCAAGGACCTGGAGGGCCTTAATCAGCGTCCGTAGAGCAAGGACATCCAGCATGGCTTGGCGATATTCTTTGGATGATCGAATATCTGTAATGGGTTTTGCGGCCCGTACAACCGGTGGATCAATTGCTTCTTTTCGGAAAGACTGACGACTGGATTGCTCAAAATGCCCGAGTTGTCTTCAACAATAAATGGCGTTGGTGCACTGCCCCGACTGCAAACCGGGTGGTCCAACCTTGCGAACACCTGGCAGCAGATATTGACCGTAGCCAGGTCCGCGCCGAGACATATTGTTAATCGTGCAAAGCTTAACATTGTTCTTCACCCAGTAAAGGTAGAACGATATCGCCCAGAATTCTTCAGGTCCCAAAGCTGTCTTCCGGGCCGAGCAGGAACGCTTCAATTGGAAGCAGCCGGGAAAAAACGTTGCCGACTAATTTTATTTCGCGTTGTAGATAAATAGTAGTGGGAGCAAATCCGCAGCAGGTGACGCATTAAGATATTTCCGCCAATCGTCGCCCGATTACGGATTTGCACGGAACCCACATCACCAGCAGCTTCTGCCAGGGCGGGAAAATACTCAAGGATAATGGGATCTATATTGATCCTTGCAAAGTTAGTCAATGAACCAATGTGTACAGCATGTCCTTCAATCCTGATCCCATAGTTCAATTCATCAATTGCTTTCAAGGTCAACAACTGCAGTTGGAACAATTTTTTGATTGTTAATTCTCACCAGAAGATCGGTACCGCCCGCCAGGAATCGTACTTTACCCCCCTCCCGCTTGACAATATTGATCGCCTCGTTGACGCTAAGAGGTTTGTAGTATGTGAAAGTTTCCATAAAAAGGGCTATGTTAAAACCTTGCTATTGTATTTGTTCCAGTAATTTTTCGCGGGAATCGGCACGATGCTTTCGCAGGAATTCAATCGCCTCTTCCACTTTTTTCTGCTCGATCAGATCCAATAATTGTTGGTGGTCTTCCTGAGAATGTTCGGCCATATTGTGAACGAGAGAAAAGACGGATCGACTTCGATTTTAATTCAGCTTTATTCCATAGATCGTCAATCAACTCATAAAGCAATGGATAAGGACAATAGGAATAGATTTTTAAATGGAATGCACGGTTTGCAATCCCATAAGCGTGCATATCATGCTCTGACACCTTTTCGTCCATGCATTTGATATGGTCCCGAAGATCTGCCATTTCCTTTTCACTGATAAAAGGGATAAATTCTCTCAATGCCAGTTCTTCGAGGTGATATCGAATGGTCAGTACTTCCTTGACTGCATCCGCTGAAAACTCTTCGACATAGGGGGAATGGTGGGGGTCCTGTTTGACCAGGCCTTCCGAAATAAGTCTTCGGATGGCATGGTTGACAGGGATGATGCTAACTCCAAGCTGTTTGGCAAGGGTGCTCAGGCTGATCTGTTCGTTCGGAAGCAGTTCACCGCTCAGGATCGCTTCCCTGATCATCTCATAAGCAAAATCCTCTTTCAACTGCGGAGGCTTATTATTGGTGGACGAAAAGGGATTATTCATACTTTATATTTTATAAAACATAAACTATATTGTCAAGGGATTAAAGGCTAAACATTTCGTTAACTAACAAAATTTAAACAAGAAGGAGGTTTGGGGCTTGATCAAGCCTCAAACCTCCTTGTTTCACTTCAGGATTAACACTATTAGTCGAGGTGTGCTCTCAACTCTTCCAATCGCTCTTCCAAGCCGAATTCGCCGATCATCAGGCGTCTGATCGCGAAGATCGGGATATCTGAAAGACCATTCTCTTGAAGCAACTTCTTCAACTCATCAATGAAAATTCCCAAATCATTGACTTCGGATGTGTCCCGGCTGGTACCCAGCATTGTACCCTTCCCTTTGGTCTGGTCCACCCCGCAGGAAGGGCTGGGATTCATCCCCATGATCCCCACAACATCAAATCCCAATGCCAAGTAATCCTTGATCTGCTTCACGACGATTTGGGCAACTTCCCTGAATTTGGACCGCAGCGGTTCCAGGATGATCTCACCGTAATCATATTTTTCCAGTCCCAGAACTTCATATTCGGGGCAGGGCATTTGGATGATTCCCACACCGCTGTCTAAAAGTGTTTTGATCAATGGTTCGTTCACGCCTGGAAAAGCCGCACCTTGGGGGAAGCGGGTATTGATATTCAGCCAACAGTGGCTGATGAAAATCACTCGCCGCTGCCGCTTGTCATCCAGGAAAACGTATCCCATCCGGTAGGCATCCCCAAACCCACCCTCAAATTGGATGTCACCTGTCCCCCACACAGCCACGAAGAAAGGCATCTTTTTATCGACGATCTTCTGCAGCGTTTCACCTGAACATTTCATTACGAAACCAGCATTACCTTGATCGATGGGTTTGAATTGACCATCCTCGCTTAACCAGTAAAAGTCCTGTCCATCAATTTCCCACTTAACAATCTCGTCCCAATCCTTCAGTCGGAGTGGGGTGATCGGGTTATCGTTCGCACGTTCCAGCATTACCTGCACCAAATCTTTAATGGCCATTATTTCTCCTAAAACGATCATTAAGTTATCCTAATTACCGAATACATTATACAGATGTTTTAACCCAAAGGTCAATTTTTCCGTAAATCCTGATAAAATTTTTGCTCCAATCTGGGGAATGCTTGTCCGATGGAATAAAATTGTGATGGTATGATAAGTATTTGCAGGATCAAGTGATCCCCTAAACAATATAAACAGTCTGGAGGAAAGCCTTGAAAATTGTGTCATTCGAAAAAGCGGTTAGCTACATCCTTGACGGTGATATTATCCTGATCGGTGGTTCCGGAGGAGGACATGCTGTTCCAGAAGCTTTGATCGTGGCTCTGGAAAACCGCTTCCTGGCGGAAGGTTACCCGCACGGTCTTACGTTGCTTCATCCCGTGGGTATCGGTGACAATATCGACCAAGGCGTCAGCCACCTGGCTCATCCTGGGTTGGTTAGACGGATCATCACTGGTGCGCTGGTCAACAGTCCCGCTTTTCAAAAACGCGCCGCACAGAATACGGTGGAAGCCTATACTCTACCGCAGGGCGCTCTATCACAATTGATCCGGGAGATGGCCGCAGGACGACCCGGACTGTTTTCCCATGTTGGATTGCATACCTTTATCGACCCTCGTTTTGGCGGCGGCCGACAGAGTGAGTGCGCCAAAGAAGACCTGGTTGAATTGGTCAATCTGGATGGTAAAGAGTGGATCTTTTACAAACCCTACCAGATCAACGTCGCTTTCCTGCGTGGGACCACAGCAGATGAGGACGGCAACGTCTCAATGGAAAAAGAAGCGATATTTGGCGAAATGCTTTCCATGGCACAGGCCACCCACCGTAACGGCGGCCTGGTGATCGCCCAAGTGGAACGCATCACCCAGCGTGGGACTATCCCAGCCAAGAATGTCAAGATTCCAGGTATGCTGGTCGATCTGGTTGTTGTGGATCCTCATCAACGCCAGACCTACCTCACGGAATATAGCGCTGCTTATGCCGGAGTGATTAGGCTGCCCGACGACTTCATCGCACCATTGGCATTCGATGTCCGTAAGATCATCGCCCGACGGGCTGCAATGGAATTGCGCCCTAATGCAATCTGCAATTTAGGCGCAGGTGTTTCGACCGGCATCGGGAATATCGCCGCAGAGGAAGGCATCCTGAGTCAAATCACGCTAACCAACGAACAGGGGCTTAACGGCGGTTCTCCCTCCTCGGATGCCGGCGCTGCAATCAATTACACCTCCATAATCGACCAGCCCTACCAGTTCGATTTCTACGATGGTGGGGGCCTGGACCTGGCGTTCCTCTCATTTGCAGAGGTCGACAGCACAGGCAGTGTAAATGTGAGTCGCTTTGGCGACCGGATCATCGGTGTAGGTGGATTTGTCAATATTAGTCAAAATGCAAAAAAAGTTATTTTCAGCGGGACGATGACAGCAAGCGGACTTAAAATTGAAGTCAATAACGGCCAATTGGTCATCGAGAATGAGGGTAGAAGCAAAAAGTTTGTTTCGGAACTGCAACAGGTCAGTTATAACGGTACCTTCGCCGACAGGCGTGGCCAGGAAGCGCTCTATATCACGGAACGAGCAGTCTTCCGTAAAAATGACGGCCGGCTTGAGCTGATGGAGATTGCGCCCGGGGTTGATCTGGATCGGGATATTCTTTCCCAAATGGCATTCAAACCGCTCATCTCACCCGACCTCAAGTTAATGGACACCCGGCTCTTTCAGAAAGAACCAATGGGCCTGGGCAACGACCTTAATTCAAAATCCCCGTTGAACATCCCCTCCCGGTTGAGAACGGAAGAATAAATGGACGAAAAACAATCAGCTTCAAGCATCGAAGAAACCTCCGCAATCCAGGTCACTTACCCAGAAGAAGGGATTGCACTCATCACCCTGGTTTCAGAGCCGCTGGGGGTCCTACGCCATGCAGTGAAGCGAGCCTTGATGAGGGTAATCAAAGAGATGGAAGATAATTCGGCGATCCGCTGTATTCTGCTGACCGGAACGGGCAAAGCTTTTTCGGTCGGTTCGGATATCCACAATTTCAGTCCCGACGCCGGATGGCTGCTGGAGAACGATTACTGGGAATCCACTCTCAACCAGACCATTGAAGATGCCCAATTCCCCATCATTGCCGTCTGCAACGGTTATGCCTTTGGCGGCGGCGCTGTCCTTTCACTTGCCTGTGACTTCCGGATTGCGGCTGATACTGCGAAATTTGGTTTCCCCGAAGTCAAGATCGGTGCATTTGCCTCCGGCAGCGGCACCCAACGCTTGCCACGCCTGGTTGGGCGCGGCAGGGCGATGGAACTGCTGCTCACAGGTCGCACGATCGATGCCGAGGAAGCCTTGCGGATCGGCCTGGTTGAGTTTATTTTCCCTGTTGAGAATCTGCTGGATGAAGCAATAATCATTGCACGCACCATCGCGTCCTTTTCGTGTGAGTCCACCTCGTCCACCAAGCGATGCATCAATGTCGGCTTGCGGAATGGCATGGAAGCAGGTCTCACTCTGGAAAGCGATCTGCGGGTAAAGACCGGCGGAAGCGCGGACGCCGTTGAAGGCCGCAACGCCTTTATTGAAAAACGTCCACCCAACTTCAATCAAGACTAAGCCGAGATTCAAACATGCGTCTGCTAACCTATTACGACAATAATGAAGATTTACGACCCGGATATCTTCTCAAAGGAAAAGTCATCGATATCCATCAAGCTCTGGCTTTGTATCACTATGAAGTTAAAAGTCAACAAAAAGAAATCCCACTTTCAATTCCCTCAATTAAATCCTTTCTCTCTCTACACAAACAAGACAAGGATACCCTGGAAAAAGCCGTTTCCTATGCCAGGGAAAAGCTGGATTCAAAGTCAACTGGCAGGCAAATTAAAAATCTTGCGCTTGATTTAGAAAGTATTACCCTCGCCCCACCCATTCCCAATCCCGGTAAGATTATTTGCGTTGGCATGAATTATCCCTGCGGGATCGAAAGGTCCAGGCTTGAATTTCCAATTATCTTTTTAAACCCGTAAGTGGGTTAGCCGCGGATCAATCCACAATACGTCTGCCAGAAATTTGCAAGGATAGCCACTACGAAGCGGAACTGGCTTTTTACATCGGTGAAATCTGCCGCAATGTTTCCATCTCAGAAGCACGAAAGTATATCGCCGGCTATACCATTGCCAACGATATTGGTGACCGAACCCTAGAAAGGCGCACATCACAATGGGTGGGCGGCAAGATGTTCGATACGTTTACGCCGACCGGGCCTTTCTTCGTTTCCGCGGATGAAATCCCGTACCCAAACATCCTTCCGATTTCTACCTGGTTGAACGGCGAACTCGTTCAGGAGGCGGTGACAGGCGAAATGCTTTTCAATATCGATGAGATCCTGGCTTATGTGTCGACCCTGACAACACTCTATCCTGGGGATATGATCCTCACAGGTAGTCCGAAACTGCTCCATGGAGAACTGCTTTCCCAGGCACCTCTGCATCCCGGAGACATCATCAAGATTACGATTGGACCTCTCGACTCCCTTACCAATTCAGTTGAACAAGGAGAATAAGCTCTCATGCAAACCTATCCGATGGCGATGATTTCCGAACCCGGCAAGATCAGCTTTATAGAACAACCAATAGTCGAGATCAAACCCGATGAAGTCCGAATCAAGACCATGTATGCCGCCATTTGCGGTAGCGATTTGCACTTGTTCAAGGGAAAACATCCCTCGGCTGCATTGCCCAGCGCAGTGGGACACGAGCTTTCTGGCGAGATCATCGAATTGGGTTCAGAAGTCTCTAAACTTTCAATTGGCGATCGGGTGACCGTGGAACCTGTCATCGCCTGCGGTGAATGTTACTTCTGCAAGCGCGGCCAATATCATTTATGCCAAGACGTCAGCTTCCATTACCGGCGCGGGCAAGGCGCCTTCGGGGGTTATTTCATCGCGCCTGCGAAGTATGTCTTAAAACTTCCGGATTCTGTCTCCATGGAAAGCGGCGCATTAGTCGAACCATTCTCGGTTGCCCTCCATGCGGTCAATAAATGTGGGTTGCGCTTGGGAGACAGCAGCGCCATTTTCGGTGCGGGCGCGATCGGGCTTCTGACGGCCATGCTTGTAAGTCGATTGACCCAGGGCCTCACTTTCTCAGTCGATATTGACGATTTCCGTTTACAGAAAGCGCTCGATCTGGGTGTGTCCGTAACGATCAACAACCTGCAGGAGGATGCTGTTGAAACGATCATCAATGCCACCGAAGGTCTGGGTGCGGATTTTACCTTCGAGGCCGTCGGTCTTTCGATGACACTTGAACAAGCTCTACGGTCGGTCAGGAAAGGTGGTTTGGCCACGCTGATCGGCATCTTTGAAAAACCCATGCCGGAAGTCCCGGTCAACCTCTTTATCCAGAAGGAGATCACGCTGACCGGTTCGCAAGGGTATAACTGGGATTTCCAGAAAGCCCTGACCATCCTCAGCCAAAATGACCTCCCGCTTGAAAGCCTAATCACGCACCACTTCCCCCTGGCAAATCTGCAGGATGCATTCGATTTGTTGACAACACACGGGAATCAGGCAATCAAGGTGTTGATCGAGACCTAAAACCGAAATCCATTTTTACAAATCAGTCGAACGTCGCAAAATGGTTATGGTATAATCGCCGTTTGATTTTGGACTTCGATCACTGTAAAACAGTTGAAATGACCCTAATCCACCAACCAGCGATATTTCCCCACTTCTGGTGTAAATTCGGTGATCCTGTTCTCAGTGTTATATGATTCCGCCTGAATTTTCAAATCGAGTGCAGTTTTGGGATCTTGAATAATAGAGAACAATCCCGATTCAGGATCGAAATATACGAATAAGAATTTTGAATAATCACCACTCACAGGAACCCAATTATCCGCCAACTGCGGATTATCAATGTAATAATATTCGGCAAATAAATCGGGGTCATTATACAGTACATCCAGTGCAAATTCCGCTTCCCAATCCCCACGGAATGGCCGCATCTCAAAAGGTACTAAGTCCTGATACCCGGGTATAAAAATGACCAATTTGGTACCACTTTTGATATTCGGGACTGCTGTGAACATTTCCTGCCAAAATGCCTTGTTGACCTCCCAGACCTTGATCCTCTGATTTTGTGAATGCACCTGGTAGATCATACCTAACAGGATCAAAGGAATGAGAATAAAAATGAGAGTCCATTTTGGAAATTCAGTCTTATTGGAGAAAACCGTGACACCAGCCGCGATCAAAGTTACGACAACAAGGGCTGCTCCCAATATTGCCGCAAAATTAACCCTGGATGAATCTCCATAAAAAGTTGGCTGCCATAAGAAGATGACGGGGATATAACCTGCGACCCAAAATAATCCACCTACGATAGCTATGTTCAACGAGGATTTAATTTCTTTTAGCTTTCCGGATAGCATCACGGGGGAGTCGGTTTTCAGCTTTTTAATTCTTTTCACAATCAATACTGATAAAAGAATGAGTACGATTAGACTAAGACCAACAAATACCCAGTATTTATATTCTCCAAAAGGAATCAATATCGGGCCGATCCAATTGAACAGAAAAATAAATAATCCCTGAATGTAATTTTTTATTGTTGTAAGGAAAGTCAGATTAACATTTTGAATATATTGATCCTGGACATTCAATAAACTGGATTGAATAAAAACTCTCCAAACAAAGAAGCCGATTCCCACAAGAATAATCGAGATAAACGCCCATCGATGTTTTTTACGATTAATCAATATTAGTAGTAGCGCTGAAAGCATCACAATACCGAAATCCGGCTTCATATGTTGCTAATGAGATAATGAACAATAAATTAGCCAGCAGGATTTGAAAGAACTTCCCTGATTTATTAAATAAGAGCAGCAACATTATTGATAGCAAAGCCAATAACAGCGCATAGGTATTATTGATGGTTACGAGCCAGGTCCTGGCATAATTAACCGGGTATATCAGGAAGATCAATGCAACAGGTAATGCAAGCCAAGTTCGAGTTGGGAATGCGATCTTGATAATGAAGTAAACAACAACACCCGAGAGAAATATCAGAGACCAATTCACAACGTAATACCACTGGAGATGCAATCCAAAAATTGAACTCAGAAAAACTAAAAAGGCTGAAAAGAGAGGACGGCGATCTGCCAGATTAATGGCCTTTAATGGGTCAAATACATTCGGCCAGACGATCCAATTCCAGTCATCGCTACGGAGTGGAGGCGAGGAGAAATAACTTCCGCCGATGATAAAGACCAGAGAGACGAGGAAGATAGGTAAAAGGTCAATAAAAGAGTTAAATTTTTATACTTGTTTTATTTGTATTCAATTTTTACCCCGAGAGTTTTCATTCCTTATTTTAT